>CAIWXQ010000019.1 GCA_903916675.1 uncultured bacterium | reverse complement strand
TTCGTCAATCTGCGGTTCGCATGTGATAGTCCACGAGCCGAAGAGAGGCGGGGAAGATCACGAAGGGGTTTCCGCGGATCGAGTGGACCGCAAAACCGCAGCGTGTCGATTGTTGAAGGTTCACTTCAACACGCTGCGGTTGGGTCTTCGTCACGCTGCGGTTCACCTGTGGTTTGCGAGCCTGCCGCAGCGTCTTCTTTGCCGCCCTACACATCCTCGAACCGCGTGCCCGGCGCAGGTGCGTCGGCCCGGGGCGCGCCGTGCGCGCGCAGCAGGCCAGCCATGGCGTCGACCTGCGCGCCTTCGCCGTGCACCGCGAAGGCGCGGGAGAGGTTCCCCTTGACGGCGTCGAACCAACGCATGAGCCCGCTGCGGTCGGCGTGCGCGCTCAGGGCGTTGATGGTGTGGATGCGGGCGCGCACCTCGGTCTCCTGACCGAAGATGCGCACCGGCGAAGCGTGATCCACCAAACGGCGGCCGAGCGTGTTCTCGGCCTGGAACCCGGTGATCAGGATGATGTTGCGCGGATCGCCGATGTTATTCTTGAGGTGGTGCAGCACGCGGCCGGCCTCGCACATGCCCGAGGCGGAGATGATGACCATGGGGCCGGGCTTGTTGTTCAAGGCCTTGGACTGCTCCGCCGTCTCGACGACGTTCAGCCCCGCAAACCGGAACGGGTTGTCGCCGCGCCGCAGGTGCGCCACGGCGTCCTCGGCGTAGCATTCGCGGTGCTTCTCGTAGAGGGCGGTGGCAGCGCTGGCCAGCGGGCTGTCCAGGTAGATCGGCGTGGGCGGGATGCGCTTCTGCTCGACGAGGTCGTTCAAGTAGTAGAGCAACTGCTGCGTGCGCCCCACGGCAAAGGCCGGGACGATCAGCTTGGCGCGCTGCTGGTGGATGTCCTCGATGAACCCTTTCAGCCGCCCCTGCACGTCCGCTGCGGGCGGATGGTCACGGTCGGCGTAGGTGCTCTCGATCAGCAGCACGTCCGCGCCCTCGACTACGGCGGCAGGCTGCAGGATCGGCTGCGGCTGGCCGAGATCGCCCGTGAAGAGCAGCCGGCGTGTGCGGCCGTCGCGCGATTGCGCGTCGAGCTGCACCAGGGCGGAGCCGAGGATGTGGCCGGCGTTGTGGAGCGTGACCGCGACGCCGCTGCCGAGGTCGATCCGCTCGTCCAGTGGCACAGGCGCGAAGCGCTTCAGGATGCTGTCCACGTCCGCGGGCAGGTAGAGCGGCTCGAAGGGGTTCTTCCCCTCGGCCTGTCGGCGCTTGTTGACGTAGGCCACGTCGTGCTCCTGGATGCGGGCGGAATCGCGCAGCAGGACTTCGCAGAGGTCAGCCGTGGCAGGTGTGCAATAAATCCGGCCGCGGAAGTCGTGGCGCGCCAGCAGGGGGAGCCTGCCGCTGTGGTCGATGTGCGCGTGGGAGAGGATCACCGCGTCGATCCCGGCGACGTCGAACGGGAAGCGGCGGTTGTTCTCAAACGCCTCCTTGCGATGCCCCTGCTCCATGCCGCAGTCCAGCAGGATGCGCAGGCCGTTGGCCTCGACCAGGTGCATCGAGCCCGTGGTCGTCCGCGCCGCGCCGTGGAATTCGATGTTGATCATGGAAAATCTTCTACCATATCCTCCACACAGGAAACAGCGGAAAGCGCAGGCAAGGTCGAGTATAGGGAGGTTTGGTACACAGAGATCGCAGAGAAGATCGGAGCACACAGAGGGGGCGACCTGGAGGGCCGTGGGCCTCCGCATCCGCCTCCCATCGAAATCGCTATCGAAATCGAAATCCGGGGTGCCCGCAATCCTGCCACTTACCAGATCGGTGCGGACACAGAGACCACAGAGCACACAGAGGGGCCTGCCGGGAATCACTGCACGTCAGCGATTGGTCCTTCATCGGGGTCGGTATCGGAATCGGTATCGACCGCATGTTCGACTCCGATACCGATAGCGACCCCGACCTCGAAGATTTTTCTGCAAGCCGGTTGCGTCGGCACGCACTCTGCAAACGCCTGATTGGCGCGCGCCACACCCTGGCTACCCCTTCAGATTCTCCCGGCACCACGCGAGGCCGGACGCGAACACCTTGCGGTTCAGTTCGATCAGGTCCGGCTTGCGGCGGAAGGACAAGTCGCGGGCGTCGGCAAAGACCTGCTCCGGCAGGCCGGTGGCGTTGGTGTAGAACATGGCCGCCAGGATGGCGCCGTTGGCGCCGCGCGCGAAGCCGGCGGCTGCGGCGAGTTCCGTGGCCGGCACGGCGATGATGCGCACGTCATGGCGCAGGGGAGTGTCGGACTCCACGATCAGGGAGTCGCAGAAGACCATGCCGCCTGGCTTCACGAGCGGCAGGAACTGCTTGAGCATGGGGGCTGTCATGCAGACCAGCACGTCCGGATGCTCGACCGTCGGCGCGCCCACCGGCTGCCCGCCGATCACCAGCGAGCAGGAGACTGCTCCGCCGCGCTGCTCCGGCCCGTAGGTCGGGTACCACGTCGTAAAGCGGTGCGCCATGGCGCCGGCGTTCACCACGCACAGCCCGAGGCTCAGGATCCCCTGCCCGCCGGAGCCGGCAAAGATCAGGCGGTGCTCGGTCACCGAGGGATCCGGCCGCGGCGCGGGGAGGTCGCGCTCATGGCAGCCCGCAAAGAGCTCGGTCAGCGACATGGCAGGCGCGGGTGTCGACGGCACAGCCGCCCCGCTCACGTCGCGGAAGATGCCGAGCGGAAACTCCTGCTCCATCTCCGTGGCCACGAAGCGGGCGGCCTGCAGCGGATCCGTGCCGGCAACCGTGGGACAGGGCGAGAGCACCTCGACAAAGGCGTACCCCTTGCCGTCGCGCTGAATCTCCAGCGCCTGTCGCACGATCTTTCTGGTCTGGAGGATGCGCGGCGTGTCAGCCACGGAGCAGCGCGCGATGTAGACCGGCGCGCGCAGCCGGTCAATGAGCTCGGACACGTGCAGCGGGTACCCCTCGGTGGCGGCGGCGCGTCCCAGCGGCGAGGTCGTGGTGCGCTGGCCGATCAGCGACGTGGGCGACATCTGCCCGCCGGTCATGCCGTAGGTGCAGTTGTTGACCATGAACGTCACCATGCGCTCGCCGCGGTTGGCCGCCTGCAGAGCGCAGTTGAGGCCGATGGCCGCGAGGTCGCCGTCGCCCTGGTAGGCGATGACCACCGCGCCGGGGAGCGTGCGGTTGAGGGCCGTCGCAACAGCCGGCGCGCGGCCGTGGGCGGCGCCGATGTTGCCCACGTCCCAGTAGTAGTAGCCGAACACCGCGCAGCCGATGGGGTTGACGATGATCGTGCGATCCTGCAGCCCCAGCTCGACCAGCGCCTCGGTCACCAGCTTGTGCAGGATGCCGTGGCCGCAGCCGGCGCAGTAGTGCGAGGCCCGCGTCGTTGTGCCGGAGCGGTCGAAGGAGGCGTACATGCCAACTGTGCGTTTCGTGCTCATGCCAGCTTCCGGGCCTCCTGCAGCACCTGCTCCAGCGGCAACACCACGCCCCCCATGCGGTTGACCAGGCGTACATCCGGTGCCTTGCCACACCCAGCGGCGAACTGGAAGATGACGTCATCACGGAACTGCCCGCAGCTCATCTCCACGACGATCAGCTTGCGGTCAGCCAGCTGGCAGAGTTCCGCGCGTGGGAACGGAAAGAGCGTCTGGGGCCGGAAGAGGCCGGCCCGGATGCCGCTGGCGCGGAGCTGGTCCACGGCTGTGCGGGCGATGCGGCTGGACGTGCCATAGGCGAGGAAGACGATCTCCGCGTCGTCCGTGCGATAGCACTCCGCGCGGGCCTCGGCCTGCAGGGCGGCGTATTTCTGCTGGAGGTCAATGTTGATCTGCTCCAGGACGCCGACATCGAGGAAGATGGAGGTGTGCAGGTTGCCGCGCGTGGCGGACGTCCCCTGCACGGCCCAGGCCTCGACGCCGGCAGGGGGCGGCAGCTCGGCTGCGGGCAGGCACAGCGGCTCAGTCATCTGACCCTGGACCGCGTCGGAGAGCACGATGGCGGGGGTGCGGTACTGGAACGCGAGCTGGAAGGCGCGCAGGGTGAAGTCGCACATCTCCTGCACGCTGGCCGGAGCCAGCACGAGGGCATGGTAGCTGCCGTGTCCGCCGCCCTTCACGGCCTGGTTGTAGTCGGCCTGCTCGGGGTAGACGTTGCCAAGCCCAGGTCCGGCGCGCTGGATGTTCACCACCACACCCGGAATGCCGGCGGCAGCCATGTAGGAGAGCCCTTCCTGCATCAGGCTCATGCCAGGGCCGGAGGTGGCGGTCATGGACAGCTTGCCGGCGGCGCCGGCGCCGTAGACCATGTTGATTGAGGCGGTCTCGCACTCGGCCTGCACAAAGACGCGCCCGACTGCCGGGAACCATTCCGCAGCCGCGTGCGCGATCTCACTGGCCGGGGTGATGGGATAGCCGAAAAAGGCATCACAACCGGCATACAGCGCGCCGACCACCACTGCCTCGTTGCCTTTCGTCAGTCTGACCATGCGTGCTTCGTCCTGTCGTCTGCGGTTACCGCTTGGGGCGGTCGGGGACCTCAATCTCGATGGCGTAGGGTTCGGGGCAGTTGTAGAAGCAGATGGCGCACCCCGTGCACCCCTCGCCCGTGTATTCCGCGGGCTGGACGCCGCGATGGTTGATGCCGGTGCGCGGGCGCAGGACCTTGCGCGGACAAGCGACGATGCAGCGGCCGCACCCCTTGCAAATCTCCGCGTCAATCACCGGGCGCGGCCGCACGTCGCCAGTTTTGCTTTTCGTATCGGCCATGGAACGAATGGCCGCCCATGTGGGCGACACGATAAGTAAGTATGTCACGAGGTTGCCCGTGCGGCAAGGAACAACCGGCGCAACGCGATGTCCAGCTCCGGGCGGGCGGCGAACCCCGTGGCCTTGCGCCGCGGGTGAGAAAGTTCTTCGGCAGGTAGGGCGGTCAGTCCCTGACCGCCGCCGTTGGTTTGCGGTGCGCAAGAGGAGGATGCAGCGGCGGGACGCCCAATGCCACTAACTTTCTGCACGCGCCGGCTTGCCGTTTTTCCGCCTATCCCCGTTGGCAGTGAGCGAGTTTTGCAGAGGCCGGTTTCGCGTGATGCGCCAGGTGCCGCAGAAGTGAACCGCAGATTGCCGAGTGCAGATCTCCGAATCAGGAAGGGAAGCGTTCCTCGATGGGTGAAATTGCCTTCAAAAATCTGCGGTTCGCCTGGCGGAATCCATCTCAGGCGGCCAGGGTACTACATGACCAGCGCGCAAATGGCCTCGCGGAGGCGGGCGATGGGGACGCGGGTGTTGCGACAGAACCCCTCGGGCGTTTCGTTGCGGACGGCAAGAACCGGCTTGGGGAAGGCGGCGAGGATCCCCTCGGCCAGTTCTTTTTCACAGGCGCAGGCCACGATGGCGCGCACATCCGGCTGGCGCGTGAGCGCGGCGGCTGCGCGGCCGCCACCGGCCATGCGGAAGCGCACACCGGTTTCGTCGCGCAGGCGCAACAGCGCGGCGACGTCGCACCGGCCGCACTGTTGGCAGGCGTCGAGGTCCTCGACCACGGCCTGGGCGCAGTCCGCACGCTGCAGGCAGCGCGGCAGCAGGACCAGCAGATGCTCCGGCCGCACCCGGCGGCGTGCCTGTTGCACGAGCCAGTTGTTGGAGGCAATCAGGATTTTGCGCAGGGTCATTTGGACTTTTCATCCTCCAGGCGCGGGGATACTCTTAACGGAAAGCGCGGGCGGGGTCAATCCGTGGCGGGCAAGTATCTTAATCGTAATCCTGCTCGTAATCCTGATCTCGCGTCGAATCCGGCAATCGCGCGATATTGCCAGGTGCCCGACATGAATACGTCCTTCGATCACGAAAAGCTGACCGTCTATCAAGAAGCGATCCGTTTTGTCGTCTGGTCCGAGGAGATTCTGAAAACAATCCCGAAGAATCTGGCTGTTCACGGGCAACTTGATCGTGCGGCAACGTCCATACCCCTGAATATCGCAGAGGGAAACGGCAAATACACCGCCCCGGATCGATGCCGGTTTTTCGACATCGCCCGTGGTTCGGCCTTGGAATGCGCCGCCTGTTTGGATGTGCTTCTGGCCAAGAAGCACCTTGTGCAGGCGGATGATGGCAAGCAGATTCTGATCCGAATCGTTTCCATGCTCGTCGGCCTGATCCGGTGCACATCGACCGATCGCGTATACGAAAGCGTCGGCGCATACGAAACGGATCGCCAGGCGGCAATGAAGCAGGAGTAGGAGTACGATTAAGAGCAGGATTAGGAGTACGATTCGGATTACAGACAGTTGCAAAAGTCGGTAACAGTCGCCAACCCGATAACTGTAGCATCGGGGTCGGCGTCGGTATCGGAATCGGAGTCGACCGCCGATGCTGAATTCTCTTATTCGGTGGCACAAACAACTGCTTTCCGATACCGATACCGATAGCGACCCCGACCCAGAAGATGAGCAACGGGAAAGAATCATGCCGGATAAACGGATAATCGTGACGCATCCGCACGGATTTTGTGCGGGGGTGGCGCGCGCCGTGGCAGTGGCGGAGGTGGCGCTGGCCCAACACGGCGCGCCGGTCTATGCGCTGCATGAGATCGTGCACAACCGGCAGGTGACGGAACGGCTGGCAACGCGCGGCCTGCGGGTGGTCGAGCAGCTGGCAGACGTGCCGGAGGGGGCGGTGACGCTCTTCTCGGCGCACGGCGTGGCGCCGGCCGTGCGGGCGGAGGCACGCGCACGGAAGCTGCGGGTGCTGGATGCCACCTGTCCCTTTGTCGAGAGGGTCCACCGCGAGGCGCTGCGGTTCGTGGCGGAGGGGTGCACGGTCTTCTGCATCGGCCATCCTGCGCATGCGGAGGTCGTGGGGATCGCAGGCGAGGCGCCGGGGCGCGTGCTGGTGGTGGAAACCGAGGAGGAGGCGCAGCGGGTGCAACCGCCCGATCCGGAGCGGGTGGCGGTGGTGTCGCAGACCACGCTGAACCCGGAGACGGCGGACCGCATCCGGGAGGCGCTGCGCCGGCGATTCCCGAAGCTGCGCCAACCGGACAGCGAAGATATCTGCTACGCGACACGCAACCGCCAGCAGGCGGTCCGGGCGCTGGCAGCGCAGGCGGAGCTGGTGCTGGTGCTGGGCTCTGCCAACAGCTCCAACTCGCGCCGCCTGGTGGAGACCGCATCGGGAGCGGGTGCCCGGGCCTGCCTGGTGAGCACGTTGGAGGACCTGGCGGCTGCGCCGGTCGAGGCGGTCTGCGTGCTGGGCATCACCAGCGGCGCTTCCACGCCGGAATCGTTCCTGGAGGAGGTGCTGTCCGCGCTGCGCGCGCGGGGCTTCGCTACGGTGGAGCACCTGCGGACCGTGGACGAGCCGTTGCGCACATTCCGGCCGGTTGTGTACAGTGGACACGAAGAAAGCGAAGGCCGGGGCGAAGCGCACGAAGGGTGATGCCGCTGCGCGCTATGCACGCGGCAGGCACCTTCGTGTTCTTCGGGCGTCTTTCTCCCCTTCGTGACCGGTTCCACAACCCCCTACAGCCTTTTTTCACAAGGCATGGAATCTTTGCACGGGACCTGCTATATATCCGGTTATACGTGAGGGGTGGATGCGTCCGCCGACCCTGGTGCGGGCGACAGGAGAACACAATGGCTGCAGTCGACGTCCTGCTCCGGTACATGGTCGAGCACAACGCCAGCGATGTGCACCTGACCTCCGGGCTCCGCCCGTACATGCGCATTCACGGCGAGATGCGCCTGATCGAGGCGTTCGACGTGCAGACCAGCAGCGGCATCCTGGCCCTGCTCAACGAGGTGATGAGCGACTACAACCGCACCCAGTTCCGCAACGAGTACGACACCGATTTCGACTACGAGGTCACGGGCCTGGGGCGGTTCCGCGTGAACGGCTTTCTCGACATGCGGGGCACAGCCACGGTGATGCGGCAGATCCCCGAGCAGATTCCCACCTTCGAGGAGCTCGGCCTGCCGGCCGTGCTGCGCACCTTCTGCGCGATGTCCAAGGGGCTGGTGGTGGTGACAGGGCCGACGGGAAGCGGCAAGTCCACCACGCTGGCCGCCATGATCGACCTCATCAACAAGACCCGTGCGGAACACATCATCACCATCGAGGATCCGATCGAATTCGTGCACCGGCCGATCAAGTGCCTGATCAACCAGCGCGAGGTGCACCGCGACACCACCTCCTTTGCCCACGCGTTGCGCGCCGCGCTCCGGGAGGATCCTGACATCGTGCTGGTGGGCGAGCTGCGCGACCTCGAGACCATGGAGACGGCCATCGAGATGGCCGAGACCGGCCACCTGGTTTTTGCCACGCTGCACACCAACACGGCCGCCACGACGGTGGACCGCATTATCGATAAGTTCCCCGCGGACCGCCAGAATCATATCCGCACCATGCTGGGCGATGCGCTCAAGGGGGTGGTGGCGCAGACGCTCTGCCAGAAGATCGGCGGCGGCCGTATCGCCTCCTTCGAAATCCTGGTGGTGAATGTGCCGGCTGCCAACCACATTCGCGAGGGGAAGACGTTCATGATCCCGACCGTCATGCAGACCAGCCGCAGTATCGGGATGCAGACATTCAGCGACGATCTGGTCCATCTGGTCCTCAAGGGGAAGATTACCCCTGCGGAGGCCTATTTCAAGTCCATCGACAAGGAGACCGTCCATGGCACCATGCAAAATGCGGGAATCCCCATGGATTTCATGGATGCCTCCGCAGACGAGGCCCAGGCGGCCGAGGCGGAACAGGCGCGCGCCACCCGAGACGCCCTGCGCGTGCGCTGTCATGCGAATCCGGAAGACGCCGCCGCGCTCAACGATCTCGCGTGGCTGCTGGCCACAAGCCCGATCGACGAGCTTCGCAGCGGCAAGGAGGCGGTCCGCCTGGCCGAGTGCGTCCGCGACCTCACGAAGGGGCGCGACCCGGCGGTGCTCGACACGCTGGCCGCGGCCTATGCCGAGACCGGGCACTTCAGCCGCGCCATGGAATGGGCGCGGAAAGCCATCGGCCTAGCCGCCGCACAGGATAAGACGCCGCTGGCCGTGGCGCTCAACATGCGCCTGAGGGAATATTCTCAAAACCGTCCGCACCGGGACTTGTAGCGCGGGGGATTGGTCATCAGTCATTGGTGACCTGCCCTGCGGTTGCGGCCACCGGGCATCCCCAAAGACTGATGACCCATGACTTGCTTACTTCGCAGGCGCATTGGTCGCGGCTGCCAAGGCAAGCATCTGGGGCGACTTCATGTAGAGCACCGTCTCGCTGGGGAGTTGCGTCCGATCCATGTTGGCCTTGGGGTCGACCAGGCGGACCGTTACGAAGAGCAGGAGTTCAGACTGGTTCCTCGTCCGCCCCTTGTACGAGAAGAACCAGTCGCCCAGGAAGGGGATGTCGCCCAGCAGCGGAATCTTGCTGGTTGAGTCGGAATCAGACGTGGTGATCAGTCCGCCGATCGCGGCCGTATTGCCGTCGGCCAGGCTGAAGATCGTCTCCACGCTCTTCTTGCTGATTACCGGGAACGTGTTGCCGTCCGGGAAGAGCATGAGGCCGTCCTTGATGGTCACGCCGCCGCTCACAGTTTCCGACAGCGTCGGGTCGAGTGCGCTGAGTTCCGGCTTAATGGTTACGGTAATGTTGCTGGACGTGTTGATGCGGGGGGTCACTTCCAACGTGAGGCCATAGGTGAAGAACGGCATGGTGCCGTCCAGTGCCGAGGCGGTTTGGAACGTTGTGCCGCCACCGCTGCCGGTGACCTGCGTCTGCGTGATCTTGACGTTGGGCTGGTCGGTTGCGATCTTGATGATCGCCTTCTCTTCATTCGCGACGATGATCTTGGGATTGGAGACCAGCTTCGAGCCAGTGGACCCCTCCAGCATGGCCAGCACAACATTGAAATCACTCGGCGTCAGGACGGCCGCGAGCGTGCGCAGCGTTCCCACGCCATCGAGGGGCATGATGGTTGCCGGCGGAATTGAGCCGGAAACCTTATTGAAGGTGTAACCGCTGGATTTTCCGTTCAGGGCAATCGACTCGCCGCTGAGTCCCTGCCAGTTGATGCCTAGGTTCTCGGATGCCCCCTTGTTCAGCTGCACAATCTTGGTCTCGATGGCGACCTGCAGGCGGGGACGGTCCAAGTCCGCAACGATCTTCTGGATCTCCGCAGCCTTGAGCGCCGAGGCGTTGACGATAATGGTGTTGCCTGCGGGGAACGGCGAGACAGAGCCGCCATCCTTGCCCAGCACGCTGGTGACCAGCGTGGCGACGTCAGA
Organism: uncultured bacterium; assembly: GCA_903916675.1. GTDB lineage: Bacteria > Verrucomicrobiota > Kiritimatiellia > RFP12 > CAIWXQ01 > CAIWXQ01. Next base: position 8,799 of record CAIWXQ010000019.1, on the reverse strand, counting down.
CACCTTGGCGTAGTTGAGCCTGATGCTGGTGGAGACGCGCGGGTCCTCGCTCGACTTACGTGTGTCAATGACAAAGATGCCGGAGGCCGGCGGCTTCTCCGTGAGCTGCAGGTTCTGGCGCTCGAGGATCGACTCCAGAGCCGGGCGCCATTCCACGTCCTGCAGGTTGGCGGTCACCTGCCCCTGCAGGTTGGTGGTGGCGGCGATGATGTTCGCGCCGGAAATGCGCGTAAAGAGGCGCACGACCTCCGCAAGGGGGACGTCGTCGAGGCTGAGCGAGATCAACTGCGCAGCGTTTGTCACGATCACCACCGCACTCGCACCGGCCTTGGCCCCCGGGTTGACTGGCGCGACGGGAGCTTCCGCCTCCGCCCAGGACAGGCCCGTCATGGCCGCTGCCATCAGCAGCGACAACCAACCCCGGCGCCACAGATTACTGCAGGTATTCACTTTCATGTGCACTCCTCCTTGCTTTGCGATGGACCCCGAACCCTTCGTTCAATCTTTGGGCGGTGGCGGCGGCGACGCAGGCGCAGTCGGTACCAGCCCGCCCGGCAGCCGCTCGAACACCGGTCCGTCCGGCAGGACCACGCGGACAATCTTCCAGCGGTAGATCTTGTTGTTGTACGACAGGCTCACCACCTCGCCCACGCCGACCGACCGCCCGTTGATCTGGGCTAGGAATTCCACCTGGCCGTTCTTGTTCGGCAGGCGCGTCACACCCTTGACCGTCTCCTGCAGGCGCCGCTCTGCGCCGCGCCATTCGATCTCGTTGACCCTCACAGCCGCGTCCCCCGCGCTTCCGATGCCGGGCTGGCTGACAGGAACGTAATCCGGCGGCCAGAACGGGTCGCGCTGGGGGTCGGCCGGCGTGGCCCACAACCGGCACGGCAGCAGAAGCAGCCCAGCCAGAAGGGCTCCCGTGCAGATGCGTTGTCCGTCGCGTGGGTTCACGGGCGCTTCCCCCCCGGCGCAGCCGGCTTGTTCTCCGGAGGCGTCTCCTTGCGTTCGCCGAACACCGGCCACTCCGCGCAGATCCGAACCCGGTGGATGGCGGGATTCTCGGGCCGTCCCTGCATGTCGATTTCCGTGACGCAGACGTAGGGATTGGCCTTTTCCAGGGCTTGCAGAAAATCGCGCACCGCTGCGTACGAGCCGGAGGCGCCAATCTCCAGCGCATAGCGTTCCAGGACGATCCCGGCTTCCTTTGCCTCCACCGGGATCGCGGTGCGCCCGCGCTCCGTCCAGGATTCGATCTGCAGGCCGCAGGCCGCAGCGATCGGCTCCACAAACCCCTGCACGTTCACCAGCGTGGATCCGAGCACCGGGCGGATCACGAACCGGTTCGTGGCCACGCCCAGTTCCGCCTGCAGCCGGAAGACCTCGTTGCTGACGACGGCCAGGTCGCGCAACCCGACCTGCGCCCCCTTGATCTTGTCCGTGCAGCTCTGCAGCTGGCTGAGCTCCTGGGCGTGCACCTGGAGCATCGGGTTGATCAGCAGGCGGAAGCAGGAGTACAGCGCGCCGCCCACGATGATCGTCATCGTCAGGCCGCGTTGCAGCAGCTGCTTGTTGCGCGCGGAGATGTTCACTCGAAACTCCTGGGCCGGTACCGGCAGTTCAATTCGAAGAACCAGACGGTGCGTGGCTCGCCGGCGGGCGTCTTGCGGACGGTCTCCTTGCGAAATCCGTTATTGGGAACGGAGACCGCCTCCACGCGGTTCGAGAAGGCGGGTGAGGAAAGATAGGCCAGCAGGCTGTCCACGCTCTCCTTCGGATCGTCGCCGGTGAGCTTGCCGGTGAGATGCAGCTCGTAGCTGCGTGTGGCGATCGTGCTCGTCTTCTGCTTGCCGGCGAAATGGGTGACCCGCAGCGACAGCAGCTGGATATCCGCGGGGATGCCGGCCTGCAGCTCGGCCAGCTCGTCGCCCAGCGGCAGACGGGTGCGCCGGAACGACTCCATCAACAGGGAGGCGGCGCGCAGCTCGCCCCGCGCGGCACGCAATTCCGTCAGATATTTGAACTGCGGCTCGAGGCGCGCCCACTGCGCCTGCGCCGCTTCCGACTGGAACTTCGCTTCGCGGCTCTTCACGAACAGCGCCACGATGAGCAACAGGCTGACGACCGCGACCACGGCGGCGCCCACGCGCAGCACCAGTCTCATATTGACCGGGCTGGCGATGCGCCGCTCGTCGTCCAGCAGCAGATCCACGTGGTAGGTCACGATTCCATCTCCAGGACCGCCAGCGCCGCGCCCATGGCTGAGGCGAAGCGGCTTTCATTCCCCTTCACCCGCTCGGCCAGCGCGCCCGGCTGGCAGGGGAGCGTGTCCAGCGGATTCCACGTCGCCGGCGCCACACCCATGACCTTGACGATCGGATCGTTCCAGTACTTCGTTCCCAGCAGCGAACCGCTCAGCAGGATCTTCTCGATCCGGCAGGAGCGCTTGCGCTCCACGAACTCGCGCACCAGCACCAGCTGCCGCAGGAGCGGATCGATGGCCGAGGCGATCGGCGCCGAGGCGTCGATCAAGTCGTCCTCGAGCGCGCCGGGAACCAGCTTCTCCTCGATCCCCAGCTTATCCTGGATGGCCCGGACAATCGCATGGCTGCCCAGCTGGCATTGCCGGTAGAAGGCCAGCCGCCCCTTGTAGAAGGCGGCGACGTGCGTCACATCGCCTGCGACCTGCACAAAGATCGCGGGGACGTCGGCATGGTGCGTGGTCAGTTCGCGCGCAAAACAGTTCAGGGCCGCCGCGCCGCTGCTCTGCAACGAATAGGGCGCGGGGATTCCCTGCGGCAACAAGGACACGGCCCAGCGGGTTTGTTTTTCCGGCACCGAAACCGCCAGCACGTTTTGATCCCGGTTTTCGGTCGACACGACCTCATAGCCAATGCGATGAACTGTGCCCTCGGGAAGACCCAGTCTTTCCATGAAGAACCCAAAATTGAGATTTGCCCGGTTGTCGGTCCCCGCAGGGACAGATAACAAACGTATGCAGGCCTGCGGCGAAGTAACCGCAACAGCAGCATATCGGGCGCGTAGCGTCTTTGGCAGCACCAATGGCAGGGGCCGGACATCACCGGTTTCATCCGATGGCAGTTCTACAGGCGGCAACAGGTCGGCGGCAACCAGTGTGAGGGCGTCACCTACACGCGTCACCCGGACAGCTCGGGTTGTCGCATCACCCACATCCAGGCCAACCACATCGGTACGAACAGCCTTGCGCCCGAACTTCAATTTTGCAAATACGCCAGTCACACCACCTCCAAGCGAATTTCACCCGAACGACAGGCAGTACTATTTAGCAAGTTCTATTCCATTTCTGCTGATACCAGACCCCAGAGCACATGCCAAAATTGTATACTGCCAAATGTGGATTATCAACAGGAATATTGGCAGCGTGGCGAGGCGTCAGTTACGTGAGGACGGCGACCCTGGCGTGGCAAGCCGGCCGGGGTCGCCGTCATCCCGTAACTGCCCCATTTAGCATGCTGATCTCACTTTAAGCGGAATGGTTCGTTTTCGCAAGAAACGCCACGCAATCGCAATGTTCTCAATTTTAAGAAATCTGGCGGATATTCGCGTCCCCGAGAACTTCTTTTGCAGCGTAACTGCGCGAAGAACCGCCAGACCTGTTCTCTGACTTGCCGATAGACATAGAAACAACTAAACGATATGGTGACAATGCGTATGAGAACAGGTTATGACCCCCTCCTATCTTTTGTATCACTCCCTGTCGCCACTGGGCGCCAATGGCATGGCTTGTGCTAAATATAGATACCTGCCGGTCAGGACGAGGCGCATGATCCTCAAGTTTTATAGGTTTCGCGTGAACACAACCCCTCTGGCGCAGGATGACCCTTGCCGCGCTTCCGCCAACAAGAGGAACCGCGGACTGACAATTATTGAAGTTCTGGTCTGCATGGTGATGCTTGCCATCGTTGTAGCAGGGCTTTACAATGGGACCGAAGCAGCTACGCGTGGTTCTGCCGTCAACGCCATGCACGTAGCGGCCTATGGTTTGTTGCAGGACAAATACGAACAAATGCGTGGCGGCGATTTCTCGGCCATTTCCGTTGCGATCTATCCCACGCAGACCCTGCAGATTACCACCATGGGCGGGATGAACGGGACCAGCGCAGTTTCCGGCACGTTCTCCTGTACCGTCACAAACCTGAGCGCGCCATCCCGCAAGCTCGTGCAACTTTATCTCAATTGGAATTACCGCAACCAGGCCCTCTCGGAGAATCTCACGGGGGCGATCGTCGACCCCACCGCCACCGCCAGTTTGATGGGCTCGCTGACCGGATACTTGCTCCTCAACCCTTCCGGAGGCGCTCCTCTTCAATTCACCCTGACACCCTTTGGCGGCGGCAGTAACATTGTCTGGTCCGGCGTCACCAATCTGCCAACCGCTGGAAGAGACTTCCTCGCGTCCAATGTGCGGGTCCAAGTCGGCGGCGGCAGCGTACAAACCACCATCCAGTACAACTACCAGCCATTCCCGACGGCCAATGCCAGAGTGTGGACGATGTCTGACTCGACTGACGGTTTCATCGCCACGATCTCGTACGACGCGGGCCATGCCTGTTGGCGGCTGGATGTGGAAGGTCAGGGGGTAGTGCTCTCAACCCAGTAGAAGAGCGGTTCCCATGCACACGCAACCGAAACGACACGGGTTCACCCTTATGGAGGTCCTCATTGCGACCGCTACGTTTGCCATTATTGCCACGGTCACCGTCCGGGCCTATTGCAATGCGTTTCGCGATGCAAGAACCTGCTGTTCGCAAATTAACTACACGGCGACCGGAAGAGCCCTGCAACAGCAGATCAGCAGGTATGTCCAGAACGGCCGTGCCGCCGTGGTTGTCTCGAATACCGTCACCATCTTCGCGGCCGCCCTGACAAATTATAGCTGCATCACGTTTGCGGACCCGGACAATAATCTGAACACGCCAGGCATTCTGACTTTCTACCCGGATGGAACGACCACCAACGGTGGAGTCGTACTCAGCCGTTCGGCATACCCGATTCCGTCCAATACCATGTTCCGCATCATCCCCACCACGCCCTGCTCGGTTGGCTTCGCCTTTCACATCGGCGGCACCACCAACACAGCCGACGCCGCGAAGGCCAGCATCTCGGGGCAGAGTTGCGCGGGCATCGACATGCGGTTTACGGCAACCCCTCGCAATTTGATGCGTGAGTATCAGTAACCGGAGGCAAAAGTCATGAATATCCCGATCCTCTGCCGCCACAAAACAGCCCCTGCCACACGTGCCGCGGCCCGCTCCGGCAGCGCAGCAATCACCATGCTGATTCTGGTGACTGCCGCCATTGTCATTGTCGGATCCCTGCTTTTCTATTCCAGCAGCGAGACCCGCATGTCCCGCATGGCGCTGGACCAGCAAAAGGCCCTCATCGTGGCGGAGGCCGGCCTGGATTACGGCGTGATGCAACTGCACAATATCCTCGCAACCTATAAACTCAATCCCCAGGTTGACCAGTCTGATTTTCGCGACTCGCTCAATCTGATCCCGGACCCGCCCGCGCTTCCGGGCCCCTATGTGTATTCTTCGCCGACGGGGAGCACGTTCTCGATCTCCGTCGACACGCCCATTGTCACCGGCGTCCTCACCCAGGGCAACTTCATCGGCAACATCGGCTATTCCCAACAGTTTACCGTCACGTGCGGCGTCTCCAATACGGTCAGCCATATGGCGGTCGCATTGCAAAAGCGCGTGCAGGCGTTCGGGCTGTATGTCGTCAGTTTCGGCGTTTTCTACCAGGGAAATCTGGAAGTCCAGCCCGGGTCGACCATGACCTTCCGCGGGCCCGTCCATTGCAACGGGAATATTTATCTCGGCGGGCCGCTTGCCTTTTACGATAAAACCACCTGTTCCGGCGACGTGTTCGTGAAACGCCTGGACGATTACACCACCAACCCGGAACCCCAGATTCAGGACACGCACAGCAACCTGGTCTCCATGCATAAGAGCGGAGACAACACGGTCGAAGCGAACTACATGGACTCGGCCAATGTAAACTGGGCCTCCCAATCGCTGGTCTACTGGCAGGGGCAGATCTTGACCCGCGCGCATGGCGTCGGCCCCATCAACCCACCCATTGCCCTGGTGTCGTCCCCGCACGACTTGATCGAGCGGGCCATCCCGCCGCCCGCCGCGGGGCAGACAAATCTGCTCTACAATGCGACCACGGAAGCGGCAAAATTTGCGAACGTGACCGCATTGCGAATCTATGTAACGACCAATCGCTCCATTCAGGTTACCGACATCTTCACCAACACCATCGTCCGGTCCAAGCTTCTGGGATCCAACACGATCGCGTTCACCAACAAGGTGGTGTTGAAGACAAACGGGATTTGCACGGCCTATTATTCGGGATGCACGAATCTGTTTGTCAAGGATGCCAATGGCGCGTATTCCATGACCCAAACCGGCATGGTGGCCGTTGGACAGAGTTTTTACGATGCCCGGCAAATGACCAACATGGCGCCCGTCGACATCTACCTGGACCAACTGATGCTGAATTACCCGGATTTTTACACACCCTCGTGCTACACCACTACACAGGGACAAGGCGCAATCTATATCACCAGCGATCCACCGACCAATTCGCTCGGCAAGCCCTACGGCATGCCATGCGTCCGGTTGCGGAACGGCGCGAACCTGTTGACGGCCATCACGATTGCCAGCGACCTTCCCGTCTACATCGAAGGCAACTTCAACCTCACCAACAGCGTGGGCGCCCAGATCGCCTGCGTTGCCGGTGATGCGGTCACCATGCTCTCAACGACCTGGCAGGACGCCAAGAGCACAGGCGACAGCACCGTGCGCGTGCCGGCCAACACCACGTACAACCTCTCGCTGCTGTCCGGCAACATCAACACGGTCCCCGGAGGGGGGAGCGCGAGCTACAACGGCGGGCTCGAAAACGAAATCCGGTTCCTGGAGAACTGGACCGCAAATACGGTCAAGTTCCGCGGCTCGATCATCAACCTCTGGAACTCGGAAAAGGCAATCGGCGCCTGGGGCGGCAGCAATGCGAAGGGTGAATACGTCTACGGCGTCCCGCAAGTGCGCGATTGGGGCTATGATTCGATTTACCGGTTTTCCAATCCACCAGCCATCCCCATGGTTTACGGCATGGAGGAAATCCAGTGGGGGCTCGCCCACTGATGCGGTCTTGACGCTTCTTGATCGTTCACAGAAAGAGTGACAAGGCAGACGGGTTTCTCAAGAGCCGTGGGAAGTTTTTCGGGGGCGGGGTCGCTATCGAAATCGGTATCGATTGCTATCCGCCCCCGATACCGACGCCGACCCTGATACGATTGTCACTTTTATTACGAAAGTTCAATAGTCCTCGCACTACCTCTGCCCGGGAATCGAACCGTATATGAACGTAGAAATCCGTGCGTTTTCCAATACTGTCTGCATTGACGTGTTGCCCGGCCAGACCGCCTCCGCGCAAAATCCGGGGGGGGGGGCAGCAGGGGACCGGAAGGCCATGCGAAAAGGTCTTTTCCCATGCTCCGGCGGCCCTCGTCCGGCCGGAAGATTATCTCTTTCTGTTCGAGAATGCCTATGATGCAACCTTGATTACTGATCGGCACGGGGCGTGCATCCATGCCAACCGGAGAGCAACGGAACTACTGGGATATGACCGGCAGATTCTGGCCCAGACCTCTTTCTGGCAACTGGTCTCCGGGGCGGATGCCGGATTGATGGAGACCGTTGGCAGCAACCTGGCAGCCAACCGCTTCCTGCGGATCACCGCCTGGTGTTTGCGGCAGGACGGGTCTAAAGTCCCCGCTGAAATCGCCGTCAGCCAATTTGTTGTCGGGAAAGAAACCTTCCTGTGTTTTTCTATTCGCGACGAAACCTCGCGAGCACAGGCGGAAACGCAATTGCGCACCATCCAGAATGCCGTCCGGAACGCCAGTACCGGCATTGGTGTGGCCGGACTGGATGGTCTCCTTCAGTATGCCAATCCGGCACTGGCAGCCTTGTTTGGCGGAGAAAGCCCAACTCTTCTCGTCGGACGGAAACTCGATGCGCTCCTGGAGAATGCCAAACTGGCGCAGGAGTTGATCGCGACTGTCCAGAAGGGGCAAAGCGCGCTCGTGGAATGTCCGCTTTCCCCCGCAACCAAGGAGTCTCCCGCACGATGGGTCCAGATCTCCGTCGCCCCCAACCTTGACGCGCAGAACCAGTTGATCGGCTTGGTCCTCTCGCTGGTGGACATCAGCGACCGACACCGCGCCGAGGAGGCGGAGCGCGTCGTGGAGCGCGACCGGGTCATGATGGACAGCCTCGGCGCCGTCTGCCATCATCTGGGCCAGCCCGCGACCGTGCTGCTCTCCACGCTGGAGATCATCCACCGGCTGGGAGATTCCGACCCGAAGACGCGGGTGGAACTGCTGCAGCTGAGCCTGGAGGCGGCCGAGAACCTGCGCAAGACCCTGCTGGAGCTGAACGGCCTCCGCCACTACGGCGCCGAAGCCTACCTGATCTCGACGCCGGACCGATCCCCCAGCATCGTGGCATTCTCCTCCCACGCCTGAGATGGCTTCCGCCAGGCGAACCGCAGATTGACGAACGCCCAACCGCAGATTGCTGAAGTTCTCCCACCTTCAACAATCAACACCCGGCTCCAGGTAGGGCGGCCAGTCCCTTGGCCGCCGCGCCCTCCCACCTTCAACAATCAGCACTCTGCTGTTCTGCGGTTTTGCGGTTCGCTTCGTGAGTCCCAGGTAGGGACGCCTCGCCGAGGCGT
>CAIWXQ010000018.1 GCA_903916675.1 uncultured bacterium | reverse complement strand
GATTTTCATGGGGAAAGACGGGGGTAAGAGGTAAGGGGTACGAGAACAGAGGCAGCGGTCAAAAGTCAGGGGTCAGAGAACATCGTGATCGTAATCTTATTGAACTTTCGTAATAAAAGTGACAATCGTATCGGGGTCGGACATACAATCGATACCGATTCCGCTAGCGACCCCGACCCCGAAAAACTTCCTGCGGCTCTTGGAGAAACCCGTCTGCCTTTTGAAGTTCCATGCTTGCCCCATTCCCCATTCCCTCTTACCTCTTCATCCGATAAGCCCAATACCCAATGTATTCCTTGAGGATCGCGGTGTTCCGGTTCAGCGCATCCGGGCTGGGCAGCAGGTTCGGCAGACTCCAATTCAGGCCGGCACGAACGAGCATGGCTTCGTGGTCGGTCGCAGCGGGGATGACCTCCAGGCCGGTGCGCGCAAAGAGCAGCTGTGCCCGCCGCATGTGCCAGGCAGAGGTGACCAACAGGATGCGATGGCACCCCAGTTGCCGCAGCAAAGCTGCCGTGAAGCGGGCGTTTTCCGCCGTGTTCTGGCTTTCGGCCTCCACATGAATTGCGGTTGCAGGCACGCCCAGGTCCAGCAGGAGCGGCCGGGACGCAAGCTCCTCTCCCCTGCCGGCTGGCACGACAATCGGCGCCTTGCCGGCCCGGTAGAGTCGCGCCGCATGCCAAACCCGGTCCGCACTGCCATTCATGTCCGGATACGGCAGCAGGCCCGGCGCGGCCGCCATGCCACCGCCCAGGATGACAATCGCGTCGGCCGATGGCATCTCCTCGGCCCGTTGTGGTGGATACTGGCGCTCCAGCTGGAACCCGAACCAGGCGTAGAACGGCATCGACGACCACACCAGCAGCCACGTAGTTGCCAGCGCCAGCCAGCAAACGGCGCTACGCCTTTGTTTCCGCCAGGCCTGCCACCACGCCAGCAATCCAATCGCAAGCGCAATTGCCAGCGGACTGGCCAGCCAGGTCAGGAATTTAGTCAGGACAAACATAGGGAAGAACTCCACGTGGCGCGAAAAGTTGGAGAAGAGATCAGAGGTCGGAGGCCAGAGGTCAGTGGGCAAACATCAGAGATCATCCTAATCGTAATCTTGATCGTAATCGATGGGGATGGAGAGGATTACGATTAAGAGGCAGTGGTTAATTTTGCCCGCGAAACACAGGCGAAAATTGAGGAAAAGGTCGGGGGTAAGGGGCAAGAGGGAAGAGAACAGAGTCAGCGGTCAGATAAAATCATAATCGTAACCGAAGGGGATGAAGACGGGGAGAGATTAGGATTAAGAGGGAGAAGATTGCGGGCAGGAAATCAATATCCGTGCGGGTGGCGTTGGTGCCAGGTCCAAGCATCGGACACCATGCGGTCGAGTGTTGAGTAGGCAGGAACCCATCCCAACACCTGCCGCGCCTTGTCGCCGGATGCCACCAGCATGGGCGGATCGCCGGGGCGCCGCGGCAGGATGGCCGCAGGAATCGGATGCCGGGTAATCCGGCGGCAGGCGGCCAGCACCTCGCACACCGACGAACCGACACCCGTACCCAGATTGAATGCCCCGGTTGAATTGGTCACCAGGGCGCGGATATGGGCATCGGCCAGGTCGCAGACATGCACGTAGTCGCGGATGCAGGTGCCGTCGGGCGTCGGATAGTCATTGCCATACAATTCGGCCTGCGCACGCTGACCCAGGGCCACGCGAAGGAGGTTGGGAATCAGATGGGCCTCTGGCTCGTGATCCTCGCCCAGGTCGCCCTTCGCACCGCAGGCGTTGAAGTAGCGCAGAAAACACGGCTGCAGCCCCTTGCGTTCAGCATGCCAGGTCAGGATCTGCTCCAACACCAGTTTGGAGTGGCCATAGGGGTTGGTCGGGTTCTGGGGTGTTGTCTCATCAATGGGCACGCGCTCGGGCTGTCCGTATGTCGCGCAGCTGGATGAAAAAACAATCCGCCGGACGTTGGCATCGAGCATAGCCTCGATCAAATTCAGCCCGCCAATCACATTGTTGCGGTAATACAACATGGGATCGGCCATGGACTCGCCCACCAGCGCGTAGGCCGCGAAATGCAGGATTGCGTCGGGCTGCGCCTCGCGCACGGCGCGCCGGAGTTCGTCGCGTTCCCGCAAATCGCCGACCACGAGGCGCGCACGCGAATTCACGGCTGCGCGATGGCCACGCTCCAGATTGTCGAAAATCACGAGGTCGTGACCGCCATCGAGCAGCATCTGCGAGGTGACGCTGCCAATATAGCCGGCGCCACCGGTTACAAAAATGCGCATGGTCTTTCTCCGCAGATACTTGGGGAAGGAGGCAAGGGGGAAGAGAACAGAGGTCGGAGGCCAGTGGGGCAGTTGGGCGGTCTGGCAGTGGGGCGGTGGGCTGGAGTCTGGGGTCAGGGGTCGGTGGCACGAGGTAAGGGGGAAGAGAACAGAGGTCAGAAGACAGCGGTCAGCGGTCAAACGTCAGAGGTCAGAGAACATCATAATCGTAATCTTGATCATAATCATAATCGATGGGGATGGAGACGGAGAGATTGGATTACGATTACGATCAGGATTAAGAAGGAGATGATTGATGGCAGGGAGCATGAGGCTGTGTACCCTCTCAGCGCGCGGATTGGGTAGACTGCCCGCAAATCACATGATCTTTACGCAATTTTAGCGTGTTTCGCGGGACGATGCTGGCGCATTTCCTGGCGCAGGGTCACGATCATGGCTTCGTAGGCTGCCAGCATGCGGCAGTAGACAAATCCCGGGTAGCCATCCAGAAAGCCGCCACGCAGGAGGTAGAGATACACGAACCTCAGCAGCGGACGCAGCGGCAGCTGCGCGGAAAGGCGCTTGAGCGCGCGCCGCCGCACAACCGCATCGCGGGACACAATCTGGCGCCACCCGCAGCCGGCCTCGGCCAGTTCCATGCGCGCCTCTTGCGCCGCGTAGCGGACATGCTTGGCAAACCAGTCCTCCAGCCCCTTGGAAAAGCCGAAATGCAGGTACGGTTCACGCAGGGTTCCCAAGCCGCGCTGCGCAAGCCCCTCACGCTGTCCATGCCCATGCGCAACAAAGCGCACTTCGCCCAGCTTATGCAACCGCATCTGATACACCGGGTAGCACCCGGCGTGCTTGAGCCAGCGCCCCCTGAACATCAGCCGGCTGGGAGCCAGATAGCCGCTGTGGCAATCGGCGCCAACACATGTTTCGCATTCCGCACGCAGCGCATCCGTGAACTGCTCGTCCGCATCGAGATGAAAAACCCAGGGGTTCTGGAAGGCCACGGTATCGAGCGCGAAGTTGCGCTGGTCCCCAAAGTTGTCGAACGGCCGGCAAAACACCCGCGCGCCATGAGCCGTGGCAATCTCGCGCGTGCGGTCAATGCTGTGCGAGTCGAGCACCACCACGTCATCGCACCACGCCAAGCTGGCGAGGCAGGCAGCGAGGTTGCGCTCCTCGTTGTGGGTCAGGATCAGGATGGAAAAAGACATTTTCCGGCCTAGGTTTTAAAGAAGCGTTTCAGATTCAGACAGTGCTTCTCCAGCAGATGCCAGCTCAGCCAGGCAGCCCCGAGAGTCATTGCCGTGGCAAGAATATGAAAAACAAACTGTCCTGCCAACATGGACCCGAACAGGCCTTGAAACTGCGCCGGCTTGAGGATCACATCGCGCACCACTGCCCGCAGCGGAAGATGGAACAGATACATCGCATACGAGTACTGGCCGCACGCGACGAGAAAGCTCCAGGACAGCACCCGGCGCAGCCACCCGGCCGGACCCGTCACTGCGTCCGACAGCGCCGTTGCCACCAGCGCCGCAAACAGCAGCGCAAAGCCGGAGAACCCAAACAATTCAACCTCCCGGTTGAGAGACGTGTCCCGGCCGCTGTAGCAGGCTGCGGCCAGCGCAATCAACGCCAGCCCCGACAGCAATACGACCTGCACTTGTGACCTTCGCAATGAAACCTTCAGGTATGTACAGGCTGCCAAGACGGCGCCCCACCCCAGCGGATCCAGTCGCATCGGCGTGGAGACATAGATTGCCAATGGCTCCGTGGCAAAGCCATACAACCACACCAGCCGCAGCATAGGTGCCAGAATGACCATTGCCAACCCGGCCCTCAGCACCCCGCGCGGCGAGAGAAAGAAAACCAGCACTGGCCAGAGCAGGTAGAACTGCTGCTCGATCGAAAGCGACCAGCATACATCCAGTATGCCGTGGCGAAAGGTGCCGGCATGCGCGATCGCGATGTTTGAGAAACCCAGCCAGTACCAGAGTTCGTCCCCGGCAATGCGGCCAAAATGACCAAGTTTCGGGTGCGGCACATGCGGGAGAATCACCAGGCTGATGACGACAACCAGATAGTACAGCGGCAGGATCCGAAGCGCGCGCCGCACGTAGAAGTTGCGGAAGAAATGGTCGTGCCCCTTGCTTTTGAGCAGCCCCAGCGTAATCAGGTATCCGGAAAGCACGAAGAAGAGATCCACGCCGCACCAGCCGTATCCTGCCAGCGTATGCGCAAGGGAACTGGCCCATCCGGCGGGCGCAAACACGGTCTGGTGATACCACATCACCAGGAGGATGGCGATGCCGCGCAGGCCATCCAGCGCGCGCGTCCGCGCATCGTGCCTGGCGACGTGTGCGCGCATCGCTTCCCGCGTGTCTGTTTGCGGCGATTGCGCCTGCGTGGACACCGTCGTCTCCGCGACTGCGCCTATCGGATTGTCAGCTTCCACACTCACCACAAATCCATCCGCGTGTCATTTCCAGAACAGTTAGCGCAGGCCTTGAACTAAAATAGCCGTGTTTGTGACTGCAAACAAGAGCGGCAACACGGCGCACATTCGTGACTGGGGAACGCCGGCCGGAAAAGATATAAAGGGACATGCACTGCACTGTATACGCGGGAGGGCAGAAGCCGGGATGCCAGATTGAAGGGAGACTTGACCACAGTAGCCAATGCGGCAGCAAAATTTTCCAGATAGTTCGACACCTAGTGCCATCCGTGTCGGGAGTACGATCTGTCAACGCCATTACGCGTGCAGTGGCGTGGCGAACCGGCTACTTCCCAAGCGGCAAGGACAACCAATCGCCGGACCGGGAGGATGCGTCCCCCAGCAAGAGGTTCGACTGATAGCCGGCCTGTGCGAGGAACTTTTCGACCTCACCGAACGACGCGGGCGACCGTTCTATGACCAGCACGGGCCTTGAGGTGAGGAGAATGTTGCGCATTCCTTGCAATGCGAGCAATTCATGTCCTTCCACATCCATCTTAATGAAGCTTGGCGCAGGGAAGCCAGACCCGTCCAGCGCAAGCGTGTTCACGCAAATCGTGCCGGACGATTCGTGCTCCGCAATGTGCCCCATGCTGCCGTGAAGGTCCGCCGGAGCCGAAAACCACACCTGTCCATTACTTTCGGAAATGGCCGCCTCAACTACTGTCACATTGTCAATTGCATTCATGCGAAGGTGGCGTTTGAGGATGCCGACATTTCTGGGAAATGGCTCGAAGGCCATGACCCTGCCGCCGGCGCCCACCACCTTGGCACACAGCAGCGTATGAAACCCAACATTGGCGCCGATGTCATACGCGGTTTCACCGGAACGGACGTGTGCGCGGATTGCGTCTTGCACGTGAACTTCATATCGCCCCATGAAGCAGGAGAAATCCGAACTCTTTATGACCCATTTCATCCCCTTGAGACTGCCGCCGACAATCGGCAATGCCATATTCGCCGGGACACAGCTCCTAACAAAGCTTTTGAACCTGCGCTTGAGGCTCGGTTGGTTTTTCGGTTCTTGCATCAATGTGCTCGCTCGTTGGTCAACGCGTTCTACGCTCGAATCGTTTGATAAGAAATCGCTTTGTGTCCCCCGCGATCAAAGACCCATAGCAACCGGACGGTAGTGGCGCATTCATGGTGAACAAATGCCAGAAGCGGTGAATGCTGTCCAGTACCCGTCCGCCGACTGCATCCCAACATCGCGGCCATTCCGATCACGTGCTTCATTCGTAGTGCATTCGGGCTGCCGTTTCCCAAATAATTACCGCAGGCCTTGAACCAAGAAGGCCGTGTTTGCGACTGCAAACAAGATCGGCAACACGGCGCACATTCGTGGCTGGGGAATGCCTTCGTCCTGCGGCAGTTCGCGTACAACCAGGAATAGCAGCAAGAAAATGAACCCGACATGGTACCTCTCCCACGCCATATTATTGGCTGTCTGCGCAACAACAAAACCGGCACAGGCCGCAGCCAGGATCCATTTCCGGCGCCCGCGTACAAGAAGCAGGCACACGGTCAACATCCCTGCGCCGGCCGACGCCAACAGGGAAAGCAGAATCGAATGGTGGGCAATCACCGGCGTTACGCGCACGAGGTTCCACAGCCCGCTCATCCGGCCCGCATCAACATTGTAGTCGGTCGGCATCAACAACGAGATGGCCAGACCCGCAGCCAGGCTGATCCAGATGATCAGCAGACTGCGGCGGCTGCGCACCAGCTGCCGGACGGGATTCCACAAGTAGGGAAGACAGCAAAGGCTATAAACACAAAAGAGGGCGAGAAAAAGCGCGGGCGTAGCGAAATTGGGCTGAAACCGATGACCACTCTGGAAGGTTGCCGTGTCCGGCGGCCGCACCCCCCCCCACTGCTGGAACAGGAAAGCCAGGATGGCAAGTGCCGGCAGGCTTGCCAGAAACGCGCTGCCCAGGCGACGAAGAAACTCGCTCGCCTTGCTTGTGGTGATGCCCCCAGCCCAAACCGCTGCCAGCCAGAAGGCGCCGGCAAAACAAATATTCGTCTGCCGCACCAGAACCATGATGGCCAGCGTCGCGCCACAGCAGAGATACCAGCTGATTCCGGAAAATGGATGCAGGAGCAGGAGAAGAAACGCGAGCACCGTGACCCACGCCAGATTGTCGGGGAGAAGCCATACTCCGGCCGGAAAAATATACATCGATGTGATGGCGGGCAAAAGAATGGCCGTGGTGTGCAGAACCCCGAACCGGGGCGTCAGCATCCAGACCAGGAGGCCAAAAAGCAGCGCTGTAAAGACGGAACCTGCCAGTTTCAGCGTGCGCATGGAATCCGGGCAGCAGCGCGCAACACGGGCGAGCAGGATGTGATAGCCGGGAGCCATCGAACAGGGATAGCTGTGCACATCGAGGGTGTGCGTGAAATGCTGGATGGTGGGATAGTGGAAAACTTGTGTGTCAACAGCCGCGCGCCCCTGATTGTAATTCGTGAGAATCAGCGGAAGCGCGCCGGCATAGAAAATGGCCAGCACAAGAAAGAGGCATTTGACTGTTGGCGTCTTCATCCGAGCGATCTGTCTAGCAGAGTCATTTGCTATAGAGACTGTCAAAAGCGGGCAAGCGGCTGTTGGGAGAAATGACGGTTCTCCGAACCGTCCGCGGACGCCGCAAAGAGGCGTCCCGATTGACAGGCGCATCCGGCAAACCGTGAATGTGCTCAATCCTTGACAGCTTCGACCAGCAACACGTCCCAGAATGGCTCGCGGTCGGCCAACCAATAACCGGGGGTTCCGGGCTTGCCCCGTGATGCCATGCCCACATCATATCGGCCGGCATGCGTTACACGCAGGCCACAGGCGGCATGCATGCGACAGAGTGTCGAGCGTGTAAAACTATACTGAAATCCGTACCGCATCCAGCGGCCGCGCAACGCGCACATCTGCAGCCATGTGCAGCAGGCACGCAGCAGAGGCACATGCGGGATGGAGTATCGCTGCAACATGGTCCGCAGGGAAAAAGCCGGCACCGTGTTCAGAATCAGACCCCCGGGGCGCGTGACACGCGCCAGCTCCCGCAGCACGCCGGGCGTATTGGCAAGATGCTCAATCACCCCGCCGCCATACACCAGGTCAAAGGTGTGATCCGCAAACGGCATCTGCTCGATGCTTCCGAGCACGAACAGGCCGGGCAGCCCCCCCTGCTGCCGAAACATGGCGCGCGCGCGTTGCAACACCGGCTCACAAAAATCAATGGCCACAGCTTCATGCCCCAGTTTCGCCATCCACCAGGACCATTCGCTTCTGCCGGATCCGATTTCCAATACCTTGAGGCCTGTCGCGCCTGCAGTCAGCCGCCCCGGCAGCGTCGGGCTTTGCGCCAAGACATTGTCCACCACGTACCGCTTGTAAAAGGCCAGATGCGCGTCCAGTTGTTGCGGTGCGTCCGCTGCATAGATGTGATCCCACTGGCGATGCGAAAAGGCGGCGTCCGACAAGAGAACGCCCTGTCCAAGCGCATCAAACACGCCAGCGCGGAACCACCACGTCCTGCCGCATTGCGAACACGGTACGGCGCAGGGTTCATCGCCAGCCGTGGTCGGAAGGGACAGCGGCGCGTGACACATCGTGCACTGGAGTGCAATCATACCGGACCTCGCACAAAAACCTGATTCTTACAGGACCGCCCACTGCTGTCCCACAGTCGACATCTGCTACCGGATAACCTGTAGATTGGCCGGTGTTTCCTGGTTTGGGCTGTCTCCATTCCGGCAGGCTCCGCGTTCACGATCCTTGAGCTTGCGTGCCGGGTTGCCGCCCACAACGGTCCAAGGCGTTACATTCGTAAACACCGCAGCGCGGGCGCCGACGACTGCCCCCTCGCCGATTTCCACGCCCGGCCCGATATAGGCATCTGCACAGACCCAGGCCTGGCTGTTGATGGTGATGGGGGCTGTGGTCAGCGGAAAGTCTGTGCGCGTATAATCGTGGCTGGCGGTGCAGAGATGGACGTTTTGCGAGACCACCGTGTTGTCGCCCAGACGAATGCGGTCGACGCAGTAGACGATCACATTCTCGCTGATGCAGGCATGGTCCCCCATTTCCAGATTCCACGGCGCCCAGATCCGCGCACTGGGGTAGATGTGCGCGCGCCGGCCAATGCGGGCGCCGAAGAGCCGCAACAGGAAGCGTCGCCAGCCCAGCAGAGGGCGTGGCGTCCAGCGAAACAACAACAACCACGCCCAGAACCACACCAGCCGGGCGGTTTTGTTCTTCAGGGTATGTTGGTTGCGATAGGTTTCCAGTTGCATAGAAAATCCCGGGGTTAGGGGAGAAGGCTTAAGATTACGATGGAGATTAACACCGTTCGGGTGTGAGAGGCGCCGCGAAAGCGTCGCATGTATGGGTGTTAGTCAGGCTGCGGGTAAGGCTGTTAGGCGGAAGACTGTTAGACTGTTCGGAGAACCGCAAAAGGGATAGGTAGCCATTCGAGCACCGCGGCGGCCAAGGGACTGGCCGCCCTACCTTTCGGTTGCGGGTGATGACTAGCCGCGCGATCGAACCGGTCACTGGGAACAAAACATCCTGATCATAATCGTAATCTGAATCGTAATCTTAATCTGAATCCGCTCGGAGGGGATTAGGAGCGGGATTAAGATTAGGATTATGGTGGATTCCCTTCAGCCGCTCGTAGTTTGCCAGTATCTCGCGAGCTACGCGATCCCAGGTGAACGCGTCGCGCACCAGTTCGTAGCCGCAGCGCCCCATCTGCTGCCGGGCCTGATCTGACAACCCGGTCGCCTCTCGCAGGACAGCTGCCAGCGATGGAACGCCAACATCCACCCACCAGCCGCAACCGCGTTCAACCACCGCCGCCCACGGGGTTCCTTTCGTCGTGATAACCGGCACGCCGCAAGCCAGCGCTTCGAGAACCACCAGCCCGAAGTTTTCGGTGAATGAGGGGAGGACTGCCAGATCCGCCCGTTGCAACAGCACCCACTTGTGTGCGTCGTCCAGCGCGCCGGCAAAAGACACGGATTCGGTTATCTTGTGCTGCTGGATGCGATCCATCAAGATGGACTGGAAGCCGCCTTCGTCCGGCCCTGCCAGAACCAGTTGCCATCCTGCCGGACGCACCAGTGCCCAGGCATCCACCAGGTTCATCAGCCCCTTGATCGGATGCAAACGCCCAAGAAAGACAACCTGCCGCGGCGCAATTCCATTGCGTAGCAGCTCCCGGTGCGGCAGGTGAATGCCATGCGGGATCGTCAGGGTCTCGTTGGGAAAGCCAAAGGCCCGGATGGCGGATGCCTCCGAAGCACTGTTCGCCACTACGGCAGCGGCGCGGCGCAAATCCGATTGCTGGTAGCAGCGCCAGGGGAGGAATTTCTTCCATTGCTTGTACTGGAATGCCCAGGGCATCAGCATGCCATGGGCGCTGATCAGGTACGGAATGTTCCGCTTCCGTGCGGCCCGACAGGCCAAATGCATCTCCGGCATCCACAGCCCATGCACGTGCACAAGGTCCGCGCCTTCGGCCAGCGCCTGGTTCAGCGTTGCCGCAAACCGGCGATAGCGTCCCATCCACGGACTTTTCGGACAGAGCAGCTGGCGAACGCGGTCCGCCACCGGGTATCGCGGGCCTCCATCTGTCCCGGCAACCAGCGTCACCCGTGCCTGGCCGGAGATGGCACTGCACAGTTCGCAAACCGAAGCCGCCACGCCCGCGCCGCTGCGGTCGGCGGAGCCAACGACGTGGACTATGTGAAGCTGTGGCATGGGTTGGATAGAGAACAGAAGTCAGAGGTCAGAAGTCAGAGGTCAGCGGGCAGAGGACAGATGTCAGACGTCAAAGGACGGGACGGAGATCAGAGGCCAGAAATCAGAGGTCGGAGATCAGGAAGACAGTAGGTTGTTTGATCATGGCACCAAGCATACGACCGATTTCATGACATGCAGCAGTCAATTCCGCATGCGTCTTCTTCGGAATATAGTCACAATCAAGGGCAAAATCCAAGGAGGAGTCGGTCTCGCTGTTTTCTCCATCGCAATCGGTCAACTTGCTGACGAAATGCGGCTCATAGCGTCGCTTGGCCCACGCCTCACGCAGGTTCAGACAGACAGAGCGGGATGAGCGTCTGATTTGACCTGTCAGTGCATACTTCTCCTCGGCGGGAAATGACCCGGTCAACGCAAAGATGGCCATAGCCAGTTCATACGCCTTCTTATAGACAACCAAGTCCTTTGCCGAGTTAATCTGCATTCCCCTGCCCTCTGCCCTCTGTCCTCTGTTCTCTGTTCTCTGACCTCCGACCTCTGCTCTCTCAAACCGCTTGCAGAGGGCCGGACGCATGCACCGGCGGGGTGCGGCCGGCGAGCAGGGCTTCGCTAAAGGCCAGCAGGCGGTTTGCTGCAATTTCCGGTGTCCATGCGGAGAGCATGGTTTCCCGCCCTGCGGCTGCCAGCTGCTGGCGCAGCAGCTCGTCGCGCTCCAATTGCAACAGCTGTTCTGCCAGGCCGGACACATCGCCCGGGCGGAACAGCAGGCCATTCTCCCTCTGCCGGATAAGCGTGGCTGCTGAGCCGGCGTCCTGCGATGCCACCACGCAGCACCCCTCCAACATGGCCTCGTTCAGCGCCACACCCCACCCTTCGCACCCGTTACTGGGCAGGACATAGACATCCGCCTGCTGCAATGCCGCTCGCACCTGAGCAATGGGTACGGGCGGGTCGAAAATCACCTTGTCCTGACAGCCTAGCTGCTGCGCCAGATGCCGTAGCTTTCTCTCCTGCTCGCCGCTCCCCACCAGACGGAGTCCACAGTTGCCATTGCGCGCGCGGCAGAGCGCCACGGCGCGAATCAATGTGTCCACTCGTTTCCATTTGAGCATGCGGCCGACCCAGAGGATGCGAAGAGGGTTCTTCGATTTCGATACCGATAGCGACCCCGACCCCGAATGGTTCTGGCCAGCATGAGAATTAAAATTGGCAGGCGGATCGACGAAATAGCCCCACAGCCAGTTGCGGCCCGGCAGACGGCAAATGGTGCGCATGTCCTGTGCCGCCGGATAGCCGATCGGCAGGTAGTGAAAACCAGGCGATTGCGCCAGGCTCCGGAAACGCAGGGCCATGCGCAGGAAACCGGGGTGCAGCAACCGCGCCACCCCTTGCGGCGGCTTGAACCAGCGCTCCGCCATGTAGAGCAGCAGCTTTTGCCCTGCCAGCCGTTGGGCAAAAAGATCCAGATCCCGTGTGCCGCACAACACCACATCTGCCTCGTGCAGCCAGATGTCGGCCGCCCGGGCAGCCTCTCCGCCGCGCCAAGGCTCCAGCACCCACGGCAACGGCGCGCCCTCGACCCACCCGAGCTGCGCCCGTTCCGCCTGTACTGGCTCCGTGGCCACGTAGCGAAAAGCATTCGCGCCCAGATGCGCCACGATCTGCCGCGCCAAGGGGAGCTGGTGCGGGCTGATGATGTTGGTTACGAGCGTGAGGCGCATGGGATTGGTTTCGTGGGGGAGAGATCGGAGGTCTGGGGCCAGAGGTCAGAGGTCAGCGGTCAAAGGGAGAGTTGGGCGGTCGGGCGGTTGAGATCACGCAAGGCACAGGGGACGCGGAGGGGATGCAAGAGGCAAGCGGAAAGGGGCAACAGCCGTTTGCCCGCGAAACTTTGGGGAAGAGGTCAGAAGACAGAGGTCAGCGGTCAGAGAACAGAGGACAGAAGTCAGACGTCAGAGAACAGAGAACATCCTAATCGCAATCGAAGGGGGATGAAGACGGGGAGAGATTAAGATTACGATTACGATCAGGATTAAGAAGGAGAAGATTGGTGGCAGGGAACATGAGGCTGTCGGGCCAGCAAAACATGCGAACAAAGCTGTTATTTACGTATTTAGCGTGTTTCGCGGGAAACAAAACCAACTGCATTCACCCGCAAAACACGCGAAGGGCGCGAAACGGGCAGAGGGTGCGGGGGCTGCGGCGAGGACGCCGCGCCCTACTTTTGCGGAACGCGCTAGAACGGAACCCAGTAATCCCGTTGCGGGCGCGCGTGCTCCTCCACCAGCAGGATATGCCGCCCCCAGGAGAAGGCTGAGAGGCAGGCGCCAAACCCGAGCATATACAGGAACACCATCATGGATCCAATGCCGATCATCCACGGTTCGCCAACCCCCTCCACCAGCAACCCCACCATGGGGCCGCTGCCAAACGCCATGATTTCCCGCGGATCATTTTCCAGCACGGGTCGGTTGCCCCAGTGGCGCGAACGCACACTCCGCCAGACGCTTCCCAGCAGGATCAGAGGGGGGATGGCAAAGGCGATGGTTCCCAGCACACCCACGGAAGCCAGCATGCCGTGATAGCCGGAGCCATCAATCGGGCGTATGCTATACGGATCGGTCACGCCAAACCCGTTGCCCAGCCACGGGTAATTCCTCCACTGCTCCAAGGCCTGCGCCCACGGTCCACGGCGGCCTTGAAATGGATCGTCGGGCTGGACGCGCCCTTCTTTACGCATAATACGTGTTGAAAAATCCTCTTGTAGTGTTTCTCGCATGCTGGAGGAGGAGCTAACTGACTCCTTGGCTACTCCGATCAGGCCGAAAACCATCAGCGCAAACACCAAGACCACGACACCGACCAGCATGCTCACATAACGCCGCAACAAGGCAAAAACGAAAAATGTGCCGATGATCATCCCCACCAGGGAACTTCGGGAACCGGTCAAATACAGCCCGACCAATAGAGCTGCTTGCGCCCCACACGCCAGCCATCGCAAACCTCCGCGCTGCGTATAGATGTAGGTCCAAAGGATCAGGATGGCCATCATGAAACAGGCGCCAACTGAATTGGAGTTGATTCCTGCCGATCGGAGACGGCCGCCACCTCCCGACAGAGCGTCTCCAGCCGCATACCCATACAGGGAGAGCACAGCGGTAACAAAAAGAATTCCGGTGATCCCGACAAGAAGTCTGCGCCAATACACGGGGTCGAGCAAGCGGGGGACCATCACCAACGCGCCAAATTCAAACCAGAGAATCAGGTAATACAAGATCGATTTCCCCGGTTGCACCGAGTACGCCGCGCTGAAACCAAACACCGTCAGCATGACCAGCAGGCTGGTGTCCACCGTTGTCCAACGCCGAACCCCCTTTTCAGCTGAAAACAGCATCATCCCTGTCAGCAGCACGAGACACAATATCGGCCACCGGCCATAGAATCCTAAAATGTCCGAGACCACAGGCACATCCACATTCATGGCCATAAAGGAAAGAGCCAACAGCAGAAACGCCCAGAACAGAAAGACCTGGGCTTCTCCACTGGCGGCAATAAACTTGCGTTTTCTACGCATCGGATTCTCCCCGGGTGAATTTGTCGAGTTTGGCAGCTAGGTTAGGCCCCCAACCGAGAGGGCCGCTGCGCGTTTGGTGCACGAAATCTATCGCCCAGCAACCAAGGCAACCAAGGCAACCAACCAGATCAGACGACAGCGATTTGCACACGTGTTTTTCATCGCGTCTCGACAACATACCTGATCGGATGCGTTACCATGCTCCGCAACTGGCCTGGCGACGAAGTCCATTCGAAAGGCCTGCTATAGCGCCGGAACATGTATTTTCGAATGCGCACCGGCGGGTCTGGTGGCGGTTGCGAGAAAATGGTCGCGGCAGGCATGAAGACTTCATCCGCGAATGGCGAAATCAGAAAAGCCGCCCAGCTGAACGTGCTATTTCCGATGCAGAGCTTCCGCGCACTAACCAAGGTCGCCAAATCCTCTGCCATCGTCTGGCTCTGGACATCAGCACGGAAGCGTGCCCGCAGGATGGCAAGTACCGGGTTGCGCATGTCCGGTTCCGTTACGATGAGAAGCTTGCTGCATCCGCTATCCTGCATGGCCTTTGCGTAGAAAGAAACGGGGGGCGGGACATAACCGGAATGTACATTGGCGATTCCATTCTCCGTGCCAAATATGTCGCCACTGCGAACATGTGCTACCAGGACCGTTTCGTTGATGGCTGTGATCGGCGGAAGTCGAAGAATGGGGAGAATATGCTGCACGCCGATCCGCCGGATCTCCGTAAGTGTGGGCAATGTGCCGGCAAACCCCTCAAACTTCGGATAGAAGAACATCGCATTCAATTTTGTGAGTTCGTCCCGACCATTGCTGAAATCCCATACGGTCGGGCGCATCAATGAATGGCCCTCAATGGAAAGCCGCGAATGCGTTGCCTTGGCCCAACAGTACGCATGGAGCACCTGGAGAATATTATTGCCGAGGCGACAATACCAATTTATGCGGATGTCGTACGATTTTCCTGCTGCGGACGGGAGCTTCGCGACACCACTGGGGCACGCATGCGACATCCACCTTCTTCTGGCTGCAAGCAACCAGATGGGAACAAATGATTTGATTTTGCCACGCATTCCCACGGCATTCTCCAATGATTGGCAAGCGCAACCGCCAGGGGACTGGCCACCCTACCCTATGGACAATGGGTCAGGTAGGGCGCGCTGGCTGGTAGTTAGGCTGGCAGGCTGTCTAATTAGGCTATTAGGTTGAAGACTATTAGCCTGTTAGAAAGAAAACAAAAAGGTCGGGACGGGGTTCCTCGGTGGCAGCAAAAACAGACCGTGAGTCAACGGCGGCTGACACAGCCGCCGCTACACACCACTTAAGACCGAAGGGACTTGCGGGCGAGCACATCCTGATAGATTGCACACAGGCGGTTGACCTGCGTGCCGGCGGCAAAATGCTGCGCCACCAGCGTGTGCGCCTGACTCGTCAGCGCGGCAACCTGTGGCGGATTCTGGAGAAGCTCCACGGCATGGCGCGCCGCCTGTTGGCAGTCGCGGTCTTCGGAAAGGATGGCGATTGGTTCCCGGCTCAATGCCAGGACTTCGCGCGTGCCGCCGCGCGGCAGAAAGCCCACCACGGGCGTGCGCATGGCAAAGGCTTCCAGCAGGGTTGTGGGCAGCTCCTCATGCAGGGAGGTGCAGAGAAAGATGTCCAGCGCGCCAATCAGGCGGCGGGCATCCTCGCGAAAACCCAGCCAGCGCAGGCGGTCGCCCAATGCCCTGGCCTGTGGATCCTGGGCCAGTGTGGCACGCAACGGCCCGTCGCCAATGGCCAGGAAAATTGCATCCGGCCGCAAGCGGCTGATTTCGGCACAGGTTGCGAAAAAGGCCGGCCAGTCTTTTTGCGCCACCATGCGGCCAGCCATCCCCAGCAAAGGCGTGCTGGCGGCAATGCCCAGTTCCTGGCAGACGTCGTCCTTGCGCTTTACCGGCAGCTCCAGCAGATCAATCACGTTGTGAAACACGGTCCCCCGCTCAGGCGCAAGGCCGCAATAGTGCTGCGCCGCCTGCCAGGTGGCCTGCGAAACCGGAAGGTAGTAGTCCACGCGGCGCTCGATGGTGCGCCCCGCGAGCCAGCTCCACCACAGATTGGGCGACCCGTGGAACAAGGCGCAATGGATGGAAACCACCAGGGGGATGTCGCGATGCAGCCAGCAGGCAGCCAGCACAAAGGCCTGCAGTTCGTGCGCATGGATCAAGTCCGGCCGGACAGCGGACAGGATGGCGCGAAACGCCGGGATAATCCGGGCTTCATGCCCGTTGTGCGCGTGGATGACATGCACCGGGACTCCGCTGTCAGCGATGCGGTCGGAGATGGGTCCGGGCTCCATGACCACGCAGAGATGTGGCTCCACCGCGCGGCAATCGAGATTGCGCAGCAGAGATTCCACATGGCGTTCAATGCCGCCAAAACCACCATGCCCAAGCACGTACAGCACACGCAGCGGACGGAGGGGGGGCGGTGATTGGTTGGCAGAGGGCATGGCGTGTTGAATCCGGCTATTAGGCTGAAGACTATTAGACTGTTAGGAGAATCGCTGAAGGCCAATCGCTGGCAGCACAAAATTTGTCGCAGACAACAGCCGGCCCGCGAATGGCACGGATTAGGGCCGAATTTCTTTCGCGGTTTTCGCGTGTTTCGCGGGAAAATATGACCACGGGTTTACTCGTTCAACTTCCTTGCCCGCTAAACACGCGAATGGCGCGAAACGGGGAGAACCGTCGGGCGGTTAGGCGGTCGGCCTGGCGGTTGAGCTCTCTCAAGGCACAGGGAACACGGAGGAGATAGCTACGTGATGGCGGAATTCTTTTCGCGTGTTTAGCGTGTTTAGCGGGATAATAACAACAGCCTTTTGCCCGCGAAACAATCGTGTGCCAACGGCGGCCAAGGGACTGGCCGCCCTACCTTTCGCGTCATTGTTTTTCTTCCATCAATGCCACGAGGCGCGCCTGAATGCGGTCGAGAATGATCGACCAATCCATGCGGGCGGCTACCTGCAATGCATTGTCGTGCATGCGTGTCCAGAGCTGGTCGTCGGTCAGCAGATCATACAGGCGGGCCGCAGCCTCATCCAAGTGCTCCGGCGAGACAAGAAACCCGGTTTCGCCTTCGCGGATCATCGCCCGGGAGCCGGGCAGATTCGTCGCCACCACCGGACGGCCCAAGGCCAGGTATTCGCCGATTTTCAGGACAAGATTCCAGCGCAACCGCCGGTTGCCCGGGTAGTCACAGACCAATACACGGCAGGCGCCAGCCATTTGCATGGCCTGCTGAAATGGCTGCCATCCCGTGATCTCAACCGCATCAGTGAGCCCGGCAGCGGCAATCCCGGCCTGCAGTACCGGACGGAACGATGCCTCCACTTCTCCAATCAATTGCAACCGGACGTCCGGCAATTGTTCCCGCACTTTCGCCAGCACGGCCAGCAGGAACCAGGGTGTTTTTGCCGCATTCACATTTGCCACCCGGCCAATCATGCGCGAATGGAAAGCCTCGCTGCCCCCAGCCGCCTGCACCATGCGCAGATCAACCCCATTGCCAGCCAGAATGATCCGGGCAGGGTGGATTTGCCAGGAATGCAGCACGACGGGGAGAATATTGAACACGACCAGATCCGCCCGGCGTGCAAACCAGCCGTCGAATTGCGAGCGCATCCACGTTTTGAACAGGGGGGCAAATCCGGACTTCTCTGCATGCCGGCCATACGGATGATCCCAGCAGACAAACACCCATGGGCATCCCAACACGGCCTTTGTGAGAAACCCAAGCAGCAAGGAGGCAGTATCCACCGACGTCAACACCATGTGTAGCGGCTGTCTGCGATTCTCCCTGCGTAGCAGCTGCCAGTTCTGGCAGATCCATGTTAGCTGCGACAACATCGTTCGTTTGGGCACCTTCATCCGTAGCCGCTGAAGGTTCGTGCGGGCTGCAATTTCCACCGGGATGACTGCATCCTGCGGAGACAGGATGGTCAGCGAGTTGCGACGTCCCAAGCCGAGGGGGATCTGCACTTCCGTGGCATTCCAGGATTCCGTAATTGCGCGTTTCTGCACCCAGAGCAAACGAAGCGATTGGGCCGAGCCAGACAGCCGCACGTCCTTGTGTTCCGTTACCTTTGGCAGGGGCGCCTGCAGAGCCCACGCCGGGAGGCAACCCTGTAGGTAGAAGTTGATCAGGCGCGCTTTCCGGTCCCACGACATTCTCCGACCAGTCACAATGGCAGCGGCGGACATGCGCTGCCATACGGGAGGACAGGCCAGAAGATGGGCCACCTGCTGCGCCATCTGGAACGGGGTCTGGATGCCCGCACAAAAACCATTGACCCCCTCATGAACCAACCGGCGCACGCCCGGCCGGTCCAAGCAGACCACAGGCCGGCCGATGGCAAAGGCTTCACCCACCTTCAGGACATAGTTCCAGCGCAGTTGCGGCGTGTCCGGATAACAGTGCACCATCACCTGGCATTCGGCAGCCAAGCGCATGGCCTGTTCAAACGGCTGCCACCCGGTGAACTCCACGCACCCGGCCAATCCGAACTGCTGGATGACACGCATGACCCGGTCTTGTTCGGTCCTCGTCAGTTCGCCAATCAACCGCAGGCGCGCGGATGGCCATCGCTGCCGGAGCTCGCCAAGCATGTTCACCGCGAACAAGACACCTTTCCTGACATCCAAACGGGTGAGCACACCCACCAGACCCGGGCACATCTGCACACCTGCCACGGTTTGCCGCAGTTCATGCCACAGCACGCCATTGCGAAATCCCTTGATCCGGTCGGCAGCCACGTGTGCCGGCTGCAGCACCAAAGGATCAATATTGCAGACGACCCGGTCCGCCTGCCGCAGCAAAGCCCCGCTGATGCGCCACAGGCACCACGTCAGCACACGGTTAAGCGGATTGCCGCTGGAGGCCAGCCGGCCAAAGGGGTGATCCCAGCAAAAGACCACCCACTGGCATCCGATCATGCGCTTGACCAGAAGGCCCACCAGCAACGAAGGAATTTCCACACGGGTGGCCACGAGATCAATGGCCCTTGCTTCCGTCACGCTCCGACATGCCAACAGAACCTTCCCTATGGATCCGAATCGTGTATACCAATGCCCGCGCAACGGCGTGTTGATCGGAATGATTGTGACGCGACGACGTATCTTGTCTGGAATCTGCGCGTCGCGCGGGCATACCATCAGCACCTGACCGAGGAGAGCCAGTCCCAACGGTTTCTGATAGGCATTGGCATTGGGCGACTCCGTGATCGAAGTCGGCTGCCAATAGAGAATGGTCAGCTTCCCGGGCTGATTCTTTGTGAGATCAGGCATGGGTTCGGCACTCAGACAATTTTCTTCAGGAATCGCTTGATTGCCGGAGGCAGGATGCGAGCCAGGATGTGCGATTTCAATGCCTCTGGAATGCGATACGTCTGCACATCGAATGTTTCCTGGATATTCACGGCCGGATCATTGGCAGCCTGCTCAAACACCCGCAAATAGTTCTCGCCATGGGCGCGAAGATCAAAGCACGACGCCGCACGCTCGCGGGCCGCAGCGCCCATGGATTGCCGCAGATCCGCATCACACAGCAGGCTCTCAATGGCGCGGGCAAACCCGGCGATGTCATTCCTGCTGACCAGGACCCCGTTCTTGCCGTCATCAATAATTTTATCGGTTACGCCGGACAACCGTGAAGCCACACACGCCACACCAGAAGCCATGGCCTCGACCAGCGTCAGGCCAAACCCCTCATGATTGGAAGGCATGACCAGGACATCATATTGTGGAATCATGGTGCGCAGTTCGGATGGCAACAGGCAGCCCTTGTGCGCGACCACATCCTGCACCTGACACCGTGCCAGCGCTTTTACAAATCGCGGCTCATACCCAAAATGGAAGTATCCGTACAAATCCCACTGGAACCGCATGCCTTGCGCTTTCAGCTGTTTCGCAATCCAGGGGATCTTGTCGCACCCCTTGGTTACATCCTCGACGCGCCCCATGTACAGGATCTTGGGCGGCTGATTGATTACCGAATACTGTTTTTGCAGATACAATCCCACATCGATGGCGTTGACCACGCGAATGATCTTGTGGTGTTCGGCCTTGGGCAGGGCCTTCTTGAGCAGTTCCTCCACCCCCCAGCTCACCGGCACAAACACGCTGACCCGCTCCTGATGGGCCAAGGCGTTCTTGATGGAGGAAGACGAAACCCCATGCACGGAGACCACAACCTTGATGTCCGGGCGGAGATACGGAATGATGGCGCCCCACAAGCGACCGCCAAAATGCATGAAGTGTGTGCAGGCGGGATCCTGATTCACCGCGCGAATCATTTCGCCCAGGATGTCTTCAAACTTGAACGTCTCGTTCGTGTCCCGAAGGAACCTGGGGTTACACGCCAGAAACTCCGGCACATCCACCTCCCGCTTGATATGCACGGTCTGAAAGGCAATCCCCTTCCGCTGAAGAGCTGTAACCAGGTTGATGGCTGCGCTGCCCATGCCATCACATCGAATCTCGGTCAGGCCAATATAGATTTTCATGGCAGGCAGGCCCTCATTGAAAACTGATTTCGTTTCCCGAATGGCCTGCGCGCCGCTGCCTGAATAAACCGCACCACTTGGCCAGACGAAGGCCCCCCTGAAGGACCCCATACATTCCCAGGTAGCCGAATCCAATCCTTACCCAGATGAGGCCAGACAGCCGAATCCGTTTTTCGCCCGCCAGACGCCAGGCGTAGGCCAGCATGCGCCGCCGCACAGCCCCACGCACCGGCGCATGCACAGCCCAGTAGATCTGCTGGACGATGACTGCGCGCAGCAACGGCTTCTGCAGATGTTCCCTGCCGGGCGTATGCAGCGCGTACCAGTACCGGACCACGGCGCCATCGCGCATGGCACGGCAGCCGGCCCCAACTGCATTCGAGACAGAAGATAGGTTTTGCACGTACACCACCATCTGCCGCTCAATGCAGTGCGCCTCGGCGTCGCGCAAGGACGCCAGCTCATGGATGACGTCTCCCAGGGCCAGCTCCAGCCGGAAGAGCGGATTGCACGCGATCGCCTGCTGGATGATCGAGGCGCGGTGCATCTCGCTGCAGGTCAGAATGTAACCGTCTACCAGCAGTTGATCAAACAAACGCCGGCCCGGAAGAAACCGCAGGCGCTGGTCCAGCATGGTGCCATCGTGCAGCTTCATTATTCCGTCGGTGTACACCAACCCGACCTCCGGCCGGCGCTCCAGCACCTCCGCCTGCAGCGCCAGCTTCTCGGGATCGCACCAGTAGTCGTCCCCCTCGCAGTGGGCCAGGTACTTGCCACGGCAGCGGATCAGCGTCCGCAATGCATTGGACGTCGCCCCGACATTGGCGTCGGACACCAGCACGCGGATGATCTGCGGGTAGCGCTGCTGATATTCCAGCACGATGGCGCGCGTCTCGTCCGTGGAACAGTCCTCGCCGATCACCAGCTCGAACGGGAAGGAGGTCTGCTGACGCACCACACCTTCGATCCCCGCGCGGATGAATCGCGCGTGGTTGTAGGTGATCATGGCCACGCTGACCAGCGGCTCCGGACACAACTGGTCCGGAGACGAAATCTCGCGGCAGGGGATGCTGTCCGGATCGATGGCGCGCGTGGCCTCGCCGCGCAGCACCTCGATCTGGTGCCGGACGTCCTCAACTTCCTGAAGGGTGGCTTTCATATCGTCTCATGGGGCAGCGGCTTTACCCGGCGGCGCAGGGATCAGAATCTCGAAGAATGCGTTCGACCACGCCACAGCATACCCGTGCCGCCGGCCAAACTCGGCAAACACGCGGCGCGCCTCGTCCTGCTGCCAGAACGTCGACAGTTCCTGCGCATCCGCGGGCCAGGTGCCGGTGTAGGTGTTGCCAGTCGCGCGCACCATGCACGGAAGCGGCGCACCGGCCTGCTCCTGCCGGCGGAGCAGGCCCGCGATGACGCCAATGCCGTCGAGGTCCGGCCAGGAGACGCCCAGCCACGGATGGGTGCGCGTGAGAAAATAGAGGAGCGGAAGGCCGTCGCAGGCCAGGAGGTCGGCGCCGGGAGGGGTGTAGCGGGGCATGGCCTCGAGCAATTCCGAGACCACGCGGGCGCGCGCGGCCGTGGTGTACGTTCCCGCGAGGAGCGGGTGCGCGATCGCATGGGTCATGGCTGTGCGGCGCGGACTGTCGCGGAACGTGCGGCGCCAGCCGGCCACAAGCGCGTGCACCAACAGTGCCAGGATCAGAATCGCGGCAAAGATGCGCAGTTCGCGTACGACGATCGGCAGGCGCGCCCGCCGCGCCCACCCTTCGCCGTGCACCTCGAACTGCAGCCAAAAGCTGACGCCCTGCCAGAGCCATGCGAGCACCAGGGGCAGGGCCAGCCACATGCCGCAGACCGCAGTCTGCATGCCGCAGTTTGAACCGAGCGGCGCGCACACCAGCACCAGGCCGGCGAGAAAGGCCAGCAGTGCAAGCGCTGGCCGCTTGCGCCACTCGAACAGCACGATCACCAAGAGCGCCAGGTAGCAGATGCCGGTGACGATCCACCCCCAGCGGTCGCAAAAATAGTTGAGGTAGAGGACGGGAATGGCGCCAGCCACAGTGGCGCCGACGGTCAAGAGACCGCGCCGCCGGCCGGCCCAGCATGCGATGGCCCCGGTGATGGCGAGTACCGAAGCTGCCAGCGCGAACGCCCAGACCTGGTCGAGGAGGAAGCGCTTGAAGAGCAGCAAGCCGGATCTTTTGCCATACGTGGCCCCGGTGTTGCTGTTGCACAACGACGCGAGGCTGTGCGCAAAGGCGGCCGCGTGGCCGTGAAAGGCAATGAGTCCGAAGAGCAGCAGCAGGCCGAGGAGGAACCCGCCTGCGAACGCGGCCGACCAGAGCACCACCTGCCGCAGCGGCCACGCGCGGTTCCAGGCATGCAGCCAGACACCGGCCACAAGTGCGAGCCCAAGCACGTTGGGGAGGCGGGCGAACGTGTTTGCCCCCAGCACGGC
Source organism: uncultured bacterium (assembly GCA_903916675.1). Classification (GTDB taxonomy): domain Bacteria; phylum Verrucomicrobiota; class Kiritimatiellia; order RFP12; family CAIWXQ01; genus CAIWXQ01. Next base: position 223,702 of record CAIWXQ010000018.1, on the reverse strand, counting down.
GCCGGCCAGGACCACAAGGGGGAGTTGGCCGGCGACAAGCCCGCGCAGGAGCAGCGCCGTGCCGGCGAGGTAGAACAGGGCCGTCAACCCGTAGTACCCGAGGACCACGTGGCCGCCCTCGGCCCGCGTGATAAAGCAGGTCGCCACCAGCACCAGCGCGGCCAGCCCGTGGCTTCGACCGAACTGGCCAGCCAGCACACGGTACGCAAGGAGCGCGGTCAGCGTGCCGAGGACCACGTTCCCGATCTTGTAGGAGACGACGCCCCCACCGAAAACCACACCGACCCAGTGCCCGACAAAGCTGGCGAGCCAGCACAGGGGCCAGACCGTGTCCGGGTGCGTGTAGAACTGCTGATACCCGGTAAGCCAGAAACCGACATCCGTAAAGTCGAGCCCCTGCCAGACAAAGAGCAGCATCCACCCCGCGACCGCCGCGCCAAGCCAAAGCGCCGGCCAGTCAAATCTCCTCCGGTTCCCTATGGTCACGGTCTGCATGTTTCGCATCTCAATGAAGGCATCCCCGCATCGATTGTCCCAGGCGCGCGTGAAGTCCGCACCAGCGTAGGCACGCCTTTTTTCAGGAACTCGGGCTCGGGGGGGGTGTTCTCGACAAACGCATTCCCCGGTGGAACTGCCAGGCTGTTTTCCAGAGGTAATCCACGCTTTCAAACTTGAACAGCATGGCGCCGCCAAAAAACACCGCCGCACCCAGCACAACCTGCACTGCCAGGAGCGCATACATGTTGGGGATGACCCATGCCAAGCCAAAAACAAGCATGCCCATGCCAGCGGCCAGCAGCGAAGCAGGCAGGATATCAACGGCTTGTTGCGAAAGTGAATAGTCCAGCAGCCGGCGATTGGGCCAGGCATTGATCGCCACGCTCACCAGACTGCCGACAGCCTGGCCAATCACCATGGCCATGACGCCAAACTTGTAGGTTCCCAAAATGATGGCGACGATCAAGGCTTTCTTGATGACCTCCACCGTCAGAAAGATATCGCTGCGCCCCACGGCTGTGATGGCCTGCAGGTTGGCCACATGCAGCGGCCAGAAGGCGAAGGTGATGCACGAGATCTGAAGAAAGGGGACGCACGGCAGCCACTTCGGCGTCAGCAGGACCAGCACCAATGGTTTGGCAACCGCAGCCAGGCCGAACATCATGGGGAAGACCAGAAAGCAGGAGCTCTTAATCATCCGGCGCGTGATCTTCTTCATCTGCACCTTGTCGTGCTGGCAGGAGGAGAGTGCGGAGAAAATCACGCTGCCGATCGTGCCCTGGACGCTGGACATGAACAGATTCGGAATGCTTTGACCGCGCGAATAGTATCCCAGAATGGTCGGGTTGAAGAGCTTGCCAATGATCATGTTGTAGAGGTTGTTGAACAGCGTGTCCAGCACCCCGGATGCCAGCAGTTTGGAGCTGAACCCGAACATCCGGCGGACAGCCGCCAGCGAGAACATCAGCTGCGGACGCCAGGAAACGATCAGCCAGAGCGTGATGGTTCGCGAAACCTGTGCCGCAAGAGCAGAACCGACGAGTGCCCAGACCCCGTACCCGCCAACCGCCATGCCGATGCCAACCACACCGGAAATCAGCATCGAAATCATGCTGACGCGGAACGAGAGCTTGAACTTCATCTCCCGATTCAAGACCGCATTCTGGACTGAATTCAACGCCCCGATGACTAGACTCAACGACAACAGCCGTAAAACCAGGATCAAGCTCGGTTCCTGATAAAACTGGGCGATACAGGGTGCGCTGACAAACAGCAGGCCATACAAAAGACCTGACACAGCCAGGCTCAGGTAGAAGACCGAGTTATAATCGAGCTCCGTGACCTCCCGGGCCTGCACCAGCGCAGTTCCAAAGCCGCCGTCAATAAAGACACCGGCCAGGGCAATAAAGACGGTAATCAGGGTGATGGTGCCGAAGTCCATGGGTTCCAGTAGCCGCGCGAGGATAATCGAGACCACAAACCCCATGGCCTGCGTCCCAAGCCGCTCCAGCGTCCGCCAGACCAGGCCGGAGATGATTTTGCTTTTGAGGTGCTCAGACATGTATTTTGTCGTAACACTACAGCCGTTTTAGCCATCTGCGGCGCGTCATAACATTTGTTGCAATTTGTTCGCAACCCGTTGCCATTTATCCGTTGTCAATTCGTATTGAGCGAGTTCGATGCGCACGCCCGAACTTGCCACTTTTGTGATGTTCTCGCCGATGTCTACCGCCCCCATGATCTGGTGCAACTTGATGGCCGCCCGATTATCGATGAGTACTGTAAACTGCGCGCGTATCAGTTTCAGCGTCTCGAAAATGAAACGGTACATCATAAAAAGCGGCGTAATGACGATAAAATCCCGCGTCGGATACATCGCCAAGCGACCAATCGTGCAGGTGTCATTATTCGTTGCGTCGATGCCTAATGTGCCGACAGGCTTCGACTGACGATTCTCGACAATCCAAAAAAAGGACCCTTCGGTTTGCAGGTACTGCTTGAAGAACGTCTTGTGGCCCTCATAAGACAAAGGAGACATTACCAAATGTCCCTGGACATGGGGTTGATTCCAAAGATCGACAACAAACTGGTTGTCCTCTTCCGTCTCGGGACGCAATCGGCACTCCCAACCTTCCAATACAACATGATGTTTCATGGCGATGGCCCCGCTATTGGGCCAGGTATCCTCCATCCACGACCAGATTGGAACCGGTAATGAACCGTGCTGCATCACTTAGCAAGAACGTCACCGCATGCGCCACATCAACGGGCTCGCCAACCCCAAGGGGCTGTGCGTCACGAAGCCGGCGCTTTCCCTCTTCATCCTGTACGGTTGAAGACAACGTATCGAACATCGGCGTGTTAATATTGGACGGCAAAACGGCATTCACACGGATCTTCTTCGATATTAATTCAAGAGCGAGAGATCGAACGGTACTCGACAGAGCCCCTTTTGTCCCGGAATACAATGCTCCACAACGCCACCCGGCCATCGCAGAGACGGACGAAATGGCAACCACGCTACCACTTTCCATGTATTTTCTTTTTGCAAAGAATTTCGCCATCACCAGAAACGACGTGAAATTTAGCGTCATGACCGAGCGCATATCGTCCAGAGAGACAAATTGTATCGGCACGGCGGGGCATACGCCGGCAGAATGAACGATGCCCGCCAACTTTCCCTGCCGGACGGCTGCATCAAACAGCGTCTCAAAATCCTCGATGCGCATAAGATCGAATGGGATCGTGGAATGACGGTCGGGACATTCGAGTTGGCTGAGCGTTTCGGCTAGCGCTTTTTTACCGCGTGCGACCAGAATAACCGATGCGCCGAGTCTCGATGCGGCAATTGCGCAAGCCCGTCCAATGCCAGAAGATGCGCCGGTGATCAGAATGCGCCGGCCTGACAGATCCAATGGGTTATACATATTGCACCCGTTTCAATCCAGGACATCCAGGATGTCCTGGATGGTCCTCATTTTTTTGATTTCCGCACCAGAAATGCGTTTCCCGCATTTTTCGTTTGCCATCGCAATCACGGAAAGCATCGCCATGGAATCCCATCGCAGACTATCCAAAGACTTTCCCGGGACGATCTCAGAAGCGTTAATTTCGAATATCTCGGACAATTCCGTGATCTTGTCGTGTTGCGTCATCATACCTGTGCCTTTCTTGTTTACCACGAAATAACCGTTGCGCCCCATGAAAGGCCAACGCCAAAACCAACCAGCACAACTCGCATGCCTCGCTTTAACGTGCCATCGGCTGCGGCACGTGCCAAAGCAATGGGTATCGACGAGGATACAGTATTACCGCAATCTTCGATATTCACATAGAATTTGTCCTGCGGAATACGCGTTTTCCTTCGCAGCATTTCCAACATGAACTTGTTCGCCTGATGAAACACGAACAGGTCGACATTATCCATTTTCAGCCCGTTCATCTGCAACACTTTCTCGAGAGCCGGTGGGACGACATCTAAAGTAAAGTTGAATATCGCGGGACCATTCATGTAGAGCTGACGAGGCAACGCAGGACATGCGCTGGAAACGCCGCCATCGGCTTGTTCCGGCAATTCGCAAACCTTCCGGGCGCCACTGGCAGGTACGATTAAGTTGCCAGCCCCTGCGCCATCGGTGCCAAAAACGAACCCCCCAATACCATTCGGTTCGTCCGAGGCTTCGATCAGGGTAGCACTTGCTCCATCACCAAAGAGTGTTCGCGTGCTCTGATCCATCGGGTAGATGTACTTACTGTACGTGTCCCCCGTCAGAAGCAAAATCCGCCTCGCCATTCCACCCGCAATCAGCCCCTTCGCAATCCCCAGCCCGTAGACGTATCCCGAACACCCGAGGTTGAAATCAAAGGCCCCCGCAGAACTTGGTACGCCAAGTTTGTGCTGCAGGGCGCATGCCGTAGTCGGCAGACAATAATCGGGCGATTGGGTGCAGAAGATGAGGAACTCGATGGATGCCGGGGCAATCGCATGCTCCGCAAACAGCTTTCGTGCCGCCAGTGCCGCCAGATCCGATGCCGTTTCGTCGGGTGCCGCAATATGCCGAGTACGAATCCCCGTCTTTTCGAAAATCTTGTCCGCTGGCCAACTCGGGTACAGTTGCGCCAACTCCTGATTGGTAAGGCACAATTCAGGTAAATGGTACGATATCGCTCGAATCATAACTCCCCCATGCACTTCCTGTATTGCGCCGCTAACCACGACATCTCGCTAACGCCGTAGCGCTGATCGATCGGCAAACAAACCAGGTTTGCAACAAACGTTTGTGTTGCTGGCGTCAGCAGCACATTCAACTCCGGATTCGGCCAGTAGGTTGGAACAAATATCCGGCGCGCAATGAGTTCTCTTTTTACCGCAGCCCCGTTGGGGATGAGAAGCGGGTAGCAGAGTGGGGCTTGTTCCCCCAACCCGCCGATCATGAACCGGTTCACACCACCCAACAGCCCATGAAGGCACTGCACATTGTCGATCCGTTGCCTGCGGATACTTTCCCAATTCGCGGCATGCAGCATGCGTTCCGTCGCCGTCGACATGCGCAGCGACGGCCAGTCGCGCATGGATGACTCGTTTGTCTTGAAAATCTGGTAGCCACCGGCGACATCGCCGTCCAGCCGGCACAGCAGGTGCTCGCATTGTCGCCAAGATGCGGCGCGCGGCAAAGCGAGGGTCGTTACAAAATCCCCAAAAACATAGCCGCCATCCGGCACGCCAACGAATTTCCGAGCGGAGTTGAAGGCATCCGTATGCGCGGGTGGTGTATAGAAAAACGCCTGGGCGAGGTCGAGAATCAGATTCTTGACCGATCGCGCCAACTGATCGCAGTAGGCGTTCTTCATCCCAAAATAGTTGACGTACAGCAGGCCGTCGGTAGTGCGCAAGGAAGGAACCGGGCAATCGATCTCCAGTTTCTCATCCACAGTATAGACGCAACATTCGAGCCCCAACGCCTTAAGTTTCTCGAAAACGACGGGGCAAATATATTCCGGCACGAAGACGCGCGTGTACCCGCGTGCCCTGACAATGAGTTCGAGCCCAGCCCTGCCTAAATTCACCGGATATCCGGCCGGGAATGGAGAACGGCCAGGAGGCAACTCCAGTTCAAAATAGCCGCCCATTGGTCTGGCATCCATGTTAGGCATCCCTCACATCGATTCGCATATGGCAAACCATGTTATTCGTCTTCTCTCGCATTATGTCCAGCCGGCGAATCCCCCCGCCGAACCGGCAGGGTGTCGTTTACGGAAACGTTAAACAAGTTCGTAGTGGGAAAGCATTTCGCGGACAGTTTCCGGCGAATTGTTCATCAACACGTCGATGATCGATAAGTTCGCCACGAATGGCCGGCCATCTACTTGCGGATATTCGATCAAACGACTACGCAAGAATTGGAGTTCGATGCCTGCCAAGGCAAAATCACTTTTGGAGTAAAGCTCTTCGCCGCCGATCGAATTGATGTACGTGTCCGCATTCTCTCTGCGGCATAAATCAACCAACCGCTCGGTCCGTTTCAGGTGATTATTGCCGTACGCACTCGACGAAGGCACCAAATGCGTGGTCATGGCAAGATAGGCACACACCGACGCGATGCTGTTTCTGGCAAGGTCGGCAATACTCCCGCACGTCGGTGTTAAAACTTGATCGAGTAACCCCTGTGTCTGTGCGAAGAATGGGGCCTTTCGATAGACATTGTCCACGGTGGCAAGGAATTTTCGGCGAAAGCTGGCATAGGCCGCGCCTGCCACCTGCGTATCGCGGATCGAACGAAAACTGCTGGCGTCGGAAAGTGGCACCGTAAAGTACCGCGCTTCACCGTTGATTTTGAGACGGTTGCGGTTAATCCAGCCTTGTTGAATAAATGCGACATCGTCGTAGACAACAAAGACGTCCACAGCTCGGATCAATTGAAAATACCCAAGATAGGGAAAGAGATACGGCTGCATGACTGCGATTTTCATCCGATTGCCTCGCTTGCCAGAAGATCGCCCATCGCTTCGCCTCATCCAACGTCCGGTCGCGATCGACCGGCAGCGAGAGCATCCGCGCCGCGGATCGTTCGCGCAACCAGATGAACGCGGTGCCAAAGAGCGGTATTGCGACTGACCTGGTGAAAGGGACGTTCGAAGGCGAGATAGAAGCCGTACGCGCCCAGAATGCTCGCCGCTGTGCCAACCCCCAGCATGAGAAGGATTGCGGTTCCGCTGCCAACCGGCCCCAGGGGCAGAACGACGAACAGGTACACGAGCTGCAGAATGGGCGCATGCACGAGATACAGGCTGTAACCGAACTGCCCGAGCCAGGTCAGGGGTGGCCGCGACAGCAGGTGACGCAAAAACGCCGGTCCCGCGTCGCTCCGCAACACAGCCAGCCACGCGGCCGCCCAGGCGCCCACGAAGAGGCTGCGCACCTGCAGCGGCAAATCGACCGGCAGACACTTGTGCGGCAGGGAGATGGCCGCCACGCACGCGGTCAGCAACCAGGCCGCCAGGCACAGACGCTTGGCGCTGGCGCGCCGCCCACCGGAACCATCAGCTGCGAGGCGCCGGCGCCATCTGTTCCCAGGACAAACTCGCCGATGCGCGCAGCCGTGGCGCGGGTCAGCAGGGTTGCTGCTGCCGCGTCGCCGAAAATTGTGCGCACACTCTTGTCCATCGGATGGATGTGCTTGCTGTAGGTCTCCGCCATGATCAGCAGAAGATTGCTGGCAACCCCGCTGGCCAGCAGCCCCTTGGCCAGCGCCAATCCATAGACGTACGCGGAACACCCCAGATTATAGTCCAGCGCGCCGGCGGAAGTCGGAATGCCCAGCCGGTGTTGCAGGATGCAGGCCGTAGTGGGCAGGAGATAATCCGGCGTCTGCGTGGCCAGCAGGACAAAATCGATGCTCGCGGGAGCGATCTGACCGGCGGCGAACAGACGTTTGGCCGCTTGTTCCGCCAAATCGGAAGCGCACTCGTCCGGCGCGCACACATGCCGCTGCCGGATACCGGTCTTCTCGAGAATCTTTCCAGCATTCCACTCGGGATAAATTGCCGCCAACTGCTCGTTGGTCAGTATGGTTTCCGGAAGATAACAGGCGATCTGGAAGGTTTCAGGGTTCATGGTATTGGGGTGGCAATGAAAGAGGTCAGAGATCAGAAGACAGAGGTCAGCGGCCAGAGGTCGTCGGTCAAGGGGCAGAAGCGATCGTCCAAACACGGGGCGATTGACCCCTCGCCTTGAGGATAGGGGCTGCTATTTTCTGGAGTTCAACCACTGGTTGTTCAGTGCGCCGGAATCGAGGAACATCGCGATGCGCGCCCTATCGGTCCGCGATGCAATCGCAAATCCGGCTGACATCATCCAAGGCCAGTTCATGGTAGATCGGGAACGTGAGGATCCGGTCGGCCACGCCGCGGGCGACGGTGAGCGGATCGCGGCATGGTAGATCGCGGTAGCAGGGGAAGTCGGTTAGGAGTGGGTAGAAATAGCGGCGGCTGAAGACGTTGTACGTCTTCAGGTGTTCGTACAGTGCATCGCGACACAGGGGAAACTCCGGCAGGATCTCAACGGGCATATAGGCGTGATTCCACGCCACGTTGGACGGCGGCAGGGGGGGGAGACGGATGCCGGGAATCGCGGCCAACCGCTCCCGGTATCGAGCGACGATTTCGCGGCGCCGTGCAATCAATGCGGGCAGGTGGTCGAGCACCAGCAACCCCATCAGGGCCTGAAACTCGTTCATCTTGGCGTTGGTGCCGGGGATGACGACTTCGGTCTCGTTTTCAAAGCCGAAGTTCTTCAGATAATCGAAGGTTTTCTTGAGCCCGGAGTCCGCGAAAGTCAGGGCGCCGCCTTCGATCGAGTGGTACAGCTTGGTGGCATGGAAGCTGAACATGCTGAGGTCGCCCCAGTGCGAGATTGGACGGCCATCCACGGTGACGCCCATGGCATGGGCCGCGTCGTAGATCAGCTTCAGGCCGTGGCGCGCGGCAATGGCGGAGAGTTCCGCATGGCGGCAGGGAAACCCGAAGACGTGCACGGCCAGGATGGCGGTGGTGCGCGGGGTGATGGCTGCCTCAACTGCGGCCGGGTCGAGGGTGTAGGTGTCGGGCTCGATGTCCACAAAGACCGGCGTGAGGCGGTTCCAGAAGAGCGCATGCGAGGTGGCCACAAAGGTGAAGGGGGTGGTGATCACCTCCCCCTCGATCTTCAGACCCTGTAAGCCGATCTGGAGCGCGAGCGTGCCGTTGTTGAACAGGCAGACGTTGGGCGTGCCAAAGAAGGACTCCAGCCTGCGGGTGTACCGCTGCAGCACCGGACCGTTGTTGGTGAGCCAGGCGTTGTCCCAGATCTCGCGGAGGCCACGCTGATACTCTTCCAGCGAGGGGAGGAACGGCCTGGTCACCAGGATCGGTTTATCAAATGGGGTCGGCATACGAGTTTCCTGACAACAAAATGAAGAATCTGCCTACAAAACACAAGAACTACGCGAATGACGCGGATCGGGGGCAAGAGGTCGGAGAACAGAGGTCAGAAGACAGCGGTCAGGAATCACTTTTGCCCCGTGAAACACGCGAAGGGCGCGAAATGGCCATGCGTGCGTAGTCGCAGTTATGAGAATTGGCTTTGTTCGGTAATTTTTGGTTTCGATTGATGAGGCTGCGTGGGTGAGACTGTTGGCTGTTTTTTGTTCCATGCTCGGAGAGAACCCACCCCGGCCTGTGGCCACCCCTCCGCTGGAGGGGACGGCGGGCAAGGGCCAAGGGGTAAGCGGTAAGGGGGAAGGGAAAAGAGATCAGAGGTCAGAAGACAGAGGTCAACGGTCAGAGTTCCTTTTGCCCGCGAAATACGCGAATGGCGCTAAATTTGGGGAAGACATCAGAGGGCAGCGGTCAGAGGTCGGAGAACATCGTAATCGTAGTCGAGGCGGGAAGGAGAGGATTACGATTAGGAGTAAGATTAAGATTGGGATTGGGGGACATGAGGGGGATCGGTGGTGATGTCGAGAGCGAGTGGTGCGGGGACGGTTTGGCCGTTGCGTGTAGCCTGGATGCGTTGGAGTTCGTGGAGGGCGCGGAAAAGGCCGCGTTCGATGTGGGCCTCGTAGCGGTGGAGTTTGCCAAGCACATCGTTGGATTGAATCTGGCGGGTGGCGGCCTCGCCGAGGGAGATCGAGTTGATGTCATGTTCGGGCGATGTCAGCGGAGAGCCAAAGATTGTGTCCACGGGATACTGTGCTGAACGTCCGTCATGACACTTCTTGTCCCGCAAGGCATCTTCGAGGACCTTGTCGATCATCTCGGTTTCCATGCGGTTGATGCGGCGCAGGCGCCAAAAGGCGGCGATGACGCGCTCGACCAACTCGTCCTCCAGAGCACCGCAGGGGGCGAGTTGCGTGTGCAGGTGGTCGTGGAAAGACTGATATTCGGAGAGGCTTTCGCCGACGATCAGCTGGAAGTGACCCTGAAGGCCGTGCTGCACGGCGTTCCGGGAAATACGGGCCTTGGCAGACGCTGTCTTGGGGCCGGTGGAGAGCTGGGAATTGGCCTGATTGGCGGCAAGTTGTTCGGGGGTGGGCATGGGGGGAAGGGGGGGGGGGGGAAGAGATCAGCGGCCAGAGGTCGGAGGTCAGAGAACAGCGATCAGAGATCAAAGAACATCGTGATCGTAATCGTAATCTTGGTCGAAGTGGGAAGGAGAGGATTACGATTAGGATTCAGCGTGGCAGAAGGTTGGAAGCAGAAGTGATCGGAGGGCAGCGGTCAGGGGGCAGAAGCGATCGTCCAGACATGGGGCGACTTACCCCGCGCCTTGAGAATTGGGGCTGCTATTTTCTGGAGTTCAACTACGACACGGACTTTTTCCGGATAGGAAAGCGTTTGGAGAGCAGCCCGATGCCTGGTTTTGCCGACGCTGTGTTTTACCGGCTTGTCCATTGCAACCACCTTTCTGTCAACCCGTGTCGGGCAAGAATATCTTCCAAGCGCTGGCGGTTCAACGCGCCGGAATCGAGAAACATCGAGATGCGCGCCCGGTCCTTGCTTCGCCCGGTCTGAACCGCAATCGCGGCCAGATGATCGGCTGTCAGCACCCGCGTGGGCACATCGTCGTACATGACGTCAGTGGCCTGCTCCAGCGCCTCTTCCAGCAATGGATTATACGCAGGCAGGAATTGCACAGGCACGCCTTCGATCACAACGCACTCTTTCTCAGGCAGATACCCTCGCGCGGCAAGAAACTGATAGACCGGTGTCAGCGTGAGCAGAGGCGCGTTGTCCGCACTCGGCAACACCACAAACACATCGAGATCAAACGTGGTAAACGGCTCAACATAGAATGTCGCGCCCATGGCCCCGCCGATGGCGTATTTACTTATGACACCCTGCTGCTCGAGCAGATTGAGAACTTGGAGAGTCTTTTTCATCAGGAATCTCCAGGAAAGAGCTGTCGGGCGGTTAAGCGGTCGGACGGTGGGGCGGAGAACAGAGGGAAGACGTCAGAGGTCGGAGGGCAGAGGTCCATTTGCCCGCGAAACACGCGAATGCGCGCGAAAATTCGAATCGGGAACTCAGAAACTCAGGAAGGAAAGGTTTGAACCGCAGATGTCTGGAATTCTTTCGCATTTTTAGCGTGTTTAGCGGGAATATCCCAACAGCCTTTTGCCCGCGAAACACGCGAATGGCGCGAAAACTTGGGGGAAGAGGGCGGAAAATCAATTCATGTCGCCCCGTCAACCGGCGTTTCGTTTGCCACGGCTGGTTGCGTCTGCCGCGGCAGAAACGCCGGGGCGCACGCCAGGGCCAGCGCCCAGGTGATCAGGATGGCCGGGGAGCGGAACGGCAGGTCGATCAGGCTGTGGATCACGGTGGCGGCGGTTCCGCAAAGGATCGCATAGATCGCGGCCGGCACGCGCAGCAGCGGAGGAACATAGGGGTTTTCCCAGTCCACGGGCGATGCCGTGCGCAGCGTCCGCCAGGCGCCGCGCAGGGTGGGCACCAGCATCACGGTCACCGCTGCCAGCAGCAGGCCGAATCCCACGGCCCCGTGTTCCGCCAGGAACTGCAGGATGTCGTTGTGGACGTTGGCCTGTCCCTTGCCCCCCACCATTTTCTGGAGCTCTGCGGGCGTCACATAGAACCGCACGAACTGGCGGAACCCCCACCCGCCCACGCCAAAGGCCGGGTAATCGCGGCTCATCTCCCAGGCGCTCCGGCACTGGAGGAGACGCGCGCCAATGGTGTCGTCATATAATGTCTGGGCGTGCACGCTGTTCAGTTCGCTGCGCATGGTGGTGGGAACGGTGAACCAGGCGCCCAGCAGCGCCGCTGTCGTGAGCACAATGCCGGCAATCACCCGGACGCGCGTGCCGATCTCGATCCGCCTCCAGGCAGCCAGCAGCGCAGCGATGCCGCCGACGACCAGCAGCGCCAGGCTCAGCAGCATGGCCGCCCGCGAGGTCGACCCCATGGCTCCGGCGAAGTTCAGTCCCACAGGAATCAACAGCCAGCCCGCCCGATGGCCTTCCTCCGGATCCAGCGCCATCTGGAACCAGAACCCGCCGCTGATCGCGAACAGCAGCGTGAAAAACGCACCGGCATGGTTGTCGTACCCGAAGGAGGCGAAGAAATGCGCCGGCAGCGGCGTCAGCCACAGCAGCGACTGCGTACCGCTCCAGGCCTGCACCCAGCCAAGAAGCGCCAGCAGCGCCCCGGCCCAGACCAGGTAAGAAAGCAGGCGGCGTTTTCCCAGGCGGGTTACGCCGTGCCGCACTGCCAGCACAGCCAGGAAGACAGGCGGGAACCAGTAGAGCTGCTGAATCGCGTCGGCCGGCACCACACAGAACGGCAGGCGCGGCCACGGCGGCGGCGAGAATAACGGCCGGCCGCTCGCCGGGTCCATCACCAGCTCGCGCCCGCCGTTGGCCCATTGCAGGGTCAGCAGCGCAGTCAGCAGCAGGCCAATGTACAGCAGCGGATCGCGCACGATCCCGCGCCAGACGCGCCGACGTGCCGCAGGGAGTTCCTCTCCCCGCCGGGTCGGCGGCAGGGCGACCAGCGCGCTCAGCAGCAGAAGCGACAACCCCGGCACCACCCCCACCAGGAGATCGACCCGCGTTCCGCCGTGCACCCAGGTAAAGAACAGGGCGAGCAGAAGCACATGCAGCAAAACCAGGTTGCGAAGAAGGTAGGTCATGAGGAGCCTGGGGTGAGGAGTGAGTTTGCGTGTCTATTGAGCCTTGCAAAAATGCGTCACGTTGTTTTCGTGGCTGTCGCAGACTGTCCGCATCGCGTCGGGGTCGGGGTCGCTATCGGCATCGAAAAGCGGTTGTTTGTGCCACCGGATACGCGAATTCAGCATCAATGGTCGACACCGATTCCGATACCGACGCCGACCCCGATGCTACAGTTATCGGGTTGGCGACTGTTACCTACTTTTGCAACTGTCTGTAAGATGCGGAAGGCAGAGGCGAGATGGGGAACCCGGGATGCAGGATGCGGGATCCGGGCGGGATTCAAGATTCAGGACGCAGGATGCGGGGGCGGCCATTCCCCGGCACAGAGAGCCGCGTCGGGGTCGGGGTCGCTATCGGCATCGAAAAGCGGTTGTTTGTGCCACCGGATACGCAAGTTCAGCATCGGTGGTCGACCCCGATACCGACGCCGACCCCGATGCTACAGTTATCGGGTTGGCGACTGTTACCTACTTTTGCAACTGTCTGTAAGATGCGCGATGCAGGATGCGGGATTCACGATGCGGGATCCGGGGCGGGATCATGAATCCTGAATCATGCATCTCTTTCGCACGCGCTGCAATCAGCGCTCCGTCTGCAACAGTCTGGTCAGGTATTCCCCATAGGTGGACTTGCGCAGGTTGTGCGCGAGGCGCGCGAGTTGTTCGCGGTCGATGAGGCCCATGCGCCAGGCGATCTCCTCGATGCAGGCGATCTTGAGTCCCTGGCGCTCCTCGACAATCTTGACGTACGCCGTGGCATCCGCCATGGCCTCGTGCGTCCCCGTGTCCAGCCAGGCAAAGCCGCGCCCCAGCAGGCGGGCGTTCAGCGCCTGGCGGCGCAGGTATTCGCGGTTGACATCCGTGATCTCGTATTCGCCGCGCGCGGAGGGCGGGAGGTTTGCCGCGATGTCGAGCACGTCGCTGTCGTAGAAATAGAGCCCCACCACGGCGTAGTTGGACTTCGGTTGCGCGGGCTTCTCCTCGATGGACAGCACGCGGCCGTCGGCGGCGAACTCCATGACCCCGTAGCGCTCCGGGTCGCGCACGTAGTAGCCAAAGACCGTGGCCCCCGGCCTGCCGCTGGCGCCCTGCAGCAGTTGCACGAGGCCGCTGCCGTAGAAGATGTTGTCGCCCAAGATCAGGCAGACCGGATCGCGCCCCACAAATTCACGCCCCAGCACAAAGGCCTGCGCCAGCCCGTTGGGCACCTCCTGCACGCAGTAGCTCAGGCGCATGCCGAGTTGCGAGCCGTCGCCCAGCAGTTCGCGGAAAAGCGGCGTGGCCGCCGGCGTGGAGATGATCAGCACCTCGCGGATCCCCGCCAGCATCAGCGTGGAGAGCGGATAGTAGATCATCGGCTTGTCGTACACCGGCAGCAGCTGCTTGCAGACCGCCTGCGTGACAGGATGCAGCCGCGTGCCGGCACCGCCGGCGAGAATGATGCCTTTTCTATTCATGGGTGAAGTCCTGTTTATAGCAGCGCCGTCCATACCCTTCGACGATCGTAGCCTTGACCGATTTGATGGACCGCCGAATCTGCCCGCCCTCTTCATGAATCTCAAACTTGGGGAGATTTTCCAGCGTCATGCGATGAATGTCTGCAACCAGCAGGCGTGCGATCTGCCAGACTTCCAGACTCTTGTATCCTGTCTCTATCATCCCGCATCCTGCATCGCGCATCCTGAATCCCGTATCCACCTACCCTTTACCCAGGCGCTGTCCCTGATACTTCCCTTCCCGGATCGGCTGCCACCACCATTCGTTGTCGAGGTACCACTGCACCGTGGCGCGCAGGCCGGAATCGAAATCGTACTGCGGCATCCAGCCCAGCTCGCGCCGCAGGCGCGCGGCGTCGATCGCATAGCGCCGGTCGTGCCCCGGGCGGTCAGCCACGAACGTGATCAGGCGGCGGCGCGGGCCGGCATCGGCCGACGGCCGCAGCTCGTCGAGAAGGTCGCAGATGCGCTCCACCACCTGCAGGTTGGTGCGCTCGTTGTTGCCGCCGACGTTGTAGGTGCGCCCCGGCTCGCCGCGCGCGACCACCAGCGCCAGCGCCCGGGCGTGATCCTCCACGTGGAGCCAGTCGCGGATGTTGTCACCCGTGCCGTAGACGGGGAGCGGCTTCTGCTCCAGCGCGCTGAGAATCACCAGTGGGATCAGCTTCTCCGGGAAGTGGAATGGGCCGTAGTTGTTGGAGCAGTTCGTCACCAGCGTCGGCAGCCCGTAGGTGTGGTGCCAGGCGCGCACGAGGTGGTCGGAGGCTGCCTTGCTGGCGGAGTACGGCGAGCGCGGATCGTACGGCGTCTCCTCCGTGAAGAATCCGGTTGGGCCCAGGCTGCCGAACACTTCGTCGGTCGAGATGTGCAGGAAACGGAACGCGGCGCGGCGTGCCGGCGGCTGCGCGCTCCAGTAGGCGCGCGCAGCCTCAAGCAGCGTGTAGGTGCCGACCACGTTGGTCTGGATGAACGCGGCCGGGCCGTCGATCGATCGATCCACGTGCGACTCTGCGGCGAGGTGCAGCACGGCGTCCGGCTGGAACGCGGCAAAGGCGGCGTCCAGCGCGGCGCGGTCGCAAATATCCGCCTGCAGGAACTCGTACCCCGGCCGACCTGCCACCGCGCGCAACGACTCGCGGTTGCCCGCGTAAGTCAGCTTGTCGACGTTCAGGACGCGATGCGCCCCTTCGCCGACCAGCAGCCGCACCAGCGCCGAGCCGATGAACCCGGCGCCGCCTGTGATCAGGAAGCGCATCGCCGATACTCCTTGAACCAGGTCGCGAACTTCGGGATGCCGACCTCGATCGGCGTGGTCGGCTCGTACCCCACCGCAGCGCGCAGGCGATCCACGCTGGCATAGGTGGCAGGCACATCGCCGTCCTGCATGGGAAGGAGTTCCATTTTGGGCTCGCCCGTGCCCAGCGCGCGCGCCAGCAGGCGGATCAGGTCGAGCAGCCGCTCGGACCGGTGGTTGCCGATGTTGAACACGTCGCAGGGCGGCAGGGTTGCTGCGCGCACGCAGCCTGTCACGCCAGCCACGATGTCGTCGATGTACGTGAAATCGCGCCGCATGTCGCCGTGGTTGAATACCCGAATCGCCTCGCCGCGCAGCATGGCCTCGGCAAACTGCCACACCGCCATGTCCGGCCGCGCCCACGGACCGTAGACCGTGAAAAACCGCAGCCCGATCGCCTGCAGCCCGAACAAGTGGCTGTAGCTGTGCGCCATCAACTCGTTGGCCCGCTTGGTAGCCGCATAGAGCGACAGCGGCGCATCCGCACGCTGCTCCTCCGCAAATGGCATCTCCCGGCTGTCGCCGTAGACCGACGAGCTCGACGCGTAGATCAACCGCGGCCTGGGCTGCGCGTGCCGGCAGCATTCGAGCACGTTGAGGAACCCTTCCAGGTTCGAGCGCTGGTAGGCCTGTGGATTCACCAGCGAATACCGCACGCCCGGCTGCGCCGCCAGATGCACGACGCATTCCGGCCGGAACTCCGCGACAAGCCGCTGCATCCCCGGCAGATCGCACAGGTCCAGTTCGTGGCCTTGGTATTGCGGGTATTTCTCCAGCAGCGCATGCCGGTCGCGTTTCAGCCGCACGCTGTAGTAGTCGTTGAAGTTGTCCAGCCCGGCAACTTCGTCCCCCTCGTCCAGCAGGCGCCGGGCCAGATGAGACCCGATGAAACCAGCCGTGCCAGTGACAAAAATTTTCATGTTGAGAATGCCGGCCTGTGAGGCAGTCTGGAAGTTGAGCAGGATGTCCGCTGGATGCCGCACCGGGAAGCAGGGAACTCATCTCCCCTGTCCGACGCCCCAACTGGCTGTACCGGGTCACCGGTGACAAGCAGGCTCCGCCCCCGTGGATTATGCGTGCCAGTTTTGTTGGCGCACTCCATAACCATATACCATGCAACAAGTTGTGCGGTGCGAAGCAACCCGTTCCTGCCGCGCATCAAGCCACGGCGCGGGCAACCACGAATTACTACGTGAGAATATCAAAAATTGGGATTCGTGCGCCATATCGAATCCGTGTGTTTTACAGCGCAAAACGCTCGTCGAAGATGTGGCTACCCGGCACACCAGCCGCGCGCAACGCCGCGCGCACCAGCCGCATCATGGGCGGTGGCCCGCAGAGGTAGACATCGCGCTCCCGGAAATCCGGCGCCAGCCGCGACAGGCAGTTGCCGTCCACCCGCCCCTTTTCGCCGGGCCAGCCAGGGTCCGCGCTCAGGACGTGTGCCACGCGCAATCGCCCGCCGGAGGTCGCCACCAGCCGGTCGAGTTCGCCCTGCAGCGCCACGGACGCCTGATCACGGTTGCCGTAGATCAGCACGATTTCGCGGTCAGCGGTCGCCAGCAGCACCTCTGCCACCGAGCGGATCGGCGTGATCCCGATCCCGCCGGCGATCATCAGCACCTGTTGCGCCTGCGCACGCCGCGCCGTGAAAATGCCGTACGGCCCATCCACGATCGCGCGCGTCCCCGGCTGCAGCGCCGGGAGGCGGCGCGTGTAATCGCCGAGCTGCTTGATCGTCAGCCGCAGCCCCTTCCCGTCCGGCGGCTGTGAGAGCGAAAACGGATGGGACTCCCATCGGAACCCCGGCGCCAGGAATCGCACCCGTACGAACTGCCCGGCCTCTGCGCGGAACCGCTCCAGATCGCGCCCCCGAATCTGCACGGAGACCACGTCCGCCGTCTCCGGCGTCAACCCAGATACGACAAACCGGTGGCGCCAAAAATCGCGCAGCGGCCGGCCCACCCGTCCCCAGAGCAACCCCAGGAAGACAGCCGCGTACAGCGACAGCCAGTACGCGCGAAATACCGGATGACCAGCCAGGTCGTTGCCGATCGCGATCTGATGCCCGAACGCCAGCGCCAGCGCCACGTAGATCGCCAGGTGCGTCGCGTGCCACGTCTCGTAGCGCAGACGCTTCCGGATGATCGCGACCGACAGCCCGACAGCCACCAACAGCATGGCCAGCCCGATCGCCGCGCCACGCACGCCTTGCCAGTTCCGCAAGAAATCGAAGAATTGCGGCCAAACGCCGACATCCTCCATTCGGGCGCGCCCCAGCGTCACGAGCACCGGATGCGCCACCAGCAGCAGCACCAGCGAGAATCCGACGACGTGATGCAGCCGCATCAGGCGGTCCATCCCAAAGGCCTGCTCCACCCAGCGCGGCCGGCCGGTCAGGACGATCTGCAGCAGGCAGCCAAAGGCCGCCAGCAACCCCGCCAGGCGCCCCCACGCCAGCAGCTGGCCGGCCGCGTCGCCGAGCAGCTGGTTTCCCAGTGGATGATGCCAGTGGTTCCAGAACCAGAACCCGGCAATGGCCGCCACCTGGGCGGCCAGCAGCGCCATGCAGCCGGCTCGCCGCATGGCTACTTCACAATGCGGAATTTTTCACGCGGCGCCGCGCAGACCGGACAGGTCGCCGGCGGCGCGCCCATCACCAGGAATGCGCAGACCTCGCACACGGCAAAGGTCTTCCCCTCCGCCTTCCAGTTGTTCAGGTCAGCCAGCGCCTGCTGAAAGCACTTGATGTATTCTTTCTCAGCCGCCATTGCACCCTTGAACGCGTAAACCGCTGGCGTGTTCTTTTCCGCCTCAGCCTGCTGGGCAAATCCCGGATAGAGCGGGTTCTTGCCGCCGATCGCCGCAGCTGCGGCTGACGCCAGGTTCTCCTGGGTGGATTTGACGTCCGCGATTGCCGGCTGAACCTTCGGCGCGTTTCCGCCCAGCTTCGCGATCAGCCCGGCGCGCTTCTGAATCAGAATGTCCTGCGAAGCCGCCGTGGCGCGGAAAAGCGCTGCCACGCCCTTGTACCCTTCCGCATCGGCCTTGACCGCAAAGGCGTCGTACTGCGCCTTGGCCGTGACCTCAAGCTTGTAGGCTGTCAGAAGATTGTCGAACGTCGCCGGTGCCTTGATTGCGGTTTTCTCCGCCGCCTTCGGCGCTGTCGCATCAGCCGCCGGGCACACGCCGGCAAACCCGGCGAGTAGAATCAGAAACACGCACGCATGCAGTCTGCACCTGTTCATCTTGCTCTCCTTCGGTTGGGTTGGCCTGCGCAACGGCAGGTGACGTCAGTATACGCCCCGCCCGCAAAGGGCACAAGTATGCCGCGGCCGATCGCGCACAAACCGAACAGCCTTCAGCCTACAGCCTGCATTACGGCAGCACCAGCCGGCGGTCGATGACGCGCACGGTCTCCGGGGCGAGCGCGAAGATGGTGTCGTGGCCGCGCAGTTGCGCGTAACGTCCGCCGTCCCCCGTGCTGCGGCCGATGAGCAACACCTTGCGCAGGACGTCGGCCGAGAGCAGGTCCAGGTCGATCTCCATCGGCGGCTCGTCCAGGCCGCACTCCTCCAGCTCGCGCGCGCCAGCCCCGAGCCGTTCGATGCGCGCAGCAGGAAGGCCGCCCAGCAGCGTCAGCCAGGCGTTCACCGCGTCGACCGCCACCGCCTTGCCCGAGGGACTGCCTGACACCTGCCACAGATCGCCGTCCGCCGCGCGTTCGACCGCCTCAAGCTCCTCGCCGCGGCGCACCGCAATGCGGCGCACGGCGGATGTGGCCACGGACAGGACGATCCGGTCGCGCAGCCCGAACGCCGCCGCCGGCGCCAGCACCGCGGGCGGCAGGTTGCTGCTCGCCACCACAAAGCGCACGGGGGGATTGGTGAACACCACGTTCATCGTCCCCGGCGTTTCGCCCAGCGTCACGGCGAAGCGGCGCGTCTGCGCTGCGGCGCCCAGTTCCACAAGGCAGATCGGATTGGCCGGGAAGGCCGCCGCAACCGGCGCGCCCGGCGCCGGATCGAACACCTGTTGCGCGCGCAGGCGCAGCAGCCCGATCAGCAGCCGCCCGACCTGCTCCTGGTCCGCAACGTCCTGTTGCGGCGAGACCAACACCCAGCGCTTCTGTGCGTCCTGCCGGCATTCGACGATCTGCTCCGCGAATCGCAGCTGTATGCGCGCAATGTCGGCCGGCGACTCGCGGAACAGACGGCGGTCGCGCAGGTCCGCCGCCGTGGCGAGCAACGGCTGCACCACATCGTTGGTCACGGCCACCACGATCTGCCCGTCCGGCGTCAGTGCGTAGACCCACCCCGGATGCCCCTCGACCGTCTTTCCGAACAGCAGGCGAATGCCCGCCGGACCGCCGGTCTCCCAGAACTGCGCCTGCACCGCAGCGTCCGCGTCTAGCCCGTAGATCGCCTGCCGCGCGCGCAGCGTCCCCACCACCTGTGTGTCGAGATTGCTGGCGCCGGACGGCCAGACGAACGCCTCAATACGCGCCTGCCTCAGGCCGGAAAGGATGCGCTCGACCTTCTCGGGATCAGCCGGCGCCGCAACCGGCAGCACGAGCTGCCAGTCGGCGCCGACGCGCTCGAGCTTGACGTAGGAGACATTGGCGCGCCGCAACTCGAGGGCCGTGGCGGCGCGGCCGGAGTCGCGCAGAAGGGCGCGTTCGCGCACGCCCTCGAGGGAGACCGGCACCGCGTCGAGCGCGGCGCACGGCGCAGCCATCACCTGCGCGGCGGCGTCGAGATAGAAGTAGACTTCGCTGCCATCGGGCGTGCGGTTGCCGAACCCGAGTTCGATCCGGCGGGAGGCTGTGCGCACGACCACCCGCGTCTGCGCCGGCGCGAGGCCGAAATCTCCGAGCTTCAGCGCGCGGCGGCGCAGCTCGTCGAGCGAAATGCGCTGGCGCACCGTCAGGTCCGCCAGTGCGTCAAGCATGCGACGCACGACCACCTGGTCCACCTCCGCCGCGAACGGCTCCATCTGCCGCCACCGTCCGTCCTGCCAGCGCAGGTCCATGCGGAACGCGCCCCGCTCGACAATCAGCGAGTCCACCTCGCCCAGCCCGCGCGGAAAGAGAAGTCCCGGCGTGTCGGACGACAGGCCGCCGCCGGCGCCGCCCCACTGCCGGAGCGTCCAGAGCAGCAATCCGCAGATCGCCACTGCCATTGCCAGCCCGCCTGTTGTCCGAAGATTCGGCACCTTCCGCTCCCCCACCAACCGATTACCGTTTCATCCGCCGCACGAGGCAGATCAGCCCGCCGCCCAGCAACACCACCAGCGGGATCGCCCCCGCAGCCAGCAATTGAAACCGCAGCCACCCACGGCGGTCCAGTCCGGTCCAAAGCGCCGCGTCGCCGCCGCCGGCGACGTTGGTGCCGGTCTCGATGCCCGTGAGCCAGTTGAGCGCATTGATGAACAGGTCGCGATTCGCGCCGGCGCGGCTGGCCAGCGCGCCGTTGGCCACGAACCCGCACTCGCCCACCACCACCAGCCGTGCCGGCTGCAACGCAATATCCGCCCCCTTGCCTACGCCACGCTCCACGGCAGCCGCCACCGCCACCGGCCCGGCCAGGTCTTCGCGCGGATCGAACAACCGCGGCTGCGCGTCGCTCGACTTCGCGCCCCATCCGTCGCTTCCAGTCAGCGCCAGCGCCGTGAACTGCGCACGGTCGGCGCCGGCGGCGTCTGCGGGCGCGGCCGGCAGAATGCAGCGGCTCCCCAGAAAAACTGTGGCCGAGTTCGTCAGGCTGCGCGTGATCGGATGTGCGCCGTAGCGCAAGACCACCAGATCCGCGCCGGAGAGCGTCTCGCGCCCCACCGCTGTCCAGGGCGAGACGCGCACGCCCCACCGCTCCAGCATCCCCTCGAGCCCGGAGGCATGCGCCGGGTTGGCAAGGTAGAGCAGTCGCCCGCCGCGCGTGAGAAAGGCTTCGACCCAGGCGCGCTCCTCCACGGCCAGGCCGCGCTGCGGCCCGGCGACGATCAGCGCCTCGGCATCGGCTGGCACGCCTTTGGCCTTGGGGTTCCACAGTTCGAGCGTGCGCAGATCGAACCCGTCGTGACGGATCTCGCGCGCAATGGACGTGTAGCCGGTCAGCGCGTCGTAATCGGTCGGATCGCCCTCGCCGTGCCCGACCATCCAGTAGATGACGGCCTGCTCCGCGCGTCCCAGGCGCGCAATGGCGGCTGCGCAGACCGTCTCGCCGCGGAACACGGCGCGCGCGGTCTGGTCCGTGGTCAGCAGGTCCGCAGCCGGCACCACGATGCGCCGCCCCCGGGCCTCAAACAGGAGCGCGTTGGGCGGCACGCCGGCGGCGGTCAGCGCGGCCGCCTGCGACAGGTCAAGGCGCGGGTCCACGTACCCGATCTCGATCGCGGCGCTCCCCTGCGCCGACGCGGATTGAAAGCCGCGCAGCAGCAGCGCCGCGGGACGGGCCGCCGGATGATGCGGATCCAGAAAGCAGACTACGCGCACCGGGCCCTGCGCACGCGCCAGAATCTCGCGCGTCTGCGGCGAGAGCACGCGCCCCGCGGAGAAGGACTGCTCGCGCGTCACGTGCAGGCGGACCGCCAGCAGGTTCAGCAGCACGGTCAGCGCCACGGCCAGCAGCGCGGCAGCCGTGATGTGCAGCCCCGCCAGCCGGCGATTGCCGACCGGATCGAGCGCCTCCGCCGTCACTGGATTATCCGCTTCCGCCATCGCACTACCTCGTCCGAAGATCCCGCGCTTCCAGCAGCCGCACGCAGAGAAACAGCGCACACCAGGCCATTGACACGTACAACACCGGTGGCGCCAGCGAAAACAGCCCGGTGGCCGCATTCGTCACGTCCTCCAGCGGCGGCCAGTGCCAGAGGCCGTGTCGCATTCCCGGAGCCCAGGCCGCCACGGCCGCGCGCAACGCGTACGGTGCGCCGATGCCCAGCAGCGTCAGCAGCGCCGCGATCCCCTGCTGCCGCGCCAGAAGCGCGGCCAGCGTACCGACCGCTGTCCAGGCCGCTGCCTGCAGAAAGAGCATCCCGCTCGCGGCCAGCAACCCCGCGGAGGAAAACCCGCCGTCCATGCGCGGCGCCACGTGCCGCAGCACGCGCGCCTGTATCAGGGCCAGCAGGATGCCGCCGCAAACCAGCGCCAGCGCCGCGGCGAACTTCCCGAGTACCACATCGTACGGCCGCACCGGAGCGGTCAGCAGCAGTTCCATCGTTCCGGTCTGCCGCTCCTCCGCAAAGAGCCGCATGGTGGCTGCGGCAGCCAGCACCGGGAGCCACGGCGCCACAGCCAGCCCCCAGATCGCCGACGCTGGCGCGAACCCGCCTTCGTTGCGGTGCAGCAGCCCGGCAAACGTCCACCCGGTCAGCGCCAGAAACCCCGCCAGCAGGACGTAGCCGGAAACTCCGGTGAGCGCGGCGCGCAGGTCGCGCCAGGCGATCAGGTGCGCGACGCTCCTCATGCGCCCTCCTTCGCGCCGGAGGGCGACGCACGACCAGCCACCAGATCGGCCAGCTGTGCCTCAAGCGATGCGCCGCCCGCGGCAGCCTGCAGCTCGTCGCGCGTCCCCGTTGCTGCCACGCGGCCGGCGCGCAGCACCAGGAAGCGCGTGCAGAGCGCGCCGAGCTGCGCCAGCGCATGCCCGGAAACCAGCACCGCGGCATGGCGCGCCGCGCGGGTCACGCACGCCGCCATGCGCTCGCACTCGGCAGCGTCCACGTTGGAGATCGGATCGTCCAGCAGCAGCAGCCGCGGATCGCGCAGCAGCGCGTCCGCCAGCCCCGTGCGGCGGCGCACGCCCAGCGAGAGCGCGCCAATCAGCCGGCCGCGCACCTCGCCGAGGTTGAGCTGCTCGACCAGCTCGCGAACCTGCCGGCGCGCCTTGAGCAAGGAGACGCCCTTGAGCCGGGCGCGGTAGTACAGGTATTCGCCCACGGTCATCTCGTCGTAGAGCGGACAGCGCTCCGGCAGATACCCCGTATGGCGGCGAAATTCCAGCGACTGCTGGAACGAGTCCATCCCGTTCAGGCGGATCGCGCCGGCCGTGGGCTGCAGGTAGCAGGCCATCAGGCGCAGCAGCGTGGTCTTGCCCGCGCCATTGGGCCCCAGCACGCCGACGATGTCGCCGCGCGCGGCCTGGAATGAGACCTCTTCCAGCGCCGTCCGGCGTCCGAAACAGCGCGTAACTTGAATGACTTCGAGCATGTTGCCAGCTGCCGACAGAATTGTTTTTCATTATGTCCGAGAGACGCCCGGCAACGCAAGGCCTGATGCGGAACGGGCGCTTCGCCCGCTCCGCAGGTTGTTAGCGGTTTAGGCTGAAGGCTGTCAGGTCGAGAGCAGCCATGGACCTATTGAGCTTTGCAAAATGAGTGGCGTTGTTTTCGTAGCTGTCGAAGAGTGTTCGCATCGCGTCGGGGTCGGGGTTGCTATCGGTATCGGTATCGAACAGAGGTTGTTTGTGCCACTGAATAAGCGAATGCAGCGTCAGTGGTCGACACCGATTCCGATACCTACGCCGACCCCGATGCTACAGTTATCGGGTTGGCGACTGTTACCTACTAAGGATTCCCCTTCGTGATCTTCTCCTGCCTTCCGATTCTTCGTGTCCGCGGGGCAGGCTCGGATATTGACACGCTGCTTTCATCCTGTTGTAATCGCGCGATTGGATGGGGTTCGGAGTCCACCTGTAAATGGGAGGTCGTCATGCCTTGGTATTACGCGACGAACGGCGAGCGCAAGGGGCCAGTCGAGGAAGCGCGGATCCGTGCCCTCGCTCGTGAAGGCGTCATTCAGCCCGATGACCTCGTCTGGACCGAATCGTTCGGCGACTCCTGGCAGCCGGCCCGTACCGTGCCCGGCATGGAATTCGCCGCAAACCCCGTTCCCCCCCCCCGCCGACCATGCCGGAGATGCAATTCGATCAACCCCTCGCCGCATCGTACAAGAGCACCACGCACAACCGTGAACTGATGCAAGCCGCGCGCGAAACCCTGCGTGGAAGATGGGGGCTGGCCATCGGCGTGCCGTTTCTGATCGGCCTGATCCAGCTCGCTGTCAAACTATTGGGATACATCCCCTTGATCGGCTTCGTCTTCAGCATCGCCGCCTGGCTCATCGCAGGTGCGTTTGCGCTGGGACTCACCGTCTTCTGGCTCAGCCTGTCGCGCACCGGCAACGGCTCCCTGGATCAGGCCTTCAGCGGTTTCCAACGTTTCGGCACTGCCTTTCTGGCCGCGCTGTTGATGGTAATCTTCACCCTCCTCTGGACGCTGCTGCTGATCGTCCCCGGGATCATCGCCTCCTACCGCTATTCCCAGACCTGGTTCGTGCTGGCAGACAACCCGCAAATGGATGCCCTCGATGCCATCCGCCGCAGCAAGCTCCTGATGCAGGGCAATAAATGGAAGTACTTTTGCCTGGGCTGGCGCTTCTTCGGCTGGCTACTGCTAGGCATATTATCCTTGGGGATCGGGATGCTGTGGCTGGCCCCTTACATGCGGATGAGCTACGCCAAGTTCTACGACGACCTGAAACCGGCGGCGTAATAACTGCGGACACGCGGCGCAACAACTGCGGACACGAAGAAGCGGAAGGCGGGCGGAAGGTCACGAAGGGGAAGGCCGTTGCGCGTTTCGCGCGGAAAATCGCCTTCGAGATCTTCGGCTGATCTTCTGCCTACGCCGTGCCCCGTTCGGCGGGACATCAGCGCCTGACTTTTGTCTTTTGGCGACTTTTCCTAACAGCCTTAACCCCTCGAAAGCGGGCGGGACGCCCGCGCTCCCAGTTTATTCCGCCAGCCGCTTCGCAAGCCTTGGCAGACCGGGATCGCGTGCGCCAAAAGTCACCAGCGCCGTGCCGGGCGTGGCCGCGGCGCGAAGAATCGTTTCCGCGTCTTCGAGCGTCGCCACCTGCTGCACCGGTGTTCCTTTTGCTGCCAGACATTCCACAAGCTGCTCGCTGCGCACGCTGCGGTCTGCTGTGCCGCCCATGTCGTAGACCGGCAGCACCAGCAGCGTATCCTGCGGACGGCAGACGCGTGCGAACGTCGCGACCAGACCGTCCAGCATGTTGCGCAGCGGGCCGAAGCCGTGCGGACGCCACGCCGCGCAGACGCGCGGGAACGCACCGGCCAGCGTGGTCCAGGCTGCCGCAAGCTTTTCGGGATTGTGGGCGTAGTCGTCGATCACGACCGCGCCGCGCAGCTCGCCCACGCGCTGCAGCCGGCGCTCCACGCCGCGGAAATCCGCCAGCGCGCGCGCCAAATCCGTTGCCGTTGCGCCGGCCAGTCGCGCCACGCGCACCGCATGCCAGGCGTTGATCGCATTGTGGCGTCCCGGAGCCGGCACGTGAAACGTCACGCCTTCCAGCACGAAGCGACTGCTCCAGCCGTCGAGTTCAAGACTTTCAGGTTCCGGGTTCCGGGCTCCGGATCCCGGACTCCGGGTTCCGTCTTCCGCCGCGCCGTCAATGATCGCGCCGCGCACGCGCTGACGGAAGCGGTCGAACACCTGCCGCGTCTGTTCGATGTCGAAATGGTCTGCCGAGGCGTTGGTGATCACCGCCAGATCCGGCGAGAAATTCAGCAGCGAGCGGTCGCTCTCGTCCGCCTCGATTACCGCCCACGCGCCTGCGCCACGCCGCACCGAACCCACGCGGCCGTTCGCATCCCACGACACCACGGCTGCGCCGTTGACCACCATGGGATCAAACCCGCACCCCGCCAGCATCCAGCCGGCCATGGCTGTGACCGTGCTCTTGCCGCAGGTGCCGGTGATGGCCATCAGGTGGCGCCCCTCAACCACCCGCGCCAGCGCCTCCGCACGGTGCAGCACCGGAATTCTGAGCGCCTGCGCGCGCAGCAGGTCCGGGTTGTCCTTCTCAATGGCGGTGCTGACAACAAGTCCCGCCAGCCCGGTTGTCACGCCGCTGCCGTCCTGCGGATGCAGCGCCACACCCTGCCTGCGCAGCCGTTGCAGCGTGTCCGAGGCGTCGCCGGCATCGAGCAGGCGGTCGGAACCGGAGACGCGCGCGCCAACATCCAGCAGCGCCTGCGCCAGTGCGCTCATCCCCACGCCGCCAATGCCGACAAGGTGGTAATGGCCGGTCATGACGCCTGTTCCTGATTCTTCGTTCTTCATTTATGGTGCCGACATCGCGGCACCCTCCAGTTTGTCATTCGTACTGGAGGGCGGCGCGCTGTCGCCGCCGCATTCCAAGACACGGCGGGTCCGGAGGCCCCGCCCTATCTTTTCCGTTTTCCCGTCTTCCGTTTCCGCCTCTCCACGCACACGCCCACGCTGCGGCAGCCGGGAATGGCGCCGGATTTGTCGAGCAAGACCATCACGCCGGTCACGCCGGGAAACGCGAGGCAGGTGTCGGCAATCTCCTGCGCCAGCCGCTCCAGCAACCAGAAGCGGCTGCGCCGGACCATTGCCGTCACGCGCTTACAAACCGCCGCATAATCCACCGTGTGCCGCAAGTCATCGGTCTTGCCCGCGCGGGCGAGATCGCACGTTAAAGCCAGGCTGATCGTCACCTTGCGCCGCCGCACACGCTCCGCCGGCTTTGTCCCGATGATGCAGGGAATGGCTAGGTCGCGGATGTGGATTCTGTCCTTGTGGTCGTTCATCCAAATGGCTCCGGGGGGGAATATTCGGGATGCAGGATGCGAGATTCAGGATGCGGGATGCAAAATTCAAACTGTCGCCACGTATCCCGCATCTCCCTTAGCCCAAATGCTGTCCTCCATCCACGTAGAGAATCTGGCCGGTAACGGATGGATTCGACAGCAGAAAGACCACGGCAGCAGCAACCTGTTCCGGCGTGCAGTGGCGTCCGAGCGGCACAGCTCCGGCTGGTTCGCGTGCCGATGCCGCCACAGGAAGGAGCGCTGCACCGGGCGCCACAGCATTGATTGTGATGCGCGGGGCCAACTCCTTCGCCGCCGCGATCGTGAAGGCTGCCAGCGCCTGCTTGCTCACCAGATAGGGCAGGCAGCCGGCAGGAGCATGCGCAATGCGCTGATCCAGGAGATTGACGACGCCTGCCACGGGCGCAGCCGCAGCCGGATGCGCGGCAGCGACGGCTTCGGCGAACTGCCGCGTCAGCAGCATGGGCGCGAGCGCATTGACCCGCCAGTGGGCGTCGAAAGACGCGGCGTCGCTGTCGGCCAGGGACTGGCGGGCAAAGATGGCGGCGTTGTTGACCAGTCCGTCGAGGCGTCCGGCTGCGGCCATCGCGTCGCGGAAGACACCTGCCACGCCTTCGGGCGTGTCGAGCGCGCCCAGCACGCGCCAAGCGCGATTGCCGCGGCTACGGATGACAGCGACGAGCGCGTCGGCTTCAACGCGCGAGGCGTGCGCATGCACCACCACGCCGGCGCCGGCTGCGGAAAGGGCTTCGACAATCGCGCGGCCGAGGCGCACCGCGCCTCCGGTCACCAGCACTGTCCGATTGTCCAGTCCTTGCAGCACAGTTGCGCTCCGTACGATCACATCGCGGGGAGTTTCGCCGCAGCCGTCTTCCCTGTCAAGAACGGCACCCCCCTCCGAAGCGTCGCAAAGGAAATTTTCATGGGACCCGCCATCTCAAAGGCTACGTCCGACAGGTTCCTAGCCGATCTTTATCGGACGGCCCTGTTTGGCGCTGGCGTAGATGGCGTCAAGGATCTCCATCACGATCAGCCCTTCTTCGCCAGTGGCGATATGGGGCTTCTTGTTCCGGATGCAGTCCACAAAATGATAGTAGGAACTCTGCGAACCCGGAACGGGCGGGTGCAGCTTCATGTCGTATTGCGCACCGCTGCGCTCGAGGAAGATCTCGGCTTCGAACTCGTACCCCTCGTTGCGGTTGCGCTGCACCAATCCCGCCTTGGTGCCCAGCAGCCGCGTTTCCATCCATTCGTGCTCGGCAATATTGGCGGCCCAGGAGGCTTCGATCTCTACGATCGCGCCATTTTGAAACTTGATCATGCCGCAGGCCAGATCCTCGCAGTCGAACTTCTTTCCCTGCTCCTTCGCCAGCCGCGTCGCGATCGGCGACCACGTGCCGCCCATCACCCACTGCGGCTTCGGATACCCCATCAGCCAGAGCGCCAGATCCAGCCGGTGCACGCCGAGATCGATCAGCGGCCCGCCGCCGGACAGCTTCTTGATGCCGAACCAGCCGCCGAAACGCGGTATGCCGCGCCGGCGATGCCAGACGGTGCGGCCGAAGTAAACATCGCCGAGGATGCCGCTGTCGACCTGCTGCTTGAGCGCCGCGGCCTGCTCCGTAAAGCGGTAGGAGAAGTTGATCATCAGCCGCCGGCGCGCCTTTTTCGCCGCCGCGATCATACGCCGCCCCTCTGCCGCGTTCAGGGCCATGGGCTTCTCGCACAGCACATGGCAGCCGGCGTCGAACGCCGCCAGCGCCAGCGGCAGGTGAAATTTGTTCGGCGTCGCGATGCTCACAATGTCCAGGTTCTCGCGACGCAGCATCCGGCGCGCGTCGGTGTAGCGCTGCGGCACCTGCAGCTCGTCCGCCGCCGCCTGCAGCCGGACCGGATCCGTGTCCGCCACCGCCACCACTTCCGCGTCGGGATGGGACTGATACCCCTTGATGTGGCCCTTGCCCATGCCCACGCCGATCACGCCGCAACGCAATTTCTTTGCCATGGGGATGCTCCGATTGTTTTCCGACACGGAAGCGTAAGCTTGCGCATCGTGCTACTGCTTCACGCCCGCCTTGCCGGTGGCGGGGTCCACGCTGTGGATCGTCTCGAGCGGCTTGGTGTTCGGGCACGGATGCTGGCCGTAAAAGTTCGGCGCAGCCCAGCGCACGGCGTTGGTGAGCACTTTCTGCACGTTCGCATCAAAAAAGGTCGGGTAGGTCTCGTGCCCCGGGCGGAAATAAAACATCCGGCCGAAACCGCGCTCCCAACAGCAGCCGCTGCGGAACACTTCGCCACCCTCGAACCAGCTCACGAAGACCACCTTGTCCGGCGTCGGAATGTCGAAGCGCTCGCCGTACATCTCTTCGTGCGGCAGCTCGAAATACTCGCCCAGCCCCTGCGCAATGGGGTGCGACGGCTCGACCACCCAGAGGCGTTCCTTCTCGCCGACCTCGCGCCATTTAAGCGAACAGTTCGTGCCGAGCATGCGGCGGAAAATCTTGGAGAAATGGCCGGAATGGAGAATGATCAGCCCCATGCCTTCGAGCACGCGCTTCTGGATCTTGTCCACCACCGCGTCCTGTACTTCACCGTGCGCCGTATGCCCCCACCACGTCAGCACATCGGTCTGCGCCAGCACCGCGTCGGTGATACCGTTTTCCGGCTCATCCAGCGTGGCCGTGCGCACGCTCATGTCGGCGTTCTTGGCGAGTCCCGCCTGGATCGCCTTGTGCATGCCGTCAGGATAAACCTTCCGGACCGCCTCGTTTTTCTTCTCGTGTCGGAATTCGCCCCACACGGTAACGCGAATCGTCTTGCCTGCCATGTTTTTCTCCAAAAATTCGGCCGATCCGCCCTTGGGCGGCACATAGGGTGATACCCTCGCGCACTCGCGCCCCTCTGCCAATCACAAATACCCGGCCGCGGATGGCTTGTCGCGAAATTTACAGCGTGGCGCTGCCCATGCGGCGGAGCTTGGCGTAGCGGCGCACGACGAGTTCGTCGGCCGGCAACACCTTGAGCTCCTTGATGCACTTCAGCACGGCGGCCTTGACGGTTTTGACCATGGCGCGCGGATCGCTGTGCGCGGCGCCGGTCGGCTCCGGCAGAATCTCGTCAATGATGCCGAGCTTCAGCAGCGAGTCGGCTGTGATCTTCATGGCCTTGGCAGCCTCGGGCGCCTTCTTGCCGTCGCGCCAGAGGATCGAAGCGCACCCTTCAGGCGAGATCACGGAATAGACAGCGTACTGGAGCATCAGCACCGTGTCGCCCACGGCGATTCCGAGCGCGCCGCCGCTGCCGCCTTCGCCTGTCACCACGATGATGTACGGCGTGCGCAGCCCTGCCATGACGGTCAGGTTCTTGGCAATGGCCTCGGCCTGGCCGCGGGCCTCCGCCTCAAGGCCGGGATAGGCGCCGGGGGTGTCCACCAGCGCGATCACCGGCAGGTGGTACTTTTCGGCGAGCCGCATCAGGCGCATGGCCTTGCGGTAGCCCTCGGGGTTGGCCATGCCAAAGTTGGTCTTGATGTTCTCCTCGACGCTCTTCCCCTTCTGGTGGCCGATCAGCATCACGCGCTCGCCGCCGATGGTGGCGAAGCCGCCAATCATGCCGCGGTCGTCGCCGAAGACGCGGTCGCCGTGCAGCTCGATGAAATCGCTGCACATGCCCTTGATGTAGTCGCCGATCAGGGGGCGGCCGGACATGCGCGCCACCTGGACGATCTGCCAGGGGGTCAGGGGCTTGGTGAAATCGATGTCGCTCATGGGGGGCTCCGGGGAAGAGATCAGCGGTCAGAAGTCAGAGGTCAGTTATTACTTCGTGATTCTGCGGTTCTCAGAAGTGAATTCAACACCCCGCATACCGCAGCGTCTTGGCCAGGAAGGCCTTCATCTCCTTGCGTTCGACGATGTGGTCGAGAAATCCGTGCTCCTGCAGGTATTCGGCTGTCTGGAAGTCGTCGGGCAGCTTCTGCTTGATGGTCTGCTCGATCACACGCCGCCCGGCGAAGCCGATAAGCGCCTTGGGCTCCGCGAGGTTGATGTCGCCGACCATGGCGTAGCTGGCGGAGACACCACCGGTGGTGGGGTCGGTCAGCACCGAGATGTAGGGAATGCCGGCGCCCTGCAGCCGGGCGATCGCCGCGCAGGTGCGGGCCATCTGCATGAGCGAGACGATCCCCTCGTGCATGCGCGCGCCGCCGGAGGCGGAGAAGACAATGTACGGCCGGCGCTTGGCCAGAGCTTCCTCGGCGGCCAGCAGGATGCGGTCGCCGGTGCCGCTGCCGAGGCTGCCGCCCAGGAAGCGGAAATCCATGACGCCGAGTACCACGCCAATGCCCTCGATCTTGGCATTGCCGGTGACGATCGCCTCATTGAGGCCCGTCTTGGCAACCGTGGCCGTGGCCTTGGCTGCGTAGGGACCGCTGGCGTCCTCGAACTTGAGCGGATCGGCGAAGGTGACCTTGGCGTTCAGCTCCTGGAAGGAACCAGCGTCAGTGATCAGGTCGATGCGCTCGCGGCTGGTGAGGCGGTCGTGAAAATTGCAGCGGCTACAGACGCGCTGCGCGGCGGTCCACTCCTCGCGCGGGACATAGCTCTTGCAGGCGGGACAGACCGCCCAGATTGCCTCCATCGGCGTCCGCACCGACGGTGTGGCCGGTTTCTCGAACCAGGACATGGCAAACGACTCCTTCCGTGACAAATAACCGTGAATTGTCAGTATCCTTGAAAGGAGAAGCTGAGGCAAGTGCGGGTTTTGCGCCAGCGGTTTTCTGTTGTCGCCCATTGCAAAAGAAGCGACGATAGTTGTTTAGTTGAGATGCTGCAGTTTGACAAGCAACGAAAAGGAGTGGAACTGATGCCATCGCCCCATCGTTTGTTGTTCCTGCGCCTGCTTTTTATCGGCCTATCCTGGGCAGCACTGGCATGGACCGGAAATCTCCGGGCCGACGAGTTGGAATTGACCAGTGGCAAAATCTACAAGGGCTCGTTGATCCGGCAGGACGACAGCAGCGTGGCCTTCAAGGTCCAGATGGACAGCGGTGGCGAAGCCACAATCTCCTTCCCGATCAAGACGATTGCATCCATCCGCAGAAACAATGGGACCATCATCACACTGCCCGGGACTGTCGCGGCGTCGACATCTCCCGCGCCGGCTGTCGCGCCACCTGTGTCGGCGCTGACCCCGGGCAGCGTTGTCGCGCTGCCGGCCAAGCCGAAGGGCCCTTACAACGATGGCACCTGCACCGGCGAAGCCCGCGGATTCAGGAACACCATCAAGGTCAGCGTCACGGTTGTCAATTCCAAGATCACCAATATCCAGGTGGTCTCTCAGGCCGACGACGCCAATTGGTTCAACCGGGCCAAGGCGGTCATTCAACAGGTCATCAGTAAAAACGGCACCAATGGAGTCAACACCGTCAGCGGAGCCACTTTCTCGTCGCGCGGCATCCTGAAAGCCGTCCAGGCAGCCTTGGACACCGTCAAAACCTCCCCATGACCGCCGCAACGCGAGGGAACGCGCCCATGTCCAGCCGGTCGATCGCCGTCCTCGCCGCCGGAGCCACGCTGTTGCTTGCCGGTTCTTCCTGCGTCACAGAACGCCCCGGTTCGGAGATCCAGCCCGCCGGTCGTTTATCCACCGTCCGCATCGAACTGACCGGCATCATGGACACCGACGCCTCGCTCCAGGCCGTCGTCGCGGCTGGCAACGAGGAGATCGGACGAAAGGCCCTGGCCGCAGCCGAGGCTGCGCTCCGCGATGTCGAGACCCGGATGAACGCCCACGACGCTTCCTCGGAACTGGCCCGGCTGAACGCCGCGCCGCCGAACGCGGAAGTGCCGCTCAGTCCGCCGACACTGGAGGCGCTTCGTCTGGCCCGGCACTACGCGGCACCGACCGATGGCGCCTTCGATGTCACCTGCCGGCCACTGCTGAACCTCTGGCGGCAGGCCGGCTGTAACGACCGCCTACCCTCCAAGGAGGAATTGCGCGAGGCCATGACCAAGATCGGCTGGCGGCATTTCAAGCTGCTCGACCGATCAGCGGTCCGCCTGACCGAGGGGGCGAGCATCGATCTCGGCGGGATCGCCAAAAAATACGGGATCGACCGGGCGGCCGACGCCATGATCCGCGCGGGCGGCCCTGACCTGCTCGGCGGGTTGATCAACGTCGGCGGCGATGTCCGCTGCTTCGGCCGGCGGCCCGAGGAAGGCCCATGGCAGGTCGGCATCCGCGATCCGTTCGCGCGCGACGGCCGTTTCCTGGCCGTGCTGAACGCCCCCTGCGCGGCTGTCTGCACCAGCGGCAACTACGAGCGGTTCGTCATCATCCGGAACAAGCGCTACAGCCATATCGTCGATCCGCGGACCGGTCTCACCGCAGACGCCGTCCCCTTGGTCGCCGTCGTCGGCCGGGACGCCGTCTCGGCCGGAGTGTGGGCCACCGCCTTGAGCGTGCTCGGACCCGCTGGACTGGACCGGCTTCCCGACGATGCCGGCCTGGAAGTCCTGCTGGTCACCGGGTCGGCCAGCAGCTACGAAATGCACATGACCCCGGGTATGGCCGACATGCTTCAAAGCCTCCTGCCCGGCGCACAAGACAAACCGGCCGTCCCGATCCTTCCGGAACAAAATCGCATAACGACCCCGAAACCCTGAATTCCGAAGGCGCCAGGCGCCGAAACAGCGGGACGCGAAGACGCGGAAGGCTGCACGAGGAGCCCGAAGGTTTCCTTTCCCGCGCGCAGCGTGGAATCGCTGATCCCTTCGTGTTCTTCCCCGCCTTTTTCCTTTCCTTCGGGTCCCTCCTTGCTTTCCGCTCTCTAGGCTGGTGATGCGACGGAAAGTTGCTATGATTTGCGGCCAATTCAGCGGAGAAACTGTCATGGCAAAGATGCATTACACGATGGAAGAGCTCAAGGGGTTCCCGGCGCGGCACGACTCGTTTGTCGGCATTGATTCCGACGGCTGCGTGTTCGACACCATGGGCGTGAAGCAGAAGGAGCACTTCCACCCACAGATCATCAGGATTTGGGGGCTGCAGAAGATCGAGAAGCAGTTGCGCGCCTCGGCGGAGTTCGTGAACCTCTACTCCAAGTGGCGCGGTAAAAACCGCTTCCCGGACCTGCTCAAGGCGTTCGAGCTGCTCTACGACTGGGACGAAGTCCTGGCTTCCGGTGTGAAGCTGCCGGACCTGACCGCCCTGCGCGCCTATTGCGACTCCGGACTGCCACTCGGCAACCCCACGCTCAAAGCCGAGGTCGCGCGCACAAACGACCCGGAACTCACGCGCGTGATGGAGTGGAGCCTGGCGGTCAACAAGGACATCGACCAGCACATGCGCCCCGTGCCGCCGTTCCCGTGGGCGAAGAAGGCGCTGGAGAAGATGCACGCCTTGAGCGACTTGATCGTGGTGTCGCAGACACCCGAGGAGGCGCTGGTCAAGGAGTGGGCGCATCACAAGATCGACCATCTCGTGGGGCTGATCGCGGGGCAGGAACTCGGCACCAAGTCCGAGCACATCCAGTTTGCCGCAGGTGGCAAGTACAAGCCCGAGCGCGTGCTGATGATCGGCGATGCGCCGGGCGACTTCACCGCAGCCAAGGACAACCACGCGGCGTTCTACCCGATTGTCCCCGGGCACGAGGACGCCTGCTGGAAGCGCCTGCACGACGAAGCTTATGCTCTCTTCCTCCAGGGCAAGTACCTTGGCGCCTACGCCGAGAAGCTCATCAAGGAGTTCCACGACTCCCTGCCCGAGACGCCGCCGTGGAAGAAGTAATCCGCATGAGCGGATTTCTCATGAAAACAGGAAGGTCCGGCGGAACGCACCCGCCGGACCTCTCATTTTCTGCTTTCCTGTGTTCCTGATCAGGAATCAATCCGCCGCGGGGAGCGGGCCGGCGAGAGTCTCGAAGTCCGTGAGGCTCGAGGACTCGCCGGAGCAGGCCTGCTCCTTCAGCGCGCGGATCTGCGGCAGCCGTTCGGTCATCCAGCGCCGGGCAACCGCGAGCTTCTTGGTGCTGGCGGTGGCGTGGTCGCAGAAAAGCGCGCCGGCCATGAGGTAGCAGGCGACGTCGCAGAGCTTGCGGGCGTGCAGGTCGCGGTAGGCGTTCCCCTTCTGCGTCTTGACAAATGCCACGGCCTCGTTAAGGAGCGTCATGCCCTCGCGGACCCTGGCCACAATCGGCGCGATCTCGGCGGACCATTGGCGGCCGGCGAGGATCTCGTTTACGATCTCGACGGCGGCGCCCCCCATGACGCCCGCGGTCATGGCCACAACCTGCAACTGGCTGGTGCCCTCGTAGATCGTCGTGATGCGCGCATCGCGCAGGTAGCGCTCGACCGGGTAGTCCTTCATGTAGCCGGAGCCGCCGAGCACGGCCATGGCGCCGTTGGAGGTGCGCATGGACATCTCGGAAGAGTAGTACTTGGCCATGGGGGTGAGGAACTTGTTCCAGCCCTTGTACTTCCGGACCTCGGGGCGGAGCTTCTTCACCTCGTCCTCGGCGGCCAGGCCGGAGTCGATGCGGTTGTTGATGCCGTTCTCGAGATCCACATGGAACGTGGCGTAGTAGGTGATGGCGCGGGCGGCCTGGAGGTCGAGGTTCATGTCCACGATCAGGTCGCGCACGGCCGGGAAGCTGTCGATGGCGGAGCCGAACTGCTTGCGGCTGCGGGCGTAGTCGCGCGCGGCGCGGCAGGAGGCCTCGCCGATGCCGAGGCTCTGCGCGGCGATGCCGACGCGGGCGCCGTTCATCAGGCTCATCACGTAGGTGATCAGGCCGCGCTGGCGCTCGCCGACGAGCTTGGCGGGGCAGTCGTCGAAGACCAGCTCGCAGGTCGGGCTGGCGTGGATGCCAAGCTTGTTCTCAAGACGGCGGACACGGACGCGCGGGTTGCGCTCGACAAGCAGGCAGGAGAGACCGCGGCCGTCGGCGATCTCAGGCTCTGTGCGGGCCAGGACGAGGAGCACATCGCCGCAGCCGTTGGTAATGAAGCGCTTCACGCCGCGGATGAACCAGTTGCCGTTGGCGTCCTGCCAGGCGCGGGTCTTGACGGCCTGAAGGTCGCTGCCGGCGTCCGGCTCAGTGAGCACCATGGCACCGGTGAACTCGCCGCTGGCCATGCGCGGGAGATATTCCCGCTTCAGTTCCTCGCTGGCGAAGTTGTTGATGGTCTCGGCGATTCCCTGCAGGCCGTAGAGGTTCATCAGCGAGGCGTCGGCGCGGCTGACGATGTCGTTGGACATCGTGTAGAGCAGTTCCGAACAGTTCAGGCCGCCGTAGCGGTATGGCAGGGTGAAGCCCATGACATCAGCCTGGCTGAGGAGCTTGAGGGCCTCCTGGATGCCGGGGGTGTAGGTCACGCTGCCGTCGGCGTTGAGCGTGTTGCCGACGACATCGGAGTCCGCGGCCGTAAGGGCCACGCGGTCGCCGATGATTTCGCCGATCGTGGTGAGGATGCGGTTGTAGTTGTCGATCGCATCCGCGGCGTCCGTTGGCGCGAAGTCGAACTCCCGGGCGAACCGGAAGCCTTCCTCGTTCAGCGTGGCCAGCCGCGCCAGGTCCATGTGCCGGAAGAGGAACTGGATGTCCTCGTTGTCGGTGTAGAAGTTCGCCATGTGCGTGTACCTTTTCTTCAGGGAGCGTCAATGGTCATTGGTCATCAGTCATTGGCGGGAGAAACGCCTTACGCCTTCGCCGCCTGCGCGGCTTTCTCGATGCTGGCGCCGCTGCGGATGGCCTTGATCATGCGGGGGACCACCTCGTTGAGATTGCCGACGATGCCGTAATGCGCAATGCCGAAGATGGGCGCGTCCTTGTCATTGTTGATCGCCAGGATCTTGGCCGACTCCTGCATGCCCGCGCGGTGCTGCACGGCGCCGGAGAGGCCGCAGGCGATGTAGAGCGCGGGGCGGACCGTGGTGCCGGTCTGGCCGATCTGGTGGTCGTGGTCCACGTACCCGAGGTCCACGGCCGCGCGACTGCCGCCCACGGCGCCGCCGAGGATATT
Organism: uncultured bacterium; assembly: GCA_903916675.1. Classification (GTDB taxonomy): domain Bacteria; phylum Verrucomicrobiota; class Kiritimatiellia; order RFP12; family CAIWXQ01; genus CAIWXQ01. Next base: position 186,515 of record CAIWXQ010000018.1, on the reverse strand, counting down.
AGCCAGGTCCCAGAGCTGGCGGAAGTTCTCGCGGCTGCCCACGCCGGCGCCGCCGGCGACGATGATGCGCGCGCCCTTGAGGTTGACCTTCTTGGGGCGGCGGTGCGACTCGAGCACCTCGACGGGAAGCGTCAGGCCGGAGAGATTCACCGGGCAGCGGATCGTCACGCCGTTGCGTCCGGGGGTCGGCGTGGACATGCGCATGACACCTTCGCGCACGGTGGCCATCTGCGGCCAGCGGTGGGGGTTGACGATCGTGGCGATGATGTTGCCGCCGAAGGCCGGGCGGATCTGGAGCAGCAGGTTGCTGAGGTGCTCCTTGGTGGACGGCTCGGTGTGCTCGCCGATCTCCAGGTCCGTGCAGTCAGCCGTGAGGCCGCAGCGCATGCACGAGGCGATGGTGGGGGCGAGGTCGCGCCCGAGGGGCGTGGCGCCGAAGAGGCAGATCTGCGGCTTGCGGTAGATGATCAGGTCGCAGACGACCTTGGTGTAGCTGGCGGTCTGGTAGTGCGCCAGCGCCGGGTCCTCGGCCAGGTAGACCTTGTCCGCGCCGTGGAGGATGAGCTGCCCGGCGAGGTCCGACACGTTCTTGCCCAACAGCACGGCCGCCAGCGGAACCTTGAGCTGATCCGCCAGTTCGCGCCCCTTGCTCAGCAGCTCGAGCGGCACGTCGGAGAGCTTGCCCGCCTCCTGCTCCGCGTAGATCCAGACTTCGCCCTGCCGGTTGACTTCGATCATGTTCGTGTTCCTCGTGAAAGATTCGCTTCGGATGCGGGATTCAAGATTCAGGATCGTTGAACAGCCCATAGCTCACGGGCCGCTGGCGGCTCACCCAATGGTATGGTCCTCGATCAGCTCGCCGAGCAGGCGGGTTACGCCGTCCTCGGTCGGCGGGAACTCCTTGTAGTCGCCGCCGGCCAGCACGATGGACTGGATGCGGTGCACCTTGGTGGGGCTGCCCGCGCCGCCGCACCAGGAGAGATCGGCCTGCAGGTCGTCCAGATTCCACTGCATGATCTGCAGCCCCCTGGCAGCCAACTCCGCGCAGCGCTTCTTGGTTTCCACGGCCTTGGCCTCGGGCGTGGCGGAGGGCAGCTCGGTGTCCACGGCCTTGGCGACCTCGACCGGGGCGCGGGCCTTCTTGCTTTTCATGGCGCGCTTGACCGCCGTGGGGCGCGGGTGGTTGGCGCTCTCGACCACGGTGAAGAGCGCGGGGAGGCGGGCGCGGACCACCTCGTAGCCGTTGCCGACGTTGCGGCGGGCAGTCGCGACGCGGCCGTCGAGCTTGAGGTCCTCAAGGTAGGTGATCAGCGTGAAGCCGAGCTTCTCGGCGAGCTGGGGGCCGACCTGGGCGGTATCGCCGTCAATAGCCTGGCGGCCGCAAAAGATGAGGTCCGGGTGCAGCTTCTTCGCAGCACAGGAGAGGATGTAACTGGTGGCAAGCGTGTCAGAGGCCGCGGCGCGGCGATCAGTCACGAGCACCACGGCGTCGGCGCCGCGGAAGAGCGCGTCGCGCAACACCTCGCAGGCGGCGGGAAGACCCATGGTGATGACCGTCACGGTGCCGCCGTGTTCATCCCGCACGCGCAGTGCGGCCTCGAGGGCGTTGAGGTCCTCGGGGTTGAAGACAGCCGGCAGCGCCGCGCGGTTGACGGTCCCGTCCTCTTTCATGGCCTGGCCGGTGATCCGCTTGGTATCCGGCACCTGCTTGACGCATACGACGCAATTGTAGCCCACGTTGCTTGCTCCCGTTGATGCCCCTGCCGGGGGAAAACTCCCCCGCAACCGTCCTGTTGCTAAAAGCCGCTTAAAATAGCGGCTGGCGCCCGTTTCCGTCAAGGTCGCGCTACACGGTTCAGGACACAGAGAGCACAGAGGAAGACAGAGCACACAGAGGGATGCGTCTTTAAACGCCTGGCGGTGAGGATCACTTCCTCTGTGTGCTCATTTTTTATCCTCTGTGCTCTCTGTGTCCAAAACCGTGTTCGATCACAACCCGTGCAGGGACAGGAAATCGTGCTGATACCCCTCGTAATCCACGAGACTCCAAACGTTTTCCGGCGTGACCGTGTTCAGCAGTTGGGTCACTTCCGCCTGCACGTCGTCACGCATTTCCCAGTCGTCGAGACGGATGCGCCCCTCCTTGTCCACGGGCACGGGACGACCGGTGCAGAGGCGGTCGCGAAAGAGGCGGTTCATCTGATCCAGGCAGTTCTCGTGCAGGCCGCGGGCCTTCATGACCCGGTAGAGCGCGGCCAGGTAGAGCGGCATGGCGGGGATGACCGCGCTGGCGCGCGTCACGAGCGCCTTACAGATGGCGACGTAGGCGTGGCCGCCGAGTGGGGCGAGCTGCGCGTCGAGCTCGTGGGCTGTGGCCTCCAGATGCGCCTTGGCACGCCCCAGCGTGCCGGAGCGGTAGACGGCGCGTGTGCAGGCCGGCCCCAGATAGGAGAACGCAAGCGTCCGGACCCCCTCGTGCAGCAGGCTAGCCTCCAGCAGGGCATCGATCCAGAGCTTCCAGTCCTCACCGCCCATGACCTTGACCGTGCCGAGGGTCTCCTCCTCCGTGGCTGGCGCGATCGTGGTGGTCTTGAGTGTGCCGGCGGCGAGGTTGAGCGTCAGGGCTGAATACGGCTGGCCGATGGGCTTGATAGCCGTGCGATAGATCGTGCCGGTGGCGGGGTCGGTGCGCATGGGCGCGGCCAGGCTGTAGACCACGAGATCAAACTTCTCGAAGCCGTTGGCGCGCGCGGCCTCGATCACGCGGGCCTTGGTGGCGGACAGGTAGGCGTCGGCCACCAGCGTGATAGAGGAGAGGCCGTGCCGGCGCGCCTCCCCGTCGAAGGCCAGATTGTTGTACCAGCCGGGGGAGCCGCCGCGGTTTTCGCGCGGCTCGCGCTCAAAGGAGACGCCCAGCGTACGGGCGCCTGCGCCGAACGCCGCCACGACGCGCGCAGCCAGACCGTAGCCGCCGGAGGCGCCGAGCACGAGTACGGCACGCGGGCCACTGGCCAGCGGCGGCAGGAGGCGCTCGGCCGCGACCTGCTCCGCCACCTGACGCGCACAACCGGCCGGATTCACGTCGAGGCAGACGCCGTTGGCGATCCGGGCGGGGGCGCTCATGTTTCCTTCCCGGGCACACAGAACCATTCGGCCTCGGCGGCGAGCTCGTCGCCGACCCAGGCCTTGCCACGCTGCTTGCAAAGACGGTTGGAGATCTTCAGGTTTTCGATCTCCATTCGTAGAAGTTCGTTCGGCCGCACCTGCCGGCGAAACTTAGCCTCTGACACGGAAACCAGTAGAAACACGCGATTCTGCATCAGTTCGGCATACACCAAACCCGCGCCGCCGCACTGTGCCATGGTCTCGATCAGGATGACGCCCGGCACGACCGGGTATTCCGGAAAATGCCCCTTGAAGAACCACGTGTCCGCCGGGAACGTGCGTTCGCCGACGATCTTCTCCCTGCTGGCCGAAACGATGCGGTCCACGAACAGGAACGGATCGCGATGCGGAATCAGAGAAGTAACCGGTTTCATGATGCCAACTTTCTGAAGGCCAGGACCCCGTTGTGCCCGCCGAATCCGAGCGAGGTGGAAAGCGCGGCGCGGATCGCGCCGTTCACGCCACGGTTCGGCACGCAGTCCAGATCGCACTCCGGATCGGACGTCTCATGGTTGATCGTGGGCGGGAAGAACTGGTCCTGCAGCGCGAGCACACAGATGATGGCCTCGATGGCGCCGGCGGCGCCCATCAGGTGACCGGTCATGCTCTTGGTGGACGACATCTTGAGGCGGCGGGCATGATCGCCGAAGACCGCCTTGACGGCCTTGGTCTCCATGGGGTCATTCAGCGGCGTGGAGGTGCCGTGGGCGTTGATGTAATCGACCTCTGTCGGCGCCAGCCCGGCGTCTTGCAGCACGAGGCGGATGGCGCGGATGGCGCCCTCGCCCTCCGGGTGCGGCGCGGTGAGGTGATGGGCGTCGTCCGTGGCAGCGTAGCCAGCCAGCTCGGCGTAGATGCGCGCGCCGCGGCGCACGGCATGGTCGTGCTCCTCGAGGATCAGGATGCCGGAGCCCTCGCCCATGACGAAGCCGTCGCGATGGAGGTCGAACGGCCGGCTGGCCTTGGCGGGGGTGTCATTATACTTGGTGGCGAGCGCCTTCAGCGCACAGAAGCCGCCAATGCAGTACTCAGTGATGGCCGCCTCGGTGCCGCCGGCGACGACGACGTCGGCGCGCCCCGCGCGGATGGCGTCCAGCGCCAGGCCGATGGCGTCCGTGGAGGAGGCGCAAGCGGTGTTGATGGTGTGGGAGAACCCGCGGGCCTGAAGCGCCATGGAAACATTGCCGGCGGCCTCGTTGGAGATGAGCTTCGGAATGGCCATGGGCGAGATCCGGCCGGGACCGCGCTCGGAGAGAATCTTGTAGGTCTCGTCATTGACCTCCGCGCCGCCGATGCCGTTGCCGAGGATCACGGCCGTGCGATCTTGATCACTGCCCCCCTTGTCCAGGCCGGAGTCTGCCCACGCCATTTTCGCGGCCGCCACCGCGTACTGCGTGAAAAGGGCCATGCGGCGGGCTTCCTTGGGATCGACGTGCTTGCCTGCCGCGAAATCCTTGACCTGCGCCGCCACGCGGCAGTCCAGGCGCGAAGGGTCGAAGCGGGTGATGGTCTCCACCCCGCCGACGCCGGCGCGGATGCTGGTCCAGAATTCGCCAACCGTGTTGCCGATGGGCGTGATCGCGCCCAGGCCGGTCACTACCACGCGTTTCTTGCCTGTGTTCATGTGCGTTCCTGTGTCAATTCAGAATTCAGGAGCCGGAATTGGGAATTCTGCCCCTCACCATTTGATCAGCGTTCCGCCCCAGGTGAGCCCGGCGCCGAAGCCGACCAGGACGATTGTGTCGCCGGAATGCAGCTTCTCTTCGCGGATCATCTGGTCCAATGCCAGCGGAATCGTGCCGGCCGAGGTGTTGGCCAGCTCGTCGATGTTCACGTAGAAGCGGTCCATGCCGATGTCGAGGCGCCGCGCCGTGGCCTCGATGATGCGGATGTTGGCCTGATGCGGGACGATCCAGCGTACGTCGTCGAGCGTCAGCTTCTCCCGCGCCAGCAGGGCACGGACAGTCTCATCGAAGGCCTTGACCGCGAAGTTGAATACCTGCCGGCCCTGCATCTGCAGGGTGGCCTTCTGCCAGGGGCCGCTCTCCGGCGTGCGGCAGCCGCCCTCATGGACAAGATGCTGGGATCCAGTGCCGTCGGCGCGCAGGATCGAGTCGCGCAGTCCGCCAGGGCGGTCGCTGGCCTGCAGCACCACGGCGCCGGCGCCATCGCCGAACAGCACGCAGGTGTTGCGGTCTTTCCAGTCGACGATGCGCGTCATGACATCCGCGCCGATCACCAGCGCCGGCCGCGGGTCGCGCAGCATCAGACTGCGGGCGGTCTCCAGCGCATAGATAAAGCCGGTGCAGGCGGCAAACAGGTCGAACGCACCAGCGTTCACCGCCCCGATGTCGCGCTGCACCAGGCAGGCGCAGGAGGGGAAAGCGCCGTAGTCGGGCGTGCTCGTGGCCAGGACGATGATCCCGAGATCTTCCGGCTTCACGCCGGCGCGCGCCAGCGCCGTCCGGGCCGCGGCTGTCGCCAAGGTGGCTGTACTCTCGTCTGGCCCGGCAATTCGCCGGGCACGGATGCCGGTATGGGAGACAATCCACTCGTCACTTGTGTCCAGCGTCTTTGCCAATTCGCCGTTCGCAACCAGACGCGCGGGAATTCCGGAACCGGTGCCAGTGATATGGACGTTCATTTAGGAGTCCTGTTAGGAGCGAACAAGGTGCGCGATTATGGCAGAATGAGAACCAAAGTCAACATGACACTTCCGCCGATTCTGTCACATTCGCCGCCTTACACGTCAATAATCGGTCCTTTTCCCGGGGGCGGCCCCTGGGATGGCGGCGGTGGCGATGGCGGACGGTTGATGACAATGCGTGGCTGCGCACGGCGACGGCTCGAATAGCCGAGGAGCACGCTCACGAGGCTCACGACCAGGCTCGCGCCGATCGCGTTCCAGAACCCATGTACATGGAAACCCGACACCAGCCAGGAGGTCAGCCACAGCAGCAGTGCGTTGATCACCACCAGGAAGAGCCCGAAGGTGAGGATGATGAACGGCAGTGAGATCAGCCGCAGCAGCGGCCTCACAAAGGCGTTGAGCACCCCCAGCACCAGCGCCGCGATCAGCAGGTCCTGGGTCCCATCGGCCCACACACCCCCCGGCACGATCTGGGTCGCGGCCCAGACCGCAATCGTCAACGCCAGCCATCGAAAAAGAAAGCCCATATGCTCCGCCTGCGCTGTTATTACCGCCCCGACCTCCCAAGGCCAGCGCGGGCATATTAGTGTACAGGCGCCGGGCACGGAGTAAAGCCCATTTGACAGGGGAACGTTGACTTCCGTTCCGGTGTTCCCGTATGCTGACGCCACAAGTGCCGGTGGTTTTCCCAAGGATTGAGGGTGGTCATCCTTGCATCAGCAATCGTTTGCGCAGTATGGCGAAGATGTCCGCGTGGCCGAGTTCTTTGGACGCGGTTACAAGGGTGTATTTGTGGAGGTCGGCGCCAACGACCCGATCGCATTAAGCCAGACGTACCTGCTGGAGCAGCTTGGCTGGCGCGGGGTGCTGGTGGAGCCGCTGCCCCAACTGGCCCGCGCCCTGCGCGAGAACCGGCCGGCTAGCATTGTGGTGGAAGCGGCAGTCTCGGCGCCTGATCAGGTCGGCATGGCCTACATGGAGCTTCCCGACAACGACCCCGCTCTGGCCCGGCTGGTGTTTGAAAACAACGCGCAGAAATCGTTGCCGAGTGTCCCCGTGCGCGCACTGGACAGCATTCTGGACGAGGCCGGATTGACGTCCGTCGATTTTCTTTCGATTGACATCGAAGGCAATGAACTTCCCGCTTTGCAAGGGTTGAGCCTCGGACGTTTCCGGCCGGCATTGATCATCATCGAAGATCACGTCCACGATTTGTCGCGCCACCGCTTCCTCAGGGGCAAGGGGTATCGCCTGGTGGACCGCACCGGCTGCAATGGCTGGTATTTGCGCCGTGACCTGGCGTGGACGCTGCGGAGTCAGTCGTCGTTCCTGTCACGGCTGCGCAAGTACTACCTCGCGCTGCCGTACCGCATGGTGCGCCACCGCCTGTGGCGTCACGGCCGGAAACATTGATGGCAAGCTTGAAATCAAAGTCACCGCTGCTCGCCATGGCCGCGCTGACGCTGCTCTTTCTGGCGCTGGCGCTCCCCGGCATCCGCTCCATGCCCGTAACCGACCGCGACGAGGCGCGCTATGCCCAGGCCTCAAAGCAGATGGCGGAGTCCGGCAACTATGTGCAGATCCGCTTCCTCGACGAGGCACGCAACAAGAAGCCGGCCGGCATCTACTGGCTGCACACGCTCAGCGTGCGTCTGACCGGGATCAAGGACCAGATCTGGCCCTATCGGCTCGTCTCCGTTTTCGGCGCGCTTCTGGTTGTCTGGCTGGTCTACCTGCTGGCGCGACGCCTGCAGCCTGACTCGCCGCTGTTGCCGGCTGTGGTGCTGGCCGCCTGTCCGCTGCTGGTGATTGTCGCGCACGCCGCCACCACGGACGCCGTGCTGGCCGCCACGGTCTGCGCCGCGCAGCTTTGTCTGGCGAACGTGTACTTGGCACGGCCGGACGGCCGGAAGAACGCAGATACGAACGGTGGATTTTGGAATGGATGGGCGCGTAAAGCCGAGATTTTCGTGATGTTCTTATGGTTTGCAGGGGAGGTGACGGCGAAGTTGGCGTTCTTCATATTCTTGCCAAAGTTGGGTGGCGGAATGGCACACCAACTCGTTTCGACCATAGGGACGGTGGGAGCGGTTGTAGCGGAGGCGGGAATGGTTCTTTGTTTCTTGCTCGCAATCGCGTGGGTAATCGCAACCTTAATCGGATTAACGGGCGAGTGGTTTGCCGTCGGGTTTTGGATCGTGCTCGGGATTGGTATTCTTGTGAAAGGGCCCGTCACACCGTTGATTACAGGGCTGACGATTCTGGCGCTCTGCCTGCATGACCGCAACTACCGCTGGCTTCGCGTGCTGCGTCCAGGCTTTGGTTTTGGCCTGATGGTGTTGATCGTGTTGCCGTGGCTGTTGGCGATCCAGCACGCGACCCATGGTGAATTCCTGCGCGAATCGCTGGGGCATGACTTCGGCGCCAAACTGCAGGGCACACAGGAGAGCCACGGCGCGCCGCCCGGGGCCTACCTGGCAGCCGCAGGGCTCCTCCTCTGGCCGCTCTTTCCGCTGGCCTGGCGCGGAATCGGCCGCGCCTGGCAGGCGCGGCGCAGCGATCCGGCAGCCGCGTTCCTGCTGGCATGGCTTATCCCGTCGTGGCTGGTGTTCGAACTGGCGCCCACGAAACTGCCGCACTATGTGCTGCCACTCTACCCGGCGCTGGTGTTTCTGGCACTGCGCAAGGCGGGCGCCGCCGATAAACCTGCTTCGCGCTTCTGGCGCTTCACCTGCCGCATTGCCGACTTCATCTGGTGGGTCGCGGCAGTTCTGCTCGTGGCAGGTCCTCCGTTGGCCGCGCGCCTGCTCGGATGGCAGTGGCTGCCGGCCGCATTTGCCTGCTCCGTTGTGGCAGGTGTGGCCGCGCTCTTCGCCTGGCGGCTGCGCCAGCGGCCGGCAGCGCTGGCTGCCGTGGCAGCCGGGTTCGCGCTACTCTACTTTCCCCTGCTGTTCGCCAGCGTGTTGCCGCGGCTGGACGACCTCTGGCTGACCCGCAAGGTCGCGGCTCTGGTGGCGCAGGAGACCCGCGGAAAACCAACGCATATTCTTTCGCTCGGGTTCAATGAACCAAGCGTGGCGTTCGTTTTTGGTACGCAGACCCGTTTTGCCGCCAGCCCTGAGGCAGCTATACAGGCACTGGCGCAGGATCCTGAGGCTCTGGTGCTGGTACAGGATGCGCCGGCGGCCTTGCCGCAGCTGCTGCCGGTGGGGGAAGTTGCCTGGGCAAAACTAACGGCCGCCATTGCCGTGGCGCCCAAGCACCTCAACCGGCAGGCGTTCCTGGACGCGGCGGCACGCGCAGGTGTGACCGTGCGCGAGGCGGGCTTTGCGGACGGCCTCAACTATTCACGGACCAAGCGCGTGCGGGTGATTCTGTATCGGGGCGCAGGATGCAGGATGCGGGGCGCGGAATGAATGGAAACGGCATGCGTTGCAGTGACCCCCTGGTTCGAAGTGCGGAAACCAGCCCTTGGCAGAGGCCCGGCTTCTGGCTGCTGCTGGCAGCGCTGGCCGCTGTGGCGACTTTCGGCATCCGGGGCGCGGACCTGACAATTGCGAACGCGGTGCGGCAGTGGAGCGACGCCCATCCCGACAGCGTCTGGCATGCTGCGGCCTTCTGGTTCAGCCAGAGCGGCACCTTGGTAATCTATCCGCTGGCGGCGCTGGTGGTGCTGGTAAGCGCCTGGTGGTTTCGACCAAACTACCGGGTCTGGCGCGCCTGCCTCTGGCTGCTGGCAGCAGAGGGACTCAACGGGCTCGTGGGATTGGCGATCAAGCTGGGAATCGGTCGGTGGCGCCCCAACCAGCCGCTGGCAGGAACGTTTGAGTGGTTCCACTCCTTCAGCGCCAAGTGCCAGTCGTTCCCCTCCGGCCATACGGCAGACGTGGCAGCCGTGGCGACGGTGCTCTGGTTCGCGTGGCCGCGAGTGCGGCCGCTCTGCGTGCTCTGGGTGGTGCTGATGGCCGCAGCGCGCATCGGTGTGATGCGGCACTTCCTGTCGGACACCGCGGTGGGCGCGGCGGTGGGGATGGCCTGCGCTCTGGTGTTGCAGCCGCGGATGGATAGGATCGAGCGCTGGATCGAGACCCGCTTCGCCCTGCGACCGCAGGAGGACGCAGCCGGATAAGGCGACACAATGCCATCCAGGCGAGGTAAGGCGCGCAGTCCCCGGCACGCCGTGGCGGCGAAGAGACGCGCCGCCCTACCGTTGCGGGTACACAATTTCTGGGACAGCCCTATCTCCAGTTTTCCTGCACCCAGCGCACCGGCGGGATCATCTTGTAGAGTTTCTTGTACCAGCGCGTGACCGGCCAGCGCCCCTCGGCCGCCTCGTGCGGCCGCGGGTTGCCGGTGAAGACCACGATCTTGACCCCCGGCGGCAGGCGCGGCTGCACAAAGGGGCGCAGCGGCAGGGGCAGGATGCAGTGCTCCTTGAACGAGCGGATCCAGGGCTCGGGCCAGAAGGTCATGGCGCTGACCTCACCGGAGATGTAAGTCTGCTCGTTGCGGTACTTCTCGATCATGGCGGCGGGTGCGGCAAGGAAGCGCTGCAGCAGGTACGGATGCTTGCCGATTGGGAAGCGGAAGACCGAGGTGTTGCCGATGCGGCGATGGGGCGTGGTGAAGTTGCGCATCACGACGTAGTCCTCGCCAAAGGCGAAGAAGTCGTCGATATTTCCCACGATCACGACGTCCAGGTCCAGGTACAGCAGTTCGCCTGTGAGCTCGCCGATGCGCTCGGCCCAGATGTTGAGCTTGCGCCAGCCGGTGTTGTTGAACGGCGGCGGCGCCTCAATGGTTGGACAGGGGAGAATCTCGACGCCGGGATCGATGCCGAAGGGGTCGTCGGTCAGGCAGATCAGGCGAAACGGCGGGGTGATGTTCCGGCCGATCATGTGATAGAGCCGGTTCACGTAGTCGGCGGAGTAGAGACTCCCCCACTTCATGCAGACAATCTGTTTCATGCCACCCCGCTCGCGCCATGCCGCGGACCTTGCCCCGCAGCAGCCGCGCCATAATCGTTGGGCCAGCGGGGAAAGTCAAGCGGCCGCTGCCAGCCGCAATTTCTGGTCCGTGTCGCAGCCGCCCCGAGCCCAAAGATACGCCCGGGACTCTGGCTCGGACGGCGTCTTGCGATTCGTAGCGAAGATCAGCTGCGCTGTCTTCGCCGAGTAGCAAACGCCGTTTGCGCTTGCCCGGCGCAGGCTGCCCTGATTTACTGGCGCTGCCGCGAGGGGCCCACGCGCGGCGGAGAGAATCATGCGCATCGTACATGCCGACGATTTGATGCGCCGCCGTTACGGGTGGCACAAATTTTCGAGCGGCCGCAACCTATTGCTGGGCGCCATCCGCAACAACTGGCGCGTCTGCGAGTTCAGCGACCGCGACACCGTCCACTTCGAGTCGCCGCTCTGGATCCGGCCGCTGGGCAAGTGGATCGCCAACCGCCGGCTGATCGAGACCTGCGACAATTTCCGCCCGGACTTGCTCACCGTCGGCCATTGCGACGTCATCACCAACCACACGCTGCGTGAGATCCGGGCGCTGCTTCCGGGCATCAAGATCGGCTGCTGGAACCTGGATTCGCTCTGGCAGGAGCGCAACGTGGAGCGGTTGCGGCACCGCATGACCGTGTCGGACGCCATCTTTGTGACGACCGCCGGCGCACGGCTGCGGCAGTTCTGCACCAGCCGGAACGTCGTCGCCTATCTGCCCAACCCGGTCGACCCTGCGAACGAAAACCAGGATAATTCGCGCAAAACGAATTTCGATCGCGATCTGGTTTTTTGCAGCGGCCATCCGCCCACGGACGCGCGGCACGCCTTTATCGGGCGTTTGCATCCGGCGCTCGACCGTCACCTGCGTTTCGAGTCGTTTGGCATGCACGGCCAACCGGCTGTCTGGGGCTACGCCTACGAGAAGGTGCTGGCCGGCAGCAAAATGGGACTGAACCTCAATCAATGCGAGGACTGGCCGTTGTATTCTTCTGATCGCATCGCCCAGCTCATGGGCAACGGCCTGCTCACGTTCCTGTGGGACAAAGGCCAGATGCGGCGCCTCTTCCGTGACGAGCATGTCGGGTTCTTCACCGATTTTGATGACCTGGTGCGCCGCGTCTTGGCGTTTCAGGCCGACGACGCCCGGCGCCAGGCCGTGGCCGGCGCCGGCCGGGCTCATTATCACGAACACTTCAGCGGCCAGCGCGTCATGCAATTCATGGTCGAAACGACCTTCGGGCTGCCCTACAGCCACAACTACCTGTGGGCGGACGAGGTGTACCGGTAGATTTCAGACACGATTCAGGAGATGTGATGCCCGACCCCAAGATCATCGTGAAATTCATGCCGCGCGGCTACCAGGCGGGCAGTTTCGAGCAGTGGATACGGCAGTTTCCCGGCAACCAGCCCGTGTGGGGAAACTGCCGGTTCGTGTTTGATCGCGAGGCCCGCAACTATGACTGGCTGGTGATCTACAACGATTTGCCGCGGCCGGAGCCGCATTCGCCGGATGGCGAGTTGCTGGCGTGCCCCCGTGGCCGGACCATTCTGCTGGCGCCGGAACCCTCGTCGGTCCGGACCTACGGCTCCGCGTTCCTGGCTCAATTCGGCATCGTAGTGACCTATCAAGAGCCGTGGGCGATCTCGCATCCCAATCTGATTTTTTCCCACGCGGGCGAGTACTGGTTCTACGGGCTGTCGGAGACGCACGCCGTCTCCTACGACGAGTTGACGCGTCGTGGGCCATCGCCGAAGGAGCGCCTGATCTCCACCGTTTGCTCCAGCAAGCGGCAGCGGCACACGATGCACCACGACCGCTACGACTTCACGCAGCGCCTGGCCGCTGCGCTGCCGGAACTCGCCGTGTTCGGCCACGGCGTACGCAACATGGCCGACAAGGCCGAGGCGCTCGATCCCTACCGTTACCACGTCGCCATCGAGAACCAGACCTGCCCCCACTACTGGTCGGAGAAACTCGCGGACGCGTTTCTCGCGTTTACATTGCCCTTCTACTGCGGCTGCCCGAACGTGGCGGATTACTTCTCGCCCGAATGCCTGATTCCCATCGACATCGCCGACTTTGACGGTTCACTGGCCACGATCCGCGAAGCCATGGCCACCAACCAGTACGAGAAGCGGCTACCCGCCATTATTGAAGCGCGCCGGCGGGTGCTCGACGAGCACAACCTCTTTGCCCTGCTGCACCGCATCATCCGCGACCACGACCCGGGCCCTGGCGGCGCAGGTGTTGGCACGCGGCTTTACGGCCAGCATACGCTCTGGCGTCACCGTCCACTGGCTGGCCTGCGCGGCGCCATCGAGAAAGCGCGCGTGCGGCTGCACTTGGCAACAGGTGTATAGGCCGCCATGCGCGCCAAAAGCAGACACAGCTTCTATTAAATCTCGGTAACCGCCATTGACACACGCAACGGCGACGGCTACCCGATGCGGCAAGACGGCAAACAGGCAAGACCCACGGCGGCGGTTGGTCTGGGTTTTGTTCGCAGGCTATAAAGAGGCAGGGTTACTTCACAAGCCAGCGGAACTCGCCCTCACCCAGAAACACCAGAGTTCGAGTTCGACCGAGCCCCCGTGAAACGACCAAGCGAAAGCCTGCGCGTGCGCTCCTCAAGCGGCTGACCTCCGCCGCCGTCACGCCGTCACGTGCTCTCTGGGCGCTCTCGGACTATCGCGCCCCGACGACTTGCTCCAGATGCCTTCGGGGAAAGACGTCGAGGCAGCCACCTGCCGTGCAGTTGTAGACCCGAATCTGCTTGCGCCTGCAGAAGTCCCAAAGGTGTCTGTAGCCGCGGAACATGATGAGGGTTGCCTCCAGTGTCCGCTCGTAGGTCCCGCATTCGTCCCGCTCCGTGCAATCCCGGCTTTCATCGAAGGTTGGCTCGTCATAGAAGTGTGTGTCGACATTGTTTATTTCCGCAAAATTTGAGTCCAGCCCAACCAGGTAGATGGGGTTGCACCCCATATACATAGCCGTCATCAGCGCGAACTGTGCAACATTCTGGACTCCGGGAAGGCCAATACACATGTCGACCGCAGTCACAGGGCCGTCAGCCATGTTGCCAACGAGCGGTACGGAGCACAACTGGCCGGCAGCTTGCCAGCGCTTTAGCGTGACGGATTCCAGTTGCGCCCACGCGGGAACAAACACCTTGCTCTCACGGCTGATGCCCTCCGCAATTCTGACCAGAAAACTCTCATGTGCCGGCTGGTTGTCGAAGGCGTCGGGGTAGGCAAGGAAGAGGTAGACCGGTTGAAGGACCGCGCACAGCGGGTGCCGGTCAAAGGCGTTCATTGTGAAGAGGAGTTCACCCTTCAAGATGCCGAGGTCCTGCTTCGCAAGCGACGGCCCATTCCCGATGACGAACGCTCTTCTTCCGGCATGGAGATCCTTGAATCTCGCGTTCTGTGGATGAGATGGGTAGGCTGCGCGGGACGAGCTGAGCTTCTTGGCCAGAGACTCTGATCTGCCGCTGAGACTCAGGCAGAACCTGGCCAATTCGCGGCGAAACCCGTCTGTCACACGATGCCGCAAGTGTCCGGTTAAAACCGAGCCACCCGCGCGATCAGCCCTGTGCATACGATGTGAAGCTGCGGTCATGGTTTTCTGATGTCAATTTCAGACGGTCTTTGTCCAGTCTTCTTCCACGCGGGGGCCGCGTACCCATTTACGCCAGCCGGGCGTGCAGCTGCATCGCCTCGCGGATGCACACGTCGCCGTTGAAATATTGCCACTGGCCCCAGCGGCCCACGCCATGCACGCCTTGCGTACGCGCCCAGTCGAGGACGATCGAGATGCCGTCCTTCCAGCCGATGGTGGGGATGGGGTAGGCGTAGGCGTTGGTGTAGACCGCCAGCGCACGGGGATCAGGTTGCCAGCGCGATAGCTCAGTCTCCGTATACATGCCGCCGGGTTTGCTGTCCAACGCGTAGTTGGGAATGAAAAACTCGCGGTGGTGGGCCACGGCGGGGTCTGGCACATAGATCCAGTGGGCATCGGTCCGCACGTCAGTGGCATACAGCGCCACCTGCAGCGTGTTGTGTCGCAGCAGCGTCCCGGCTTGGCGCACGGCGCCGGGGGCGTCCATGCCGGGCAGGATGCGGTCCCACGGCGCGGTGTTGATGACCCGCGCACAACGATACGTCCCGTTTACGCACAGGACATCGCCATCGCGGTCGATGCGGGTGCACGGAGTGCGCAGCACCAGGTGCGGCTGCACCGGCTTGGCGATGGCGTCGATGATGGCGCCGAAGCCACCCTGCCGCGGGTAGAAGAAGCTAGCGTGAGAGGGCATCAAGGCGTTGTCGCTCCGGCGCAACAGGCAGGCGCGCACCACGTCGCGGGCCCGCACGTTGGGAATCTTGTGCAGCCAGTTCAGGTCCATCGCCTCGGCGGGAACGCCCCACTGTTTGCGGTTGTAGGGCAGCAGGTAGCTGTCGGCGATGCGGTCGCCCAGACGCCAGCGCATCCATTCGGCGTAGTTCGTCGGCGCCGGCTCGCCGCGGCTCTCGCCGTTGCGCAGGGTGGCGATGATGTAGTCGATGGCTTCGTCTTCCGGCAGTTGCCAGAGGTTCGTTTCCAGCGGATAGTCCACCTCGGTGCCGCCGATGCGGACCTTCGAGACGCGCGCGAACTCGGCGAAGGCCGCGCGTGGCAGGTGCTCGTGGATGAAGTCATACACCTCGGGGTGGCGCGAGCAGAGGAAGTGACCGCCGCCTGTGTCCAGCACATGGCCGTCGATGATGGCGCTGCGGCAGAGCCCGCCGGGGGCGTCCTCCGCCTCCAGCACCAGAAAATCGCCGTCGCCCGCTCGTTGCAGGCAGCGCGAGAAGGTCAGCCCAGTGATCCCGCCACCGATGATGAGGGTCTTCACGGAAGTCATACGGGTTTCCCTTTGAGGCGCCGCTTCAGGCGCGAGATGCCCTTGTGCAGCGTGTCCTGGCGGTCCAGCCACCAGGCGGCCCGCGCCGTCGCGCGCAGCACGGCGGCGGTGCGCACGGGGTCGATGCGGTAAATTGCCGCTGTGGCGGCGAGAATCGGCACCGGATGGTCGCGGTCGAGCTCGACAAATTCGCCCGCGATGCCCATGGTGCGCAAGCGCGCGGCGCGCGAGTTGACGGCGTCGCGCGGGTTGTCGCTGTAGGCAACCACGAGGTGCTGCGCCAGCGAGGCGGAAATGTCGCAGAGGCCGTTGCGGATGCCCACCATCGCCGGCACTTGGGTGATCAGATGCAGCCACGCGCCATACGGCGGGAAAATGGTGGGTACGCCGGGGGGCGCGGGCTCGTTCGGCCCCGCCACCACGAAGGGGCGGAGGCCCAGCTGCACGAGGCCGTCACACAACAGCACCTCGTAGCGCGGATGCAGAGAGTGGATGGAATAACTGCGCAGGTTCACCAGCACTGCGGTGGAAATGTCGCCCAGTTGCGCGAGAAAAGGGGCGGCGGCGGCCACGTCCGCGGCGGTGGGCGCGAGCTGGATGGGCTGCGGTCCCGTGGCCAGCGGCACGCCCGCCAGAGCAAACTGCGCGCCCAGCAGCGTGTGCGTCAAGAGCATGGCCGGGCCGCCGTGCTGCTGAATCTGGGGGATCAGATAGTGGTCATACTCCGCCGGGGGGCAGGCGGCGCGGAATTCATCGGGGGTCAGCATCGTTTGCCGCGAGATGTCCAGCGGCACAATGCGGTCCACCCACGGGCAGCGCTCCAGCAGCACGACGTTCGCCTTGGCACTGGCCACGGTGAGCACGCTATGGGGATGCGCCATCTTCAGCGCACGCAGCAGAATGGTGCACAACGCCACATCGCCGCTGGCGTTGGAAATCCCGATAAAAATTGTCTCCTCGCGCGACGAGTCCGCTTGTGCGTCCATTATCAGTGCCTGTCTGCAGTGTGATGGTCTATTTAACTATGCTCCGCTCCCCGTGTCAACCATGTCACGGCTGCAGGTGTGGAAAATGGGGTTGCTGACACGCCGCAATGCGCTACAATCGCAATTATTTGTGGGGGATGGGGCACGATGTTCGTTGGTTGTGGGTCATGGGGATAATCCCGGTTCAACACCCTTGAGTCAGGAAGGTGGACTGTCTCATGCTGAAATTATTTGTCAATGTGTGGCTGGACGCGGATGTGCGGCGGAACGCGGAACTTTCGCGGGCGCTGGAAGCGAACAGCAAAGTGTTCAACGAAGTCTACGTCTGGTGGGACACGCGGGAATGCCAAGAAAAGTACGTCAATCCCTTGTTGCGTGCGCTGCTGCCAATGGGACGGCCAACGGTACGAACGATGCTCGAACACATGCGGCTTTGCGGTCCCAACGAAATCACGGTTCTCGCCAACGCCGACATCGCGTTTGACTCCACCATCCGACTGGCCAAATCCCACATGCAACCCGGTGAAGCGTGGGCGCTATCACGCTGGGAACGCGGCAAGCTCTACGACTGCCGCGGCTCACAGGATGCGTGGGTGTTCAACGGCTTGATCCCGCCAATGGACGACCCGCGGCTGGATTTCCCGCTGGGCACGCCGGGAATCGATAACGCCCTAGTGGATATCATGCGAAAGGCCGGGCTGACGGTGACGAATCCAAGCCGGACAGTGCGGAACTGGCACGAGCATGCCAGCGGCGTGCGCAACTACCTTGACGCCACGGGACAGGTCAAGGCGCGTGTCCCGCCGCCGTATCAGTTTGTCGAACCAACTACGTTGGCAGCCGACAAGGAATCGAGATCAGGTATCATTTCGCTCTTGTCCAAGACACGGAAGTGGCTTGTTGGTCGGCATCCGAGGCGTGAAACAGACCTGACCCGAGGCTCAAACCTGCAAAATCCGGCCAAGATCACGCCGAACGGAACCGCTTCGCGGAGCGAGCCTTCACCGCGAAGCGGCGTTTCCTTTTCCGGAAGCGTGGAGTGACCCCTACGGTTGGCGATGGTCAGGCGTAGGCAACGCATTTACTTCTTCGGTTGCGGCCAGGCATAGGGCCGGTTACCGCGGCGCAATTTCCGGGCGACCGAATGGATATAGCGCACGGCCTGAATGTGGGGGCGATGGAATGCCTCCTCCAATCGGCGCTCGTATTTGCGCCCCCAGAATCCGCGATTGCGGCGGAAGGCCTGTTCCCACGTCTGCGCAAAAATGTGCGTCAGGAAGTCGAGGTACACCTCCTCCCGCAGGTGTTCCGGCTCGCGTCCGTCGCGGAACCAGGGCGCGGCCAGCATGCGGCAGTAGAGCGCGTCGTCGGCGTCGATCTCCCGCACCCGCGCCACAGCCGCCTCCAGCGACCCGCAGTCATTCACATTCACGAACGCATCCGGATTGAAGTCCTGCGCGACGTCCGGCGCGCCCCAGTAGATCGGGATGGCCCGGCTGAGGAAAGCGTCCATGATTTTCTCGCTCACGTAGCCGGGCGTGGACGAGTTCTCGAAGGCCACGGCGAACTTGTAGCCGGTCTGGAAGGCGATCTTGTCCGCCACCCGCCCGCCAACGTTGTTCATGAGGCTGCCGCCCATGCCCACGGGCTTGTAGGCGCTCAGGAGGTTAGCTATCCGGATGCGCTGCGGATCGGCCTTCCAGTTGGAGGCCACAAAGGCGCAGAACCCCTTTTTGGCGGCCAGCGCGGCGGCGGGCGGCGACGGCGGCCGCAGCAGACCGTCGTAGCGGGAATAGAAGCGGTAGAGCGGCACGCGGCAATAGCGATCAGCGAATGTCAGGCGGTCATAACCGATGGCATAGTCGCACAGGTTGAAGTCCGGCACCACATTCTCGCCGGTGACGAACAGCCGCACGCCGGAATGGTTCAGCACATCGTAGCCGAAGCACGAGTGCAGCACGTACTCGGCGTCGCGGGCGACGATCTCGATCGCGAACCGGCACGAGAGCCACTCCAGAACGCGATCCGCCATGTCGAAGCTGGTGCCGCAGTCCACCACGCTGATCCGGAGATGTTTCATAGGGCGCCCATGAATTGCATGTCGCACAAGCGCTTGTATGCGCCGTTTTGCGCATAGAGCTCATCATGCGTGCCGCGCTCAATAATTGCACCCTTGTCCATCACAAGAATCAGGTTAGCGCGCCGGATGGTACTCAGGCGATGCGCAATGGCAAAGATCGTGCGATTTTCCATGGCCAGTGCAATTTCCTCCTGCACCTGGCGCTCGGTAACCGTATCCAGCGCGCTGGTGGCTTCGTCTAGAATCAGGATTGGCGGATTGCGCAACATGATGCGGGCGATGGAGATGCGTTGGCGTTCGCCGCCGCTGAGCACAAACCCTTTCTCGCCCACCACACGGGCATAGCCGTTCGGATGCGCGGTAATGAAGGCGTGCGCATTGGCTTTTTTCGCCGCCGCCTCGATCTCCGCCTGCGTTGCCTCCTCCGTACCGTAGGCAATATTGTAGGCAATGGTCTCGTTGAACAGCACGGTCTCCTGTGTCAGGACGCCCACCAGTTTGCGCACATCGGCAATGCGGATCTCACGCAAGTCCACGCCGTCCAACCGTACACACCCGTCGGTTGGGTCATAGAAGCGAGCCAGCAGATTTGCCAGTGTCGTCTTGCCGGAGCCGGTGGCGCCAACCACAGCCACCATGCCGCCTCGTGGAATGGCGAATGAAGCGTGTTTGACCACCATTTCTCCGCTCGCACTATAGCGAAAACTGACATCCTCGAATATGACACGATCTTCAAACGATTTCTTGGCTGTTGGATGCACTGCCTCCGGCAGGCGGTTGTCCAAGTCCATTATCTCAAACACACGGGCCAAAGCCGCTGAACCACGCTCCAGCATGGGAACAATTCCTGTCAATTGCTTCACCGGTTTGTAGACGGTTACGGCCGCCAAGCCAAGCAGTCCGATTTCATAAACCCGCATACCCCTGCTAAAGCAAATCACCAGCATGACGCACCCCAGCAGGATGGCGACACCCTCTGTCAACGGGCTCAGCAGCACTTCCACGCGCGTAGCACGCATGGTGGTCTTGAAGTAGCGTCGGTTTTCCTCCTGAAACCGCATCGTCTCGGTATTTTCCATGTGAAAGGCCTTGATGATCCGGATGCAGGTCAGATTTTCGTGCATGCGCGAGACCAGCGCCGAGATGCGCTCCAGCGAACGAGATGTCCAGCTGCGCACGAGACGTCCCAGTAAAACCATCGGCACGAGGCACAGGGGGTACCCGATGATCAGCAGCGCCAGCATGCCGAATAAATGGTGCTCATGCGCAAACAGGATCACAAAAAGCAACGACCCGGCAATTTCAAACGGCGCGCGCGAAAAACTGGATATGGTCGAAAATGCAGTGCCGTCCACCACCCCGATGTCAGCGGTGCATCGGCTGATCAAATGTCCGACGTCCACGCTGCCGTGGTATTTGAGCGACTGCCCCTGCAGTGTTTCGAACATTTTCTCGCGGAGGTCGCATACCACCCGCGACCCCACCCAGCGCAGGCTGTACAGGTTGCAATAAAGCGATGCCAGGCGGAGACCTATGACCACTGGCGCCAGAATAAACGCCATCAGCAAAAATTGCCATGTCATCCGGCCATCGTCTTTTGACAACGGTATGCCGAAGCGATCCGCCCACTTTTGCGCTTCTTTCATCCACGGAGGTGCCTGTGCCGCAGCGATCGTATTGGAAGCCGCCGCAGGCTGTGCAACGGCCGGCACCTGCTGTATGGAATTCGTCGCAACAGCCACCGTCGCGACGCTCATGTCACCCACAGCCAGCGCCTGTTTCCCCACTTGCAGCAAGCCAAATACGGCTCCGCCGCAAAGCATGCCCGCAACCAAGCCAATCGCCAGATGTCCAGGATACCGTAGGACATACCGGGCGAGCCGCCGGTAGAGCGCCCATGTTGTGCTGGTGTTCTTGCGAGACTCGTTCATAGGACCACAGTCTGCCTTCTAAGTGCAGAAAATCGCGTTTGTATCAACATGGGCTACGCACTGCAGAAAACTGTTGAGGGCGCTGCATTCGTGGGAGAGATCGTAGCAAGCCCGGCGTAGTTCGTCCAGAATTGCTACGGATTCTTCCGTTTTCCGACCTCCCGGTCAATCCGGCGCGGCAAAGACGTCTGCGCGCCGTTGCCGGATGCCCAGCCTTTGCAGAAGTCCCGTGGTGTTGCGGTTAGGAGTCTGCGGCAGGTAGCGGATTTCGCCGCCATAGGCACGCACCGTGTCGGCCTCGGGAACCGGCTTGCCGCGGGGCGGTGCATACTCGGCGCCCTTGCAGTGGATTTCCGGCTGCAGGCGCGTGAGTGTCGGGATGACTGTGTCTCCCTGGAAGATGAGAACGTGGTCCACGCAGGCCAGAGACGCCAGCAATTCTGCCCGCTCGTGCTGCCCGATGACCGGCCGGCCGGGCCCCTTGATCCGCCGGACCGAGGCGTCGCTGTTGATCCCCACCACCAGTACGCCGCCCTGCTGCGACGCGGCGCGCAGATTGCGGATGTGCCCGACATGCAACACATCGAAACAGCCATTGGTCCAGACCACGATGCGCCCCTGCCGTTGCCACGCGGCACGCATTTTCAGCAGCCGCTGCAGGGTCACGATCTTGCTTGCCGGTGCGCAGGTCTTCATGCCGCATTCGCCCTCGTTCGGCGCGTGTCGGAGCGACGATACCACGTCATAATCAGCGGTGCAATCTAGCCGGAGCGCGGGCGACCCGCCCGCACGGGGAAACACGCCAAATCGATAGATTAGCGGGCGAGACGGCCGCGCTCCCAAGGCGGCAGCGTACAACGCCGCGGGAGCCGGCGACCGGCTCACTTCTTCGGTTGTTCAGCGAGCGGGCGCATCAGGTGCACCAGGCAGAAAAGCTTTTCGATCTCCATGCGGATGTCGATGCTCTGCACCAGGCAGCGGTTGTCGCTGCGCAGCGGCGCGCGGGTGAAATTCAGCACGCCTTGGACGGCGGAGCGGCGAAGCTGCTCCATCACGCCGGTGGCAGCCTCGTCCGGAACCGCCAGGATGGCGACACGAATGCGGTGGCGCTCGATGAACGGCACGAGTTCGCGCGTGTCGAAGATCGGCGGGGTAGCGTCGGGCGCGATCACCTGCGGATTGATGTCGAACCCCGCTGCCACGCGGACCCCCTCGCGCAGGCCGCCGTAGGTGTGGAGGATCGCCGTACCGATGTTGCCGCAGCCGATGACGACGAAGGGGTGCGTGTCGGCCACGCCCAGCAGCGACGAGAGACGATCGAGCAGATTCGCCACCTGGTAGCCGCCGCGCTTCACGCCGCGCATGCCGAACGAGGCAAAATCCTTGCGCACCTGCGAGGAAGAGATGCCCAGAGAGTCGGCCAGGTTGTCCGAGAACACACGCACGAATCCGAGCCCCTTCAGGCGTAGCAGCACGGCGCGATACCGCGAGAGACGGTCCACCGCTTCATGTGTGACTTCCATAGTCGCCTCCTCTGGTTGACAACGGAAGCGATATTAAAACAGTTTATGGTCATAAATCAACCATAAAGTGGCATATTATATTGATACGTGCCATAAAACTTCATTTATTGTTTTTTATATTCATTAAACAACGAATTCAAACTTGATATTCCGTCGTACTTGTTCTGTTTGTTCTTTTTTGACTTGTCGTCAGCAGGGGCTGTGTGCAAAAATTGAGTGCAAATTTTGACCGCATCAGGCCGATGGATTTTTCATCCGGGCCGGCATGCATAGGGAGGCGGAGGCACGTGAGCACCACGACCGAACCGACAGGGGCGCCAAAACTGACGGACGAACTGCTGGCGTTCATCGCCGAGTGGAAGAGCCGGCCAGGGAGCCTGATCATGGTGCTGCACCGCGTGCAGCAGACCTTCGGCTACATCCCGCGCGCCGTGGCGTTCGAGGTCGCGGAGCTGCTCGATGTGCCGCTGGCGAAGATCTACGGCGTGATCACCTTCTACAATTTTTTCAAGCTGAAGAAGCCGGGGCGCAACCAGATCCAGGTCTGCCTGGGCACGGCCTGCTATCTGCGCGGCGGTGAGGACATTGTCCACGCGGTCGAGAAGCAGCTCGGCGTGGGGCTCAACGCCATCACGCCGGACGGCGAGTTCTCATTTGAGGCGGTGCGCTGCCTGGGATGCTGCGGGCTGGCGCCGGTGATGACGATCAATGGCAAGGTGTATGGCAAGCTCGAGACAGGGCAATTGCCGGCCATTCTGGCCAAATACCGGCAGGTGTAAGGAGCCATCATGGGCAAGCTGACGCTCGAAAAGCTGCGCGCGCTGCGCGAGGCGCTGCGCCGGGAAATTCACCAGCGCACGACCTCCGACCGGAGCATTCAGATCGCCGTTGGCTTGGGCACGTGCGGTATTGCCGCCGGCGCCGGCAACACGTTACACGCGCTGACAGAGGCGATTGCCGCCCGGAAACTCGGCAACGTGTCCGTACGCCAGGCCGGCTGCATGGGCCTTTGCCACTCCGAGCCGATCGTGGAAATCGCCGTCCCCGGCATGCCGCGGGTCATCTACGGGGGCGTCCAGCCCGCGGATGTGGACGAACTCGTGCGTGAACACCTGGTCAAACGGAACCCTGTCGCGCGCCTCGTGTACGAGAGCCGCCCGGAATCCGCAGACGCAGGGCCGGATGCCTCTTTCGAACGCTTCCCAAACCAGTTCCGCATCGTGCTGCGCAACTGCGGCATCATCGACCCCGACAAGATCGACGAATACATCGCCCGCGACGGCTACTGCGCCCTGGAGAAGGTGCTTTTCGAGATGACGCCGGAGCAGGTGCTGGGCGAGCTCGAGAAGTCCGGCCTGCGCGGCCGCGGCGGCGCCGGGTTTCCCACGGCGCGCAAGTGGCTCTTCACCAAGAATGTTCCGGCCGACCAGAAGTACATCGTCTGCAATGCTGACGAGGGCGACCCCGGCGCCTACATGGACCGTTCCACGCTGGAGGGCGATCCGCACTCCGTTCTGGAGGCCATGGTCATCGCCGGGCGCACCGTCGGCGCCACCAAGGGGTTCTTCTACATCCGCGCCGAATATCCGCTGGCGATCACCCGCCTCGAGACTGCCATCTCCCAGGCGCGCGCATACGGCCTGCTGGGCGCCGACATCCTCGGCTCGGGGTTCGCCTTCGACATCGAGCTGCGTCTGGGCGCCGGCGCGTTCGTCTGCGGCGAAGAGACCGCGCTGATCGCCTCCGTCGAGGGGAAGCGCGGCATGCCCCGCCCCCGCCCGCCTTTCCCCGCCGCGCGCGGCCTCTGGGGCAAGCCCACGGTGATCAACAACGTCGAGACCTTGGCCAACATCCCCGTGATCCTGCTCAAAGGCGGCGAGTGGTTCAGCCGCATCGGCACCGCCACATCCAAGGGAACCAAGGTCTTCGCCCTCACCGGCAAGATCAACCGCTCGGGGCTGATCGAAGTGCCGATGGGCGCCACGCTGCGCAAGATCATCTTCGACATCGGCGGCGGCATCCGCGCCGGCCGCGCCTTCAAGGCCGCGCAGACCGGCGGCCCCTCCGGCGGCGTGATCCCCCCCGAGTTTCTCGACACGCCGATCGACTACGAGAACCTCGGCAAGATCGGCTCCATCATGGGCTCCGGTGGCCTGATCGTGATGGACGACTCCGACTGCATGGTCGACGTAGCCAAGTTCTACCTTGAGTTTACAGTCGACGAGTCCTGCGGCAAGTGTGCCCCCTGCCGCATCGGCGGACGCACGCTCTTCAACTACCTGAAGAAGATCGCCGCCGGCAAGGCCGTCCCCGGCGACCTCGACCAGATGCGAGACATCTGCCAGGCCATGCAGCGCGCCTCGCTCTGCGGCCTCGGCCAGACCGCCGCCAACCCCGTGCTCTCCACCCTGCGTTATTTCGCCGACGAGTACCACGAGCACATCGCCGAGCACAAGTGCCACGCCGGCAAGTGCCAGTCACTCCTGCAGTACCGCATCGACCCGGTCAAGTGCGTCGGCTGCGGCGCCTGCCTGCGCGCCTGCCCGGTCAACGCCATCGCCGGCGAACGCAAGAAGACCCACGTCATCGACCCCGCCAAGTGCATCCGCTGCGGCCAGTGCTTCGCGGCCTGCAAGTTCGGCGCCGTGGCGCGCGCGTGAGGATTTCTCGGAGACGCTTATGGACAACCTCATCCAGCTGACAATCAACGACATCCCCGTCGCGGTCCCGCCCGGCACGACCATCCTCGAGGCCGCCCGCGCCGTGCAGGTCAGGATCCCGACCCTCTGCTATCACCCGGACCTGCTCGCATGGGCCGCCTGCGGCATCTGCGTGGTGCGCGAAGCGCGCTCGCCCAAGCTGCTGCGCGCCTGCTGCACCGAGGCCGCGCCGGGCATGCAGATCACGACCCACGACCCGGAGATCGTCAAGATCCGCCAGACCGTGCTGGAACTGATCCTCAGCACGCACCCCAACGACTGCCTGCAATGCCCGCGCAACGGCAACTGCGAGCTGCAGAAGATCGCCGCCGACTTCGGCATCCGCGACGTGCCGTTTGAGTCCCGCGTGATGCCGCTGCCGCGCGACGAGTCCACCAAGTCGGTCGTGCTCAACCCCGAGAAGTGCATCAAGTGCGGCCGCTGCGCACTGGTCTGTCAGCAGATGCAGGGCGTCTGGGCGCTAGAGTTCCTCGGCCGCGGCGAGCGCACGCGCATCGCCCCGGCGGCGGACGTCACGCTCGAAGAATCCCCCTGCATCAAATGCGGCCAGTGCTCCGCGCACTGCCCCGTGGGCGCCATCTACGAGTACGACGAGGTCCCCAAGGTCTGGGACGCACTCAAGGACCCGAAGAAGTACTGCGTCGCGCAGATCGCGCCAGCCGTGCGCGTCGCCATTGGCGAGGCCTTCGGAAAGGCGCCAGGCACGCTCCTCACCGGCCAGACTTATGCCGCGCTGCGCCGCCTCGGATTCCGCGCGGTCTTCGACACCAACTTCGCGGCCGACGTCACGATCATAGAGGAGGCCAGCGAGTTCGTCGAGCGCTTCGCCCGCCACACGGGGCCGCTGCCGCTGATCACCTCCTGCTGCCCGGCTTGGACCGACTACATGGAGAAGCGCGCGCCAGACTTCATCGATAACTTCTCGTCCGCCAAGTCCCCCCATGAGATGCTCGGCGTGCTCGCCAAGACCTATTACGCCGAAAAGCTGGGCATCGACCCCCGGGACATCGTGATGGTCTCGGTCATGCCCTGCACAGCCAAGAAGTACGAGATCACCCGCAGCGAGGAGATGTCTGCCAGCGGGCACCAGGACATTGATGTGGTGCTCACCACGCGCGAGCTCGCCCGCATGATCAAGGTGGCAGGCATCGATTTTCTGAACCTGCCGCCCGGCGAGGCTGACTCCATCCTCGGCACCTACTCCGGTGCCGGCACGATCTTCGGCGCCACCGGCGGCGTGATGGAGGCCGCGCTGCGCACGGCGTACAACTTCGTCACCGGCGAGGACCTCCGCGACGTAAACCTGCGCCAGGTGCGCGGCATGGAGGGGGTCCGCGAGGCCGAGATCGACATCCGCGGCACCAAGGTCCGCATCGCCGTGGCCCACCAGATGGGGAACGTCGAGCAGGTGCTTGAGGCGATCCGCGCGGACCGCAAGGCCGGCCGCGAGCCGCGCTACCACTTCATCGAGGTCATGGCCTGCCGCGGCGGGTGCATCGGCGGCGGCGGCCAGCCGCAGGGCGCGACCGACGAGGTCCGCAAAGCGCGCACCGCAGGCATCTACACCGATGACGAGCGCTGTGCCGTGCGCTGCTCCCACCGGAACCCGGACCTGATCAAGCTCTACGCCGACTTCCTCGGCCAGCCGCTCGGCGAAAAAGCCCACCGGCTCCTGCACAATCACTACCACAAGAAGAAGGCCTACGCGCGGTGAGGTTGGATTTGGAAGTGGGGCATGCGATGCCCCAGGCGGAATCGCCTCAGCAGGCCGGATTCCGGATCCTGAATTTCTTCCCGATCGCCGCCGCTTCTGCTACAAGTCGGTGCCATGTCGTTCGACATCCTCATGCTGGTTGTCAGTCTGGGCCTGATTCTGCTGGCGAGCCTTGTGTTCACGAATGGGGTTGAGCTGCTGGGCGCGCGCCTCGGCCTGCATCAGGGTGCCACCGGCAGCATCCTGGCCGCCGTGGGGACCGCCCTGCCCGAGACCATTATCCCGATCATCGCCATCGTCGTCTACCGCCACGACCCGCAGGCCGTGCAGGTGGGCATCGGCGCCATTGCCGGCGCGCCGTTCATGCTCGCCACGCTGGCCTTCTTCGTCACCGGAGCCTCTGTCCTGATCTATGCCGCGCTCGGCCGGCGCACGACGCAGATGCACGCCGATCCGCGCGTGATCGGCCGCGATCTTTCGTTTTTCCTCCTCCTGTACGGCGCGGCCGTGCTTGCGACCTTCGCGCATGAATGCTTCCCACTGCGGGCGCTTGTCGCCGGGGTGCTCCTGTGCTCCTACGTGGTGTACGTGCGGCGGAGCATCCAGGCTGCGGGCGCGCATCACGAGAAGCTCGACGCGCTCCACCTCGCGCGTCTGTTCCGGACCGGCAACCACGGTTGGCTGATCGCGCTGCAGGTGGCCGCGGCGCTGGGACTCATGATCGGGGGGTCGCACCTGTTCGTGCGATTCGTCAGCGGCCTGTCGTCCGAACTGGGGATGTCGCCGCTGATCCTCTCGATGATCATCACGCCGATCGCCACGGAAATGCCGGAGAAGATGAACTCCGTAATCTGGACCGCACAGCGCAAGGACACCCTGGCCTTGGGAAACATCACCGGCGCCCTGGTCTTCCAGTGCAGCGTCCCCGTGGTCTTCGGCCTACTTTTCACGCCGTGGGACCTGCGCGGCGCGCCGATGGTCTCAGCTGCGCTGGCGTTGTCTGGCGCGGGGCTGACGCTGGTGTGGCTCCGGAGGCGGCGCGCACTGAGCCCCTACCTGCTGTTGGCGTGCGGCCTGCTCTACGCCGTGTTCGTGTTCTATGTTTGCCGGCGGTAGACAGCACAACAAGATCAATCATGCCTTGCCGGTTGAAAGTAGGCCGTGCCGGTAGCCCGGCAGCACCGTGTCGCGCGCCTGCGGCAGCTTGTTCGGATAGTCCAGAGTGTAGTGCAGTCCGCGGCTCTCGTGGCGGCGGGCGGCAGAGCGCACGATCAGGCCGGCCACGTCGGCGATGTTGCGCAGCTCGAGTATGTCGGCTGTGACGAGGTAATCGAAGTAATACTGCCGGATCTCTTCGCGCAGCATGCGAATGCGGCGCTGGGCACGCTCAAGGCGCTTGTCGGTGCGGACAATGCCAACGTAGTCCCACATCGCGGTGCGCACTTCACTCCAGTTGTGCGAGACCACCACCTGCTCGTCGCTCGGCACCGCGGCGCCGTACTCCCAGTCCGGCAGCTTCACCGCGTCCGCTGCGGACGGCCGCGGGGCGTTGACGAGCCGGCCGGCCATGGCGTGCGCGCAGACGAGCGCCTCGAGCAGCGAGTTGCTCGCCAGACGGTTGGCGCCGTGCAGTCCGGTGCAGGCCACCTCGCCCACGGCCAGCAACCCGGGGAGCGAGGTCACGCCGTCCACGCCGGCCTGCAGGCCGCCGCAGCAGTAGTGCGCGGCCGGCACCACAGGGATCAGGTCCGTGGCCATGTCGATGCCGAAGCGCAGGCAGGCGGCGTAGATGTTGGGGAAGCGCTCCTGCAGGAACGCCTTGGGCTTGTGGCGGATGTCGAGGCAGCAGTACGTCGCGGCGGTGCGCTTCATCTCGGAGTCGATGGCGCGGGCCACGATGTCGCGCGGCGCCAGCGAGCCGCGGGGATCGTAGCGATTCATGAACGACCGGCCGTCGCGATCCACCAGTTCGGCGCCCTCGCCACGCACAGCCTCGCTGATCAGGAAGTTCTTGGCCTTGGGGTGGTAGAGACAGGTGGGATGGAACTGGATGAACTCCATGTCGGCCACGGCTGCGCCGGCGCGCCAGCCGAGCGCCACGCCGTCGCCGGTGGCGATGTCTGGATTGCTGGAGTAGAGATAGACCTTGCCGCAACCGCCCGTGGCAAGCACGGTCCAAGGCGCGCGTATGGCGAAGATCTCGCCGCCGCGGCGGTCGAGCGCATAGGCGCCCACGCAGCGGTTCTCGCCAGGGCGGCGCAGCCAGCGCGTGGTGATGAGGTCGATCAGGAAGGCGTGCTCGAGAATGCGGATGTTGGGGTGCGCCTGCACGGCGCGCAGCAGCGCGGACTCGATCTGCTGGCCGGTGATGTCGCCGGCATGCAGCACGCGCCGATGCGTGTGGCCGCCCTCGCGTCCGAGGTCGTATCCCGGCCGGCCGTCAGCGCGGCCGGCGAACTGTACGCCCAACTTCTCCAGCTCGGCAATGCGCGCGGGGGCGTCGGACACGATCCGCCGCACCACGGCCTCGTCGCACAGCCCTGCGCCCGCATCGAGCGTGTCGGCCACGTGCTGCTCGAAGCTGTCGCCCGGCTCCAGCACGCAGGCGATGCCGCCCTGCGCATAGTTCGTGTTGCTCTCGGCAGATTCCTTCTTGGTGGTGAGCAGCACGCGGCCGTGCGAAGCCAGGTGCAGGGCGCTCATCAACCCGGCCATGCCGCTGCCGGCGATTAGGTAATCGCAGCTCTCGATCCGCATGCGGTTCCGTCCCCTTTTTTCCGTTCTGCCGTGTTC
Organism: uncultured bacterium; assembly: GCA_903916675.1. Taxonomy (GTDB): domain Bacteria; phylum Verrucomicrobiota; class Kiritimatiellia; order RFP12; family CAIWXQ01; genus CAIWXQ01. The sequence goes on along the minus strand of CAIWXQ010000018.1, from coordinate 157,052 downwards.
TCTGTGTCCGAATTTTTTCTCGCGCGCAACTCCCCCGCGAGACCTTGACACAATCGCAGCGGGGAGTCCATAGTACCACAATTCGGGGTGTTTTGAATTGCCGGGGGGGGTTTCTTCTCATGGTCAGGGTGAAGGTGATCGGTGCGACGGGGTACGGTGGAATCGGCATTGTCGAACTGCTGCTCCAGCATCCCGAGGCCCGGCTGGCGACGCTGGTGGCGCGCGAGGACGTCGGACAACCCATCGGCCAGATCTACCCGCACCTCGCGGGGTTCTGCGACCTGCCGGTGCTCGCGCCGGACGACCCCCGCAGCCAGGAACCTGCGGATGTGGTCTTCTTCGCCACGCCCGACGGCGTGGGCATGCAGGGGGCGCCGGCCGCCTTGGCGCAGGGCGCCAGGGTGATCGACTACAGCGGCGACTTCCGTTTCACCACGCCCGAGGCCTTTGCGGAATACGCCCGGCGCATCGGCAAGAATCCCGCGCACACCGCGCCCCAGTTGCTCGGCCGGAACGCCTACGGCCTGGCGGAACTGCATCGCGCCGCCATCCGGCAGGCGAAGATCGTCGGCAATCCCGGCTGCTTCGCCGTAAGCTGCATCCTCGGCCTGGCGCCTGCCATGAAGGCCGGACTGGTCGAACCGTTCAGCGTGATCTGCGACTGCAAGACCGGCGTCTCCGGCGCGGGCAAGAAGGTCAGCCCGACCTTTCATTATCCGGCGCGCTACGAGCAGATGAACGCTTACAAGCTCGCCGGCCATCAGCACGTCTGCGAGGTCGAGCGCGAGCTTTCGCTCCAGGCCGGCCGTGAGGTGCGTGTCACCTTCACGGCGCAGGTCGTACCGGTCTGTCGCGGCATCCTGTCCACGCTCTACGGCACGCTGGTGCGCCCCACGACCGAAGCGGAAGTGCTCGCACTCTACCGCGACTTCTTCCGCGAGAGCCCGTTCGTGCGCGTCCTCGACAGCCAGGCCGCCGTCGGCACCCTGCACGTGCGCGGCACCAACTTCTGCAACCTTGTCGTCAGCGTGGACAGCCGCACGAACCGTTTGCGCATTGTCTCCCATATCGACAACCTGATGAAGGGGCAGGCCGGCTCCGCACTGCAGAACATGAACCTCATGTGCGGCTTTCCCGAGACACTCGGCCTGCTGCGCCCCGGCATCTATCCGTAACCGGTCGTTGGAGCACCCCATGAGCGCTTCCCAAAAAAAGACCAATCGTCCGCGTCCCGGCCTGGGCCGCGGCCTGGGCGCGCTGATCGGCCAGCATCCGGCGCCGGAACCGGCTAAACCTGCCGCCGAAACGGTCGTTGTTGCGCCGCATCCCGCTGCCGCCGCGCCACGCGCCGGCGACCGCCACGTCTCACTCCTCCCCGTGGCCGACATCCGGCGCAGCCCCTGGCAGCCGCGTCAGACGTTTGACGAGGAGGCGCTCAAGGATTTGACTGCCTCCATCCGCTCGCACGGCGTCATCCAGCCGCTGATCTGCCGCAAGGCCGCCGCAGGCGGCTACGAACTGATCGCCGGCGAGCGTCGCCTGCGCGCCGCCCAGCTGGCAGGTCTCAGCCAGGTCCCCGTAGTCCTGATCGAGGCTGCTGACCGCGACGCCGCCGAAATGGCCCTGATCGAAAACCTCCAGCGCGAGGACCTCGACGCCATCGAGGAAGCCGAGGGGTACCACACGCTGGCCGAGAAATTCAACCTGACCCAGCAGGACGTCGCCGACCGCGTGGGCAAGGCCCGCGCCAGCGTCGCCAATTCACTGCGCCTGCTCGAACTTCCCGACGAGGTCAAACTGCTGGTCGGCGCCGGACAGCTGAGCGTCGGACACGCCAAGCTCCTGCTCGCGTTGACAGACCCCAAGGAGCAAACGCTCCTCTCCCGCAAGTGCGTGGCGGACGGCCTTACGGTGCGCGCCCTCGAGCGGCTGCTCCAGCGCCGCCTGCAGGCGCGCAGCGGCGAGAAGCGCGGCCCGCAGGCCGACATCCCGGACAGCCACCTCCAGCACCTCATTGACAAGCTCCACAGCCGCCTGAGCACGCCCGTGCGACTCACGCCCAGCATGACCCACGCCAACGGCAAGCGCATCAAGGGGCGCATCGAGATCGACTTCGCCGACAACGACGAACTCGACCGGCTGCTGGGCATCCTGGGGATTGAAGTGGAATAGCTCCCCGGGCGGAAGAACCGCAGAATATCGAACACCGAGCTCCGCATCAGGAAGCAATTTCGGCGCACGGTTCGCTTCGAAATGTCCCTTTCCGATGGAATTGACCTCATGATTCTGCGGTTCGATATTCGATGTTCTGCGGTTCTTCTGATCAGTTCGGCCGTGCTCCTCTCCTGCACCCCACCCCCTCCGTCACCCGCACAATCGTCGGCGCAAATCCCCTTCTCCGCCGCCAACGGCTCTAATGCCCTGGCGCGCGTGGCCGCACTTTGCGCCCTGGGGCCGCGCGACGCCGGCACACCCGGCGGCGAGCGCGCCGCCGCGTGGCTGGTGTCGGAATTGCGACGCGAAAGACTCGTGTCGCGCATCGACTGCTTCTCCAACGACACCCCCTCGGGCCCGCTCGCCCTCTGCAACGTGGTGGCCAGCGTTCCAGCCGCGCAATCCGACAGCAACAGCAACTGGATCGTGCTGCTCTCGCACTTCGACACCAAGAGCGGCATCTCCCCAAACTTTATCGGCGCCAACGATGGCGGATCCTCCACCGGCCTGCTCTTGGAACTCGCCCGCATATTGCATGGCACACCGCTTCGGCACTGCCACGTGCTCTTCGGATTTCTCGACGGCGAGGAGTGCCGCGTGCAGTTCGGTCCGCGCGATGGGCTGCACGGCAGCCGCCGCCTCGCCACACAGCTCGCGGCCGAAAAGCGCGACATCCGCGCGGTCATCCTGCTCGACATGATCGGCGACCGCAACCTCTCGGTCACCCTGCCGGCCAATGGCACGCCGCGCCTCACGCTGCTGACGCTGGAGGCGGCCAAGACCGTGGGTGTGCGCTCGAAGTTCCGTCTGGCGGATGGCGGCATCCTGGACGATCACCAGCCGTTCCTGGACGCCGGGTTCCCGGCCGTGGATTTGATCGACTTCCAGTTCGGCAGTGCGCCGGGACTCAACGATTACTGGCACACGCCGGCGGACACGCTGGACAAGCTTTCCGACGCCAGTCTTACCGCCGTCGGACAGGTGGTCGCCGAGATGCTGCGGCAGCTCGACACGCCGCGCGGCTCACCGTAGCGCGGCAGCCATGAGGCGGTAGACCAGCTTGGCGGCCGTGAACTCCGAAACGTGGCTGTCGTCCACTGGCGCCAGTTCTACGACGTCAAAACCCGCCAGGCGCCGCCCCGCCAGCACGCTGTCGATCAGCCGCAGCGCGTCGTACCAGAAGAGCCCGCCCGGCTCGGGCGTACCGGTTCCCGGCATGACCGCCGGGTCAAAGGCGTCCACGTCGAAGGTGAGGTAGATCTGCGCGGGAAAATCCGGTGGCAGCACAAGATCCAGCGCGCCCGATTTCTGCAGCGCATCCGCGTCGCAGTAGGGAATCGTGCAGACCTGCCGGATGCCCGCCTCCGCCACGGAGAGGCTGCGCACGCCGACCTGAAAGATCGGCACTTTCAGCTCGACAATCCGCCGCATCACGCAGGCGTGGCTGAAGGGATTCCCCTCGTAACGGTCGCGCAAATCCGCATGGGCGTCGAACTGCACCACGCCGAACGGATCCCCGCGCGCGGCAAAGGCCCGCACCGCACCCAGGGTCACCGTGTGCTCGCCGCCGAGCACCACCGGCACGCGCCCGCCCGCCAGCGCAGCCGCCACCCGGCTCTCCACCTCTTGCAGCACGTCGGCCGTCTCGACGCCGCACCCCACGGCCGGCCCCGTGTAAATTCCCGCGTAAGCCGGCACGCTCTCGCCGTCGTATGCCTCGAGGTGCAGCGACGCTTCCAGCAGCCGTGCCGGCCCTGCTGCCGTGCCCACGCCGTACGACACGCTGCGTTCCAGCGGCACGGGAATGATCTCAAACCGCGCCTTGTCCGGCGCGGCCGGTGGCACGTCGAGCTCAAGAAAGGCAGGTGGTCCGCCCGTATTCATGCCTTTTATTTTATGCCCTTCCCCGTGCGCTGCCAAGCAGTGTTCCACATGATCAAATATTGGCCTTGTGCAAGGGGCTTAAAAAACGCTAGTTTACTCATTCGTTTCACCGGAAAGGCATCAGGCCATGAAGAAGGAAGTTCATCCCAAATACGACGTTGCCACCATCACCTGCGCGTGCGGCAGCGTGATCCAGACGCGCTCCACCGTCAAGGAGATGGCGGTCAACACCTGTTCGGCCTGCCATCCGTACTACACCGGCCAGCAGACGCTGCTCGACACCGAAGGCCGCGTGGACCAGTTCATGAAGCGCTACGGCATCCGCAAGAAGTAGCTTCGCCGAGGCAACGAGCGGGTCGGATCCCGCGTCCGCCAGCGGGCGGCGCAGGCCGGCCCGTTTTGCTTCTCCGGACGGAGCGGATGCGGTGGAGGTGTGTAACACCATGATCGAGCGGCGGCAAATTGAGCGGGTGCTGGAGCGCCTGCAGGTGGTCGAGGCGGCGCTGGCCGACCCTGCTGTGCTCGGCAACCCCCGCCTGCTCCGCGAGAAGGTGCGCGAGCACGCGACCTACAAGCGGCTCGACACCCTGGCGCGGGAATATTTCCGCATCCTCGACGAAATTCCCTCCAGCCGCCAGATCGCGCTCGACGAATCCGCCGACCCCGAGTTCCGCGCTCTGGCCCGCACCGAGGTCGCCGCGCTCGAGGCGCGCCTGCCGCAGGCTGAGCGCGATGTACTCTACGCCCTGCTCCCGCCTGACCCGGCCGACGAGCGCAACGCAGTGGTTGAAATCCGCGCCGGCACCGGCGGCGAGGAAGCCGCGCTCTTTGCGGCCGACCTCTTCCGCATGTACGGCCGCTACTGCGAGGCGCAGCGATGGAAGATCTCCGTGCTCGACTCCAGCGCCAGCGGCCTCAACGGCTACAAGGAAATCGTCTTTATGGTCACCGCTCCCGGCGCCTATGGCGCGCTGCGCTTCGAGAGCGGCGGCCACCGCGTCCAGCGCGTCCCCGTCACCGAGGCCCAGGGGCGCATCCACACCTCCGCCGCCACGGTCGGCGTCTTCCCCGAGGCCGAGGAGGAGGACGAGATCGACATCCCCGCCAACGAGCTGCGCATCGACATCTTCTGCGCCGGCGGCAAGGGCGGCCAGAGCGTCAACACCACCTACTCCGCCATACGCATGACCCACCTCCCCACCGGACTCGTGGCGCAGTGCCAGGACGAGCGCTCCCAGCTCCGCAACAAGGAGAAAGCCCTCGCGGTGCTCAAGTCGCGCCTGCTCGAGCAGCGCCGCCAGGCCGAGGCTGCCAAGCAGGGCAAGACCCGCCGCGACCTGATCGGCTCCGGCGACCGTAACCAGCGCATCCGCACCTACAACTTCCCGCAGAACCGGATAACCGACCACCGCATCAACCTCACTCTCTACAGCCTCGACCGCATCATCGAGGGCGACCTCGGCAACCTCTTCGAGGCGCTCCGGCGCCACGACCTTGGCCAGCGCCTCGAAACCGAACTCGGCATTACCGGTCTCGCCACACCGGCGGCCGCCACAGCTGCGGACAACGACTGATTTAAAAGCAGGCTGTTAGGCTGTAGGGGTTAAGGCTGTAGGCTCGAATCCCATCTGCCCCTTGAACCTGCCAGCGACTCCCGCTAGGCTTCACTTATGATACCCCTCACTGCAGCCTCTGCCCAACGTGAACTGGCTGCACTGGCAAAGCCTTCCTACGCCGCGAACCTGCAACGCTTCTTCAAGACCGGTCCGGGAGAATACGGCGCAGGCGATATCTTTCGCGGCATCCGCGTGCCAGCCCTGCGGCAGCTCGCTCCACACTATGACTCCCTGCCATTGACAGCACTCCTGCGTCTGCTGCGCTCGAAGTTCCATGAGGACCGCCTCTTCGCGCTGCTTCTACTGGTGCGGCGCTTCGAGCGTGGCGACGAGGCTGACCGGCACCGCCTCCTTGCCGTCTATCTCCGCCATACTCGTCATATCAACAACTGGGATCTTGTCGATCTTTCCGCGCCGAACATCGTCGGCGCCTGGGTCGCGGCGCACGGCAGCCGCGGCCTGCTCGAAAAACTCGTACGCTCGCCGCTGCCCTGGGAGCGCCGCATTGCCATGGTCGCCACGTTCGCCAGCATCCGCATGAACCGTCACACGCTGACACTCGCGCTGGCCAGGAAGCTGTTGCGAGACCCCGAGGATCTGCTGCACAAGGCCACGGGCTGGATGCTGCGCGAGGTCGGCAAACGCGATCAGGCTGCGCTGACCGCCTTCCTTGATCGCCACGCCGCCTCCATGCCGCGCACCATGCTCCGCTACGCCATCGAGCGCTTCCCGGAAGCTGAGCGGATGCGCTATCTGCACTGCAAGCGCGTCCGCAACAGCATTCGTCGGCGGTTTGCAGGCGCGACCGGCGGCCTCTGGACCGATGGCGTTCACATCTAGCTGGGGTTGAAGTTCGGCTTCCATGGCTACTCCTTCTAGAAAGGTGTTTAGGCTGTAGACTGTTAGGTTGGAAATGAATGCGTTAACTGAGGCTTGGCCGCGACTCAGTGGGGAGAAATAGACAAAAATAGACTGAAGTAGACACGAAACAGGCTCCCCTGCCGGACATGATCTTTTGCATCTGTCCGTGCATCAACGAGTTACAGTCGAATTGCGGCGTTGTGACCGGTGTTCCGTGTCTATTTATCATCGTGTAGGTCCTGGTTGCCGAAGAAGGTGTTTAGGCTGAAGGCTGTTAGGTTTGGCAGCCACCACGTTACGCGGGTTGGAGTTGCCTTCATTCGCCACTACCGGATCGTCCCTACACCCCTGAAAAAACTGCCGGAAAAACATCGCGTCCCTCTATATAAGTAATGTTCGCCACAAACGAAAAACCAGAATAGGAGAAACACCAACAAAACCGCAGCATTCAGGTAATGCTTGGCCACACCCCCCCCCCTTTATCGGTTGCCGCGCCCACGTCAGCCAAAACCAACACGTCGCCGGGGTTGCAGGTCCCCTTGCGCGTGACACGCACATGCCGGGCGGGGAGTCCAACGGGCGGACCGCGACGAGCCCACAAGCCACATTGGCCTCAAGCAGAACGAAACCGCCAGGTCGGCATTCGCGGCCGGCAGCCGTCACAACCTTCACGCCGTCTGCCATAAATAAGCCCTCCAAAAAAACATCATACCCCCCATATGAGGATGCTAAGCCTCACGAAAGAAATAGAAACTCAATAAAACCAGCCCTGAAATGAAGGCCAAAAGCCTCAAACCGTTTTTTGGGAATCCTGAAAACAGCCCCCGGCTATTTGCCGTAGCCCAAAAAACAACGCGTCTCTATATAAGAGAAGCAATTCGACACGCAAAAACCAAAAACCGCAAAAAACACCAATAAAAGATAGGGGTTCGGAAAAACCTATTCGACATCGCACTTTTTGGGACCCCAAATAACACCCCCCACACTTTCCGTAATGCTCCTTCACGAAGGCCGTTTCTGTGGGGTTCAGAGCTATGCCGTCCGCACTGGCCGCGCGGTAGGGCGGGCAGTCCCGTGTGACGCGCCAGAGTCCAAATAAATTGATAATTCAGCATGTTGAAGCCAATACTTTTGATTGTTAATGCCGATGGCTCACCCCTTCCTTCCGCCTTTCCCCTTTCCTCCGAAACCCGTATCATTCCTCCATGTTTGCTTTGGACGCTTATCTGGAGGCGCGGAAAGCGCAGGTGGAGGATCGGCTACTCGCCGCGCTGCCGTCCGTTGACACCCGCCCGACGGTGCTGGCTGAGGCCATGCGGCATGCGGTCCTGACCGGCGGCAAGCGGCTGCGTCCGATTCTCTGCCTGGCCGCGGCCGAGGCTGCGGGCGGCGCTTGCGACGATGCCTGGTGGCCCGCCTTGTCCGTCGAGATCTTCCACGCCTACACGCTGGCGCATGACGACCTGCCGTGCATGGACAACGACCTCGTGCGCCGCGGCCAGCCCACTGTGCATGCCAAGTATGGCGAGACCGTCGGCGTGCTGGCAGGTGATGCACTACAAGGGTTGGCGTTCGCGCTGCTTGGCCGCGTCACGGAAAAACGTCCTGGCACAACCGCTGCGCTGGTCGTTGAACTCGGCCGCGCTGTTGTCGGCGTGGTGGCCGGCCAGGTCGAGGACATCCGCTTCGCCGGACAGGCCGACGCTGCCACGCTCACCTTTGTCCACCAGCACAAAACCGCGGACCTTTTCGTTGCTGCCATGCGTATGGGCGCGCTCGCGGCTGGCGGCGCACCCGCGCAGGTAGACCAGCTCGGCACCTACGCCAACCATCTCGGTATCGCCTTTCAGATCGTGGATGACCTGCTCGACGCCGGCGAAGCCCGAGCCGGCAAGCCGCCGGAACTCTCCTGCCTGCAGCTCTGGTCCCCGGCCAAAGCGCGTGGCCAGGCTGCTGACCACACCACAGCCGCCGTGGCCGCGCTCAGCAACCTCCCCGGCCCAGTTGAGCCGCTTGTCGCACTGGCAGAGAAGATGCTGAAACGAGTGGTGTGAGAAGAAAGTGATCAGTGAGCAGTAATCAGTTGATTCAGAAGGCAAACTGCTTACTGCTTACTGATAACTGGCTAGAGACAAACCATGCGCGATGTGACAATCACCATCGAGGGCCAGCCGGCTGTAACGACGCCGGCGGGCACGAGGGTGCGAGAGCTGCTGCCGGCCAAGTTGCCCAACGGCCTGGACGTGATTGCCGCGCGCGTCAACAATGATGTGGTCTCGCTCAGTTATCCCCTGACTGTCAATTCCGCCATTGCGCCGCTGACGCTGGCCGCCAGCCACGGCTGGCGCGTCTACCGCTGGTCGCTCGGGTTCCTGCTGGCCATGGCCGTGCGCAACATCTCGACAGCCGCGCAGTTGCGCGTGCGCAATTCGCTCGGCAACGGCCTCTTCTGCTCCATCGACTGGCCGGACGCCGAGGCCGTGGCGCCACTGGCCGCTCGCGTGGCGCGCTTGGAGCAGGCCATGCGCGAGCTGGTCGCGCGCGACCTTCCCGTCGAGCAGGAATGGGAATCGTATGAGGATGCCCTGCGCCTGTTCGAGCAGACCGGCCAAGCCGACACCGTCAACCTGTTGCGCCACCGCAACCCGCCGCGTGTCGCCACCATCCGCTGCGGCACATTCCGCGACCTCGCCCACGAGCCGCTCGTCTACCGCACCGGCCTGCTCCAGCTCTTCCGCCTCACGCCGTACGAGACCGGCTTTGTGCTCGACATGCCCGCCCTCGACGCGCCGGATCGCGTTGCGCCGTTCGAGCCGCAGCCGCACCTCTTCCACGTCTACCAGGAGCATGCGGCCTGGGGGCGCATCCTCGGCGTGACCACCGTGGGCCAGCTCAACGAGGCTGTCGCCAACCGCCAGGCCGACGACATCATCCAGACCGCCGAGGCGCTGCACGAAAAGAAGCTCGCCGCCATCGCCACCGCGATTGCCGACCGCAAGCCCACGGTCCGGCTGGTGCTCGTGGCCGGTCCCTCCTCCTCCGGCAAGACCACCTTTGCCAAGCGGCTGATGTCGCACCTGCGCGTCAACGGCCTGCGGCCGGTGGTGGTCTCCACCGACGACTACTTTGTCGGCGACGAACACAACCCACGCGACGAACAAGGCTACTTGGACTACGAGCACATCGAGTCCATGGACCTGCCGCGCCTCAACCGCGACCTGCTCGATCTGCTCGAGGGACGCGAGGTGCACCTGCGCAACTTCGACTTCCCCACCAAGACCGGTCGCGACCGCGCCGAGACCTCACGCCTCGGCCCGCAGGACGTCATCATCATGGAGGGCAACCACTGCCTCAACCCGCAGCTCACCAGCCAGGTGCCGCGCGCGGTCAAGTTCCTGATCTACGTCAGCGCCCTCACGCAGCTCAGTGTGGACCACTACAACCGCATCTCCACCACCGACAACCGCCTGATCCGACGCCTTGTGCGCGACGACCAGTTCCGCGGCCACTCCGCCCTCCGCACGCTCGAGCGCTGGCCCTCCGTGCGGCGCGGCGAAAAGCGCTGGATATTCCCCTACCAGCACCTGGCCGACGCCATCTTCAATTCCGCCCTCGACTACGAGCTGGCTGTGCTGAAACCCTTTGCCGTGACGCTGCTCAACCAGGTCAAGCCCGACCACCTCGAGTACGCCGAGGCGCGCCGCCTCACCGGCTTTCTGCACAACTTCCTCTCCCTCCCGTCCATTACCGTGCCCGGCGACTCGATCCTGCGCGAGTATATCGGCGGCAGCCTGCTGAAATATTAAGGCTGTTAGGCTGAAGGCTGTTAGCGCGCTTCCTGCAATTTCAGAGAAGCAACGGCAGGGCGGGGCCGCCGGACCCGCCACAGCCCTGTAGCCGCAGGCGTTGACCGCGGCTTTTTCATTTGGTCGGTCACGAAGTAAACAAAGGGCACGCGAAGAACACGAAGGTTTGGACTGCGCGCCAAGCGCGCAACAAAGTTCCTTCGCGACTTTCGGGCAGCTTTCTTCCCCTTCGTGTCCTATTTGTCTGACGCTTGACGCCCGGCGCCTTCCTTGCCAGACTTGCACGCATGAGCTTGCACTCCGAAATCCGCCTGCTCGGCGACCAGGCGCTCGCGGCCAGCCGCCGCATGGTCAGCCTCTCGACGCGCCGCAAGAACGACATTCTCGAGGCCATGGCGCAGGAGATCGGCGCCCGCCGCGCCGTGATCCAGGCTGCCAACGCGCAGGACGTCGCCGAAGCCCGCACCGCAGGCCTTTCCGCCGCGCTGGTGGACCGCCTCACGCTCACCGATGCCGGCATCGGTGCCATGATCCGAGGGATCCGCGAGGTTGCCGCGCTGCCGGACCCTGTCGGCAAGCGCCTGGCCAAGCGCGTGCGACCCAACGGCATCGTGATCGAGAAGCGCCGCGTCCCGATCGGCGTAGTCGCCATCATCTTCGAGTCGCGCCCCAACGTCACGGCCGATGCCGCCGTGCTCTGCATCAAGTCCTCCAACGCCGTGATCCTGCGCGGCGGCAAGGAGGCGCTGCGCTCCAACCAGGCCATTGCCACGGCGCTCGCTGAGGGCGGCCAGAAGGCCGGCCTTCCCCGCCACGCCGTGCAGTTCATCGCCACCATCGACCGCGAGGCTGTGCGCGAACTCGTACAGATGGACGACCGCATCGACGTGGTCATTCCCCGCGGCGGCGAGTCGCTCATCCGTGCCGTGGTCGAGCAGGCGCGCGTGCCGGTGCTCAAGCACTACAAGGGGGTCTGCCACGTCTACGTTGATGCCGCGGCCGACCTCGACATGGCGCTGGCCATTGTCGAGAACGCCAAGTGTCAGCGCCCCGGCACGTGCAATGCCGCCGAGACGCTTCTCGTGCACGCCGGCGTCGCCGCTGCGTTCCTGCCGCGCTTCGCCGAGCTGTGCGCCCGCCGTAAGGTCGAAGTGCGCGCCGACGAGGCTGCACGGGAAATCGTGCCGTCGTTCGCCGTTGCCAGCGAGGAGGACTGGTACGCCGAGTACCTGGAGCTCATCCTCGCGGCGCGCGTGGTGAAGGACCTGCGCGCGGCCATCGACCACATCAACAAATACGGCTCGCGCCACTCCGATGCCATTGTCACGCGCGACGAGCGCAGCGCGAAGAAGTTCCTCAAGGAAGTGGACTCCGCCGCAGTGTTCGTCAACGCCTCCACCCGCCTGCACGACGGCTACGAATTCGGCCTCGGCGCGGAGATGGGAATCAGCACCGACAAGCTCCACGCCCGCGGCCCCATGGGGCTCGAGGAGCTCACCACCTACAAATATCTCGTGCGTGGAACTGGGCAGTTGCGCGGGTAGTACGACCGGGACTCCGGCCCTGTCGGCGCCGTTATCCAAGAGTTTTGGGTCCGCGCCGCAGTCGCGGACCTACAATCATTGAACCCTGTCGCTGCGCAATGAACAACCCCCAGACGTTGCGTTTTACCCGCCGCCATCTACCACACTGGATCGTGGCAGACGCAACGTTCTTCGTCACGCTCCGGATTGCCGGTTCACTGCCAAAAATAGTGGTGGACGAACTTACTGCTGAGCGTCCGTCCTTGCTGGAGGAAACCCCGCACACGGATGAACGTTATCGGGATCTTCTTCGCCGCCAATTTGCCCGCATAGAGACCATTCTGGACGCGCAGGACAGCGACACCCGCCACTGGTTGACGGCAAAAGGCTTACCTCCCATCATCCTGGAAAACTTGCCCTGGCTGGTTGATCGTGGCTGGAACATCCATGCTGCCGTAGTGATGGGCACACACCTGCATGCACTCATGCGCAATACCATCGGGCGCAATGCGTCTCTTCGCGAGGACATGGCGCATTACAAGCGATTTGTTGCGCGCGAAGTCAACAGGCAGCTCAATCGCACCGGAGAGTTTTGGGCGCGAGAGGATTTCGACCACTGGTGCCGTTCACCGGAGAAGGTCGCGGGAGCGGTTCGTTACATTGCGCAAAACCCTGTGAAAGCAGGGCTGGTCACACACTGGCACGAGTGGCCGTGGACAGTAATCGCGCCTGCGTGGCAACAAACGCTGGGTTACGTTCGGTCCGCGCCACAGTCGCGGACCTACCGATAGTACGACCGGGACTGCGGCCCGGTCGCCGCATCACAACCAACCGGGTTCCTGGTCCGCGCCATAGTCGCGGACCTACCGGCTTACAGTTGCCAGCACCTTCGCCGCCACCATTTCCGGCGTAATGCCGTGGGCAGCAAGGAGCGAAGCGGTGGTGCCCTGGCCGATGACCTCGTCCGGCCAGCCGAAGCGCAACACGGGGTTTGTACGGCCGGCATCGGACAGCGCCTCCTGCACGGTAGAACCAAACCCGCCGGCGATGACCCCGTTCTCCAGCGTGACAAAGACCGTCTGCGGCGCAGCCTGCTGCAGCAGCAGCGTAGTGTCGAGCGGCTTGATGAAGCGCGCGTTCACGATGCCAGCAACCACACCCGCCACGCGCAACTTGACAGCTGCTGCGTGCGCCAGCGGGAGCATGTCGCCGAGCGCCCAGATCCAGACCGTGCGGATGGCCTCCGCGGCTGTCTCCACCACCTCCGCCTTCCCGATTTCCAGCGGTTCCGGATTCTCGGGCACGGACACGCCGGGGCCCGGATCGCGCGGATAGCGGATGGCAGCCGGGCCGTCAAGACGCACGGCCGTGGCCAGCATGCGCGCCAGCTCAGCCTCGTCCTTCGGCTGCATGAGCACAAGGCCGGGGAGGCAGCGCAGCATGGGGATGTCGAAGATGCCGTGGTGCGTCGGGCCGTCGGCACCCACCACGCCCGCGCGGTCGAGGCAGAACGTCACGGGGAGCTTCTGCAAGCAGACGTCGTGCAAGACGCAATCCACCGCGCGCTGCAGGAAACTGGAGTAAATCGCCACCACCGGCCGCATCCCCTGCGCGGCCAGGCCGGCGGCGAAGACCACGGCGTGCTCTTCACAGATACCGACGTCGAAGAAGCGTGTCGGGTGGCGCGCCTCGAACGACGTCAATCCTGTGCCGGCGCACATGGCGGCCGTGATGGCAACCAGTTGCGGGTTGCGATCCGCCAGGCGCGCGAGGCATTCGCCAAAGGTCTGCGAATAGCCTGCTGGAGATTCGACCAGCTCGGCGCGGGCAACATCGAAGCGCCCCACGCCGTGCCAGCGGTCCGGCGCCTCCTCGGCGGCCTTATAGCCGCGTCCCTTCTGCGTGGCGACATGCAGCAGGATGGGCCGGTCGTAGCGCGTCGCGATCTCCAGCGCGTCGGCCAAGGCGCGATGGTCGTGGCCATCGATCGGCCCCATGTAGCGCACGCCGAATTCCTCGAAGAGCGCGTTCTGGAGGAAGAGGCTCTTCACGGCCTTCTCGGTGCGGTGGTACGCGCCGCGCAGCGGCGACATGCGCAGGCGCATCGCAATCTGCTCCGCGCCGCGCTTCCAGCGGTTGTACTTGGGATTGGCCAGGAGCTGGCCGAGGTGGCGGGAGAGCGAGCCGACGTTGCCGGCAATGGACATCTCGTTGTCGTTCAGCACCACGATCAGGTGGCCGGTGGTGCCGTCGATGTTGTTCAGCGCCTCGAGCGAGATGCCGTTGCCCATGGCGGCGTCGCCGACCACAGCCACGACATGTTCCGTGCCGCCGCGGCGGTCGCGCGCCACGGCCATGCCCAGCGCGGCCGACAGCGCCGTGCCGGCGTGTCCGCCACCGAATGCGTCAAAGGGGCTTTCGTCGCGTCGCGGAAAACCGGAAATGCCGCCCGGCAGGCGCAGCGTGCCGAAGCGGTCGCGCCGCCCGGTGAGCAGCTTCCAGGCATAGGTCTGATGGCCGACGTCCCAGACGATCCGGTCCGTGGCCGGATCGAACACGCGCAGCAGCGCCAGCGTCAGCTCCACGGCGCCCAGGTTGGCGGCTAGATGCCCGCCGTTGCGGCTGACCGTCGTGATGATCCGTTCCCGCAGCTCTTCCGCCAGCCGGTCCATCTCCGCAGCTGTCAAGGCATGGACAGCAGCGGGGTCGTCGATCTTCTCCAAAATTCCCAACATGTGGTGCATGCTAGCATGTTCATCGCTGGCAAAAAAGCCCGCGCTCATCACCCACCGCGCCGTGACAACCCGTGGCGGGCCGGCTATACTTGCGGCTGTTCGGTGGACGGTGCGCTGCGGCGCGCCGCAGCAAGGGAAAGATGGGGGCAGCTTGCGGGTTCTCAAGGGCATCTTTCGGTTTCTGTTCGGCATCTTCCGCGCCGTGGTCTGGACGGCGGGGTTGCTCGCCCTCGCGGTATTCCTCTTTTTCTACGTGGCCGCGCGGCCGATTCCGCGCACGACACTCGGGCAATTGCTGACCGCGCTTAGCCCGGAGACCGACATGCTCGACGCGCATAGCGCGTCCTTCGGTCTGCGCGAAGGACTGGTGCTGCACAAGGTACGCCTGCTCCCCAAGGGCGTGGTGGCGCCGGAGTGGTTCACGGCCGACGAGTTGCGCCTCTCCGGCGGATTCCGGCCAGACCGCCCGCCGCGGGAGTGGGTCGACACCGTCGTCGCGCACCGCGTCAACCTCGCCGCGCTGCCGCCGCGTCCGTCGTCCACCAGCGCGGGAACCAACGTCGCCACAGCCATCCCCTCGCTCGCACCCATGCGATTCGACCTGGTGGACGCCACCTTGCTCGGCATGCGCTTCCAGCGGCTGCAGGGACTTTTCCGCCAGGAAAATGGCGTGATTTTCATCGAAAACGCCAAGATCGAATGGCCCCGCAACCGCTGGCCCGAGGATGCCGAGGGAAGCCTTCGGTTTGATCCCGCCTCCGGACTGATCGAGGGGCGGATCTCCGGCCATCTGACGCCTGACCGCGTCTATCCGCTCCTGCGCATGCTGGAAGCCAACGGCGCCCTGGAGATCGCGCACCGGTTCGCGTTCAACTCCCGGCCCGTCGATGTCGAGGCGCACTTCCGCGTGGCACCGGCCGAACCGCACTATGAATTGCGCCTCTCGCTGGTCGTGACGGATGCCACCTACGGCGGCGTCCCCGTCCGCCGCGTCAGCGCGATCCTCGTGGCCGACGGGACCAACGACCTCGAGCGCGTCCGGATCGATCCGCTCGTCTGCGAGCGTCCGGATGGCCGTCTCTCCGGCAGTCTGGACATCGATCTGCTGGCCTCCAACGTCGACTTTGCCGCGCAGGCGGACATGCCGATCGAACCGCTGCTGCGCATCATCCGCGTGAACCTCAACCCCGAGAAGAACGGCTTTGTCTTCGACACGCCCCCCCGGCTGACCGCCGCCGGCCGCGTGCCGCTCGATGGCAACCTCGACGGCATCGTTCTCGCCGGTTCGCTGCTCGCGCCGACCGCCACCGTCCGCAGCGTCAAGCTGCAGGACCTCTCCTGCGAGTTCGCCATTGCCACCAACGCCTACGCGGTGCGCAACGTGCGCGCCACGGCGGCGGGCGGAGAAATCCGCGGCACGCTCCACCTGGTCTCGCTCCCCGGCGACGGCACGCAGATGACCTACCGCACGTCGTTCCAGATCGAACACCTCGATCTCCACACCTTCGCCGCGCAACTCGGCTTCACCAATATCCCCTCCGGGACCGCCAGCGCCACGATGTCCCTTGCCAGCAGCTTGGGCGCGGGTCACGTCCGATGCCTCTCCGGCAACGGCGAGGTCCAGGTGGAAAAAGGGGAACTGGGACGCATCCCGCTGTTCGCCGGCCTGACCGACTACCTGGCGCGCAATGTGCCGGGCGTCGACCTGATGATCAGCCAGTCCGAGGCCAGCCTGCCGTTCTCGATCACCAACGGCGTGCTCTCCTCCGACCACCTGCTGGTGGAAGGCAACATCTTCAGCATCGGCGGCAATGGCACGTACAGTTTTCCCAATGACCAGCTCGACTTCTGCGTCCGGACCAGCATTTTCAAGCAACGGACCTGGCTGGGTCGGTTCTGGCAGATCGTCACCTTCCCCTTCTCCAAGCTGCTTCTGGAATTCCGCGTCAAGGGCCCTCCCGCGAACCCGGTCTGGGAATACCACGGCGTGCTCGAGCGCATTGTCGACACCGTCGGCAGCACCATAGGCGGCAAAAAGGATGCCGCGCCTTGAAGTATCTGCTGCACACCTACGGCTGCCAGATGAATGTCCGCGACGCCGAGGGCGTGGCCGCCTGCCTGGAGGCCGCCGGCCATCTGCCGGCCGTGGACGAGGCGGATGCGGACGTCATCGTCGTCAACACCTGCAGCGTGCGCGGCAAGGCGGAGGAGAAAGCTCTCGGCAAGCTGGGCCTGCTCTGCGCGGGCAAGCGCCTGGCGCCGCACCGGCTGGTTGGCGTGATGGGATGCATGGCCCAGCGTCGCGGCGCCGAACTGCTCAAAAAGATCCCGAAGCTCGACTTCGTGGCCGGCACGCGCCAGCAGCAGTCCATCCCGGAGATCCTGGCGCGCCTCGTTGCCGGCGAGCGCGGCCTTGTGCGCCTCGACGATGCCGCTGCCGTGCCGCGCGTGCCAAGCGCGCATCTAACCGGGCCGGTCAGCGCGTTCGTCACGGTCCTGCTTGGTTGCAACCGCCGCTGCGCCTACTGCGTGGTGCCGGATGTGCGCGGCGCCGAATACAGCCGCCCCGCGGCGGAGATCTTCGACGAGGTGCGGCAACTCGTTGCCAGTGGCGTCAGGGAAGTGACCCTCCTCGGCCAGAGCGTCATGAATTACGGCCGTTCCAATCCAGTCTGGGAAGGCGTCCGCGCAAGCTCCGCCGGGTTCCGCGAGGATTTCCCGCGCCTGCTGGAGGCTGTCAGCGCCATGCCCGGCATCCGCCGCATCCGCTTCACCTCCGGGCACCCGTCCGGCATCACGGACGAGCTCGTGCGCGCCATGGCCACGCTGCCGCACATCTGTCCGCACCTCCACCTGCCGGTGCAATCCGGCTCTGACCGCATCCTCGGCCTGATGCGCCGCGGCTATACCGCCGCGCAGTACCTCGACGCCGTAGCGCGGCTGCGCACCGCGATCCCGGAGTTCGCGCTCACCACCGACATTATCGTCGGCTTCCCCACGGAGACGGAGGCGGACTTCCAGGCCACCCGCCACCTGATGGAGGGAGCGGCTTTTGACAATGCCTTTGTTTTCAAATACTCTCCCCGTCCAGGCACTCCGGCCGCTGCCCAGTGCGACGACGTGCCAGCCGCAGAGAAGGCACGCCGGAACCAGGTGCTGCTGGATGACCAGGATACGCGCGGCCTGCGGCTGAACGAGGCGTGCGTGGGACATACGCTGGAGGTGCTTGCCGAGGGGGTCAGCCTGCGCAACGAAGAGCGCTGGTCCGGCCGCACGCCCGGCAACAAGATCGTGGCCTTCGAGCCTCCGCCTTCCATTGCCGCGGGAGATCTCGTCGCCGTGCGAATTACCCGCGCCGGACCGCAGACGCTGGTGGGGGAAGTAGCGGGAGAAGGATGTAGGCCGATTCAACAAAGACTATAGCCTATAGTCTGACAAACGAGGCAACTGCCATGTTGATGAATCTTTCTCACTGGTCTCTGCTGCTGGGCGCGATCCTGCTCGCCAAGGGACTCTTTGCGCTGATGGCGCCAGCGCAGGCTGGGCAGGTGGCGCGTGCCTTTGCGCGGCACGTCTGGACCGGTCGTACACTTGCCGCCGGCGCCTGGGCTTGGGCTGGCTGGGCAGCCTACAGCATGCCCATCGATTTCATGACTCCCATCCGCCCGTGGATTCCGTTCCTGACGCTGGCAGCCATCCCGCTGTCGTGGTACTGGATGGACGACCTGCTGAGCTGCCGCGCTGCGGGCGGCCTGCTCGTGCTCTTCCCCTGCCCGCTGCTGCTCGCCGCGCGCGAAGAGACTTCGCCGCTGCGGTTGGCGCTGGTGATTTTCTCCTACCTCGCCATCGTAATCGGCATGACGCTGATCCTCTACCCGTATTACCTGCGCCGATGGCTTGACTGGTGCGCCGCCAAACCCGTGCGCATGCTGATCTCCGGCGTCCTCAGCACCGCACTCGGCGCCGTCTTCCTCGCGCTGGGGCTGCTGGTGTTCTAGGCAATCCTGTGGCTCTGACCGGCGGAAAACAGGCCGGCGCGTCTCGCGCCGAGGTAGGACCGCCGCTCCGAGGCGTCCGCGGACGGTTCGGAGAACCGTCCCTACAACCGTGCGTCGATCTAGCGACCTTGTCCAAAAATGAATTTTCCGCCCCGCGAAAAATTCATGCCTTGAACTTCTTCAGCCCCGTGAAATCGAGCGTGGCGAAATAATCTTCCGGCGTCTCGGCGCGGCGGATTGGCACGATGGCGCCGTCCTCGCGCAGCAGCAACTCGGCGGAGCGCAGCTTGCCATTGTACTGGAACCCCATGGCATGGCCGTGCGCGCCCGTGTCGTGGATCACAAGCAGGTCGCCGGGCGCCAGCTCAGGTAGCAGGCGATCGATCGCGAATTTGTCGTTGTTCTCGCAGAGCGAGCCGGTGACGTCGTACTTCACTGCGGCGGGCCGGGTCTCCTTCCCCAGCACGGTGATGTGGTGATACGAGCCGTAGAGCGCCGGCCGCATCAGGTTGGCCATGCAGGCGTCGAGCCCGGCGTAGCACTTGTAGGTGTGCTTGATGTGGCGCACGCGGGTGACGAGATAGCCGTAAGGGCCGGTGACCATGCGGCCGCACTCCAGGCAGAGCCGCAGCGGCGGCAGCCCCTTCAGCCGCGCCTCGTAGGCCTTGCGGATTCCCGCGCCCACGCGCTCCAGATCCACGGCCTCCTGCTCCGGCTTGTAGGGAATGCCGATGCCGCCGCCGAGATTGACGAACTCGAACGCGATCCCAACGGTCCGCGAAATTTCGGCCACGAGGTCAAAGAGCAGCTCCGCGGTGTCGATGAAGTATTGCGGGTTGAGCTCGTTCGACGCCACCATGGTGTGAAGCCCGAAGCGTTTCACCCCCTTGGCTTTGGCTTGGCGATATCCGTCGAAGAGCTGCTCGCGGGTGAAGCCGTACTTGGCTTCCTCCGGGTGGCCGATGATCGCGTTGCCGCCCTTGAGCAGCCCGGGGTTGTAGCGGAAGCAGAGCAGCTTCGGCAGGCCGGCGGCCTGCTCGAGGAACGGCAGGTGCGTGAGGTCGTCGAGGTTGAGGATCGCCCCCAGTTTGTGCGCCGCGACGAACTCGTCCGCCGGCGTGTCGTTGGAGGTGAACATGATCTCTTCGCCCGTGATCCCCACGCGCTCCGCCAGCAGCAACTCCGGCAGCGAGCTGCAGTCTGCGCCAAACCCCTCGGCCTTCAGAATCTTCAGGAGAAACGGGTTCGGGCAGGCCTTGACCGCAAAGTATTCCTTGAACCCCGGGTTCCAGGCAAAAGCTGCCTTGAGCCGGCGCGCGTTGGCGCGGATGCCGGCCTCGTCGTAGATGTGGAACGGCGTGGGAAGCGTGCACTCCACCGCCTCGATCTGCTTCCGGGTGAACGGCAATGCCAGGTTCTTGCGACTCATGTGGAGGGGCTCCGCATCTATTGAATACGCCCCAGTATAGCGGGATCGCAGGATGCCCGGCAATGATTTGCGAACGATCCTTTACCTGGTTTGGGACACAGAGGGCGCAGAGGGGAACTGCGGGCACAGAAAATAATGATGGGCTCCCGCCTACAGCCTTAACCCCTACAGCCGATCAGCCTAAACCCGGCATTGCATCCAGGCGCCGCGGTGGAATCGCCCCATGATCAGCAGCGCATGCACCACGTTACCGGCCGCGATCGCCAGCCAGATGCCGAGCGAGGGCGGATGGACCGCATGGATCAGGAGCAGAGCGGCGGGGAACTGGAGCCCCCAGAGGCTGATCCCCGTGATGACCATGGGCGCCAGGCTGTCGCCAGCGCCGTTGAGCGCCCGGCCGAGGATGATGCCGGTCGCCACGGCCGGATAGGAGAGCGACACGATGCGCAAGTACTGCACGGCGACGCGCATGACCTCCGGATCCTTCGTAAAGCAGCGCACCAGCGGCTCCGCCGCCACCAGCGCCACCAAAGCGAAGAGCACCATGAGCACGGCATCAATCCCGGTCGCCAGCCAGGCGCTGCGGCGCGCGCGGTCCGCCTGCCCGGCTCCAAGGTTCTGCCCCACCAGCGTGGCCGCAGCATTGCCCAGCGCGAAAGCAGGCATGAGGATGAACATGTGCCAGCGCAGCCCGATGCTGAAGCCAGCCACGGCCACGGGACCGCAGATTGCCACGATGCGCATGAGCGCCACGCTCATGGTGCTGCGCAGCAGCAGTTGTCCTGACCCCGGCAGCCCCACGCGCAGGATCCGCCAGCAGAGCGCAGGATGGGGGCGAAACGCGGCGCGCTGCAGGACAAGCCCCTGGTCGCTCCCGCGCAGCGCCCACAGGGCTGCGGCCAGCGCCACGGCCTGCGAGAAGACCGTGGCCAGCGCGGCACCGGACACGCCCAGCCGCGGGAAGGGGCCGATACCGTAGATCAGGAACGGGTCAAGGATCAGGTTGACGACCGTGGCGGTCAGGCTGCAGAACATCGGCGTGCGGGCGTTGCCGGCCGCCTGCAGCGAGGCGAAACAGGCCAGCAGGATGAACATCAGCCACTGCCCTGCCATAAGAATGCGCAGGAAGGCGACTCCCTCGCGCACGATCAGCGCCGGATCCACGCCGTGCTGCACCGCATCCGTGCTGCGCACGCCCAGGAGCGGGAAGACCTCCGGCGCCAGGAACCATCCGGCCACAGAAACCAGCGCGCCCAGCACCACGCTCAGCAGCAGCGACTGCGCCGCCGCGCGCCCGGCCTCGCGCGGCTCATGGGCGCCCACGTGGCGCGAGACCAGTGCCACCGTGCCGACCATCAGCCCCATGGCCACCGGCGCAAGCAGGAACAGGACGATGCCCGGCATGGCGACCGCGGCCACAGCATACGGACCCAGGCGGCCGACCCAGAAAAGATCGATCAGGCTCTGCGTCTCCTGCAGCGCGCCGCTCAGCAGCATGGGGACGCTCAATACGGCCAGCGCGCGCAGCAGGCTGCCGGAGAGCAGCGGCGAGTGCGCCGGCGCAGCAGTATTTTCGGAGGTTTCCATGCCGAATGCAGGCACGGTACCATCGCCGCGACTGGTCCGCAAGGACACGCAAGACGCGCGCTTCCGGTTCGACATCCGCAGTAGTATTCCCTATCCTTCCGCGTCTGTGGAGACTCTGGCATGACGCCCACTGATTTTGCCCAGCTCGAATGTTTCTTCGACGCCTACACCCGGCGCTTCGCCGGCCCGGACGGGCGCTTTCACCCCATGCAGCAACTGAAGGTGGAGCATAGCTGGCGCGTGGTGGCCAATGCCGAGCGCATCCTGGCCGCAGAAAAATGGCAGGAAGCGCAGGTCCTGCTGGGGAAGGCCTGCGCCCTGCTGCACGACGTGGGCCGCTTTCCGCAATACGCCGAGTACCGCAGTTTCGAGGACAGCAAGTCCTTCAATCACGCGACGCGCAGCGTTGCGGTATTGCGCGACGAGGGCGTGCTGGACGCCCTACCCGCAGAAGAGCGCGAGCGGATTCTCGTGTCAGTAGGCTGCCACAACCTGCGCGAACTGTCCCCAACTCTGCTGCCGGAGCATGCGGCGTGCGCCCATCTCGTGCGGGACGCAGACAAGCTGGACATTTTCCGTATCCTCGAGGAGACCGTCCGCAAAGGACACCTGGACGATCACCCTGAGATTGCCTGGTCGCTGCCGGCGCACGAGCGGGTCAACCCGGACATTCTAGCCGCCATCCGCGCGGGCCAAGGCGTCCACTACGAACTTGTCCGCTCTATGTGCGATTTCGTGCTGATTCAGGTGGGGTGGCTGCACAGTGGCCTGCACTATCCGGCCACTGTGGCCATCGCCTGGGCAAACAAAGCGCTGGAGTTCCGCGAGCAGTATGTTCTCGCGATTGACGACTCTCCCACCGTCAGAGACTGCTTCGCCGACACGCGCACGGCCATGCGGAAAAGACTCCCCTCCTGATCCGCCGCCGACTCTCGGAAGAAAGGCTGGAGCATGCGTCGTCGCTTGTCCTAATATTCTCCTAATATTTCCCAAAACGAGTGCTTGACGTTAATCCCCCTTGTCCTTTAGTCTTTCAGCAAATTCGCCTCAATTGACTTGTTGAGGGGAAATCCGGCGGGAGCTTGGCGGTTCCTCTGGACGGACAGCAGTAATAACCAACGAAAGGGTATATCCTATGAACCACGCAAAAAGGCATTCCGTTGTGCTGATTGCTGGCGTCGCGCTTCTAGCCGCCGGCATGGTCGCGGCCAGTAGTGGTAGTTATGAAGGCCCAGACTCTCTTTCAGACAACCCGGGCAATCTGCCGTTGACTCAAATGCGCGGCGGCGTGCAGAACGTCACCTCGCTGCTGCAGAACAACTGGGCGGCGCATGCGGCAGCCAGCGAGAATGTCTGGTTCCGTTCGCCTTCGGTATTTGCCGAATACAGCTACACCGACTCCCGCGACAAGAGAGTGGATCCGTTTGGGAATACGGGCTTCACGTCGCACGGGCGCAACGGGACGCTGGGTCTGAACTTCCTATCGTACTGTGATGTGGCTGTCTCTCTGGCAGGAACCTATGGCATCACCGCGGCGGACGCCATGGCCCCGGGCCATCTGGTCAACAACAGTGACACCTACGGACTGAGCCTCACAATGGCCAAGAACATCGACTGGTTCCTGTTCGGCGTGTCGGGCAGCTACAACGATGGTTACTCGCGCACCCGCACTCCGATTGGAAATATCCTCAAGGCCGACACGACCAGCACGACGATTACGCCGTTTATCGGTGCCATGTACAGCAAGGGCAACCTCTCGCTCTCCACGGTGCCCGCGTATATGTACAGCTGGACTTGGGCAGATTTCGACTCCACCGGCGCTGCCCCACACGCGGACGCTCACCCCTCTCAGGAGACGTTCGTGTGGATGAATACCGCCAGCTACAAGATTTGCGAGAAGGTGGTGGTGAGCCTGCAGGCGAACTGGAACCGCCTGACCCACTACAAGAAGTCCGCGGCTGTCAACGTGGGCGACCGCGAGTGGTTGACATTCGGCCCGAAGCTGACGTACCGCTTCACGCCGTCCACCTCGGCCTACGTTTCCTGCACCAAGGATCTCGGATCCGGCTCGTTTGATACGGTGCAGGCGCTGGTGGGTGTGAACTACGGCTTCTAATCCGTGGCGCACAACGCGCAGATACCAAGCCGCTGGCGGGGATTCCCCGCTGGCGGCTTTTTCTTTCGAACAGGGCCCGCAGCAATCTCGCTGTTCGCTGCGACGGCCGTGCAGGCAGCCGACCCGCCTTCCTTCTCGAAACCTGTTGTTTCCCTGACTGCTGCCGTCAGCGTGGATTATGAACGCGGTAAATCCCTACGGGCGTGGGGCGCTACTGCCCAGGCGATTCAAGCCTCGCTGGCCGAGTGGCAAAGCGGCCAGACTTTGACAGGCATCATCGTCACCAACCCCTCGCCAATGGAGCTGCAGAAGCTGCTGCGGTCGCTCCCCGACGCCGCCGCCACCGACCGGTTCCAAGTGGTGTACTTCGGCGCCCGGCACACCGTGACCGGCGACTGGGAGTTCACGCGGCAAGACGATGGTGAACGCGCCTGGGATGCCCTGCTGCCGGCGGCACGCGGGCTACAGCCAGGGCGGGTGGTCATTCTGGATATCTGCCATGCCGGCACCGTCTGTGCTCAGCCGACCTGGCGCGAGAGGCTGGCGCCGGCAGCAACTCTGCTGGCATCCGACCGCAAGGAGTGGACCTACGAATTGGATTTCAACTGCCGACAGCCGGTGGACCTTTCCAGCCGCTACCCGGCCGCGGCCGCCTGGCTACGCGGACACCTGCCGTCGGACTGGGACGGGCGCTTGAGCAACCTCGGCGTGGTCTGGGTTCTGGCCTACCTGCAAACCCCGCAGGTGCCGCACAACCTGCGCGACTGGCAGGATTTTTTCGCGCACTGCGAGCACGAGGGCGCGCAGCTGCGCGAACTGCTCCCGCCGGACCGGATTTCCTTCATCCGGCAGGACCCGCCCCGGCCGTAGAATGGTCCATCGCCAGCCAAAAACGAAAACAGTTCGCAATCGTGTCCGTGTTCTTCGTTGCCCCTGCATTGGAAGGCGGGTTATAGTTAATTTGGATTTTATTGCTCGTTCCGGCACGGCTTGACAGCAGGCCGGCTGTCTCCACAAGAACCCGTCCGCAAAGGAAGTCAACATGGGGGATGTCTTTTCACGGCAGCCGTTTCTCCGGGCCGGCGTCTTTCTGGGCCGCACCACAAAGGCGGCTGATCTGCAGGCCTTGGTGCGCACCCTGCGGATCATGCCCATTGACCGTCCGTTGATCCGCGTCGGTCCAGCCAGCGACGGCGGCTATCTCCTGCCGGACGACCTTGAGGAAATCCAGCACTGCTTCTCTCCCGGCGTTGCCGGGTGCAGCGACTTCGAAGTGCAGCTGGCCAATCGCGGCATGCAGGCCTACCTGGCCGACCGGTCGGTCGACGGCCCTGCCGCGCCGCACCCAAACTTCCGCTTCATCAAGAAATTCCTGGCCTCGACCGACGATCCGGCGGACGGGCTGATGACCCTGGACACTTGGTATCGCACCGAGGTCGGCCCTGTCTCTGCCACCTCGCCTGAAGCCGTGCTGCAGATGGACATCGAAGGTGCCGAATACGAGGTTCTCCTCAATACGCCGGATGCACTGCTGAACCGCTTCCGTATCCTGGTGATCGAGTTCCACCGCCTGCACCAGCTGGCGGAGCGTCAGTCCTTCCAATGGATGAGCTGCGCCTTCCGCAAGCTGCTGCGCAACCATGCCGTGGTTCACGCGCACCCGAACAACCATCGCCGCATCCTGAACTGCGGCGGCGTGCAGATCCCCGGAGTCCTGGAAATGACTTTCCTGCGGCGCGACCGGTTCCGCCCCGGAACCGCCCCGGTCGTCATCCCCCACCCGCTGGACGCCATCAATGTGCCGTCGCGACCGGAGGTCCCCCTGCCAGCCTGCTGGTATCGGTGACATCCCGATATCCGGCCGGCCTGAAAACCGCCCTTGCCAGCGGCAGGTGCGAATTGCTATGGTAACCCGTTTCACGGAGGAGACATGGCAGTCAAGATTAGACTTCGTCGAACGGGATGCAACAATTGCATTTCGTTCCGTGTTGTGGCCACGGACAGCCGCTCGCCACGCGATGGCAAGTTTCTGGAAACGCTCGGCTGGTACGATCCCAAGCGTGAGGGTGAGAACTACAAGCTGGATTGGGAGCGCGTGTCCTACTGGACCTCGCGCGGCGCCCAGTTGAGCGAAACCGTGGCCAGCCTGGTGCGCAAGCACCAGCGCACCGCGGTCAAGGCTTGAGGTGGCAACACCGGCGGGTGAGGCGGGTGACACGATGGGCGAACCCCTGCGCATCGATGTAATCACGCTTTTCCCGGGCATGCTCCGCGGGTTCATCGAGGAGAGCATGCTGAAACGCGCCGCGCGCATGGGGGCGGTGGATTTCCGCATCGTGAACCTGCGGGACTTCGCCCTGGATGAGCGCGGCACGGCGGATGACCGGCCCTACGGTGGAGGCCCGGGCATGGTCATGAAGCCGGAGCTGCTCTTCGCGGCGGTGGAGTCGGTGCGGACGCCGGAGGCGCGGGTGATTCTGATGACCCCGCAGGGCCGGAAGTTCGAGCAGGCAGAAGCCCAGAGACTGGCGGGCGCGCGGCACCTGGTGCTGGTCTGCGGCCATTACGAGGGTGTGGACGAACGGGTGCGCGAGGCGCTGGTCACCGACGAGATTTCGATCGGCGACTACGTCCTCACCAACGGTACGCTCCCTGCGGCTGTGGTGATCGACGCCGTGGTGCGGCTGCTGCCGGGCGTGCTCGGCGGCGGCGCGGAGGCAACGGAGAACGAGTCGTTTGCGGATGGACTTCTGGAGTTCCCGCAGTACACGCGGCCTCCTGAGTTCCGCGGCCTGCGGGTGCCGGACGTGCTGCTCAGCGGCGACCATGCCGCCATCGCGGCATGGCGGCGGCGGCAGGCGCAGGATCGTACCGCCCAGCGGCGGCCGGACCTGTTGCGGCAGGATCCGCCGGGTAAGAACGACAAGTAGGTTTTTCGAGAGAGGAGAGTTGCGTTATGGTGGCGAAAGCGATTGCCAAGATCAATGCCGAGAACATCAAGGCCGACGCGCCCAAGTTCAATGTGGGCGACAGCGTGCGCGTGCACGTGAAGATCCGGGAAGGCGACAAGGAGCGCGTGCAGGTCTTCGCCGGCACCGTCATCGCCCGCGACGGCATCGCCGCCACCGAGACCTTCACAGTCCGCCGCGTCTCCTTCGGCGTTGGCGTCGAGAAGGTCTTCCCGGTGCACTCGCCGTACCTTGAGAAGGTCGAGATCGAGCGCGCCGTCAAGGTTCGCCGCGCCAAGCTCTACTACCTCCGCACCCGGGCCGGCAAGAAGGCCCGCCTGCGCGAAGCCACCTGAGACCACCCCACCGATGCCCGCGTCTGCCGACAGGCTGACTCATGAACGCGCGCATTGGCAGACACACCCCGGCGGCATTCTGGC
Organism: uncultured bacterium; assembly: GCA_903916675.1. GTDB lineage: Bacteria > Verrucomicrobiota > Kiritimatiellia > RFP12 > CAIWXQ01 > CAIWXQ01. Next base: position 129,895 of record CAIWXQ010000018.1, on the reverse strand, counting down.
CGGGGTGGATGAGGCCGGTCGCGGCCCGCTGGCCGGGCCGGTTGTGGCCGCAGCCCTGATCCTGCCTCCCGACGCCGCCGGGGCTGGCCTCGCCGGCCCCCTGCGCGAGCTTACAGACAGCAAGCAGCTCTCCCCCTCCCGCCGCGAGGCGTTCTACGAAATGCTTATCGCTCATCCGGATTCCGCCATCGGCGTTGGCTGGTGCGGGGTAGAGGAAATCGACGAGCTCAACATCCTCTGCGCCACCCACCTCGCTATGCGGCGAGCCCTGCTGGCCCTCTCGCGCAGGCCGGATCACGCCCTCGTGGACGGCCTTCCAGTCCAAGGCCTCCCTTGTGCGTCCACCGCCATTGTCAAGGGTGATGCCCAGAGCCTCCTCATCGCCGGCGCCAGCGTCATCGCCAAGGTGCTGCGCGACCGCCGCCTGAAGGAACTCGATTGCCAGTACCCTGGCTACGGCTTTGCCCAGAACAAAGGGTATGGCACCAACGACCACATCCAGGCGCTCCTGCGCCTCGGCCCCTGCCCCGAACACCGCCGCAGCTTCCGCCCTGTCCAGGACGCGCTCCAAGCGCTGCCGGGGTTACTGAAACAGGACAACAGGCGCCAGCCGGTAAGCGCCAGGCACCAACGGCATTCGTCGGCGTCACGGCCAGATCACGGTTGAGCTCGGTTGCTGAAACGGGTCGGAAAAACCCGTTGCCTCGGCCGGCGCGGGAACGCTATTGTCTGCGCATGCACTCACGCGATCTGCAGATCGGCTTGACGTATGACCTGCGCGACGAGTATCTGGCGCAGGGGTTCAGCGCCGAGGAGACGGCGGAGTTCGACAAGCCGGACACCATCGAGGGGATCGAGCGCGCCCTGCAGGAACTGGGCTATCGCACCGAGCGCGTTGGCAACCTCCAGGCGCTCGTCCAGGCGCTGGCCGCCGGCCGCCGCTGGACCCTCGTCTTCAACATTGCCGAAGGGATGTTCGGCGTCGGCCGCGCAGCGGCCGTCCCTGCGCTGCTCGATGCCTACCGGATCCCGTACACCTTTTCCGATCCCGCCGTGCTGACCATTGCCCTCGACAAGGCTCTCACCAAGAGCATCGTGCGCGACGCCGGCATCCCCACCGCACCGTTCGTCACGTTGCACGCCGCGGCAGACATCGACCGTGTCAACCTCCCCTTCCCGCTCTTCCTCAAGCCGCTGGCCGAAGGGACCGGCAAGGGGATCTCCAGCCGCTCGCGCGTGCGAACTGCGGCCGAGCTGCGCGAAGTCGCGCACGACCTGCTCGCGCGCTTCCGCCAGCCAGTGCTCGTCGAAGCCTTCCTCCCCGGACGCGAATTCACGGTCGGCCTCTGCGGCTCCGGCGACACCGCCGAAACGCTCGGCGTCATTGAGGTGAATTTCAAGCCCGGCAGCGGCGAGATTTATTCCTACGAGACCAAGTCCGACTACGAGAAGCTGGTGACCTACTCCGTGCCGGCCGACGCCGTGGCACGGGAAGCCGCGCAGGCGGCGCGGGCTGCGTGGCGCGCGCTGCGCTGCGTGGACGCCGGCCGCATCGACCTGCGGTGCGACGCGGCCGGACGACCCAACTTCATCGAGGTCAACCCGCTGGCAGGCCTTAACCCCACACACTCCGACCTGCCGATCCTCTGCCGCCTGAACGGCGTCACCTTCACGCAGCTCATCGGGAAGATCATGGCCAGCGCGCTCGGGCGGCATGGACTGGCCGCAAAACACATGAAAAATTCCACCGCGAAGGGCGCGAAGACCGCGAAGGAAGAAACTGTCGGGTGAAGTGCGGCGCTCCCTGCCACGCCGCGGCCAGCTGCCGCAGCTACAGGTAAATGACGGCAAAGCAGCCAAAAGAAATCTGCCACAGGCAGATTTCTACAGCCACCCCTTCTTCCGCCAGTAGTCGTGCTCGTAGCCCCAGTCGGTTTTGTGCGCGTCGATGACGCGGCCAAAGCGCTTCTTCTGCTCCTCGATCGCGAAAATCTGTGCAGGGTCCTTGGTCTGGTTCCGAATAGCCTCGACCAGCGTGGCGCCCAGCTTTCGTGCCGCCGCCAGATCGGTTTCCGCCAGCGGCACGCGCGCGTCCACGCCGCCCACGCACTGCGCGCCCACCGTCATCGCATACCGCCGCAGGAACTCCTGCGTCTCCGTACCGCCACCACCACCGCTGGTGGTCACCGCAGCCAGATACTTGTCCATCAGCCGCAGGCAGTGGATGAACTGCGTGGACCGGTCAAGCAGCGCCTTCATCTGCGCCGTCACCTGGTTGAGGTAGACCGGCGAAGCCAGCACGATGCCGTCGGCCGCCAGCATGCCGTCGAGAATCTCCCGGCAGTCGTCAGGCAGCGGACAGCGCGGACCCTTGTGGCACGCGTCGCAGGCCACGCAGAAATCCACGCGCTTCCCGGCAAGATCCAACTCGTCGACCTCAGCACCTGCCGCGCGGGCTCCCGCCAGAACCGCTTCCGCCAGCACGCGCGTCTGACTGCGCGCGCCACGCGGACTCCCCAGAATTATCAGCACCTTCATGCGTATTTCCTTTCGACAAAAACTGCGGCCGTTGCCCGCAACCAAGCTGTAGCGGCGGCTGTGTCAGCCGCTGCCGGCGCGTGACACACGCGCCGCTACAGATGCAACCCATTTCACAACAAAACAAGCTACTTCAGTTTCCGCACCCGCACCTCAACGCCAGCAACATCCTTCATCAGCGCCACCAACTTGGCGGTGTCTGTGTCACCAAAATGGTACGGATAGAGAATCTTCGGCTGAAAGGCCCTGGCTGCGTCAGCCACCATGGCCGGCGTCATGGTATACGGGAGGTTCATAGGGAGGAATGCCACGTCGATGTTGCGCAGGGCCTTCATCTCCGGCGTATTCTCCGTATCGCCGGCCACGTACACGCGCTGATCGCCAAACGTCAGGATGTAGCCATTCCCCGCGCCCTTGGGATGAAACGGCAGGCCGTCCTCGCGCTGGTTCACGATGTTGTAGGCGGGCACAGCCTCGATTGGCACGCCGACCACGGTGGCCGTGTCGCTGTTCTTGAGGAGCAGTCCGCCCTTGACCTTGACCGCGCAGGCGGCGGTCAGCGCCACCATGGTGTTGGAGGTCCGCACGGCCGCAATCGCCGCAGGGTCGAGATGGTCGAAATGCTCGTGCGTCACCAAAATGGCATCCGCCTTGGGCAGCTTCGTGTAGTCCGCCTGCTGGCCCCACGGATCGAGATAGATGACCTTGCCGACGAATTCGAACAGCAGCGAGGCATGCCCGAAGAAGGTGATCTTCAGATCGCCGGCCGAGGTCGGGATCGTATCCGTCTCGAACCGGCCTTCTGCCAAGGCTGTCCCGGCAAGGCCGATGAACAAGCAAAGAGACAGTAGACTGGCGTGCATGACAAGCCTCCAGATGTACATTGGTAGTCATTATCCGACCGCTCCGCGCCGAAAGCAAGACCCTCTGTGTGCTCAGCTTTTTTCTGTTCCCTCTGTGTCCACACCGCTTCGTTTGATACCCGGCGCTAGGTCTTGACTTTTCCCCGCTGCTGGCGTCAACTGTTGCCGCCATGGACACTGCCGCCATCGAGACCCAGCTCCGGCAAATGATCGTCTCCCGCCTCTTTCTCCGGGTAAAGCCAGAGGAGCTTCGAGCCGACGCCTCGCTCATGGACGTCTATGGCGTGGATTCCGTCAGCCTGCTGGAACTGGTCGTAGGGCTGGAAGAGGCCTTCGGCGTGCGGATCGAGGATGGCGAGTTCGATGCCCGGAACTTCGCCACTGTGACCGCCCTGCGCGACTTTGTCCGCGCCCGAATGCCGAAACACGCTTTGGACACAGAGACCACCGAGCGGAGATGAGCACACAGAGGGCCGTTTTTGGGGGCTAACTCTCGCCAACTTCCCCTCTGTGTTCTCAGTTTTCCTCTGCGCCCTCTGTGTCCCTGACGCTTCTTCATGCCCCCAGCGTCGCATTCGGCTTGCCCCCTGCCGCCGGAATCGTGTAACACTGCCGCATGCCTGCCATTGCCACGCCCTACTATCTGCTCGACGAGCGCAAGCTGCTGCGGAACCTGAAGATCATCCGCCGCGTGCGCGAGCGTTCCGGCGCCAAGTCCGTGCTGGCGCTAAAATGCTTCTCGACCTGGTGCGTCTTCGACCTCATGCGGCAATACCTGGACGGCACCACCAGCAGCGGCGTGTACGAAGCGCGCCTCGGGAACCGGAAGTTCGGCGGCGAGACACATGCCTACAGCGTCGGCTGGAACCGCGCCGACATCCGCGAGCTGCGGCGGTACGCGGACAAGATCATCTTCAACTCGCTCTCCCAACTCTGCGCCTTTGCCCCGGAGACACGCGGCTGCAACCTCGGCGTACGTATAAACCCCGGCTTCAGCTATTCCCACTTCGACCTCGCCGATCCCGCCCGCAAACACTCCCGCCTCGGCGTGCGCGACAGCGCCGCGCTGCGCCAAGCCGCGAGCCTTATCCGCGGCGTGATGTTCCACTTCAACTGCGAGAACGACGATTATTCCAATTTCGCCAGCCATCTGGACCGCATCGGCAAAAAATACGGTGATCTGCTGGCGAAGCTGGAATGGGTCAGCCTCGGCGGCGGCCTCTTCTTTACCAAGCCCGGCTACCCGCTGGACGCCTTCTGTGCCAAGCTCAAGGCGTTCAGCCGGAAACATGGCGTACAGGTCTACCTGGAACCTGGCGAGGCCGCCATCACGGGTGCCGGCGAGCTGGTGACCACGGTTCTCGATGTGGTCCACAACAAGGTCAGCATCGCCATTGTCGATGCCTCCACCGAAGCGCACATGCTCGACGTGCTCCTGTACCGCATGAATACCCGCCTCGTGGTGCCGAGCGCGACTGGCCCGCACAAGGTCATCATCGCCGGCCGCTCCTGCCTGGCCGGCGACGTATTCGGCGAGTACAGCCTCAAGACACCCCTCAAGCCCGGACGCCTCGTGCGCTTCGGCGACGCCGCCGGCTACACCATGGTCAAGAAGAACTGGTTCAACGGCATGCCCATGCCGGCGATTGTCGTGAAGCGGATGAGCGGGAAAGTAGACGTGGTGCGGGAGTTCGGGTATAAGGATTTTGTTGCAAGTCTGTCGTAGGAAAAGCCTCGGAAAACAGATCCGGGAGCCGCAAGAAAGGTCTGCCATGAAGAAGAATTTGTTGATCCTCGGCGCGGGCGGCGTCGCGCACGTGGCCGCGCACAAGGCTGCCATGCACAACGACATTCTGGGTGACATCTGCATCGCCTCCCGCACCCAGGCCAAGTGCGACGCGATCATCGAGAGCGTCCGGAAGATGGGGCACCTCAAGGATCCGTCGAAGCAGCTCTACTCGCGGCAGATCGACTGTCTTGATATCCCGGCCACAGCCCGCTTGATCCGCGAGACCGGCTCCGAAATCGTCCTCAACCTCGGACAGGCTTTCATCAACATGTCCGTGCTCGAGGCCTGCCTTGAGACCGGCGCCGTCTACCTCGACACCGCCATCCATGAGGATCCGGACAAGGTCTGCGAGACCCCGCCCTGGTACGCCAATTACGAGTGGAAGCGCAAGGCGCGCTGCGCCGCGCAGGGGCTCTCCGCCATCCTCGGCGTGGGATTCGACCCCGGCGTGGTCAACGCCTACTGCGCGCTGGCGCAGAAGCACTATTTCGACAAGATCGACACCATCGACATTCTGGATGTCAACGCAGGCAGCCACGGCAAATACTTCGCCACCAACTTCGACCCGGAGATCAATTTCCGCGAGTTTATCAAGGTCTGGACCTGGATCGACCGGAAGTGGAAGGAGTACCCCACTCACTCCGTGAAGCGCGTCTACGACTTCCCGGTGGCCGGACAGTGCCCGGTCTACCTGAATGGACACGACGAACTGCACTCGCTCTCAAAGAACATCGACGCCAACAGCATCCGTTTCTGGATGGGGTTCGGCAACCACTACATCAACGTCTTTACCGTGCTGCGCACGCTCGGCTTCCTGAACCACCTCCCCGTGAAGCTGGCCACGGGCCAGGACGTGGTGCCGCTCAAGGTCGTGCGCGCGCTGCTGCCCGACCCGCAGACGCTCGCCCCGAACTACACGGGCAACACCTGCATCGGCAACTTCGTGAAGGGGTGGAAGAATGGCAGGAAGCGCGAGGTCTTTATCTACCAGGTATCGGACCACAAGCAGGCATTCCTCGAAGTCGGCTCGCAGGGGATCAGCTACACCGCCGGCGTCCCGCCGGTGGCAGCCGCTATCCTTGTGGCCAAGGGCATCTGGGACCCGAAGACCATGGTCAATGTCGAGGAACTCGACCCGGATCCGTTCATCGCCCTGCTCAACAAGATCGGCCTGCCGACCGAGGTGAAAGAAATCAAGCCCGGCAGCAAGGAGTCCTTCGACGGCGCGGTGCGCCCGCTCGAGGTCGAACTGGCCGAGTCCATTGCCTGCTGCATCGTCTCCGCAGCCAACCCGCGCATCGCGCTCGACCGCGAGGCGCAGGCCAAGGGATTGCTCCGCGCCGCAAAGCAGGCAGCTGCAACGAAGAAAGCCAGGCCCGCACCCAAGGGCAAAGCCACGGCGAAGAAGAAGGCTAAGGCGAAGTCGTAATGTCTCGTTACGGAGACAATTAGCGACAACATCGGGAGATTCTCACCGCGAAGGTGCGCGAAGGAAAATGCCTTTTGTGGTTGAATGCAAAGCTCACTGGGATTCGGTGTTCCCCGCGAACGTCATGCGTCTTGCATCAACCACCAGTCTCCCTTCGCGGTCTTCGCGTCCTTCGCGGTGGAAGTTGTTGATGCGGTTACACGATTGTTGAACTTGCCCTAGCGCCCGCAACTCAACTGTAGCCGCGGGCGTTGACCGCGGTCCGCGACCAGCGGTCGCGGCTACAGTTGTAAATGTGTCGCAGATGACACCGGAACCATCGAACATGAGCGGCGAAACGCCAACGATCCGCTGTGGAAATCTAATCTACACGCGGCGCGGGTTGCTCGTGATCTTCGCCTGGCTGCTCTGGGGAGACTTCTGCTTCACCCTGATGGAGGCCGTCGTGCCGTCCATCCTCCCCCTCAAGCTGAAGGAGCTGTCTTCCCCCAACTGGACGATCGGCCTGATCCTATCGACTCTGCCGGGCGTGTTCAACACGACCATCTGCCCGTGGGTCAGCTTCAAGAGCGACCGCTATCGCAGCCGCTGGGGGCGGCGCATCCCCTTCATCCTCGCCACCATGCCCTTTCTGGCTGTCTCGCTGATCCTGATCGGTTTCAGCGACGACATCGGCCGCTGGCTGCACCATTCCTTTTTCGCGGGCGGAACGATCCACCAGACATCGGTCATCATCGTTCTACTCGCGGTGTTTGCCGGCTGCTTCGACCTGTTCAACATGTTCGTGTCTTCGGTCTACTGGTATCTGTTCAACGACGTCGTGCCGACGGCCTACCTGGGGCGGTTCATGGGCTGGTTCCGCACCGTGGGCGCCCTGAGCAGCGGCCTGTATTATTTCTTCGTCTTCCGGTTCGCAACCAGCCACATGCGGGAAATCTTCCTCGGCGCGGCGGTGTTGTACGTCGCGGGGTTCGGGCTGATGTGCCTGCGAGTGAAGGAACGCACGTACCCGCCGCTCGACGACTCCGGCCAGGCGCCGAGCCTGCGGCGCGACATCCAGACATTCGCGCGGGAATGCTATTCGAGCCGCTTTTACTGGGACCTGTTTCTGTATACGGCGTTTGTCGGCATCGGCGGGACGATCACCGGAAGCTTCGGCATGTTTTTCTCGTTCTCGCTGGGACTGACGCCGGACCAGTTCGGCAAGCTCAGCGCCATCTCCCTGTGGGTCGCAGCGGCGGCGATGGTGTTTGCCGGCATCCTGGTGGACCGCTGGAACCCGGTGCGCGTGCTAGCCTATGGCACGGCGATGGGCGCGTTTCTGGCCTTTAACAACTGGATCTGGGCGTTTACCGATCCACCTTCAGCCAATTTCTATTTCTGGACCGCGCTCGCCGTGCTGCCGTTCGGCGTATTCAGCCAGGCATTGAACATCGTGGCAGCTTCACCGCGCCAAATGCTGCTGTTCCCGCGCGAACGCTACGGCCAGTTCTGCGGCGCCCAGTCGCTGATCCGCTCGATCTGCACCATGATCGGCGGCTTGCTGGCCGGCCTGTTCGTGGATGGCGTGCGGCTGTTCACGACGACCGACCAGTACGCCTACCGCTTCCTCTTCCTCTGGAGCGGCGCCTTCACAGTCATCGCCTTCGTCTTCCACTACCGCGGGTTCCGCGTGTGGAAACGGCTGGGAGGCGCAGAAGGCTACCAGCCGCCGGAGGGCGACTGCCGGCTCGAGGCTCTGCCACCTCGCCCAGACGGCGGGGTGCGGCGCGGGTTGCTGACCGTGCATGGGCTCACAGCCTGTGGCGCGATGGCGGCCAGCATGGCATTCGGCGTGGCGCACTGGCAGTCTGGGAATCTGCACGCCGCAGGGCTGTTCGGCGTCCAGCTTGCGCTGCAGGCGACGCTGCTGGCAGGGTACATCGCATTTATACGCTTCATGGAACGTCCGTGACGACGTCCGGAAGCTGGAATGATTTCAGAATCGGTATTGTTGTCGACCCCGATACCGATTCCGACCCCGAAAATATCGCCACAGACGGGGGCGGAATCCTGCGCGACCCGGGCGGCCCGATCCGCGCCCCAGCCGTGCGTCAGCCAACGTGCCCGGCGGGTCCCATCCTTTGGGCTCGGCGCGTGGATTGTCCTTACCGCTTCCCGCCCCACTGCCAGTTCCGAATCTCCGGCAGATCCTGGCCGTTCGCGGCGATGTACTGCCGGTGCTCGACCAGCTTCTCCTGGAGCTGCTGCTTCCAATAAACGCGCGCGTCGCCGAGCTGCGGCAGGCGGTCCATGGCGTCCATGGCGAGGTGGAAGCGGTCCATGTCGTTGAGCACTGTCATGTCGAACGCCGTAGTAATGGTCCCCTCCTCCTTGTAGCCGCGGACGTGGATGTTGGGGTGGTTGGCGCGGCGGTACGTCAGGCGGTGGATCAGCCACGGGTAGGCGTCCATTCTGCGCAGCAGTTCCGGAGAGAGCGTTCGCGTCGTCATGCCAAGGCCTCCAGTCAACAGCCGGCGTCAATCGTGATGCCGCCACTATCGCAGATGCCGAAAGCAGGCGAAAGGGCAAATCGGACAATTCTGGGGTGTGACACGAGACACCCGAGTGTTCATTTCCCACAACATTTTGCAGGCCAGCAAACTACAAAACCTATTTTCTTAGCAAATAATTAGGCCGCCGCGACCTAATCCCGGAAAAGCCGATGAGAAGGCGCATTCGAGAGCGCATTTTCGGCTATTGCGCTGCAGTCGCGGCAGTGATTAGGACTCCGCGGCCTAATCTGGTCAATTCCCACGAATACCTGCGTTCAGTGCCCGAGAATGGTTTGACTGGTTGCATTTTTGGGGTGTATCGTCACGCTGTTGGTCTGGATCTTCCAGCAAAAGCCGCAGAGAACTACACAGACGTTGGCAGGATGAAAAGATGAAATATCAGGGACATGGATATTGGCGAGAGGTGAAACCGAAAGGGTTAGCTCGTAAAGATCGCAAGCATTCATGGCTTTTCGCTGTCCTGTGTGAGTGGCGCACCGACAGGACGGATTCAGAATCGTACACAGCACTCCTCTTTCGAGATGCTGACAGGACACTCTTCGGGTTAAAGGAATGGATAGGACCAGGCCCCCACCAACAGGTGCTGCGAGAACATGCAACCAAGGTCGTGGTCGACAAAGCATTCCGAGTGTCATTGTTATCCGATGACCCTGACTTGCCGCGTGCATGGAAACGATACTAAACTGCCAACCAAGGCATGCATGCGCCGTCGCTGACCGCGCCGTCGCATGATGCCTGTCGTTGGGGCAGAAAGGGAGAAACATGACACTTAAGCAGATTACCCTAATCACCACGGTTGGGATTGCCGCTGCATTTGCGATCAATATCATCAACTATCCGTGGGGGCATGTTGGACAAAACCCCAGGATGATTGTTTCATTCATTGGAACAACGCTAATGTATTCGTCGTGGTTCTTTTTTTTGATCAATCTGTACCGCCGAGGTTGATATGTCTGAAGCGGAAGAGTTTCTTGGTGTTTATGCCGGGCCTGTCCCACGGCGCCCGAGCGATGTTCGGGCACGACAAAAACTGCTCATGGTTCTCGCAGCGTGGCTTGCGGGATTACTGATTGCGTGTCCGGACCCACGGGCTGTCGGATATCTTCCGTTGTTTCCATTCGGCCTTTTTGGGGTCATTTCTGCATGGACCAAACAGGGTACTGAATACGGGATATTGGTTGCTGGATGGCTTATCTATTTTGCTCTGACAATGACCACTTTAGTGATGAGAAGGAGACAACGGTTCTACATGTGGTGGACCATTCTGACGGTCTTGCTTCTTCTCAATGGTGCCGGGTGTCACGCGGAGTTAAAAAGCTTATCAAGAATAAGTTGAGGCCCCAACCAACCACTGGTGCTAACCGCTGCCAGTGGCCGATGGATTCGATGGGCCGATGAGGCAGCGGCAGCACAGGTCTGTCGTTCGGCAAGAAAACCGATTCTGCAAGGCTACTGTCGAAAAGACCGCTGCTACTGCACGACAGCCTTGTAGAACTTGCGGGGGTTGTCCACGGCGTTGGTGTAGTTGCGGTGGCCCGTGTCATCGAACGCGTCGTTTCCGGTCAGGATCACGGCCGGCAGGTTGGTGAAGGCGCTGGTCAGTGAGTTGGCCGCCTGCAGGATCAGGTAGCCGTTCATGCCGCCGTTCGCCAGGGCCCCGGTGACATCGCGGCGCAGCCGGACCACGATGTTGCTGCCAGCCGGCGCACACCCCTCGATCACCAGCGTGTAGCTGTTGGACGAGGTCGGGTCAAGGCCGAGCACGTACTTATCGTGCAGGCTGAAGCTGTCGAGACCGGCAGCAGCCTGCACAGACCCCTGCGTCCAGTTGGTCAGCCAGGCGGTCGGCACGTTGGTGTAGCCTGTCTGCACGGGCGTGGCCAGCGCGAACGCCACCGCATTGCTGAGGTCCGCGTTGAGGCCCAGGACCGTCTGCGTGTAGCTTTGTGCGCTGACAGCATCGATCAGCGATACGCCATTGGACGCCAGGGTCGATATACGGTTCCAGTCTGCTGCCGTGTACACGATCTGCGTGCTGGCCCCGGCGGCCAGTGTCACCGCGACATACGGCCCGGCGCCCAGCGAGGAGCTGCCATTGCCGCTGCTGGAGACGATCAGCAGATACGGCCCGGACACGACGCCGAACGGGTTGTTCGTCGTGATTGCCACGTCGTCCAGATACCCCATGCCGAAACAGCAGAGCGCGGTCAGCAGCTTGGCCACGGCATTGGTGGTCGCCAGCCGGAACCACGTCCCGGTGGCGCTGGTGGCCGGCAGGGTGCCGAATCTCTGGAACTGGACCTTCCAGGTGTCGTCATACGCGTTCGGGTGAGTGACCAAGAGCCCGTCCAGGCGCAGCTGGAACATGGCCAGCGCGTTGGCCGGGTTGGTGGAGGTCGCATCGATCGCCCAGGTCACCCGGTGCCAGGTTCCCGAGGGGAGCAGCCGGGAGGTGGCATCGCAGGTGTTGCTGAGCAGCGATCCGTTTTGCGCGGCCACGCCGTGATAGACCGTCAACTGCAGGTTGGAGTTGGCGTAGAGGCTGCCCTTGCGCCCACTGTCCGTGGCCGTGAGGGTAGCCGGCACCCCGGGGATCGGCACGAACTGCGCCATCAGGTCCAGGTAGACCACGGCGTTGCTCATGTCGAAACCGGGGCCGAAGCTGTTGGTCAGAATGGTTCCCTGCTCGTTCACCAGCAGCACGTTGGTGTGCGAGAGGGCCGGCAACGGCAGATTGGTCGCCGTGTAGGTATACGGCAGGTTGATGATCTGCGACAGGGCCATGCCGGGCACACCGGACCACCCCATGGCGTTGATCACGTTCGTGTAGCCGCCGCCCCATCCTGCCAGGTTCTCGAACCCTTCGGCGTACGGGACGATGTTGTAGGAAGCCCCGGAGCCCGGGGTGTTGGGGTCTGTTACGGTCAGGTAGTCTTTCCAGACCGGGACGCCGTTGGGGTCCAGCGCCAGTTCGTTGTTGGTATAGCCGTGCCGCGCCAGCCACCACAGCGGCGTGCCCAACGGTGCCAGCAGCGCCACAAAGGACGCCGCAATCGTGTGATTCGTCGTCACGTTCGTGAAACCATACGACGAAACCACGCCCGCAGAGACCCCGTCCACCTGCACGCCTGCGATCGCATACCAGACGCCGGGCGTAATCGTGAACGCCTGCGACGCCCCACCGCTCACCCACACACTCCCCGACGGCGCGATACTCCCGGTCGCACCCGCCGTGGCAGTGATCGTGCTGTTGACGACCAGCGTCAGCGTGCATGCGTCCGCGCCAAAGGCGTTCGTGGCCAAGATCGTGACGTTGGTCATGCCGCCCGCGGCGGGCGTGCCGGAAATCGTGCCATTGGCTGCGTCCAGTGTCAGCCCCGCCGGCAGACCGGAGACGGCAAACCCTGTCGGGTTATGATCGGCCGTGATGACGTAACTAAACACCGCGCCTACGGTCCCGGTCGCCGCCGACGGGCTCGTGATCGCCGGGGAATTCGTCAACTGCTGGAAGCTGACCGCAAGCGTGTGGCCCGCGATCACATTCGTGAACGTGTACGTGCCCGCCACGCCCATCGAACCCCCATCCACCACCACGGAGGCAATCTCGTAGCCATTGTCGGGCGCCAGCATGAAGGTCTGTAAACCGCCGTACACGACGCTCACCGCACCCGACGGCGCGATGCTCCCGTGTGCCCCCGCCGTGGCCGTGATCGTGTTGGTCTTCCGCGTGAAGGTCGCTGTAACGGCGTGATCCGCGTCCATTGTCAGGCTGGCCGGGTTCTGCGCGCCCGACAATGCCCCGCTCCAGCCCCCAAACGTACTGTCTGGGTCCGCCGTTGCGGTCAGCGCCACCACCGTCCCTTGCGCATACACCCCGCCGGACGGGTTCAGACCAATGCTCCCCGCGCCTGTCCCCGCCAACGTCGTTGTCAGCGTGCAGGTCGTGCCGGAGGACGCTCCCAGCAATCCCGACTTCATCCCGTTTCCGAAACTGGTAGTCCAGGTTTCGTTCGCATTGTACGGATTGAAGTATACGCGGGTCGGGAAGCAGAATGGATAGTTCGTGGCCTGCAGGAAGAGCGGCGTCGCGGCAAAAGCGTTGGTGGTGTACCAGAGACCATTTGCGCCGGTGGCTAGATAGACCGTGTTCGAATCAGACGGGTCAACGGTGCAGCTTTCAACGGGGAAGTCGGCCCGTGCCGTAAGATTGCTCCAGGACACGCCGCGATTCGTGGTCCGATAGAGCCCGGTGTTCTGGTCATTCCAGTACAGCGTGTTGAACACGCCGACGTACCAGGTGTTCTGGCCGGGATCGTGCGGGTCGACCGTGAGGTGCTTCGTGAAGTAGTACATGTTGGTGAGGCTGCGGTCCACCCAGGAAGATCCGCCGTTCGTGCTCACAAACACCCCCGAGCTCGCCCGGTAGCCGTTCGAGTCCGTACGGGCCGAGTACGTGCAAACCAGCGTGCCGTCGTTGAGGGCCACGATGTCGAGCGGGTGACCCTCTGTGCGCGGGGGGGCGGCCAGTTTCGTCCACGTCGAACTCGCAGCGAGATTGATGTTGCTGGTCACATAGATGCCGCCCAGCGAATTGCCGTAATTGACCACGGCAGCATACATCCGGTTGGTATTGACGGAGTCGAGGCACAGATCGATTGTCGGCTTGGTGAAGTTGTGCAGCCGTTGCCAGGTCCGGCCCTTGTCGCTGGAGTAGAGGGCCTCGCCGGTGCCGCCGTCAATCCGGCCGTCGCTCATGTAGTTCACGTAGATGTCGTGCACGCTGGAGGCCGCCGCGTAGACGTAGCCGTTGGCGGGGTTCCGCGCCGCCTTGTACGTGCTGTTGTAGCTCAGGGTGGACGGACTCATCCAGGAGACGCCGCCGTTGGTGCTGAGCATGCCGTGGATGTCGGTGAAGCAGGCGAAGAGCTCGTTGCTGGACATCCACTGCAGCCACCAGCAGGAGGTGTCCTCGAGGCCGTTCCCCTGATAACTCTTGTTGCGGATGGTTGGCGAGTTCGTCGGGTTCTGATCCGCAGTGACATCGTATGCCTGGGTCCAGGAGGCGCCGCTGTTGGTCGTGATGTGGAGGAATCCAAGACCAGTAATGACCGCATACCTGCTGTCGCCCGGAGAGACGCCAAGCCCCAACACGAACTGATCCCATCCCCAGTCCGCCCAGTTCCAGTTGCCGCTGAAATCGTCACCCTCCCAGCCGGTGGCGATGTTCGCGTTGTGGGCGGTCTTAAACACCTGCGCCCACGAGTTGCCGCCGTTCGTGCTGAGCATCACGAGGGGCGCGCCCTGGCTCTCGGAGCCGCCCAGATACACGGTCTGGATGTCATTGGTGGCCATGGCCACGTAGACCGGTTGATCGCCACCGGCCCGGTTGATTCCGTTGGTCACCATGACCCATGTCCCGGTGCCATAGTCGAGCCGGTAGACGCCCATGTAATGCTGGGAACACCAACCGAACATGCCGTCCGAGAAATTATCGAAGGTCACGCAAAACAGCCGCGTCGTACCGCCCCCGGTGCCCCCGGCAAACGTGGCGATGTACTGGTTGGCCGGGATGCCGCTGATGCCGGATAGTGTGAAGTTGGTGCCGTTATTCACGGAGACGAGCAGGCCGGAACTGGTGCCGATAAAGATTTGCGGGCCGTTGAAGTAGGCACCGCCGACATTCATGGCGACGCCCGTGTAGATCTGCGAGAAGGTGTTGCCACCGTTGCTGGAATAGTAGAGGTTGTCGTAGGAGGATTCGATCACGCGGTTGGTACCGTTGCCGTCCGCAAACAGACCCCACGTGCCGCCCGCGCCGGGCATGACAGCCCACGTCTTCCCGCCGTTGACGGTTTTACGGGAACCGCTCGCGCAATACATGACGTTGGAATCGCTGGTAAACTGGACGCCCGACGTGTTCTTGTAGCCCTGCATCTGCGTGAGAAAGTTATGCGTAACCCAGTGAAGACCGCCGTCGTCACTGCGGAAACTGTCGTTCATGTCCGAACCCGTGAAAAGCACCTGGTGGTTAAACGGGCTGATGGCGGGCGCATACATGGCGCCGCCGCCACCCGGCCCCCTGGCGGTCCAGGCCATGGCGGAGAAGTTGGTGCCGGCCGCGACGGCAGTGCCGGCCAGAAGCGCCGCAGTGGCGGCCCGGAGAGCAACAGGAAATTGAGCAAGAGAAAACCGCTTTCTGATGCTCGCAACTGCGGCGGCCGCGACTCTTGCGCCGATACTAATTCCAACGATTCCGCCAATCGCCAGCCCGCTGATCCATGTCTTTGTCGGGAGGGGGTGCATTGCATTATTGAGCCGAAACGCTTCCATCTGCCCTGCGGCCCACGAACGTCGCGGGCTATTTGGTCTGATTGGCGGTAATTGTATCATCACCCGGTGTTCCTGCACCCCGTTTTCGTTCTTTGAACATGGTCTCCGGCTGCGAAGGCCACGGCTGCCAGCCTCGGTGGCGTTCGACACCGGCTCCTGATCCGGCGCGGAGAACGCGCCGCCTTCCGCACCTCTCCTCCATGGGAGTTCCGCACAATTGCTCTTCCGGTCCGCACCAGGCCCGGGCCTCTGCATCGCCGCCCAGCCCGGATTTGACTTTTGGCCAATGCCGCAAGAAGCTATATTGCCTTTTTAGCTGCTTGCAGCAGGAAAAGGAGACCCGGATGAAGACGTTTCTCTCGCTTGCAACCGTCGCAATTGCCGTTCTGCTCGGTTCCAGCAGCAACTCATACGGCGCAGCCGACCAACCCGCCCCTGTTGGCGAATGGGTGGTCGCCTACCAGTCCGACTTCAGCGATGCCAAACTCTCGAATGACGACTGGTACAGCTGCTATGGCGACATGAAGATCGAGGGCGGAAAACTGGTTCTGCTGCCCGAGTCGAAGCGCCGGCGGACCGCCGCCATTCTGCACGCCATGTCGTTTCCCAGAAGCTACCGCGTCGAGGTCATCGGTTCGGTCATGACCAAGGAAAAACCGGAGTATCTGAGCTGCTCCCTGGGCCTGAACACCTACGCCATGGAGCCGGCCTCCGGATACCTGTTCCAGTTCGGCACGCGGAGCAACACCTGCAGCCTGATGAAGAAGGAAAATAAGGTCATCGAAGCCACCGTCAACAAGCAACTGCGCCAGGAAGCCGGCAAGACGTTCACGATCGTGACGGAACGACTGGAAAACCGGATCCGTGTGTCGGTGAACGGCGCCCCGGCGTGCACCTATGTGGACGACCGGCCGATTGTGGACCCGCGTTGCGGCGAGATCGCGCTCGCCTCCTGGGGGTGCATCCTGACCATTGACCAGGTCACGGTCTACACGCGCAAGGGGCACACCGAAGACATCGTCACCCCGCCGGTCGCGCCTCCGCCGACAGGACCCGTGGTGACCCTCAAGGGGATACGGATGAACAACGCCCACCTGCGCGCGGGCCCAGAGTGGGAGAAGGACCGCTACATCTTCCTGATTGCCTTTGACGGGCCGCCCGAGGTGAAGGCGGAAGTGGAAAAAATCTGGGCCGACTATCACCCCGGCCCCAGCCTCGATGCCGACGCCGCCCTGGCGCTGGAGAACCAGTTCAAGAAACGCCTGCTGTATTATCTGGATGGCCCCCTGGCGCAGCGGGCCTGGCGGGAGGAATGCTACGGACACGGGCACCCCCTGACCGTCACGGGAACCCTTCACGAGCAGGACGGTAAAAAGTATCTGACCGTCACCGCCTTCGGGGAATACGAGGGACCGACCTATCCGGACCGCATCACGGCCGGGCCGGAAGTGCCCCTTGTGAAACTGCCAATCAAGCCCGGGCTGACCATCAAGCTGACCGATACCCTGACCGACACCCTGATCTACGTGCCGGCAGGAAAGTACTACATGGGAAATTCCCTGGCGCAAAACGTGCACTGGCAGGAAGGCCAGCAGCACATGGTGACGTTCGCCAAGGGGTTCTACCTGGCGGACCACCCAATTCTCAACTCGGAATATGCGGCGGTTACAGGTGACAAGACCCGGAATCCGAAAAACAACCCGGACGGCGCGGCCTGCAACATGTCCTGCGAGATGTTCGCCGCCTACGTCCAGGCGCTGCAGAAACTGAACCCCGGCAAGGCGATCCGTGCACCCTCCAAGTCCGAGTGGGAATATGCCGCCCGCTCCGGCACGTCCGATATCGAGTTCTCCGAGAACCTCAACAGCCGCAACGGCGAAACCTGTCACCGCAGCGTGGAGGTGAAGTCGAAGAAGCCCAATGCCTGGGGCTTTTACGGCATGGTCTTCGACGACGGCTCCGAACGATCCTGCGACGACGGGTTCATCGGCTTCGGGCATTTTCTCCTTGATGACAAGGACCCGCGGTTCCCCTGCAAAATCTGCCAGGACACTCCGGGCGCCTACCATGTTCATTCCTGCGGCGGCATCACCGGCTATCCCATCAACGAACTGCTCAACGACGAAGGCTATGTCGGAACGGATCTGGGCGGCATCCAGCGCAATGGCTCAGGCTGGAAACTGATCCGGCAACGCATCCTGGTGGAGGAGTGAGCGCCGTCGGGACCGCGGGCTGGGCACAGGGAAGCTGACATGAAACGTGCAATGAAATGGCCGGTGCGGCGGGTGCCGCCGGAGTCGGTGGGGCTTGACGCAACGAGGCTGGCGCGCATCGGCGATGTGATGCAGCGGGCCATGGCAGCCCAGCAGGTCGCTGGCGGCATCGTCACCGTGGTGCGCCGTGGAGGACTGGCATACCGAGAGTGCTTCGGCTATGCCGACGTGGAAAACCGGCGGCCCATGCGGGAGGACACAATCTTCCGCATCCATTCGATGACCAAGATCGTCACCAGCGTGGCGGTCCTGATGCTCTTCGAAGAGGGGCACTTCCTGCTGGCCGATCCGGTCAAAAAGTGGATCCCGGAGTTCGGCAAGCTGAAGGTGGCACCACGACCGGGGGCCAACCGGAAGCCCGTGCCGCTCCGCCGGGACGTCACGGTCCACGACCTGCTGACGCACACCGCGGGACTGGGCTACGACCTGGTCATGCAGGCACGGGACGAGGGATGGACGCAGGAGAAATTCGTGCGGGAGCTGTGCAAGCTGCCGCTCGAGCGGCAGCCGGGGGTGCAGTGGGAATACAGCGCGGCCACCAACGTGCTGGGCCGGTTCGTCGAGGTGGTCAGCGGCGAGCCGTTCGATTCGTTCCTGCAGCGCCGCATCTTCCAGCCGCTGGGGATGACGGACACGGACTTCTGGGTTCCGCCTAAAAAGGCCGGCCGGCTGGCACAGGTCTACACGACGAACGACCGGAAAGAACTGGTTCTGGCCACAGCTCCAGCCGCGCAGGGGTATCTGAAGAAGCGAGTGTTTAAGAACGGCGGCGGCGGACTGGTCTCCACGACCAGCGACTTCCTGCGCTTCGCGCTGGCGCTGCTGAACGACGGCGCATGGAACGGCGTGCGACTGTTGGGCCGCAAGACCGTGGCCCTCATGACCGCCGATCAGTTGCCCGCCGGGCATCCGGCCATGCAGGCGGCCGGCCGTGGATTCGGCTTCGGCCTGGGCGTTTCGGTGCTCCGCACGCTGGGCGAAGGCAAGCAACTGGGGTCTGTCGGCGAATATGGCTGGGGCGGCACTTCCTGCACCCAGGTATGGATCGACCCCTCCGAGCAGACGATCGTCTTGCTCATGCTCCAGCACCTGCCGAAAGGGCGGTACACGCTGATGGACCAGGTAAAGACTGCAGCCTACGGGGCGATCGTATAGCCGCAAAGGCAGGGCGCCGCGTCCTCGCGGCAGCCCCAAATTTCCAGCGTTCGGTTCTTCCTTCTCTTGGGCTCGGCGCGGGGACGCGCCGGCCTACTCTGCCTCCAGCAGTAGGGCGACGCGTCCCCGCGGCAGCCCCGACCCGGACCCAGGGAACCGCAGATTGCCGATCAACCAACCGCAGAGTTCAGAAGTGTTACCTCAACGATCAGCACTCTGCTGTTCTACGGTTCGCTCGTCGAAATCGGGTTCAACCAAGAGATGCGCCAGCACAGGGATATCTACACGCGAACCTCAGAGTGACGAACACCCAACCGCAGAGTGTTGAAATTTTACTTCAACAATCAGCACTCTGCTGTTCTGCGGTTCGATTGGAGAAGCTTATTTGTGCGGCGGATCCACCCTACCTGGCTGCGTGCGGAATATCGCTACGCATCAGGCGGCGCCTGTAGGCGATTGCCTGCAGAAGTTTGTTCGCCGATCTCTTTGCAGGCAAAGACTCTGAAGGGCGAGAACCCGAGACGGGTCCACATTTTTCTGGCCGTCTCGTTCCTCGCCATGAACGCGACTTCCAGATGGCGAATGCCCCGAGCCAGAAACCAGTTCTCGATCTCGGCCAGAAGCGCTCGTCCGACTCGCGACCTCCGGTGATCCGATTCCACCCAGCAGACCGAAATCGTGCCGACTTCTCCGGGAACCGACAGGGGCATGTTGCTCTCCTCGATTTTGCCGAAGATGCAGCCGATACACGCCCCTCCTGCTGCTTCTGCGACAAAAGCGACCCTCTTGTCGGCTGCGACAAAGCTCGACGCCCATCTCAGTATATCTTCGTTCACCGCGTCCGGAAAGCCGAGGATGTACTTGTCCACCGCACCCTGGCGCATGAAGCACGCCACCTGGATACAGGCGTCCGCCATGTATGTGGCATCTGCGGGTTGGGCTTTTCGGATCACCATCTTCTCTTCCCCGCGAACAATCTTATACTTTCTAATAATGCTCAGTCGTGGTGCCCACAGCACTTCATGGCAGCGCCGTCTTCCCCGAACGAGACTTCGATCTATTGAGGCGTGTGAATATACGCAACAGGATCCAATCGGTAGGGACGCCTCTCCGAGGCGTCCGCGGACGGTTCGGAGAACCGTCCCTACCCGAACAACCGGTTACCTACTTGTGTAAGCCTCTGTAGGTTTGCTTAACGCTCGATCTTGACCGCCGCGCCGCTGGCCGCAGAAGCGAACACGGCATCGCTGATCTTCTGCAAGACCAGCGCTTCCTTCAAGCCCGTCGCCGGCTGGCGCCCGCTCTGCAGGGATTCGACAAAGTCGCGCATCGCGCCGCGATGCACGTCGTCCCATTCTTCATTGCCTTCCCAGACTGTCTCGGTCACGACGCCCTGCCCGGAAACGGCCTTGTCCAAGATCACCTTGTTCGGCGTGCCGGGGATCAGGTCCATGTGAAGTGACCCGTGCGTGCCGGTAATCTGCCACGCGCGATCCGCGGCGGAAGCCATGAACTCGCCGCGCTCGACGGTGATCGCCTCCCCGCCGGCGCAACGGATCAGCGCGACGCAGTGCGTCTCGCCATCCGAACCGGGCGCGGCGTGATAAGCGAACGGCGCGGGGATCGTCCAGGTCTGGGCCAGCACGGTCTCCGGCTGCAGCTTCCAGCCGGTCACGCCCAGCAGGTAATCCATGTCGTAACACCCCCAGTTCGAGAAAATACCGCCGCCATTGAGTTTCTTGCTCAACCGCCAGACCGGCGGCGGATTGGCCGGTGGCTTCCCGCCGGAGGTAACGGCGCGGACACGCACCACGCGGATCGACCCAAGCACGCCGGAGGCAACAACCTCGGCCACCTTGGCCGCGCTGGCCAGGAAGCGGTGCCGGGACGTGCAGCAGGCCACCAGCAGTTTACCCTGCAGGCGCTGGAGATTCTCGAGCTCGCCGGCATTCATCGCCGGCGGTTTTTCCAGGAGCAGGTGCTTGCCAGCCTGGAGGGTCTTGGGCGCGAGGTCCGTGCGGGCAAAGGTGGGCATGGCGAGCACCACGGCTTCCACGTTCTTGTCCGCCAGCAGCTTCTCGCCGGAATCGTACCAGGCCGGAATCTTAAAGTCCGCGGCAGTCTTCTGGGCCATGTCCGCCCGCAGGTCCGCCACGGCGACCACCTCGCAGCCAGCAACCTGCTTCGCCATCTTCAGGTGGATCTGCCCGATCACTCCGCAACCGACGATTCCCAGCTTCACCGAACTCATGCCATCCTCCGTGGTTCGAACGCCAAATTGTCAATCAATCGGAACGTAGCAAACAGCGGGGGCGCTGTCCAGAATCCACCGCCGTGGGTGATCTAGCAATTACGAAAAGCAAGCGGCTCGCGAGCCGCTTCCTACCGGTTCACATGCACGATTTTCGCCGGCGGGAAGCCGTTAAAGCAGGTGGCCGAGGCGACGCTATAGGCGCCGATGTTGCGGCTGTAGAGCAGGTCGCCGCGCGCGAGGTTGGCCGGCAGATGTTCGGACATGGAGACCACGTCCAGCGCGTCGCACGTCGGGCCGAACACGGTGCAGATCTCCTTCGGCCCCTGCCTGCCGATCGCATCAAAGTGGTAGACGCAGTGGTCGAAGAGAATTCCGGAGAAGGTATGATAGACGCCGTCGTCGATGTAGTAGCAGCGCTTGCCGTCGCGCACGGCCTTGCCGATGATGGACGACACTGCCGTTCCCGCCGTGGCTACCAGGAAACGACCCGGCTCGGCAAGAATCTGCACGTCTTTCGGGAAAAGACGGTCGAGCTCGGCATTGATCTTGCGCGCCAGCGCGCGGAACGGCTTGACGCTCTTGTCGTATGGCGCGGGGAATCCGCCGCCGATGTCCAGCAGGTTCATCTTCGTGTAGCCACGCGCCCGGGCTTCCTCGAACACGCTGGCCGCGAGGTTGATGGCCTGCACAAAGTTCTCGAAGTTCGTGGTCTGGCTGCCGACGTGGAAACTGATCCCCTCCACCGTCAACCCGGCGCGGTCGGCCTCGAGGATCAGGTCCACCGCCTCGCCCGGCGCGGCGCCGAACTTGGACGAGAGCTCCACCATGGCGCCGGTGTTGGGAACCTTGATGCGCAGCGCCAGGCCGGCGTGCGGCGCGTGCTTCGCAATCTTCTGGATCTCGTCGGAGTTATCGTAGGTCACCAGCGGCTTGTAGGGGTCGAGCTCGCGCAGCGTGGATTCGGCTTTGATCGGATGCGCGTAGATGATCTTGTCCCAGATCCAATCCTGCCGCTCCGGGGCCGGCAAGTCCTGGATGAACTGATGAACGATCCGGAATTCCGGCAAGGAGGCCACGTCGAAACTCGCGCCGGCCTTGAACAGCGTCTCGACCACCGCGGGGTCGGAGAGCGCCTCGACCGCGAAATACGCCTGCACGCGGGGCAGATACTTGCGGAAGGTGGCGTAGTTGCGCCGCAGCTCGTCGTGATCCACGACCAGCAGGGGAGTGCCGTGTTGCCGCACCAGCCGCTTCAGCGTCGTTGTGCCGACCATACCTTTTCCTCCCGCCGCGATTTCAGCAGAAGAATAGCGCGTTCCGCCGGGGGAACAATGCAAAAATTTGGCGGCATTTGGACACGAAGCAAGAGAAGAAAGGTGGAAGAACACGAAGGCCTTCGTACCGCGCGCCGGACGGCGCGCAAAGCCGCCCTTCGCGCTCTCCCCAGACTTCTTCCGCTTCTTCGCGTCCCGCCAACCCGCTTATTGCGGGATTGACCCGCCAGACCAGCTCCCGCTACAGTGTATACCCAATGCAAACAGGGGAAGAACTCACGCCCGCCTCGGACGATGCCGGCGACGCCTCATCGCTGCTATCGCTCGAATTCGAGCTGGCTCCAGCCTGGGCGCGGAAGTCGCCCGAGATCCATCACCGGCGCTATGCCGAAGATCCCCGCGGCGGCGCCGACGATTCCCGCCGCTCTGGCAGCGGACGCGACTTCCGGCGCGACCGCGACGACAATCGCCGTGACCGACGTCCCCGCCCCGCTCCGCGCGGCGCGCCATCCTCCCCCGATTTCCGCCGGGACCGCCGACAGCCAGACGAGCCGCGCCGCGAATTCCGCCCCGTCCGCGAGGAGCAACTGCCGCCGCTGCCGCTCGAAGTCCGCGTGCTGCCGGACCAGAAGGCGCTGGGCGGCGTGATCCGCAAGATCCAGGCCACCCACCGCGCCTATCCACTGCGCGACATCGCCCGCCTTTTCCTCGACAACGACAATGCCTACCAGATCCGCGTCGAGTCGGCCAAGGATGCGGCCGTTCCGCTCTTCCAGTGCAAGGTCTGCGGCCTCCCCGCGCTGAGCGAGGCGGAGATCCGCACGCACGTGCTCGCCACACACCTGGGCGATTTCTTCGACGCCTCCGAGATCGAGACCGACCCGCCGGCCGGCAACTTCGTCTGCGTCGCCCGCTGCGGCCTCAGCGGAGAATTCCTCGGCCCGCCCAACCACCACAGCTACGCCACCCGTGTGCAGGAATTGCTCCGTACCCGCTTCGCCCACATGGGGGCCGATGCCTACCGCGCCCGCATCGAAATGGTGCGCGACCCGGAGGCCATCAACCAGTGGAAGGAATCGTGCCGCAAGAAGACGGTCTACCGCCGCAAGCATCCTGTCGCAACAGCCGGGACGCCCACCGCGCCAACACCGGACGCCGAGGCCCCAGTGCCGGCCGAAGGCGCTCCCGCTGCCACACCCATGGAAGAGCCGCTCGGTCCACCCCTGGAGCGCGCGGCTGCAGAAGCCATCTTCCAGCGCGAGATCCTCCCTGAGCAGATCCTCGCCGCCAGGCACCTCGTCTGCCCGGCCGGCGCCGTGCGCCGCACCCCCAGCGCGCGGCTGCTGGCAACCGTGCGCGAGGCCATGGACCGCGAACTGCGCTTCCCCGCCTCGCTCTTCTTCGCACTGCGCGGCGCATTCCGCCACCGCTCGCTGCACCTTTTCCGCGCCCACAACGAGCGCGGTCCGGAGTTCACCGTCGCGCACGTCCCCACGGCGCTCGACGCCACGCACGTCGTGGCTGACCTGCGCCAGGTCCTCGAATACGTCAACCAGAAACCCGGCTGCACCCGTCAGGACTTGCTTGCCACGCTCGCCGGCGGCGACGAGGCGCGCAGCGCCCACCTCGCCACCCAGCTGAACACGCTGGTCGAGAAGGCGCACATCATCGAGTACTACAATGGCGTCCTCTGCCCGCCGATGGAACACCCCGCCTTCCGCTACCTGCCGGGCGAGCGCGGCGGACAAAAACCAGAAGCCAGAGGGCAAAGGCCAGAGGGCAGAGGCCAGAGGTCGGAGGTCGGAGGCCAGAAACCGGACGAGAAGCAAACAGAAGGCTGCGCCCAGGAGCCGCCAGCGGCCGAACCGGCACAGCAACCCGAGCCGACACCTGCCACGCCACCCGCCGAGGCGCCAGCAGCCGATCCTGCCCAGCCGGCATGACGTGGCAAGCTTGTCCACGATTCCGAATTCTGATTTCCTTACACTCCCATGCCCGTCTTTGACTATTTATTTCACCTTCCCGCCATCCTCAAGATTGCGCTGGTCTTCTCCGGCCTGCTCCTGGCCCTGCGGCTGCGCGTGACGCTCGAACTGGCGCTGCTGGCTGGCGGCGTGCTGCTGGACCTGTGGGCCGGCAGAGGGGTGCTCCAGACAATCAGGGACCTAGGCGGCGGCTTTCTGGACACAGAGCTCTGGATGCTCCTGCTCATGACGCTGCTGATCCTGGAAGTCGCACGCTTCATGACCGCCCGGGAGAACGCGGACGAGCTGCTCAACCTCACTGTGCGCCTCGGCGGCAGCCATGGCCGCATGGTCTCCATCATGGCCCTGCCGGCCGTGATCGGGTTGGTGCCCATGCCAGCGGGCGCGCGCTTTTCCGCGCCGTTCGTGGAGCAGATGGCCGCGCAGCGCGACCCGGCTTGGAAGACCGTGGTGAACTACTGGTTCCGCCACCTCTGGGAATACTGGTGGCCGCTCTACCCCGGCGTCATGCTGGCTGCCACGCTTTTTCAGTTGAACGTGAGCCGCTTCACCGCAGTGCAGTTCCTCTATACGCCGTGGGCCGTGCTGGTTGGCTACCTGCTGCTGGTCCGCCCGCACCGACGCGAACTGCAGGTGGACCTCTCGGCCTTGCCGCCCTCGCAGGGTCGCCAAGCCATCGTGCTGGCGCCGCTGGTGACCGTGCTGGCCGCGATTTTTCTACTTCCTCTGCTGCCGGGTCCGTGGCGCGGTCCGGCCACGGCCGCCACCAAGCTGCTCCCCGCCATCCTCGGCCTGGCTGTCGCGATGGGGATCGTCTTCGCGGATGAGTTGCGCGCCGCGCGCCGTACCCACGCCACCTGCTGGTGGCCGTCAACCTTCGGCACTGCCACAACGAACAAGCGCTCGCTCGGCGTCTTCCTCTCGCTGATCGGCGTGATGCTCTTCAAGCACCTGCTGGATTGCTCCGGCCTGCTGGGCGGGGCCGCGCATCAGCTCAACGCCGCGCACGTGCCGGCCATGCTCGCCGTCATGCTCCTGCCGTTCGTGGCGGGGCTCGTCACCGGTCTCGCCGTGGGATTCATCGGCACGGCCTTCCCGTTCGTGATCACGCTGATGCACGCGCCCGACTCGGGGCTCACACCGCTGGCCACGCTCTTCCTGGCGTACGGCTGCGGCTATGTGGGGCTGTTGCTCTCGCCCGTACACCTCTGCCTGCTGCTCAGCCGGGAATACTTCCAAGCGCCCTTCCGCGGCGTCTACCGGCTCCTCGCCCTCCCGACGCTGCTGGTCCTGCTCTTCTCCCTCGCTGGCTACGCCGTGTTCACATGGCTGGGGATGTAGAGCACGGCGCACGCCCATTGCGTCCGACGGATACTCCTCACAGGATCATGATCGCAAACGCGGCATCCTGCGGCGTGTTCAGCGGCGTCTCCGGGTCGCCCAACAGGTTGGTTTCGTACATGCACCAGCGGATCTCGGTTTCGCCCAGCGCCCAGATATTGTCCTCGTGGCTTTTCGCGTTCAGTACGCCGAGGTTCTGGATGCCATGCCGGAACAGCTCGTCCCAAAAGGAACGGTGCAGGTGCTGACTTGGACCGTCGGTGTTCTGCGAGTAAAAAAAACCGTAGCGGGAGTTGAAGACAACCGCATAGGCGCCGTACCGCGTGGCGGTCGTGAAATGCTCCGCGATGCAGTCGGTGTCGAACGCTCCTGAATCACACCCCTGCGAATACGCAAAGAAGGCCTGCGTGTTGGTCAGCGCGTCCACATTTCCATTGCCGATCCGCATGTCATAAGCCGCATTGGCGTGCCCCTGATGGTTGACAATGCCATACGCATTAGAATTGAGCGCGTTGATCATGTCGTTGCCGGACCAGACGCGCTGCCGGTCGTACAGCCGGGTCAGTTGCAGGCGTGGATTCGCCACAAATCCCATGGTTGTATAGTCCCACAGGCTCGATCCCTGCACAATCTCCTCCATCTGGTCGTCGCCGTAGCAGTTGGGATACGGCCCGAGGTATTCCCCGGCCATAAGCGCGGTGCGCAGGTGGACGGCGTCCCTGCTTTCATTCTCGTGGGCCAGCGTCTTGTAGACAAAGTTAGCCATCTCCGCATCATTCCCGGCCGATGCCCGGCCGATGTACACCTCCGCCATCAGGTCCACGTCGGTTCCGTTCAGGCCGTCGGTCTCCTCGCCCCATTTGTCGTTGCCGTTCGAGTTGAAGCTGCCGTCCAGACACTGGAAATAGAGATCCGATGGAATTTGATCCTCGTACCAGGTGGTGCCTTCGTCCAGGCAGCGGGTCCACAGGCACCGCATAGGGATTACATTGACGTCCCCGCCCAGCAGAACATAGTCGGTGCCCCACAGGCTGTAGGCATCCGTGATGAAATTGCGCAGTTTCTCGGCATTGTCCACGCCGAGGTAGCCGGACAGCACGTCCTCGATCGTTACGATGGCCGCGCTGATCCCCCGCGCCCGCTTGTGTGCCACCAGGTCCCGGATCGTCACATCCGTGGTTGCCTTCGCGATCGCCGCGCTCGTCACCACCACGTACTGGTTGGTGACCCCGGCGCGGCACAGGCTCCCCAGCGGCTCCACGCCGCCGCCTGCCAGCAGCGCATACCCGCCCGCGGCGAGCATCTCCGGGTTCTCCGTGCCTTCCGTGAGGGGGCGGATCGGGTCGGGCCGATACGGCAACGACCCCTTGCGAAGCGCTACCGGCCCGGCTTTCACTTTCAGCGTGAGCATTTCATACCACACCACCCTCCCGCTGGCCGGATGATAGGCCACCGGATGCAGGTTTAGAATCAGGATGGACATCCCGCGCTTTTTCTGGACACCGATCATCGTGTGCGTCAGAGCAGGATACGGTTCGTCAGAAAGATAAATCGCTGGATCCGGCGGCGCGGATTTCGACCGGGCGCCCAGCACTATCGGCACTGGTGGTTGCCGCGGCTCGATGCGGTGCGCTCCCGGCAGCGTCATGGGCCGTTCGCGCACAACCTCCACGCTCTCCACCTCATACCCGTGCGCCACAATCAGCCGCACCGGCACAACCGGCAGCACAGGCGCGCCCACCCGCCCGAGTAACGGCGCATTGGCCAGCCGCACCCGCTCCCAGCCCGCATCTTCTGCCGACGCGGCAACACTCGCCATCACAACCGGCGCAGGCAGGGCATAGGTCAACTCCATCGTGCCCGGCTCCATCCGGTCCGTTTTCACCAGAATCGGCTGCCCGCAACCCGCGGAGGTCTCCAGCCCCGGAGAGCGGCACGGATGCCAGACCGGACCCGGCAGCACTGCGGCGGAAGAAGCGGCTGCAACTGATGAGCGCACAATCGTGCCGAACTTGACCGGCGCAGACTGCGCGGCGCGCGCAGTCTGTCCGCCAGGTTGGCGCTTTGCCGGGTGCGGCCAATCCATTGACAGCAGCCAGCACAACAAGCCGACCAGGGCCGCAATCGCGAGAAGGTAACGAATCGCCTTGATGAACAGCCTCTGATTTTCCCTTGGATGTTCGTTGAAAACGGTTCTTACCGCGCCTGCCGCACAAAAGCAGACTGCCCTTCCTCATGGTAGGAACTGCGCACGAGCGGCGCGCTGGCGACGAAGTCGAAGCCAATTTGTCGCGCCACTTCGCCGATCTCAGCAAACTCGGCAGGCGGCAGGTAGCGCGCTACAGGCAGATGTTCGCGCGTGGGCTGCAGGTATTGTCCACAATACAGGATGCGCACGCCGGCCGCGCGGGCGTCGCGCAGCGTCTGCTCAATCTCCTCACGCGTCTCGCCCATGCCAAGCATGAGGCTGGTCTTGGTGATCAGCCCGGACCGGGCGGCAATTCGCAGCACGTTCAGCGACCGCGCGTAGTCAGCCTCCGGCCGCACCGCAGGGTAGAGACGCGACACAGTCTCGAGGTTGTGGCCGAAGACCGCCGGCCGCGACTCGCACACCAGCCGCACCGCTGCCGCGCACCCGCCGAAATCCGGCACCAGCACCTCGACGAGGATGCGAGCAGTAGACAGTGGGGTGGACGCAGAGATCACAGAGGAAGATTGCGCACCCTGAGGAAGCGGGCGGCCTTGCAGGCCGAAAGGACTGCAAGTGCCCGCTGGAGCCTCAGTGCCCTCAGTATTCCTCTGTGCCCTCTGTGTCCCTGCCACATCTATCTGACTCACGCGCCGGATCGTCTCGGCCCAGAGCGCTGCGCCGCCATCGGGCAGATCGTCGCGCGTCACGGACGTCAGCACCACCTCCCGCAGGCCGCTGGCAGCCACTGCCGCAGCCACGCGCGCCGGCTCGTCCTGATCCGGCGGCAACACTTCGCGCTTGTCCACGTGGCAGAACCGGCAGCGCCGCGTGCACCGGTCGCCCAGGATCAGGATCGTGGCGCGTCCGTGCGACCAGCAGTGTCCGCGGTTCGGACAGAGCGCCTCCTCGCAGACCGTGTGCAGCCGATGGCTGCGCAGGCGGCTGAGCGTCTCCGCATACGCCCCGCCTTCCGACGCCCGCACGCGGATCCAGGCGGGCTTGGAAAGGGCCGGCACGTTCTTTTCGTCACTCGACATTGCGCCTACACTAGACTCTCAATCGCGGTTCTGCAATCATCTGGTGCTACTGCAGATGTCTGCGGCAGATTGGTAGCGGCGCGTATGTCACACGCCGACGGCGGCTGATACAGCCGACGCTACCATGAGACGACAACCAATGCCTATTAATCCCATCCAGCGCATCTGGCACGAACCCTTCACTGTGCGCGCCTACGAGATGGACGCATCCGGCTGCGCCGGCCCGGCCATGCTCTGCGACTACCTGCAGGAGGCCGCGGGGAACCATGCGCGGCACCTAGGGTTCGACATTGCCACGCTGCAGCAACACGGCCATACCTGGATGCTCTCCCGGCTGCGCGTACGCCTGCTGCGCCAGCCCGCCTGGCGCGAGACGGTCACAATCCAGACCTGGCCAGCCGGCGTGCGCGGCCGGCTGATCGCCCTGCGCGAGTTCATTGCGCGCGACGCCGGCGGCGCGGAACTGCTGCGCGCTTCCAGCGAATGGCTCTACGTCAACCTTGCCTCGCGCCGCATCTGCCGCGTGCCGGAGAACCTCGCACCGTTTGTCCCGCAAAACCAGCCACCAGCTCTGTTGCCGGACGATACGCGCCTGCCGGAACTCACGTGCCCTGCCTGGTCTGCCACACTCCCCGTGCGGCGCAGCGACCTCGATCTGAACCATCACGTCAACAACGCGCGCTACGTCGAGTGGCTCTTCGAGCCGTTCCCCGCAAAAGCCGTTTCCGGTCGCCGCCTCACGGAGCTGGAAATTCTCTACCGCCAGGGCGCAGAACACGGCGACACCGTGCTTACACAGGCCGCACCTGCGGAGAATGGCGCCATCCTCCACCGCATCCTTCGTGCGGGTGATCAGACCGTGCTGGCGTTGGCACGGACGAAGTGGGCGTAACCAGTAACCAGTGAGCAGTGCAGAGACTCCGTCGTTGGCCACTGCTCACTGATTACTGTTCACTGGCTTCTTGCCACTCCATCTTCGCACCGACCTCCACGCCGTCCAGAGGCAACCAGCCGCTGGCGACCTCCAGCGCGCGCAGGCCGAGCCAGCCGCACCAGACCATCAGCCGGCCGGGCGGCACGTGGCGGCAGATGCGGCGCACGCGCCAGTCGCGGTCGAGGAAGACCACGTCAATCGGGAAGCGCATGCCGATTGTGTGGATCGAGCCGCAATTCTCGATCAGCAAACCGTGCCCAGCCGGCAATTCGCGCCGACCGATCAGGCCGCGCATACGGGCGAACATGCTCGAGGCAACCTCGACGTGTTGGACCCAGACCTTGCTGTTGTGAAGGATTTGCCAGGTTGTCATGGTTGTTTGCCTGATTGTATCTTACAGATATGCATACCATGACCCGGGTAGGGACGCCTCTCCGAGGCGTCCGCGGACGGTTCGGAGAACCGTCCCTACCCCGGCAAGCCTCTGTGGAAAGCGGGAGGACGCATAACCTAGCAGCCTAACAGGCTTCATCCTAACAGCCTTGCCCCTCAATCCAGCAGCTTCCCCTTGCCCACGGCTTCGAACTTCTTGTCGCGCCATTCGCGCTTGCCACCCTCGTACTGCAGCACGTCCCTGAACCCCATGAGCATGAGCGCGCGGGCCGCGACGCGGCTGGTGTCGCACTCCTTGTCGAGGCAGTAGACCACGATCCGGCGGCCGCGCGGCCAGTCGCGCACCGTCTCCGCCAGCTCCGGCTCCGGGATAGACATGGCGCCCTTGATGTGGAAATCCTGGTAATAGAGAGGTGCCATGACATCGATCAGCACGAAGTCGTTCGTCAGCCGCAGCAGCTCATGCAGAATCTCGGCGGGAATCACGCGAACTGGCGCATTGGTCGCCGCAACAACCGCCGCCGCCGGCGGATTGGTCGCGGATATCTTCGCTTCCTGTGCCTGCGCGGCAAGGCCGAAGACGACCAAGGGGAAAATTGCAGCCCATGTTCTCATGCGGCTTCCATGATGGGCCTTTTGCGGCGGAAACGTCAAGGCGGGCAGCGCATCTTCTGGAGGGCGGTCGGCCCCGACCGCCGCGTCCATGCGCATGTGGATTGCCATCCCGCGGGCGCCGAGGCCGGCGCCCCTCCAACGATCCGCCTGCCGGCGCTGAGTCATGCGGCGGCGACAGCGCGCCGCCCTCCAAAAAGAGCGATTCCTCAAATTCATGGAGGGCGAGGCGCCGTCCGAGCCGGTTTCCAACGGGCTGCTAGGTGCGCCAGCCCTCCTCGGTTCCGGCAAACCCCGGCGCGCCACGCAGCCAGCGTGGCAGGTGCAAGACCAGCGCCGCCGGCTCCAGTTTTGCCTGCCGCAGTCTCGCCAGCGGCGTCCAGCGAAACTCGATCCACTCCTCCTGCGCGGGCGGCGGCGCGTCGGGCCGCAAACCCGGGATTCGCAGCGCAAACACGAGGTTGATCTCCGTGTGCCACACGCCCTTTTGGCGGAAAACATGCTCCACGCACCCGAGAAATTTTCCGGCCTTTGCGCGCAACCCCAGCTCCTCCGCGATCTCGCGCTCCAGCGCCGCGCGAACCGGTTCGCGGAATTCGACGTGTCCGCCCGGCAGATACGTGTTCGTTGCGTCGCGGCTGTGGCAGAGGAGCAACTGCCCATTCACGACGCACACGCCACGCGCCAGGATCTCCATGCGATGCTTGCTGTGCTTCATGGGAAAAGCGTAGCGCGCGCCGGTGGCGGATGCCAGCCGCAAAGTGTATTCGTATCTGGAACTCTTCAGATCGGTGCCAACTGGACATGACCCCATCCCTGTGGTAGCTTCTCGGCCATGCGTTTGGACCACGCCACCTCTTTTGCCAAATCCGTTGCCAGGCAGGCAGGAAAGCGGCTTCTGGTCGCTGTAACCTCTGCCTTCCTGTGCCTGCTGGTCCTGACGCTGGCGTTCCTGTCCACGACCGGAACGACGGATGACTGCGCGAACGAATGCGATTCCGCAGACTGCGCCTGCCTCTGTCATCTGCCCACCCCCTTTCACGCCTCCTGCGCCATGCCGAACATAGACAAAGCGAACGAGCTGGTCTTCCCACTGCACCGCGCGCCACCCGATCTGCTGCTGGTCGCGGACATCTTCCGTCCGCCCACTGCCTAGACCGCGCCGACGGTCATCGCGGCGTCAGCCGCGCATTACCGGTTCCGGCCGGACACCCGTGCGCTATCCGCCCGGCGGAACTGCGCCGTCTTGTCTCCGCCACCGCACCTGCCCCCAGTCTGCACGGCCTGCCCGTCATACCGTACTGGTTCAAGAAGGAGTCTTATGAATAAACGCTTTTCTCCCCGCCTTCCATTGGTAGTTTGGATGACGATCCGTCTCCCTCACTACGGAAACGCACCCCTGTTTCTTGTCTGCCTCTGTCTTGGGGCGACACTCACAGGATACGCGGCCAGTCTCACAAATGAACCCGCTGGCGACCTGTCGCTTGCGGAAGCGATCAACCTTGCGCAAGCACGACATCCTGGCATCCAAACAGCCAACCTGGACATGCATGCCGCCGATGGCCGCGTTACCCAAGCGGGTTTGCGACCGAATCCAGACCTGTCGGTGGAAGCGGCCAATTTCGGTGGACGCAAGGAGGTCAGCGGATTCGATGCCGCCGAATACACAGTGCAACTCGAGCAACGACTGGAACTCGGGGGCAAACGCAGCAAGCGCCTGCGCGTTGCCGAGGCCGACCGGCAACTCACGGTTTTCGACTTCGAGGCAAGATGCCTGGATATCCGGGCGGAGACCTCCCACCGGTTCGTCGCCGTGCAGGGTGCCCAGGAACGCCTGGCACTGGCCCGCGAATCGTGCGCACTTGCCGATGCTTTCGTCAAGGCCGTGGCGGAACGAGTGCGCGCCGGCCGCGCCTCGCCCATGGACGAGGAAAAGGCTCGAATACTCCTGGCGCAACAACAGACGCTCCTCGATAGCGCGCAACAGGTTCTTCAAACTGCTCGGATCCGGTTGTCCGCTATGTGGGGGACAGTAACCCCGCGCTTCGAACGCGTGCGCGGAGACCTCTTCGTACTCCCCGCAGTTTCTGACCTGCCAACCCTGACGGGTCGTCTGTCGGCCAACCCGGACCTGTCGCGTTGGGCAACGGAAGTCGAACAGCGAAAGGCCGTCCTGGCCCAGGAGGAGGCCGCGCGCCTGCCGGATGTCACGATTGGCGGGGGCGTACGTCGCTTCTCCGATATGGACAGCCATGCCTTCGTGGCCAGTATTTCCGTGCCGCTGCCCCTGTTTGATCGCAATCAGGGCCGGGTGCATGAAGCCGTCATCCTCGTCGAAAAGGCCGAAAACCAACGTCGCGCCGCGGCACTCGACGCTACCGCGGCACTCACGGAGGCCTATCAGATCTTCGCAACTGCACTTCGGCGGAGTACGACACTCAAGAACGACGTGCTCCCACGCTCCAAGACCGTCTTCGATGCCGTCCAATCCGGTTACGCCCAGGGCAAGTATACCTATCTGGACCTTCTCGATGCGCGTCGCACCCTTTTTGACGGGCAAACCGAGTATCTCGAAACCCTGGTGTCGGTGCATCAGGCCCTAACCGAGCTGGAAAGACTTATCGGCGGCACACTGTCCGCGTCTGACAACAAATGAAACAAACCTACGGAGAAACCACCATGTCGAAGCAAGTCAGCATCAGATTGTTTGCGTGTGTTGCCGCCTTGGGCATCTGGGGCGTCGCCGGTTGCGGCAAGGAATCCGCCGCGAAGCGTAACGAAGGCGAGAAGGAACAGGAACGCGCTGTGGGTTCCTTGACCGTCGAACAGGTCATGCAGGACAAGTGCCCGCATGGACTGACGATCGAATGCGCCGAGTGCCGGTACGAGGTCGGCGTCGTCAAACTGGACCCCAAACTCGTGAAGGCGACCGAGGGTTCTCACACCGGCCTCGTGCTGATCACCACGGCCACACGCCGCCGCATGACAACGGCGATCAACGTCACCGGCGAAATCCGAAGGAACGAGAATGCCGCCGTGCACGTCAGCCCCAGGATTCCCGGCGTGATCCGCACCGTCAACGTCGACATCGGCGCCGAGGTCAAGAAGGGCGATATTCTCTTCACGATCGAGAGCGTCGAACTCGGCCAGGCCATCAGCGATTACGAACGCAACACCACCCTTGAAACCCTCTCGGGAAAGACGTTCCAGCGCGAAAAGGGACTCTACGAACAGAAGATCGGCGCCGAAAGCGAGATGATTGAGGCGCAGATGCGCTTCCAGGAATATCAAACCGCCCGCAAGGCGGCTGAACAACGTCTCCATGCGCTCGGCGTTTCCGAGGAGGAAATCGCCGCGGCGACTCACACCAACCACAACACCGTCAGTGGCGCACTCGCCGTGCGCGCCCCCATGGACGGCACTGTCATCGAGAAGCACGCCGTTGTGGGGGAGCTTACCGATCCCAGCAAGGACGTCATGAGTGTTACCGACCTCGACAGCGTCTGGATGTGGGCCGGCGTGTACGAACGTGACCTGGCTCTTCTATTGACGAAGCGCCCCCCCGAAGGTCTCCCCGCAGAGATCCTCGTCCCGGCCTTTCCGGGCACGGTATTCCGCGGCCAGATGAACCACGTTGGCGCGGTGATCGACGAATCCACACGCACAGTTCCTGTGCGCACAGTTGTCGACAATCGCGACCGCCGCCTGCTTCCGGGGATGTTTTGCCAGGGGCGCATTCTCGTGAGCACCGGCGAAGAGGTGCTGGCCGTTCCGCGGACCGCGATCCTGTCCGATGAGGGGACGGACTTCGTCTTCACCCACATGAAGGACGACTACTACCTGCGCGTCAACGTCACCAAGGGCCGCGAGTTCGCCGAAGGTGTCGAGATTCTGACCGGTCTTGTGCCCGGCCAGACCATCGTCTCGCAGGGCGCATTTGTTCTCAAGTCCGACGTGCTGCGTTCCAAGATGGGAGCGGGCTGCGCGGATTAATCCCACCGTCCTCCGGAGAACCTTGTCATGAAACAACTCATCAAGTTCATCCTTACACAGCGGCTACTGGTCGTCATGGCCTTCGTGGTCCTGACGATCGCCGGCATCCTGGTCTGGAAGGCGCTGCCCATCGATGCCTTCCCGGACGTCACCAACGTGCAGGTGATGGTTCTGTCCGACGCTCCCGGACTCGCTTCCGTGGACGTCGAACAACGCGTCACGTTTCCCGTCGAACTCTCCATGCAGGGCCTGCCCAAGGTCCGTCAGATTCGTTCGATGTCCAAGGCTGGCCTGTCGCAGGTCATTGTCGTGTTCGAGGACGATGTCGACATCTACTTCGCCCGCCAACTGGTGTTCGAACGACTGCAGGCTGCACGAGAACAACTTCCCGCAGGCGTGGAGCCCGAAATGGGCCCCATCAGCACCGGACTGGGTGAAATCTACCAGTACACCATGGAAAGCGACCGCCGATCCACCATGGAGTTGCGCACGATCCAGGATTGGCTGATCGCGCCCCAACTGCGCACCATCACAGGCGTCAACGAGGTGAACAGCTTCGGCGGGTTTGTCAAACAGTACCATGTGCTCGTGGACCCCGCGCGCCTGCAGAAGTACAACCTGACCCTTCAGGATGTGCTGGGAGGCCTGGAACGCAACAATGCCAACGCGGGCGGCAACTTCATCGTCACGGACTGGGAACAGGCCTACGTGCGCAGCGTGGGCATGATCACCAGCATCGAGGATATCCAGGACATCGTCCTGCTCGCCAAGGACGGCACCCCCGTCTTCCTCAAGGACGTGGCGGATGTGCGGATCGGCCCGCAGACCCGGCAGGGCGCGGTGACGCAGGATGGCCGCGGCGAAACCGTTGCCGGCATGGCTATCATGCTGCGCGGCGCCAACTCGCAGCTGGTTGTGGACAGTGTCAAGAAGGCAGTGCCCGCCATTCAAGCCAGCCTGCCCAAGGACGTCCACATCAAGCCTTTTTACGACCGCACATCCCTGATTCAGGCCTGCATTGCCACGGTTGGCAACGCCCTGAAGGAAGGCGCCTTCTTTGTGGTGCTTGTCCTCTTCGTCCTCCTCGGAAACTTCCGCGGCGCCCTGATCGTGGCCCTCTCGCTCCCGCTCACGGCTTTCTTCACCTTCATCATGATGGGCTGGCAGGGCGTCAGCGCCAACCTCATGAGCCTCGGCGGCCTGGCCATCGCCATCGGCATGGTGGTGGATGCCTCCATTGTCGTCGCCGAAAACATCGCCCGCCATCTCACCGAGCGCCGCAATTCCGGTACGCCGCGAATGCTGATCATCCAGGAGGCGGTAGGCGAGGTGGCCCGACCGGTCATTTTCGCCATCCTGATCATCATCATTGTCTTCCTGCCATTGTTCACACTGGAACAGATGGAGGGCAAGATGTTCCGGCCGCTGGCGCTGACCATGTGCTTCGCCCTTCTGGGGTCGCTGCTGGTTGCACTCACGATCATCCCCGTGCTCTGTTCCTTCTTCCTGCACGGCCACAAGACCACGCGCGACAACTTCTCCATCCGCATCCTGAAGCGGCTGTACGAACCCGTACTCGCCTTGGCACTGCGGTTCCGCTGGGCAACCGTGGGCCTGGCCGTGGCCGTCCTATGCGCCACCCTGGCGCTGGTGCCGTTCCTGGGAACCGAGTTCCTGCCCCAACTGGACGAGGGCGCCATTGCGATCAACGTGGTGCGCCTCCCCTCTGCCTCCCTGGATGGTTCCGTGGCTGTCGGCACCGCCATGGAGCAACGCCTTTCCAAATTCCCCGAGATCAAGACCATTGTCACCAAGACCGGCCGCGCCGAGATCTCCGAGGACCCCATGGGACCTGAACAGAACGACCTCGTCATCATGCTCCACCCGGAGAAGGAGTGGAAGACCGGTCGCACCAAGGAGGCACTTGTCGCGGCCATGAAGGAGGAACTCGCCGCCATTCCCGGCGTGCGCCTCTCGTTTTCGCAGCCGATCGCGCTGCGCGTGAACGAGCTGATCTCCGGCGTCAAGAGCGACTTGGCCGTGAAAATCTTCGGCCCGGACCTGGAGATGCTCAAACCGCAGGCCGACCGCATCGCCGCGATCATGGGTGGCATCCGCGGCGCCGAGGACGTAAAGGTCGAACAGATCTCCGGCGCGCCCCAGGTTCAGATCGTCGTAGACCGCAAGGCCATCGCGCGCCACAAGATCAATGTCGCCGACATCAACGACCTGATCGAAACCGCCGTTGGCGGCAAGGTCGCCACCACCGTCATCGAAGGACAGATGCGCTTTGCGGTGGTCGCGCGCTACCCCGAGAAGGACCGCGCCAACATCGCTGCGCTGGAAAGACTACTGGTGACTTCTCCGGATGGCACCCGTGTTCCGCTGGCGCAACTTGCTCGCATTCAGCAGGTGGAGGGCCCGGCCCAGATCAGCCGCGAGAAGGGGATGCGGCGCGTGGTCGTGGAGTGCAACATCCGCGGCCGGGACATGGGCAGTTTCGTGGCGGAGGTTCAGCAGCGGGTCAAATCCATGGCCGCCACACTTCCGACCGGATACTTCCTCGAATACGGCGGCCAGTTCGAAAACCAGCAGCGCGCCATGAAGCGGCTCGGCATTGTCGTGCCGGTTTCTGTGGGCCTGATCTTCCTCATGCTCTTCTCCGGGCTGGGCACGATCCGCAGCGCACTCATGGTCTTCGCCAACCTCCCGTTCGCCCTAGTGGGCGGCATTCTCGCCATGGTCCTGTTCAAGATCAACCTCAGCGTCTCGGCTGCCATCGGCTTCATCGCCCTCTTCGGCACGGCCGTGGGCAACGGTGTCGTGCTGGTTGCCTTCTTCAACCAACTGCGCCGTGAGGGACTCACCACCGCGGAGGCGGTCCGAAAGGGATGCGCCCTCCGGTTCCGCCCCCTGTTGATGACGGCGCTGGCGATGCTGCTCGGGTTGGTGCCCATGCTCTACGCCACGGGCAGCGGTTCGGAGATCCAGCGCCCGCTCGCGGCGGTCGTCCTCGGCGGACTGCTGTCGTCCATGGTCCTCACCCTCGTGGTACTCCCAGTGATCTACCACCTGGTCGAATCGTGGATGGAACGTGCCGAAGCGAACGTGTAACTCGCCAGCCCTGATCGCTCCCTGCGGACAAAGACATCTGCCGCTTTCTTGCCGCCTGACACCTCGCTGGTGCCTGTCATCCTTGACGCTCCTGCATCTCGGTGTTACTATTATATTAAGTCGTAACACCGACCACCGTGAAAAAGTCGCCCACCCTCACCCGCTTCAGTCTTTCCATGCCCGTCGCGCTGGCGCGGCAGTTCGCCGCCTTTGTCCGGGCCAAGGGGTATGCCAACCGCTCGCAGGCCGTCGCAGACCTTGTGCGCAACCGCCTGGTCGAGTGGCACGCCGAAGCCGGCGACCAGCCGATCGCCGGGACCGTCACGCTGGTCTACGACCACCACCAGCCCCACATTCAGGCGCTGCTGACCGACATCCAGCACGACCACGGCGACATCATCATTGCCACTTTGCACGTCCACCTCGACCATCACACCTGCATGGAGGTGCTGGCTGTGCGCGGCCGCGCCGACGTCGTGCGCCACCTCGCGGATCGGCTCGTCACCGCCAAGGGTGTCAAGCACGGCAAGCTGACCGTCACCACCACTGGCAACGAATTTAGGCGGCTAGTAGGCCGAAGACTGAAGGCTGTCAGGCATACCTACAGTCTATAGAGTCCTGCGAATGTGGGTAACATGCTCAATTTTTCCATGACCCAAGCCACCCCGCCGCATCGGGGTCGAGGTCGCTATCGGAATCGGGATCGAAAAGCGGCTGCCCTGCAACTGGGAAAGCGCATGCCATCCGCATTCCACAGGCATCGACCCCAATTCCGATAGCGATCCCGACTCCGATCCATTTGCAAGTATTGTCAAAGGATTGACCCGGAATGCACATTCCCGACGGCTATCTCGGTCCGCCCACCAGTGGCGCATTGTATGCGGTCATGCTCCCGCTGTGGATCGCCGCCTCACGCATCGTCAAGAAGACGTTGCGGACGAAGCAGGTTCCATTGCTGGCCATCGGCGCGGCGTTCAGTTTCGTGGTGATGATGTTCAACGTGCCCATCCCCGGCGGTTCGACCGGGCACGCAGTCGGCGGGGTGTTGGTTGCCATCCTGCTCGGTCCGTGGGCAGCCATGATTGCGATTACGGTGGCGCTGTCGATCCAGGCACTGTTGTTCGGCGACGGCGGCATCACGGCCCTCGGCGCCAACTGCTTCAACATGGCCGTGGTGCTGCCGGTTGTCGGATATGGCGTGTATCGCCTGATTGGACATGGGGCGCCGCGGGGCTCGAAACGCAGGGTCATCGCCGCCGGCATTGCCGGGTACGTGGGGATTGTCGCGGCTTCGCTGTTTGCCGGCGTAGAGTTCGGCCTGCAACCGTTCTTCCACCACACGGCGGAAGGGCAAGCGCTGTATTGTCCCTATGGCATCAAGATCTCCGTGACAGCCATGGTTGGCGAACATCTGCTGATTTTCGGCTGGGTGGAGGCAGTCGTCACAGCGCTGGTGGTGAAGTATCTCCAGAAACATGAGCCGGAACTACTCGGTCAGGAGGAACGCGCATGAAGACCATGACCAAATGCTGGATCGGTTTGGGAGTGCTCGTGATCCTTTCGCCACTGGGTCTGATCCTGCCGGACCAATTCAAGGCCGGAAGCGCCTGGGGCGAGTGGAGTGCCGACGAATTCCAGAAGATGATCGGGTACGTCCCGCAGGGATTGTCCAGACTGGGGGAACTCTGGAAAGCTCCCATGCCTGACTACGCCTTCAAAGGGTGGGAAGAAAAGGGGATGACACATCTGAGCGTCGCCTATATCGTGTCTGCCGTTCTGGGAGTCGCCCTGATCGTTGGCATCACATGGCTGTTGGGGAGGCTCCTCGCGAAGAAGGGAGACTGATGTGCGATAAGAGGCGACGAGGCTCCGGTCTGGCCGGCGATTTTGTGGCCCGCTCCATCCGGGGCGCGCTTACGTTCTTGAAGGAGGCGGTCTTCGCAGAAGAGACGGCCTCACTGCCCGGCCTGCTGCAAGCACTCGATCCGCGCGTCAAACTCGCGAGCGTGCTGTTTCTGCTGCTGGCAACGATGTTCGCCCGGACACTCCCTGTGCTCGGCATGCTTTACCTGGTCTGCCCCTTGCTGGCCGTGCTGTCCCGTCTGCGCCTCGGCTTCTTCCTCGTGCGCACGTGGGTGTTCATCCCGTTGTTCTCCCTGGCCATTGCAATCCCGGCGCTCTTCAGCTTCGTGTCGCCCGGAAAGATTGCCGCATCCGTCGGCATCTTCCACATCACACAGCCCGGCCTCCGAGCGGCAATCTTTTTCGTCGGCCGCGTGACTGTGTCGGTCTCGCTGGCAGTGCTGCTGAGCCTGACCACCCGCCACGCCGCGCTGCTGAAGGCGCTGCGGGCGTTCGGCGTGCCGCAGATTTTCGTGATGATCCTCGGCATCTGCCACCGCTACATCTACCTGTTCGTCGAACTGGTGGAGCACACCTACCTCGCCATCCGCAGCCGGTCCGGCGCGCGGCTCCATCATTGGCAGGGGCGGCGCGTCGTGGCCTGGAACATCGGCCAGCTCTGGGCGCGCTCCTGCGCGTTGAACGAGCAGGTCTACGGCGCCATGCTCGCGCGCGGCTTCCGCGGCGAACCCATGACGTTGGACCGGTTTCGCACGCAACCACGGGACTGGGTGTGGCTGGCTTGTGTAACATTTGTGTGCTTAGCGCTAACTACCTTGCGATAAATACAGGCCTGTTTTTACCGCGAAGGACGCGAAGGAACGCGAAGGTGATAAGAATGGATGTCGAGATGGTTGCCGCAGAAGTGCTGAAAGCCGGCATGCAACGTGTTGTACGGAACCACCCAACCTACCCCCTTCGCGCGCCTTCGCGTCCTTCGCGGTGAAACGAGGAATTCATGACCCTATTCGAATGCCGCGATGTTCATTACGCCTATCCGGGCCGTGTCCCGGCGCTGTGCGGCGTGGACCTAACAATCGAAACCGGTACGCGCGTGGCGCTGATTGGCGCGAACGGCTCGGGAAAATCCACGCTGCTGAGCCTGCTGGACGGGCTGGCTTTTCCGCAACGTGGCAGCATCCGTTTCGCCGGGCAGGAGCTGACCGAGGCCGCGTTGCAGGACGAAGCCTTCGCGCTCGACTTCCGCCGCCGCGTGGGGCTCGTCTTTCAGAACCCCGACGTGCAGCTCTTCTGCCCGACTGTGCGCGAGGACATCGCCTTCGGGCCGCTGCAGCTCGGGATCGATGCTGCCACCATCGAGCGCCGCGTTGAGGCGCTCGCACAGGAATTTCACCTGGAGGCGCTGCTGGATCGTCCACCGCACCGGCTGAGTGTGGGCGAAAAGCGCAAGGTCGCCTTTGCCACGGCGCTGGCCATCGAGCCCGAGGTGCTGCTGCTGGACGAACCCACGGCCGGGCTCGACCCGCGCACCGCCACGCACCTGATCGAACGGCTACACGACGCCGTGCATCAGGGGCGCACGATGGTCATCGCCACGCACGACCTGCACATCCTGGCGGACATCGCCGACGTGGTGTACGTCTTTGGCCAAGACCGTCGCCTGGCTGCCAGCGGCACGCCAGAGGAGATTCTCACCAACCATGACCTGTTGGAAGCCAACAACCTGATCCACACCCACACCCGCCACATCCACGACCACCGGCAGTACAGGTGGGGCGGCTAGAGCAACATAAGAAACCGTGTGGCCGCAGCTGAATCAGTCACGAAGGTCGAGAAGGGATCGCGGAAGAGCACGAAGTGCGGCATTGGCGCCGCCTTGCTGCGTCGAAAACAACAACATGCCTTCCTTTTCTTTGTGATTCCTTCTTCCCTCTTCGTGT
Organism: uncultured bacterium; assembly: GCA_903916675.1. GTDB lineage: Bacteria > Verrucomicrobiota > Kiritimatiellia > RFP12 > CAIWXQ01 > CAIWXQ01. Next base: position 88,032 of record CAIWXQ010000018.1, on the reverse strand, counting down.
CCGCATTTGCCCCAATTTTACGGCTATCCGATTGCCAAACTTACCCTGGCCCCCTGAATCCGCCGCACACCATTTTATTTCTTCGCCGCCTTTTCCAGCGTGTCGTACGGATGCTTGGCCTGCGAACGGATGGTGCTGGCCACCAGATTCGTGGTGCCGTTGGAGACGACTTTCTGGTATTCAACGTCGACCGCAAGGCCGCTTTGCAAATCTGTCAAATGGGCTGTCGGCTTGTTGGTCAGCACGACGGTGCAGGTAGCGGGCACGTGAAAAGTTACGGCCGCGTCCTTGACCGACGGCTTCGTGTCCTTAGGCGCCGGCGTGCCCCGCGACACAACCTTCTCGACTGTCTCGCGGTGAAACGGAATGTGTCCGCTGATCGTGAGAGTCTGTGCCGCTGCATCGTAGGTGGTCACGGTCCCCGTAAACAGATGTTCCACTGGCGTGTAAATATAAGTTGTGACCGTCGTCGTGTTCTGGGAGGCACCTGACGAAACGGTGCCAGACGAAGCCGCTGTTGACAGCAGAACCAGACTGCCACCCAATACGGCGAGAACCACCATCCGGGAAAATCGTTGCGCGGTCATGGCTCTTCTCCTGCATGGATAACAGCTAGAAAACGCACAACGCTGGCTGTTTATTGTGCCGCCACTGCGTTATTCACCGGCAGCCCGGCAGAAACTTCTTTCGAAAAATCAATCCGCACTCCATCCGAGGAGGGGTGATTGCCTGGCAGCTCTGTTCCGGAGGAAAGAGCCGCGCGGGCGCACCAATTTAGATCAGCGCCTCGATCAGATGCGGACCGCTGCCCTGGATGGCTGCGGCGAGCTGCCGGTTGAACTCTTCGGCTGTGGTGGCGCGTGTCGCCGCGACACCGAACCCCTGGGCCAGCTGCACCCAGTCGAGATGAGGGTTGTGCAGATCCAGCAGGGCCTTGACCCGCGGACCCGGATCACTGCCCATGGCTGTCTTGAATTCGGCCTGGAGAATCTTGTATGAGCGGTTCGCAAAGATGATGGTGACCACGTCCAGCTTCTCGCGAGCCTGCGTCCACAGCGCCTGCGGGGCAAACACGCCGGCGCCATCGCTCTGCACCGAGAAAACCTTGCGCCCCGGACAGGCCACGGCCGCGCCGGTGGCCACGGTCATCCCCTGGCCGATGGCCCCGCCGCTGAGATTCAGCCAGTCGTGCGGCGCTGCGCCCATGGTCCATTCGCCGCCCATGCGGCTTGAGGAGATCCCCTCGTCCGAGATGATGGACTGCTCGGGCATCAGGTGGTTCAACGACTGCCAGAGTCTCTCCAGGGTGAGTTCCCCGGACGGCAGTGGCGGCACGCGGCGCTCGTCCACCGGAAGGCAGGCCTCGGTGGCCCGAACTTCGGAGGCCAGCGCCTCCAGAGCAGCGACGCTGTCGGCCGCTTCGTCGGCCAGTACCTGCACCTGGCAATGCTCGGGGTAGAGCTGGCTGCGCGTCTGTCCCGGCCAGGCGTAGAAGGAGATCGGGGCGCGCGCGCCGATCAGAATCATGTGCCGGGCGTCGCCTACCATCTTCAGCGCCGCGGCCGGCTGATAGGGCAGGCGCTCAATGATCAGACGACCGGCACCGCGCTGCGTGCGCGGGTTCACGCGATTGGCCATGACCCGGGCCCCCGTGGCCTTGGCAATGCGGCCGGCGAGCCGGAGCCCTTTCTCCGTCAGGGCTTCCCCGCCCAGATACAGGATGGTCGGCTCCTTGCTGGCGAGCACGCGGCCGACAGCAGTCACGGTATCGGCAGCGGGCCTGGCCCGCGCCGCCGGCGGGGCGACGCGCGCCGGCACGCCGCCTTCATCCCAGGCACAGTCGGCCGGCAGCACAATGGTCGCAATCTGCGCGGGATACGAACGGGCAGCAGCCAGAGCCGCTGCCGCGGTCGCGCCGGTGTCCGCCGCGCTGCGGCAGGTGCGTACCCAGCCCACGGTGCGGGCCAGCGCCTCGATGTCGGAAGCCAGAGGCGGATCGAACTTCAAGTGCGCCGTAGTATTGTCGCCCACGATATTCACCACCGGACTGCGCGCCCGCTTGGCATTGTGCAAGTTGGGAATGCCGTAGGACAGACCGGCGCCATGGTGCATGACGGTGGCGGCCGGACGGCCGGTCATGCGGGCGTAGCCATCGGCCGCGCCGGTGCAGACGGCCTCGAACAGGCCGAGAATGGGCCGGATGGTTTTTACCTGCTCGAAGGCGTCGAGCAGATGGGACTCGGTGGTGCCCGGGTTGACGAAGCAGACCTCGACGCCATTGTCGGCCAACGTTTGTACGAGACTGTGCGCACCGTGCATGACTCTCTCCTGATTGCCTGTTCGCGGGGGACGGGATTTCCAGAACGCCCGTATCATAATCTGATTTGCCTTCTTGTCGATGCCGGACTGCGGTCTGTCTCCCCGGCGCGAATGCGCGATCAAGGCCCGCGGCGCACGCGATAGAAACGGGCCGGAGCAGCCGCGTTCGTGTCGCTCCAGATGAACGGCAGCGTCATTACCGTGTTGGTGCTGGCATTCCAGATGGGGTTCAGCAAGTTCGTGCAGGTCTCCACAACAAAGGTCGGTCCGCCACCGCCGCTGACCGTCAGGGTGATCTGGCCGTTGGTGATGGCCGTGCAGGCAATCGCCGGTGCCGACGTGCAGACCGCCGTCACATAGGTCGGCTCGCTCACGCTCACCGTATCGATCCACCAACCTGCGCCCGCAATGCTGTTATCCGAGCCGCAGCGCCACTTGAACTGCACGTTGCGCCCCTTGGCCGCAGCAGGCAGGGTTGCAATGGTCGTAAGATAGCCGCCGGAATTGCCGGTCCAGGCCGTGCGGCCGAAGAGCGGATTCTGGTACGAGGGGGAGATCGATCCATTGTAGCAGTTGCTGACAAAACTGCCGCCGGCGGAAAGGATGTCGGCAAACGCGCCGCCGTTGAGGCTGATCTCCAGCACACCACCATCGTAACTGCTTTCCATCTGATACCGGTTGCGGAAACTGAGCTGGGCGGCGGCCGTGGTAATGGAGATCGATGGGCTGAGCAGGTCGCTCTCGCCAACGCCGGCCGGATCGGGTGCAAAGATCGCGTTGGGCGCGCTGTCGCTGCCGGAAGCCACGGTGGTCCAGTACGACTGCACCCCGCTCTTCGTGGTCGTCCATCCAGCCGGCAGGGCCGGCGCGGTGACGCTGTCGAAATTCTGGGAGCTGTTCGTCACCATCACCAGTTGCCCCAATGTGTACACGGCGGAGACCATGTCAGTCCCGCCACCGTCATAGCGCACGCGCAGCGTGGCCGTCAGGTTACTGCCGATGCTGCCGCCGGCCAGGAAGGAGTACGACTGTGTCACGGCTTTCCCGCCGGCCGGCAACGTGCCATAGCTGCAGGAACCACCCGGAAGATTCACGCCGCCGCCCGGCAGCAGGTCGGCCACGACGTTCGAAGCGTCAGAGCCGCCGGCGTTCCGCAGGGCAAAGTCGAGCGTGACCCGTTCGCCAGGATCGATGAAGCCGTTTGCCGGCAGGCACTCCTCGTAGCTCAAGGTCGTGTGGTCCAGGATCACCTGCGGCGGCAACCAGCAGACCATGTTGATGGTCATGTCCGCTGCCGGAGCACCAAACCCCCAGACGATCAGTCCCGAGCGGCTGCCATCCCACCAGCCGGAGGAAGGCCCGGTCGTGTCGTCGATCCGGTTGGCGTAGCCGACAGCCGTGTTTCCGGCGTAGTACAGGTCGTTGGCATCGCCGGTGTTCACGTTGTTCTCGAAGTGCCAGAGGTTGTCGGCCTGCACCAGCGTCACTTCGTAGTTGGCATGCGCACTGTTCGTCAGCAGACTCTGATTGTCGCGATCGCCCAGTTCATCGATGTGCCAGACGGCGATGCCGGCGGCGGGCAACCACGCGTCATGACTGGTCTGCTGCCGGTTCTCCAGCAGGAAATACTCGGTCGGCGTGCCAGCCTTCACCACGCGGTAGAAATGGTTGAAATTCGTCCCGGCCGAGGCGCTGAGCGTCGCCGCCTGCACACTGCCAGCGGTCAGGTCGGTGGTCACGGCCCAACCGGACGCACGCTTAAGATAGGCACAGATCTGCACAGGGTTCGAGCCATACGTGAGGCCGTAGCCCATCAGGCAGAACGCGCCGGCTCCGCCCTCCGAGTCGGAACCGTAATCGTAGAGATCGGGATAGTCGCAGAGCATGTGGCCGTTCTCGTGGCAGAATGTTCCCAATTCGAGTGACGAACCGATGTTCGAAATCTGGTAGTTCCAGATCTTCTTGCCACCGGACCACAGCGCCTGGGCGCCCACGTCGGACAGCACCCACGAATGCGGCCAGAGGCCATAATCCCAGACGCCGCTGTCGTTGCCGGCAAAAAATACGTTGCAGGCCACGACGTTGGAGGAACTGTCCGCGGTCAGCCCGGCCAGGGCCGGCTGGATGGTCGTGGCATAGCCGGGCAGCGCGCGAAGCGCGGCGATGGCGTCGTAGATCAGGTTGTTGGCCGCCGTTCCGCAATCTGTGCTTGTGTTGTTGTAGTAGCTCTTGGGGTACGGCACGCGGACATAGGCAGTCACCACGTTGGAATAGGTCAGCAGGTGGTTTGAGACGTCTTGAAAATATTTTTTAACCGACCCGTTGTTGTGAAACCCGGTGTAGTTGTCGCTGTTGCAGAAGTTGGCGATCTCGGCCTGCGACACGGTGCCGGTTGCATCGCTAAAATCCACCAGCAGGCAGAGCCCCTGCTTGAACCCGATGGTCGTGGCCACCGGCGGCGACAGCGTGATCGCAGCAGCGGTCGCGACCACTGATGTCGAGGCAGCCTCGGCCGGTCCTGCCGCCGCGCGCAGGGCCTCCCTGCGCGCCCGCCAGCGATCGGAGCGGCCGGTCGTCTGATCCTTCCACTGCCAGCGGGCATGCGTCTGGGCGCGCCGGGCGGCGGCGTCGATGCGCACGTGCCGCAGCAAACCCACTGCAACGGGGTCATCCTTCCCCGCGACAGCGCCCGTCGACTCCAAGGTGTCGCCGGCCGCGTTACGCCGCGCGTATTCGTAGGCGCCGGTGACGTGGTTGAACACAACGGCATAGCCGTTCGTCGTCTCGAAGATGGCGGCGTATTCGTCGCCCCGACCATGCAGTTGGATGATTGTCCCGTCCGGCTGCGTGAACACAAATGTTCGGTCGAACGGCGCGGCACGCGCCGGGAAAATCATGCCGCCTGCCAGCAGCACCGCGCACAGCAACCGCCGGGAGCTCTGTTGCCCGAATCGGAACATCTATTCATTATCGCATAAATCCGGGCTGGTTCCCAGCCCGGCCAGGCGAACATCGAGCTGCCCCTGGTAGACGCAGCGCCGGACCTTCTGGGTGGAGGTTCGCTCGAGCGGCTCGCGCCGCAACTCGATCTTGCGCGGATGCTTGTAGTCCGCCAGGTCCCGGCACTGCTCTTGCGCCGCCTGCCGCACCCGGGCCACAACCTCGTCCCACGGCGGCTCCGCGCCGTGGTTCCGCGCCTTGATCACCTCCAGATTCGGCACCAGGATCGCGCCGACTTTCTCGCCAGTCTCACCCCCGCCCTGGTAGCCGACTACCACGACGTCGTACACCTCGGGGCTGCGCGCTATGCACAGCTCGACTTCTTCGGGATAGATGTTCTTCCCCTCGCGGTTGACAATCAGCGCCTTGCGCCGCCCGCGGATGGTGATGTAGCCAGCCGCGTCGATGGCCGCCAGGTCGCCTGTGCGCAGCCAGGGACCGTCGAATGCCTCGGCCGTGGCGGCCTCGTTGCGATAGTAGCCCTTCATCACGATCGGCCCGCGAACCTGCAACTCGCCGACGCCGCTCACGTCGAGGTCCACCAGACGCACATCGATGTTCGGCAGCTTGTAGCCGATGGTGCCGGGGCGCACGTCGTCCGGCCGAGAAAGGGTAACCACCGGTGACGCTTCCGTAAGCCCGTACCCTTCGATGATGACGATCCCGAGGCGCCGGAACCCCAACAGCACCCGGATCGGACACGGCGCGCCACCGACCAGCAGCAACCGCAGCCGACCACCCAGCGACCGGCGCACCTTCGTCCCCACCAAGCGCCCCAACCCAAGCCGCAGCAGCAGACGGGCGAAGGCATGCGTGCGAATCCCTGCCTCAATCCGGTCGTAGATCTTCTCGATCAGCAACGGCACGGCCATAACCACCGTCGGCTCCAGCCGCCGGAAATCGTCCGCCACGGACCTCAGGCTCTCGACAAAATGCATGCTGCTGCCGCGGCTGATCGGCATCAGGAAGTTGGCGGTGAAGGAAAAGGAGTGGAAGAGCGGCAGCACCACGAGAAAGCGGTCGGCTGAATCCAGGTCCGTGATGATGGCAAAGCAGCCGTCGATGTCCGCGCAGAAGTTGGCGTGCGTGAGCATCGCCCCCTTGGGCTTGCCCGTGGTGCCGGAGGTATAGATGATCGATGCCACAGCCGATGGGTTTGGCCGATGCCGGTCGAACCACGCGCCGGACGCCGGAACCGCCGCCTGCGCCAGCGCGGTCTCATAATCCTGACAGGGACGGCCGGCGCAAGGAGCGCCTGCCGCCGTCGCGTCGTCCACCAGGATCAGGTTGCGCAACTGCGGGAGGGACGGCAGGATCTCCGCCAGCCCCTCGCGGTGGCGGCTGCCCGCAAAGAGCGCTACAACACGGGCGTCGCCCAGGATGAACGCGATTTCCGGCGGCCGCAACCGCGGATCGATCGGCACCACCGTCACCCCGGCGCCTGCCAGGGCCAGATAGATCTCCAGCCAGGCCGGGCTGTTCTCCAGCAGAAGGCCGACGTGATCGACCCCTGGCTCGATCCCCAGGCGGCCAATCCCTTCCGCCGCACGGCGGACGCGGTCGTCGAATTCTTGATAGGAACGGCTGACCCACGCGCCGTCGCGGCAGAACTGTATTGCCAGGGCTTCGGACGCTTTCCGCACCGTGGCATCGAACATCGTCCGGATGGTCGGACCCGTTTCGGTTGTCATGTGCCAAATGATGCCATCCGCCGATGAAAATGCCCAGTATCTTTTGCCGGAATCTCCCCGCCGCACAACTACCGCCCATCGACCAGCAGGTATGTCCAGTTCAACAGGACCAGAAGCGCCGCGCCCGCCGCAAGCAAGCCCTTCTCCCGTCGTGCCAGACGTACGCGGACGCGCGGAATTTTCAGCAGGGGGCCTGTGACGCCATATCCGCACCACGCCGCAGCCGCAGCCGCCAGCAGGGTCAGCAGTGGTTGCAGACGGAACGCGGCGGCCACTTCACCGGCCAGCAAGGCCTGTAATGCGCGAAATCCTCCGCACGTGAAGCACGGAATGCCGGTCCATGCCTTGAGCAGACACCGTGGCACGCCGCCAGGCAGCCACGTCAGCACAGGCAGCGCCACCACTGCAGCAAACGTCAGGAAGAGCGCTGACACGCACTCCACATCGCCCCAACGGGACGGTTGGTGACCCCATCGCATGCCAGCAACTCTACACCGGCGCGACACGGCGATGCAATCCGGACACGAAGAACAAGAAAATGGGGGGAAGGGCACGAAGGGTTTCTGCCGCGCGTTTCGCGTGCAAAATAATCCTTCGTGCTCTTCGCCCCCTTCTCCCTTTTCGTGTTCCGCTTGACCGAAGGCAACTTCACCGGCGCTTGACACCCGTGCGCCCAGCGCCGACACTGGCGGCATGCAGAATGTCGTCCCGCGCACCTGCCGCGTTTTGGGCGTGGACACTTCGCTGCGCTCGACCGGCGTCGGCGTGGTCGAGGCTGCCGGCAGCCGGCTGACCGCCATCCACCACGGCACGCTCGCCAATCCGGCCCGCCGTCCCCTCTCCGCCTGTCTGCTGGCGATCGAGGACGGCATTGCGGAGCTCATTGCCGCGCACCGCCCCGATGTCGTGGCAGTAGAGGGCGTCTTTTTCGCCAAGTACGTCCGCACCACGCTGCTGCTGGGTCATGCGCGCGGCGCCGTGCTCGCACAGTGCGCGCGGCTGGGCGTGCCGGTGTTCGAGTACGAACCGCGGCGCGTCAAGCTCGCGGTGGTCGGCCGCGGCGGCGCCGAGAAGACGCAGGTCCAGCACATGGTGCGCTCCATCCTCAACCTGCCCGAGCTGCCGCAAGAGGACGCCGCCGACGCACTTGCACTCGCCATCTGCCACCTGCACAACCGCATCCGCGCGGCCGCGCTCGGCGCGCAGGAACCCATCTAGGGAGAGTCCGCATGATCGCGTTCCTCAACGGCATCCTGGACCAGAAACACCCCACCTCCGTGGTGCTCGATGTGCAGGGCGTCGGCTACGCCGTGCTGATCCCGCTCGGCACCTACGACCGCCTCCCCGCCATCGGCGAGCGCTGCCGTCTCCTGGTCCATCACCACATCCGTGAGGACGGCCAGCTCCTCTGCGGCTTCGCCACCGAGGAGGAGCGCCGCATGTTCGAGCTGCTGATCGGCATCTCCGGCATCGGCCCCAAGCTTGCGCTGGGCGTGCTCAGCGGCCTCAGCGTCGCGGAACTGCGTGCCGCCATCGCTGAGGGAAACTGCAAGCGCCTGTCCGGCGTCCGCGGCGTCGGCAAGAAAACCGCCGAGCGCATCGTCGTGGAGCTGCGCGACAAGATCGACCCAGTCGAGGCGCTCGCCGGCCGCGCTGCCGCGGGTGGCAATGCCACCCTGCGCGACACCATCCTGGCGCTCGCGGCGCTCGGCTTCCCGCAGGACCAGGCGCGCAAGATGGTGCAGGCCGCACTCGAGGCAGGTGCCAACGCCTCCGACACCAAAGCACTTCTGAAACAAGCGCTAGGAAGCCGGTAGGATTCTTCTTAGGCTGGTAGGCTGTAGGGGTTAAGGCTGTTAGGGGAAAAGCGCCAAGGGACTTACGCCTTCTGTGACTGCGCCGCCTTCTTTCGATCCCGATCGCGATACCGACGCCGACGCCGATGAGATTGGCGACTGGCGCCTGTTGCCCCTGCAACCAATAGCTTATAGTCTATCAGCCTAACGGCCTTCCACACGAATGTCCGGCGTCTTGCGGCGCAATTCGGCCACGAAGGCGGAGAGCGCGGCGCCGCGCTTGGCATGGCGAAGAAAATCGCGGACCGACTCGTGGGCATCCTCGAACGTCGTGGTCGTCTGCTCCTCGTGGCCAGTCTTCTGGATGATGTGGAAACCGAACTGCGTCTCGACGATCTCGCTGATCTCGCCGACCGCCAGGCTGAATGCGGCGGTGTCAAACGCCGGCACCATCATGCCGCGGCCGAACCAGCCGAGACTGCCGCCGGATTCGCGGCCGCTCGGGCATTCGGAGTGCGCAGCCGCCTCGTCGGCGAACGACTTCCCGGCCTGCACGCGCTCGCGAATCGCCGTGATTTTGGCCTGGGCGGCGGCGCGCGCCTCCTTGCCGGTCCCCTTCGACCCCACCAAGATGTGCTGCGCCTGCACGCGCTCAGGCCGGATGTACTCCGCCTCGTGAGCGGCAAAATGCGCGCGCATCTCCGCCTCGGTCGGCTCCGGCACACCCGCCACGGTCTGCTCGATCAGCTTGTCCACGCGGCGGCCAGCGCGGATCTGGTCTCGCAGCGCAGCTTCTGTCAGCTTCTGCCGCTGCAGCAGCGTCTCGAATTTCTTCGCGCCGCCGACCTGCTTCTTCATCTGCGCGAGCCGCTCGTCCACCTCCGCGTCAGGCACGGGGAGGTTCTGCCGCGCCGCCTCGTCGAACAGCAGCCGCGCGCCGATGGCCTGCTCCACCGCGCGTTCGCGCAGCGTCGGCAGTTGCGCGCGCACCTGTTCTTCCGGCAGATGCTGGCTGTAGAACTTGACGAGCCGGCCGAGCTCGAACTCGATGGCCTCGGGCGGCAATACCTGGCCATGGATGGTGATGGTGGGGTATGCGTTGGTCATGGGGCGAGAGTGTAATCGCTGGATGCGGCGGTGCGAAGCGCAAAAAAGAGGCCAAAGAACCGCAAAACCACAGACCCGCAGCGTTCCGATTTCTGAAGGTGTGCGGCTGACGCGCCCGGTGGAGTGCCCTCCAAACGTTGCGGGGGGCGTTCGTCCATTTGTGGTTTCGGGGGGCGAAATCTCACGCCACCGCGCGGGCGACATCGCCCCAACCGCAACAGCGCGCGATGCGGGGGCTGGCGCAGTCGTAGGCGTGGTTCCAGGGGCGGTCGAAGACGATTGTGCGCCCGGCGGCGCGCTGTTGCAGCGCGTCGAGCGCGACGGGAGAATCGTCGATCGCCACGTCGAACGGATCGCGCAGCAGGGCGGCAGTCGACAGGGTCGGCGGCGCATCCGCCGGCGACGGATGGCCGCGGCTGTATTTGTCCACGAAGATCACCGGCAACGCATCGAGTCCGTGCCGCTGCAGCCAGGCGCGGCTGGCGCGGTGGGTGGCGGCCGGTCGGCCGGTCACAATGGCAACCTCGAGTCCCCGTGCCTGCCAGGCACGCAGGCAGTCGACGCCGCCGGGCATAGGCGGGAAAGCGAGCAGGAATTCCGTTTCGTGGGCGCGTTCCATCAGCGCCTCGTACTGCGCGCGTTCCAGCGCGAAGGCTTTCTGCAGGTCGAAGTCGTGGATCCGCTCGAACGGCACGTCGCGGCCGAACATCGCACGCGCCAGGCGGGAGAGCGCCTGGGCGGTCTCACACAGCACGTCGTCGAAATCCACGTAAATCCGCATGGGGTGTTTCCCGCCCGAAGCGCTCAGATCCAACAGCCGGCCGTGCCGTTGAACCGCGCCCCCTCGCAGAAAAAGAGAATGGCCGCAACACACGAGGCGTCGCGGCCATCTCCTGTAAACCGATTCGACAGCTTACTTCAGGACCGCTTCCTTGGCGGCCTTGCACAGACGGAACTTCGCGACCGTCTTAGCCGGAATCTTGATCGCCTCGCCCGTGGCCGGGTTGCGACCCATGCGCGCCTTGCGCTGCACCTTGATCAGCTTGCCCAAGCCAGGAATCATGAAACCCTTCTTGTCCTTCGCGCCAACGTAAGCAATGGCGAGAAGCGCTTCGATGGCCTCCTTCGCCTGCTTCTTTGTGATGCCGGCCGCTTCGGCAACAGCGCTCAGAATCTGAGACTTGGTCTTCGGGGCCTTCTTCGCGGTAGCCATATCCTTGACTCCTTTCAACGTTTCAGTGCAGTGAGAAATATCCCACGGTTGGTGCGAATGTGCCGCAGTTATTGGGAAAATGCAATAAAAAAAAGATGCGGCCAGGGAAAATCCTTTTTTCTCCCGCAATCCGGCGCGCGTTGCCGCCGCACGTCCCAGCCGCACGCCGTCAGAAGTTGGCACGAAACATCAGCAAAAACGGCATATTTTTGGCCGAATCGAACCGGCGGGACAACACCCGCCGGAAACGGTATGCTGATGACCGGCGAATCAACTCCGCCGACGGATTGCCGGATATGCCCACCGTTTCGTCCATTCCGCCTCCCGCGCGCCCTGAATTGCTGGCGCCGGCCGGTGATTTTGCCGCCGCCTGCGCCGCGCTGCACTACGGCGCAGATGCCGTCTACGCCGGACTACGCCGCTTTTCAGCGCGCGCCGAGGCCGTCAATCTCACGCCGGAGGAACTCCGCCGGCTGGTGGCGCATGCCCATGCGCTGCCGCGGCCGCGCCGCGTCTACGTCACGCTCAACACGCTGATTCTGGAGCGCGAGCTGGCCGACGCCATCGAGACGCTGGAGGAACTCGACGACCTCGGCGTGGATGCAGCGATCGTGCAGGATCTGGGCATCCTGCTCATCGCCCGCCGCTGCTTCCCGCGCCTGCGCCTGCACGCCAGCACGCAATTGGCCGTGCACGATCTCGCCGGTGCCCGCGCCCTGGCCGGGCTAGGCTTCCGCCGCGTCGTGCTGGCGCGCGAGCTGACGCTCGCCGAAGCCGCGCGCATCGGCCGCGAGGCGGGCATCGAGGTTGAGGTCTTCGTGCATGGCGCGCTCTGCTATTCCTACAGCGGACTCTGCCTCTTCTCGGCCCGGCAAACCGGCCGCAGCGGCAACCGCGGCCGTTGCGCCTATTGCTGCCGCGAACCATTCGCCACGGCCGCCCCGCACGACCGCCCCGCCACCCCGACCACCGCGTTCCCCTTCTCCATGCGCGACCTTGCGCTCGCGCCGCTGACGCCGGAGTTGATTGCCGGCGGCATTGCCAGCCTCAAGATCGAGGGGCGCATGAAGAATGCCTGCTATGTTGCCTGCGTCACCGACTACTACCGCCGCAAGCTCGATGGAACCCTGCCGCCAAGCGAGGAAGTCGCGCGCGTGCAGGACCTGCAGACCATCTTCAGCCGCCCCTGGACGCAGCTCTATGCCGCCAGCCGCGAGACGCCAGCCGAGAAGATCATCGACGCCGCGGCCGTCGGCCACCGCGGCGCGCCCATCGGCACGGCGGATGCCGTGACGCATGACACGCGCGGCGGACGCTGGCTGCGCTTTACAACACGGCGCGCGCTCGAAAAACACGACGGCCTGCAGATCGACCCCGCGCGCGGCGGCAAACCGTTCGGCTTCGCCGTGGACGCGCTGCGTCGCGCCGGCGCCAGCCGCCTCGAGATCTCCGTGCCGGCCGGGAACGCCGTCGAGGTCCGGCTGCCCGACGACGGCGAAATCCCCGAGATTCCACACGGCACCACGGTCTTCTGCTCCGCCTCGCAGGCCGTGCGCCGCCACTACCAGGCGACGCTGCCACGCCCCACCGACTGCCGCTTCACACGGCCGGTGCGCGTGCAGGCCACCCTGCGGCCGGACGGGATGACGCTCATTGCCACGGTGCTGGCAGATACGCCGGAGACAGGTACATGCGCAGGACACAGTGAACACCGAGCGGAGATGAGCACACAGAGAATGCTGCCTGCCGCGGATCAAAATCCCTCTATGCCCTCATCTCCCCTCAGTGACCTCTGTGTCCCAACCCCCGTCCGTGCCCACTGTGTCCCAGCCCCTGCAATTTCCGCCACATTCTCCTCCGCATTGTCTCTCTCTTCCGCACGCCAGCCGGAGCAGACCGTAGCTGCGCTCCGACGTGCGCTCGAGCGTTCCGGCGACACCCCGTGGCAGGTGGCAACGCTCGAACTGGACGATCCGCAGGGGTTGTTCGTTCCCGTTTCCGTGCTGAACGAGGCGCGGCGCCAGCTGTTCGACGCGCTCCGCACGCAATGGGATGCGGCGCGGCAAGCGCGGCGCACCGCTGCCTGCGCCGCATTCGGCATCGTGGAACGAGCCGGCGAACCTGTCGCGCCGAAATCCGAGGCTGCGCACTGGACGGTCAAGGTTGACCTCGCGCTGCCGCCGGTGGAAGCGCTGGCCACGGCGGACGAGATCGTCCTTTATCTGGGGCATCAGGCCATTGATGCGGTTCGCGCCCAACTGGAAGCCTGGCTGCAGTTGGCGCCACGTGCACGGCTGCGGCTGGCGTTGCCGGCCGTGACGCGTCAACCGGAGGAAGAGGTGCTGCGCACAACGATCGCCGCACTGCTGGCGGATGGCTGGCGGCAGTGGGAGTGCGCCGGTCTGGGCGGCTGGCAGATGCTGCGCGATGCGACCCGCGAACCACTGCACCTCACGGCCGACTGGTCGCTCTATGGCCTGAACCACGCCGCCCGCGGCCTGCTGGCCGAACTGGGCATAGCGCGCGCCGTGGCCGCACCCGAGGATACGGAAGAGAACATCGCCTCGTTCGCCAGTCAGGAAGGCCCGGAAGTCGAGGTGCTGGCCTGGCAGCACACGCCGCTCTTCCTCTCCGAAACGCCGCCAATGGTAGCCAGCGAACGCCCGCCTCCCTGGAGATTAGTCAACCGCCGCGGCGGACGGCTGGTGGTCCACCGGCTCGACAACCGCTGGGTGACGGTCGCGGAGGAATCCTTCTCGCAAGCCGCTGCGCTGCCGGTCCTGCGCCGCAACAGCGTACGCTGGTTCCGCACCGATTTTCTCTGGTCGCCGCCCAACCTGCCCGGCCTGCCGCGCACCCGGCCAGCCACTTGACGCCCCCCCGCTTTTCGTGGACACTACATGCGCATGGACTCTGTGGACCTGTGCCCCGTCACCACTCTGTTAACCCGGGGTGGAATTTTTTATGGCGTTCCCGGCAGCGATAAGGCCAGCGCTCTGATTGCTGCCGTAGATCGTATGCGCCTGCCGGAAAACGTGAGCCGCGACCGCGTCATCGAGGAAATCCTGCGGCGCGAGGAGATCGCATCGACCGGCATCGGCGACGGCATTGCCCTCCCCCATCCGCAAAGCACGGCCACGCTGCAGATGCCCGAATCGATCCTGACCCTTTCGTTTCTCGAACAGCCGGTCGACTTCGATGCCCCGGACGAACTCCCGGTCCGGACGCTGTTCGTGATCCTGAGCCGCGATCCCGGCCACCACCTGCGCCTGCTGGCGCACCTTAGTCGGATCCTGCAGAACGCGGAGACGCGTGACGCACTCTCACGCCAACTGCCCGCAGCGGAAATTCTCGCCGCGTTCGGCCGTGTGGAAACCTCACTGCACGTCCAGCCGGCACCGCTTGGCCACATGTGAGCGATTCCCTGCCGCGGCAAATCCAGCGGGCAGCAGCGTCAATTACCACGAGAATCCGCACGGCTCATGCGGCGCGACGCGATCACGATCGGCCAGATCCCGGCGATCAATCGGAAAATTGACGCAGTTCGGCAGGCGCGTCCGCTTGTGGCGGCTGCAGGCGGTCATGCCCTGCTCCTCGCACACGTACGGACAGGTCGTCACCAGGCGGCAACAGGCGCCGCACCGCCGACAGGCGCCTTGGCGCAGTGCATGACTGGCACGGATCCGGCCAGGCCGGAACAGGTGCAGCAGCAAGCGCCGCGCCACGCCACAGGCCAGGACGATCCGCTCCCCAAAGGATGGCTGTCGATAGATCAAGCGATCACTCTCCACGTTTGACACCGCCCTAAGATGTCACATACAGTTCGCTTGTGCAACCCTCGGAGTCCCGCAGGCTTTCCGAGGCGCGCTGGCTGGGCGCTGCGGGCCCGGCCCAACCGGCCGCCGGGTTCGCACCCCGGGCCAATAGGATGAACGCGCCATGGACCTGACCACCTCCTACCTCGGCCTCACGCTCAAGAACCCGCTGGTCGCCGCCAGCTGCAGCCTGACTGGCACACCGGAAAGCGCCCGCAAGCTGGAGGAGATGGGGTTCGCCGCCCTGGTCTCTCGTTCGATTTTTGAGGAGGAGTTGCCGAGCGTAGGCACCGCCCACTTGGAGAACCTGCAGGCCATCCGCCAGGCGGTCTCCATCCCCGTCATCGCCAGCGTCAACTGCCACTCACACGCGAAATGGGGTCTGTTCGCCAAAGAGATCGAGGCTACCGGCGCAGCCGCGATTGAGCTGAACCTCTACGACATTCCCGAGGACGCGTCCGAAACTTCCGCGTCGATCGAGGCGTGCCAGCTCGAACTCGTACGGCAGGTGGCCTCCTCCACGCGCCTGCCGGTGGTGGTGAAGATCAGCCCCTTCTACACCGCGCTCATCCCCTTCTGCCGCGGCCTGCAGGCGGCCGGCGCCAAGGGCGTCGAGCTCTTCAACCGCTTCATGCAGCCCGACATCAACATCGAGACCGGCCACCTGCGCTACAACGCCAACTTCTCCGCCAGCAAGGATCTGCGCCTGCCGCTGCGCTGGACAGCCATCCTGCGCGACCATCTCGACATCGACATCGCGCTGACCGGCGGCGTACACACGGCAGACGACGCCATCCAGGCGCTGCTCGTCGGCGCCACGGTGGTCTGCCCCTGTTCTGCCCTCTACCTGCGCCCCGACGCCAATCCCGCCGGCGAAATCCTTACTGGCCTCAGGGAATGGCTGGCCCACAAGGGCCACCGGCAGGTGAGCGAGTTTCGCGGTGCCATGCGTACGGTCGGCTTCGGCAGCCGCGCGGGATTCGAACGCGCCCATTACCGTAAAACGCTGGGCGGCGCCAGATAGCGAGAACCGCAGAATATCGAACTCCGAATGTCGAAGTTGTGGCCACAGCCGGCAATCGAACTTCATGATTCTGTTGTCCACCCAACGGGAACACCGAACTCTCTCTCCGTCCATGTTCGACGCCCACTGCCATCTGCAGGACGAGCGCTTCGATGCTTGTCGCGATGCCGTCGTCGCCGCCGCCCTAACTGCCGGCGTCTCCGGCGTATGTTGCTGCGGCAGCTCTGTAAGCGACTGGCAGAAGGTCCGGCGGTTGAGCGCGGAACGCGGAGTGCGCAGTGTGGAATTGAGAGCCGTTCCGCGCGTTTTACATGCCACGCCTGCTTTGCATACTACAGCCGCAGCACTCCGCACTCCGCTTTCCACATTCCGCATTCTACCCGCTTTCGGTGTGCACCCGTGGTATGCAGGCAATCTGCCTGCGAATTGGCTGGCGCAACTGGAAGAGTTGCTTGTGCAATATCCCGCCGCACCCGTCGGCGAGATCGGTCTGGATGGCGTTCGCGACAATCCGCCGCGTGATCTCCAGCGGCAGGTGCTGCAGGCGCAGCTCGAGCTGGCCGTGCGGTTGCACCGCCCGGTGGTGTGCCATGGCGCGCGTGCCTGGGGCGAATGGCTCGAGACACTCCGCCCTTTTGTGCCGCACCTCCCCGGCTTTGTGGCGCATGCCTTCGGCGGCTCAGAGGAAATCCTGCGCGAGATCGTGTCCATGGGCGGATTCGTCTCCTTCGCCGGCAATGTCTGCAACCCTGCGGCGAAACGCGTACGCGCCGCGGCCGCAGCCACGCCTGCGGAGAGGCTCTTGATCGAGACCGATGCGCCGGATCTGCTGCCGGGAGTTCGTGCTTCCGCGGTTCAATGGTTCAGCGGTTCAGCGGTTGACGATCTCGCATCCCGCGTCCCACATCCCGCATTGCCGATTCCGCAAGAACTCAATCACCCAGGAAACCTGCCGTTGGTTGCAAATGCCGTGGCAAAGCTGCGGAGAGCTGCGACGGAAGAGATCGCGTCCGTGACCGAAGCGAATGCGCGGAGGGTGTACGGAGTTCAGGACATAGAGGGGAACTGAGCGCACAGAGGCTGCCGCGGCTGTCGGCTGCGTGAGCTGTTCGATTGTGGTAAGGACGATTTTCCTGAATTCCAGAACCGCGTCAGGATGTTCCTGATTCCAGAACTGTTCCGTCAGAATCTCACGTCAAACGTCACGGCCTTGGTTTCTGCCGCGGGGTTGGTTTGCACGTCGCGCACATGGGCACCGGATGGGCCGTCGTGGCACCAGGCAATCAGCGCCTCGACCGCGCACGCCATCCCCTCGGCGTGAATCTCAACAGTGCCGTCCGCGGCATTGCGCACCCAGCCAGTTACGCCCAGGAGGCGCGCCTGCCGGCAGCAGGTGTGGCGAAAGCCGACGCCATGCACTTGACCGGTGATGCGAATATTGCAAGCAGAGGGCATGGATGCGAGAGTGACCAGTGATCAGTAAGCAGTGATCAGTAAGCAGTCAGCAGTGTCGGGCAACGATACAAACTCGGCTGATCACTGCTTACTGATTACCGGTTACTTCTCACTCCAAGGTATGCACCAGCAGTCCAGAGCGCAGCTTGGGCTCGAACCAGGTGCTCTTGGGCGGCATGATCTGGCCGGCATCAGCGATGTCCATCATCTGGTCCACGCTGACTGGATACAGGGAGAACGCCACGGCCTCGCGTCCGGAGTCCACGCGCTTGACGAGTTCGCTGGTGCCGCGGATGCCGCCCACAAAACTGATGCGCTGGCTGGTGCGCGGGTCGTCGATGCCGAGCACGGAGGCCAGCAGGCGGTTCTGCAGCACGCTCACATCGAGGCGGCCGACCGGATCGCCGCCGACAACCTCGGGCCACGACAGGCGATACCAGCGGCCGGCGAAGTACATGTGCACCTGGCGCGGGCCGGCTGGCTCGGCGGCGCTCGCAGGCTCGCACGTGAAGATGCGGCCAACCTGCTGCAGGAAAGCCTCCGGCGAGAGGCCGTTGAGATCCCTCACGCAGCGGTTGTACGGCAGGATGCGGAGCTGCGCAGCGGGGAAAAGCGCCGCAAGGAACCAGTTGTACTCCTCGCAGCCGGTGTGCTTTGGATTGGACTCGCGGCGCATGCGGCCGGCGCGGGCCGCGGCGGCGGCGCGGTGGTGGCCGTCCGCCACGTAGCAACAGGGGACTGCGGCAAAGGCCTGGATCCATGGCTCGGCCGCACCAGCCACGCGCCAGACCGTGTGGCGGATGCCGTCCACAGCGGTGAAGTCGTAGAGCGGCACGCCGGCAATGGTTTGCGCCACGAGGCAGTCGATGGCCGCAACGCCGCGGTAGGTCAGGAAAACCAACCCGGAGTTGGCGTTTAGCTCCAGGCAATGGCGGGTGCGATCATCCTCCTTGTCCTTGCGCGTCTTCTCGTGCTTGCGGATGACGTCCTGGGCGTAGTCGTCGATGTGGCAGCAGGTGACGAGGCCGGTCTGACTATGCGCGCCCATGACCTGCCGGTAGATGTAGAGGCGCTCGCCCGGCTCGCGGATCAGCACGCCGCGCGCCTGGAAATCCCGGAGGTTCTTCACCCCCTGCGCATAGACAACATCGTCATGGATGTCGATGCTGGCCGGCAGATCGATCTCAGGGCGCGAGACGCGCAGGAAGCTGTCCGGATTGCCGGCCGCCAACGTGCGGGCCTCGGAGGTATCCATGACGTCGTACGGCAGGGCGGCGACACTAGCAGCGCGCGCCGGCGCGGGACAAAGGGCGGCGAAGGGCTTGATTTTCATGGCAGAAAAAAACGGCCGGGAGCCCAACACGGGTTCACGGCCGCTTCGCGAAACGGGGTTTACGGACCCGGTCAGAACATGAAGTTGACAACCGGCGCGAACGGCACCGGCGACTCGCGGATGACGTTGACCAGGCCAATCTGGTAGCCGTGCATCAGTTCCGTGCGGTTAATGAGGCCGATCTGAAACCCTTCGACCTGATCCGCCAGATTGATCACGCCGACCTGAAGGCCGTTCATGGTCTGCGCGGTATTCCAAAGGCTGACCTGTATGCCCGTCAGGTGACCGGCATAGTTCACGCTGGCGACCTGCAGGCCACCCATGGTGTCGTTGACGCAGCTGTAGAAGGCGTTGACCTGAAAGGCCCAGGCATGCTGTGACTGGCCAACGAGGCCCACGTCGAAACCGGTGACCGCGCTGTTGAACCCGTAGGGCACGCCCACGCGCAGGCCGACGACCTCGGTCGGACGGGCGATCCAATCGAACATGGAGATGTCCAGCGGCCAGATATCCTGCGCCAGCACGCCGGTTGTCAGGGCTCCCACAAGGGCCAGACTCGAAAGCAACTTCTTCATGTGTGACGACTCCTTCTGCCTTCCATGAACCGTTCCATAAGTGGTAGCCGCAAATCCGCGCAAAGGCAAGCACGGAATGCGCATCGCGCCAACCAATCGGCGTAAAAAATATGATAGCGAATCCGCCCGTCGGGCGCAAACATGGAAACGCGCCCGGAAGCGGCCATTTCCCGTCCGTTTCCGGCTACAGGATGTTCACGGCGTCCACATCAATCGCCAGCGCCATATCCGCTGGAAGTTTCGTCTCCGCCACCGCCTGCCGCAGCGGCGGCTGAATCTGCCGCATCGTGGCGGCGCGCAGCAGGATCTGGTAACGAAACTCGCCTTTGGCCTTGGCGCGCGGCGCCGGCAGGGCGTCGGTGACTGACAGGCCGGCGGCAGCATGCGCCAAGATGCGTTCGGCCAATTTGCAGGCGAACATCGCCACCCGCGCCTCGGCTGGGCCGCGCAGCGTCAGACAGGCCAGCTTCATGAACGGAGGAAACCCAATGCTGCGGCGGTCGGCCAGTTCTGCCGCTGCGAAGGTCTCGAAGTCCGCAGTCTCAGCCGCGATCACCGCCGGGTGGCCGGGCGTGTAGGTCTGGATGATGACCTCGCCGGGAAGGTCGCCCCGCCCCGCGCGGCCGGAGACCTGCGCCAGAAGTTGGAAGGTCCGTTCGCCCGCGCGAAAGTCCGGCAGATGCAGGCTCATGTCCGCCGCCACCACCCCCACCAGCGTCACGCTCGGGAAATGCAGCCCCTTGGCGATCATCTGCGTGCCGAGCAGGATGTCGGTGCGTCCGGTGCGAAAGGCGCCCAGCACCTCGTCGTGGCTGTGCCGCCGCGCCGTGATGTCCGCGTCCAGGCGCCCGATGCGCGCCTGCGGGAAGCATTTCTGGAGGATCGCCTCCACGCGCTGCGTGCCGAATCCCTGGTATTTGAACGCCGGATCGCCGCAGTCGGGGCAAGCAGTCGGCACCTGCCGGAAGGCGCCGCAGGTGTGGCAGCGCAAGCAGGTGTCGGCCTGATGGTAGGTGAAGGCCTGGTTGCAGGCCTCGCAGGTCTCGACATGCCCGCAGCGCGGGCAGATCAGCGCGGCGGCATAGCCGCGGCGGTTGAGGAAGAGGATCGACTGCTCGCCCTGCGACAGCCGGTCCTGAATGGCGTCGAGCAACGCGGTCGAAAAGACCTGCACATGCCCGGCTTTGGCCGCCTCGATGCGCATGTCCACGATGCGCACGGCGGGACGCGGGCGATTGTCCACCCGGCAGGACATGCGCGCCAAAAGGTACTTGCCGGCTTGCGCGTTCTGCCAGCTCTCCATGGCCGGCGTGGCGGAGCCGAGGATCACGGCGCAGCGCTCGATGCGGCCGCGCATGACCGCCACATCGCGCGCGTGGTAGCGGGGTGCCTCGTCCTGCTTGTAGCTCGGCTCGTGCTCCTCATCCACGACGATCAGCCCCAGCCGGGGGAGCGGCGCAAAGACTGCGGAGCGCGGGCCGACCACCACACGCGCCTCGCCTGTGCGGATACGGTGCCATTCGTCGTGCCGCTCGCCGTCGCTCAGCGCGCTGTGCAGCACCGCCACCTGCGATCCGAAGCGCCCTGCGAAGCGCTGGACCGTCTGCGGCGTGAGCGCAATCTCCGGCACCAGCACGATGGCCCCGCGCCCCTGCGCCAGCACGTGCGCAATCGCCTGCAGGTAGACCTCGGTCTTGCCGCTGTTGGTGACGCCCAGCAGCAGCAGCGGGCGCGATTCAGCCGCATCGCACAAGGCTTTTGCCTGCGCCAGCGCCGCAGCCTGCTCCGGCATCAGCAGCAGCGGCCGGGTCGGCAGCACCGTGCGGTTAGCCAGCGGATCGCGCCGCAGGACCCGCGGCTCAAGAACAATCGCGCCGGCCGTTGCCAGCTTGCGCAGCAATTCGGGAGTGCAGCACAATTCGCGGCAAAGCGCGGCGGCCCAGCCGCCGTTGACTTGGCGGATTTGCGCCAGGATCTCGATCTGGCGCGGCGTCAACTTCGGGCCCATTGTGCCCTTGCGATCCGGCAGTTCCACGAACAACTGTTCCTTCGGACGCGCGCCGGCAGCGCGCACCGGCGCCGGCAGCGCACTGCGGATGGCGGCCTCCAGCGGCGCACAGTAGTAATCCGCCAGCCATTGCAGGAGTTTCAGAACCGGTCCGGTGAGAAACGGGTCTGCGCCGACAATGGAGAGAATGCTCTTCAGCGGCCGCGGCGCAATGGCCATTCCCAGCAGATCAGTCGGATCTGTCCGATCCACCTGATCGACCACCTCCACCACGTATCCCGTGATCGTCCGCCGTCCGAACGGCACGCGGACCCGCGCGCCGGGAACTGCGCGGTCGCGCAGGCAGTCCGGCACGAGGTAGTCGAAGAGGCGGTCGACCGCTACGTCCACTGTCACATGGGCAATCACACGGAGAACAATACCGCAAATAAACTACAGGTGCCAGAAGTCAGGGGCAAAGGACGGGCGCGCGGTTCCTCGCGCGCCGAGATGAGAACCCGGCCAAGAGACCACCTGCCCGTTCAGCAATGGGAGATCCGCAGCCGTTATCTCGCTGCTGAAAAACGAATCGGCGTCCCCCAGGGGAGGACGCCGATCGAACAGAAATCATCGCAGACCTGACGTTACGGGAGCGTCGCCGCCGCCGTAATGAAAGTGTAGGAGTTGGTCGAGGCGAACATTGCAGTGCCCGCGAGGTATAGCTTCTTCTGGTCGATGCACCCGCCGCCACGCGTCACCCAGATGGCGCGGGTCTGACCGAGGCTGGAAGCGCTGTTCAGGGTCACATTCGTCGTATTGACCGTGGCAACAGAGACGGAAGATTTAGGGGTCCATGCAGGGATCCCAAAGTTACGTGAGATCAGGAAAGAATCGCCAGACGGCGAGGCGTCCGAGACCGCAAGCATGTTCCACATGTTGTTTGCTCCGGTTGAGGGGAAGGTGCCGTCCGCCAGGGCCGGCCAGTCCAGCCCGCCCAGCAGGGTGGGGTTCAGGTCGGAAACGTAGCTCATCGATGTGTCTGACACCGGTTTCCCGCTGGCATCGCACACCATCAGGCCCTGAAAGTAGTCGGTCGACAGCGAGTTGGTCGGGTTGAACACGACCCCGGCTCCATTCTTTATGTCCTGCGAGCCGTTGCCCGGCCATAATGGCTGTTTACCGATCGGTTCGCGGTCCGCGTTCGCCGACACAATGCCGACCCAGATTCCGCGGCCCTTCTGCTTGTATGAACTGGCCTTGGCCGTGTTGATGGCGCCTTGAATCGCCGGGAAGAGCGCGGCAGCCAGAATCGCAATGATCGCGATCACAACCATCATTTCGATCAGCGTGAACCCTTTTTTCCGCAGGATCATGTGCTCTCTCCTTGCTAAAGAATTCCTGTTTGCCTTCGGCGCACTGCCTCTTTTTAGGCAGGAGTTGTTATTATTGTTGCACGCCCGTCAGGCAAGGGCAACTGTTTTTTGGCCGGGGCGATGCGTCCGTCATAAGGACTTGCGTTTTCCGCACAGGTAGGGATGGCTCTCCGAGCCGTCCGCGGACGCCTCGGAGAGGCGTCCCTACCTGAACCGCCGCAAGAATTTCTGGCGTCGTGTATAGTTCTTGCGCGTCGGCGCTTGACGTCGGCTCCGGCGCGAGGATAATCGCCGCCATGAAACGCCCCTCCCGACGCACTCTTGCCGCGCACGGCCTGACCCTCCTCGGCGGCGGCACGCAGCCACCCCCCCCCTCGCCCGACCAGGCCCGCCTCGAGGCCTTCCACAACCCGTCACCCCGGCGCGCCTATCAGATCACCTTCGACTGCCCCGAGTTCACCTCGCTCTGCCCAGTCACGGGCCAGCCCGACTTCGCGCACATTGCCATCGACTACTGGCCGCGCCGGTACTGCGTGGAGAGCAAGTCGCTCAAGCTCTACCTCGGCTCCTTCCGCAACCAAGGGTGCTTCGCCGAGACGATCGTCAACCGCATCCTCGACGACCTTGTCGCCTGCTGCCAGCCGCGCCGCGCCACGGTCACCGGCCACTTCACCGCCCGCGGCGGCATCGCTCTTGTCGTAACCGCCACCCATCCGGCCTGATCCATGTTCCTCCCCTCCACACGGCCGGAGATGACGGCGCGCGGATGGGAAGCGCTGGACGTGATCCTTGTCTCCGGCGACGCCTACCTCGACTCGCCCTTCTCCGGTGTCGCGCTCATCGGCCGCAGCCTCGAGGCTGCCGGCTTCCGCGTCGGAGTGATCGCGCAGCCGGACACGCAAACCATTGCCGACATCGCCCGCCTCGGCGCGCCGCGCCTCTTCTGGGGCGTCACGGCCGGCTGCGTGGATTCGATGGTCGCCAACTACACCGCCACCGGCCGCAAACGCCGCGAGGACGACTTCACCCCCGGCGGCGTCAACGATCGCCGCCCCGACCGCGCCTGCCTCGCATACGCTAACCTGATCCGCCGCGCCTTCCGCCCCTGCGCGCCGATCGCACTCGGCGGCATCGAAGCCAGCCTGCGCCGGATCGCGCACTACGACTTCTGGTCCGACACCGTCCGCCGCGCCCTGCTCTTCGACGCCAAGGCCGATCTGCTCGTCTACGGCATGGCCGAAGCCACCGTGCTGGAACTCGCGCGCCGCCTGCGCGACGGTCGCGACTGGCACGACCTGCGCGGCATCTGCTTCGCCGCCAAGGACGCACCCGTGGACGCAATCGTGCTCCCCGCCTATGAAGAGGTGGCCGGCCGCGTGGACTCTGCGCGTGCGGCCTTCCTGGAGATGTTCCGTCTCTTTGCCGCCAATCAGGACCCCGTCACGGCGAAACCGCTGGCGCAGCGGCACAGCACACGCTGGCTCGTACACCAGCCGCCCGCGCCGTTGCCGGACTCCGCGGAGCTGGACCGCCTGCATGCCCTTCCCTTCGAACTCGACGTCCACCCGCACGACGCGGCACGCGGCCCGGTGCGGGCGCTGGACACGATCCGCTTCGCCCTCACGACACACCGCGGCTGCTATGGCGAGTGCGCCTTCTGCGCCATTGCCATGCACCAGGGGCGGCAGGTGGTCTCGCGCAGCGCGGATGCGATCATGGCCGAGGCCGCGCGCTTCGCGCGGCACCCGAAGTTCCGTGGCATCCTCGCCGACGTCGGCGGCCCGACCGCCAACATGTACGGCATCGCCTGCGCACGCGCCGCCACTCGCGGCGCCTGCCCCAACCGCCACTGCCTCTTTCCCGACATCTGTCCGCACCTGGCGGTGGACCATCGGCCGCAGACCGCGCTGCTGCGGCGGCTGCGCGCCCTGCCCGGCGTGCGCAAGGCGTTCGTGGCCTCCGGCTTGCGGCACGACATGGTCCTGGCGGACCGTGCGCACGGGCAGGAATACCTGGAAGAGCTCGTCGCGCATCATGTTTCCGGACAGCTCAAGCTTGCGCCCGAGCACAGCGAGGAGTCCGTGCTGCAACTCATGCGCAAGCCGGGCGTGAAGAAGCTGCTGGCGTTCCGTGCGCGCTTCCTGGAAGCCAGCGCCCGGCGCGGGCTGAAGCAGTTCCTGACCTACTACTTTATCGCCGCGCACCCTGGGTGCACAGAGGCACAGATGCAGCACGTACGGCAGTTTGCCGCACGCGAGCTGGGGTTGCTCCCCGAGCAGGTACAGGTCTTCACGCCGACGCCTTCCACCTGGTCCACGGCCATGTACTGGACCGAACGCGACCCCGAAACGGGGCAGTCGCTTTTCGTCGAGAAGGGCGCGCGCGCCCGGCAGGCACAGAAGGATGCGCTTACGGCTGCGGCTCGTCGATGACCCGCAGGAAGATCGGGCCGCTGGGCGGCGGGATTGAGGAGAGGGTGGCGCGAGCCGACGCGGAGTCGTGCGCCCGGCAAGCCCAGACAGCCTCGAGGATCGCGGCGCCCGCGCTGCCGTCCCCCGCGCAGCTGAGCCGCCGGAGGCGCTCGCCGACACCCAGGTCGTCCAGCGTGAACGTCTGCTCGTCATTGCCCGGCACCACGAGATGTACGCGCCCCTCAGCCATGTCTCCGATCGTGCCGCTCACCGACTGCTTCCGGAGGGAAAGGGCGAACGGCTTCCCCTTGTCCGCCGTGAAGGTGTCAAGTGCCGCCTGCTCCGCGGCCCTGGCCTGCACCAGCAGCTTCTGCAGTGCGGCGAAGTCGCTGTCCGCGCCCCACGCGGCGTGCTGCGCGGCGATTTCCGCGGCCTGCCGGCTGGCGGTCTCCACGCCATCGCGCAAGAGGACGCGGGCCACCTGTGCCATGGCCTCCTGTTCCGCGGGGGTGACCTGGTGCCGCGCAACCGGCGCAGGCTGCGGCGGCGTGGGCTTCGCCGGCAACGCAACGGAGACCGGCAGTTTACGCAGCAGCGGGCGCGGCGCTTTTCGATCGGCAGGCTTTCCCTGCGTGAACCACCAGGCAGCAAGCCCGCCCGTCAGCAGCAGGAGAATCACGAAGACTAGACGTGTCCCGTACCAGCCGCGATCGGGAACGATCAGGTCCGCAGCGGACTCCGACTCCGTTGCAACCAGAAAGATCGTGCTGGCGCCGGGGTGCGGTGCCTCGCCTGGCAAGGGGCGGTTCGTGCGCACGCAGCGGATGCACTCGAGCACGGCCTTCCAATCCCGTGGCCTGTCCTTGGGCTCCTTGGCCAGCATGCGGGTCAGTAGGTGGGTGAACCGGCGCGAGAGCTCCGGCGCCTCCTGGCAAGGGCTGGGGACCGTGGCGGCGAGCTGCCGCCGCATGATCTCATCCTCGTCCCCCTCGCCGGCAAAGAGTGGATGGCCCGTGACCATGTGATAGAGCATGGATCCCATTGCATAGATGTCCGCGCGGCAGTCGAGGTCCGTCCGCCCCATCACCTGCTCGGGAGACATGTAGGCAGGCGTCCCGAGCACTTCCTGCTCCGACTCCCGGATATGCATGGCGCCGATGGCGCGGGCCAGGCCAAGGTCGGCAATCTTCACCGTGCCGTCGGCGTCGATCATGACGTTCTCTGGCTTGATGTCGCAGTGGATGATGCCGAAATTCGTCCAGGCATAGTTAAGCGCCGCGATCGCGCTCTCGGCCACAGCCAGCGCGTCCGTTTCGCCCAGACGCCCCTTGCGGCGGATCCACTCACCGATCGTGTAGCCGTCGACCATCTCCATGACGAAGTAATAGCTGCCGTCGGTGAAGTTGGCGTCATAAACCTGCACAATGCCCGGGTGCTTGAGGCGCCCCGCCGCGCGCGCCTCGTCGCGGAAGCGGGCAATGTCGGCGGGATCCGTGGCAAAGGAGGGCGCAAGGATCTTGATTGCCACCAGACGGTCGAGCGACGACTGGCGGGCCTTCCAGACCGTGGCCATGCCGCCCTGCCCCAACCGATCAATGATTTCGAAATTCTCGATGTGGATCACTTCGCTCATCGTGCCGAACAACCCTCTCCGTGGCATTTGGGACAGAACACAACCTTTTCACCCTGGCACACGGGACAGACGACCTTGCCCAGCTGGCCGGTCCCTTGACATTTCTGACACGGTTCCCACCCCTGGCCGCCGCACTCCGGGCAGATGGCGTTACGGCCGGTCCCGTCGCACTTCTTGCAGGGGACCGTGCCCACGCTGAGGCAATCCGGACAGGCCATCAGGCTGGAACCCTGGCAGATGGGGCAGACTTCCTTGTGGGTGAGCGGCTTCTTGTTGTTGACGGCGGACATCGCATTGTTGTCCGCGACGGTGATCTGCCCGTTCACACATCCGACGCCCGTGCATTTGATCCGTCCGGCGCCCTTGCAGCGGTTGCAATCCTGCTGGCCCAGCCCCATGCAACTGGCGCACGGCGTAGGGCGCCCGGTCCGCAGCAGCACCTGGGCTCTCACGTTCAACAACACCAACAACTCCGGCGACAGCCAGACGCGGCCGCTCGTCACGCGGCCATCGGCCTGTTCGCGAAGTTCGAACTCGCGCGCCCCCTGCGCAATCAGGACCCGCATCTCATTCGCCAGGCGGCTAGTCGTCACAACGCCGCGGCCGCTGCAGGTGAGGCAGACCGTGCTATCCGAGAATGGCAGGGGCATGGTGGCGGCTGGACTCTTGTCGCCCGCCAGCGTTTGCACGCGAATGGTGCGCGCACCGGTGCCGCCGCAGGTCGTACAGGTCCGGGGCGTGTAGATCAACTGCTGGCGGCTCTGCGCCAGGCCGTCGATCAGCGACTGGCCGGCCGAAGCCGACAGCCCCTCGCGCCGAACCAGCCGGCTCAACGCCAGCGCGTTTCCATAATAGGCGTAGGCCACAGCCGGAAGTCCATTGGTCAGGCATTCGTCCGCATGCTGCCGGTCGGCGCGCGCCGCCTTCAGTGCCAAGTCCGAAACCACGGCAGGAAACTGCTGGAAGGCAACTGTGGGGACACCCCCCGTGGCAGCGGCGGGCGGTGGCACGGCCGGCTCGACCTTAACCACGGGCATGGCTGCGCCGCAGTGCAGGCAGACGGCGGCATTGCCGTCCGTCTCCCATCCGCACTTGGGACAGATCACCAAATTCGCTGCCCACAGCGAACAGGCCAGGCCGGCAACAGCCAGCCAGCCAACCATCCGACGCCATCGTGCGCGAGCAGTCATCGCGGCTCCTCCCAACAACAAATATTCATTGTGGTCCGGCGGACGCTAACCTTCAAGCTGATTCCGCATCCCAACACAGCCGGTCCCCCTTGACATCCACCCGCCTTGCCCCTAGTCTGCGCGCCTTTCCGGAGCAGGCCCGATGACCGACGCACAACGCCAGACGGAGATCGCACGGCGGCGCACGTTCGCCATCATCTCCCACCCCGACGCGGGCAAGACCACGCTGACCGAGAAGCTGCTGCTCTACGGCGGCGCCATCCAGCTCGCCGGCTCCGTCCGCGCTCGCCGCGACAGCCGCGCCACCACTTCCGACTGGATGGAATTGGAAAAGGAGCGCGGCATCTCGGTCTCCTCCACGCTGCTGCAGTTCGACTATGGCGGGTGCGTAATCAACCTGCTCGACACCCCCGGCCACAAGGACTTCAGCGAGGACACCTACCGCGTCCTCACCGCCGTGGACAGCGTGATCATGGTGATCGACGCCGCCAAGGGGATCGAGGAGCGCACCCGCAAGCTTTTCGAAATCTGCCGGCTGCGCGGCATCCCGATCTTCACGTTCATGAACAAGATGGACCGGCCGTCTCTCAACCCGCTGTCGCTGCTGGATGAGCTCGAGCGGGTCCTCGGCATCGGCGCCTTTCCCGTCACCTGGCCGCTCGGCAGCGGCGAGGAGTTCCGCGGCGTGTACGACCGCCTCCAGCACCAGCTCCACCTCTTCGAGCGCACGGCCCGCGGCCAGCACCGCGCCCCCTGCCACGTGCGTGGCATCGACGATGAGGCCATCCGCGCCCAGATCCCGTCCCGCATCTACGACCCCTGGCGCGAGGAGGTCGAGCTCCTCACCGGCGCGGGCGAAACCTTCGACCGCGACGCCGTCATGGCGGGCAAGATCACGCCGGTCTTCTTCGGCAGCGGAATTACGAACTTCGGCGTGCAGCTTCTGCTCGACTACTTCGTGCGGTACGGCGCCACGCCCCAGCCGCGCGTCTCCCGCGGCATCTCCGTGCCGCCCGGGCATCCGGCGTTTTCCGGCTTTGTCTTCAAGGTGCAGGCCAACATGAACCCGCGCCACCGCGACCGCCTTACCTTCGTGCGCGTCTGCTCCGGAACCTTCGTCAAGGATATGGTCGTAAACGACCCCGTCTCCGGCGAGCCGGTGCGCCTCTCCTACCCGCAGAAGCTCTTCGCGCAGGAGCGCGAGTCCGTCGAGGAGGCGCTCCCGGGCGACATCGTGGGGCTCGTCACCCACAAGGCCTTCCCTATCGGCGCCACGCTCACGAGCGACCCGACCATCCGCTACGACGAGATCCCGCGCTTCTCTCCCGAGGCCTTCGCCTACATCCGCAACCAGGGAACCGCCAAGATCAAGCAGTTCCGCGAGGGGCTCGACCAGCTTCTGCAGGAAGGCGTGATCCAGTCGTTCAGCAGCCTCGACGCCGGCCGCGCCACCACGCTGCTCGGCGCGGTCGGCCAGCTCCAGTTCGACGTGGTCCTCCACCGCCTCCAGGTCGAGTACAACGCCGATCCGCGCCTGGAGCCTGCGCCGTTCACGCTTGTGCGCTGGTTCGGCGCGGGCACGGACCGCCGGAAGGTCGAGGATCTGGTCCTTGCCACAGGCGTCAAGCTTGCCCAGGACCTGCGCGGCAAGCTCGTGATCCTCTTCCCCCGGCCGTGGGATCTCGACTACTTCCGCAAGCAGCACCCGACGTTCGAACTGCACCCCGTCTCGCCGCATGAGGAGAAGTAGGCGAAAGAAGGCTATCGGCGGAAGGATATGGGTGAGCGGTCCGAATCGTCTGCGGACGCCTCGGAGAGGCATCCTTACCGATCAATTGCAAGCCTCAAAAGAGAAAAGGCGCCCGGCATCAGATGCCAAGCGCCATTCCATCGGGCTCGGGATCAACATCGGAAGTCAGCCGCCATCGGCTGGCTTTTGCATCTACATCACCAGCTTCATTCCCTTCGGCACGGGGTAGTTGCGCAGCGGCCATTTGCCGCGCGGCTTGGCGCGGCCGAAGAGGATCTCCGCGGCCAGCTGCATGCCCTCCGGCGCATCAGCAAAGGTGCAGATCACGGCCTCCACGCCGGGCACGAAGCCTGCGGCGTAGATCGTGTTGGTGACGAGAATCACGCGCGCGCCCTTGCGCAGGATCTTCCGGATGAGATCCCCGTTATTTCCCTCGCTGCGAAGCACGTGGTTGGTGGCCACCACCACGTCGCCCTTGCGGATGAGCGGCAGGATGAAGGCTTGGTCCTCCTTGGTGGCGGCGAACTGCGTGTCCACGGGCAGCACGTTGCCGGTGTGCTGCAGGATGGCTTCCGTGAGGCTGAGGCGGTGGTGCGTCGGATTCAAGCCGAGGAAGACGTCCTCCAGCTTCTGCTCGATCACCATGATCCTCTGCTTCGGCGACAGCGGCAGCGCCCGACGACGGCCGGTCATCACAAGCGTGGCACGCTCCGCCGCTTCGCGACAGAGGTTGATCACGGCCCGCTCGCGAATGGGGGCGCCGGCTTGCTTCGCATCCACCTGCGCGCGGTTCTCGAAGAGTCCGCGGCGCATCTTCATGGTCAGGATGCGGCGGACCTTGTCGTTGAGGTCGTCCTCGGTGATGCGCCCCTCCTGCACAAAGCGCAGCGTGGTGAGATACCCCTGGTCACGGTAGGCGGTCTCGGTCTTGTTGAGGACCATGTCCACGCCGGCCTCCAGCGCGCGGGCGCAGGCCTCGGGCAGCGGATACTGGCGCATGAGCGCCTGCATGGCGATGGCGTCGGTGGTGATCACGCCCTCGAAGCCAAGCTCGTCGCGCAACAGGCCGCGGAGAATCTTCTTCGAGACCGTCGCGATCACGCCGCGGTCCAGCGCGGTGTAAATGTTGTGCGCGATCATGATGCTGTCGAGGCCGTTCTTGATCAGCGTGCGGTAAGGCACCAGCTCGACCGCGTCGAGGCGGCTGCGGGGAACGTCGAGCTGCGGCGTGCCGAAGTGCGCGTCGCTGCTGCTGTCGCCGCGCCCGGGGAAATGCTTGGCAGTCGTGATCACGCCGCCGTCCTGCATCCCCTGCATGGCAGCCAGGGCAAACTGCGCCACCTGCTCCGGGTCGTCGCCAAAGGAACGCGCGCCAATCTCCGGATTACGCGGGTCGATGTTCACGTCCACCACCGGCGACTGGACGCAGGTGATGCCCATCGCGCGGAGCTGGCGGGCCATGGCGCGGTACGCGGAGCGGATGAACTTCGGATCCTGGCTGGCCGCCATTCCCATCGGGAACGGCAGCAGGTTAATGCCGCCGAAGCAGTAGTTGCGGCTCAGGTCGCCCTCCTGGTCGATGGCCATGTTCAGCGGCACGCCGCCGGGGCGGCGGGAGGCGATCTCCTGCAGCCGGTTGAGCGCCTCCGCGTAGCGCTGCGGGCCGATCTCACCCATGCAGCCGGGCAGCAGCAGATTCTCCGCAGCCGGAACGTAGCCGCGCGGATAGTCGAAGCGGCCGGCAGCCGTGTCGAAGTTGTAGTACTTGAAACGCTTGCCCGCGACGAACGCCGGCTGCAGGCGCAGGTTGCCACAGTGCAGCTTCTCGATGGCATCAACCACCGAAGGCGTGATCAGGTAGCCGCTCCAGAGGTAGGTGAAGCACTGTCCCACCCGCTGCTCCAGGCTCATCTGCCGGAGAACCTTCTCCACCTGCGTCGCGATCTGTTCCTTGGTCAGCTTGGTCATATCAGCCGTCCTCCTCCGCCTGCGGTCCTTTCGCAGGGTTGTGCAAACAGTATGGCGCGCCGCGGCGGCAGGCGGATATCGACAAAACGGCGCATCTTTTGTATAAAACGGGCATGTCTTTCTTCCAGGGCCTGACCTTCCTGCGGAGCGCCCACATCCCCCGCTACTCGTGGTGGATCGACCGCCGCTTCGACGGCGACTGGGGAATCCAGTACAACCATGCAGGCAGCATGCAATGGGCCATGGGGCGCCAGCCGCTGCGCGTCTGCCATGGCCCGCTGGCCTGGATCACATATCCGGGACCGCAGTTCCGCTACGGCAACCGGCTCGGGGGAAACTGGGACCACTATTACGTGACCTTCACCGGTCCGCGCGCCGAGCGCTACGTGCGCAGCGGGCTGCTGCCCGTCAACCGCCGGCCGGCGCTGATCCCCATCCGGGAGCCGGATCGCTTCCGCGACGCATTCCTTGAACTGCTCGACTGCCTGCACGCCGACCCGCCGATGGCCGTGCATCGGCTGGAGGGGCTGCTCCTGCTGCTGGCGCGCCAGCCGCAGCAGTCGGCGCGCAACGAGGCGCCGCTGCGCCGCGCCCTGCGCGAGCTTGCCGAACGCATCCGCCGGACACCCGGCCAGCCCATTGACTTTACGGCGGAAGCCCGGCACCTGCACGTTTCGCCGGATCATTTCCGGCGCAGCTTCCGCCTCCACACCGGCCTGGCGCCGCATCAGTTCCTGCTGCGCGCGCGCCTGGACCACGCTGCCGGACAACTGCGCTTCACGGACGAACCGATCAAGGAGATCGCCGCGCAAACCGGGATTCCCGACATCTACTACTTCACGCGGCTGTTCCGTCAGACCTACCACCTGCCACCCGGCCGTTATCGGCAGGAGTTTCAGACGTTGCAGGGGGAATTAACAGAACGGTAGCGGCGACTGTACCAGCCGCTGGACGGCGTGTGGCACACATTGCTACAGCCCCCGGCGTCCGAACCTTCATTATTCCTGCAGCATCCGCGCAAACCAACCGCTGCGCCATTCGCCGATCAGCAGGCTGCGCTGCTCGGCGAACCCCTGCACCTCGTAGGCGGCGCGGACCGCAGCGTACTGGGTGTCGAGGATGCCGGAAAGGATCAGCGCGCCCTGCGGGCCGACGTTGACCGCCGCAGCAATCGCAACCGCGTGCTCGATCAGTACCGGCGCGAGAATGTTGGCGACCACGATGTCCGCACGGCGCGTGTTCTGCGCGAGATCGCAGACCTCCACGACCACGCCCGCGCCGTTGTCGGCCGCGTTCTCCTTCGCAATGGCCACGGCGTCGAGGTCGTTGTCAAACCCTGCGACCTGCTCGAAGCCGAGCTGGCGCGCCGCAATCGCCAGAATCCCGGAGCCGCACCCCATGTCGAGCACGCTGCGGCAGGTGTCGGCCGTGGCGAGCGTGTCGAGAAACTGCAGGCAGGCCTGCGTGGTGGCATGGTTGCCCGTACCGAAGCTCATGCCCGGATCGAGGTCGATCACGCAGTCGCCGGGCCGGGGGTCGTACGCCTCCCACGACGGCCGGATCACGATGTGTTCCGACACGCGCTGCACGCGGAAGAAGCGCTTCCAGCTCTCGGCCCAGTCCTGTTCCGGAAGCGTCTCGATTGTCGGCGTCAACTCCAACCCAAGCGCCTGGCCGGTCTCGCGCAACGCATGGCAGGTGTCGGGCGCGACAGCGGCGTCCGCCAGAAAGACGCTCAGGCGGCTGCGCGGGTTCTCGATGTCATCCCACGACGAGGCGCGGATCTCTCGCGCCTCCAGCGCGTCAATCAGCGCTTCGACCGCGTCGCGAGGAACGAGGGCGGAGACAACGGTAAGTGGCGGATGCGTGTCGGCTGGCATGCTATTGAACTTTCGTAATCAAAGTGACAATCGTATCGGGGTCGGCATCGGTATCGGAGTCGGATACACAATCGATACCGATTCCGATAGCGACCCCGACCCCGAAAAACTTCCCGCGGCTCTTGGAAAAACCCGTCTGCCTTGTCACTTTTTCTGTGTAGTTGGTGCCCGATACGGCAAGGCTGCTTCCGTTCTCCATCGTCAGCGATCACCGCAGCCTACAACTCGGATCGACCGCAAACCATTCTACTGCCGCGGTGCATCGCTTGGTTCGACGTTCTATATGGTGATTATGCCTTCCAAGTAGAGAACTGCTTTGCCGGCGATCTTGACGCGTTCACCGGAGTTTGTGCAGAAGAGTTCGCCGCCTCTTTTTGAAACTTGAAATGCGTGCAAAATATTTTTCCCAAGTACCTGCGCCCAATAGGGAATCAGAACGCAATGTGCGGATCCCGTTACGGGGTCTTCTGGTACGCCAACGCGGGGCGCAAAATATCGGGATACGAAGTCGCTTGAATCTCCTTTGGCGGTGATGATGGCGCCTCTGCAATTCACTTGTGCAAGAGCACTGAAATCGGGCTGGACTGTTTTGATCGCCTTCTCATCGGCCAATACAGCCATTACAACAGGTCGATCACCTGCTGGCTCGAAAACATAAACCTTTTCCGGCGTAATCCTCAGTGCATCATTGAGGCCTCTGGGTGAACCTTGCGCGACAGCAGGTCTTGCTGGAAAATCCATTTCAAACAGATGATCCTGTCTTGTTACGGCAAGTTGTCCGCTTTTACGCGTCGCGAAGTTGATGCTATTCGTAGTCCACTGTCGAAATGTTGACAGTACAAAAGCACTCGCCAGTGTTGCGTGTCCGCAAAGCGCGATTTCCGTAATGGGTGTAAACCATCGTATGTCAAAGCCGTCAGCATTTCGGACAAGGAATGCCGTCTCAGATAAATTATTTTCTGCGGCGATTGATTGGAGATATTTGTCTTCTAGCCAGGAATCCAGGAGACATACAGCCGCCGGATTGCCAGAAAAGACATCTGAGGTAAAGGCATCAACTTGATAAATGGGTATTCTCATTTTTCTCCGTCGAAATCTGTACCGCCAGTCGGAAACGCCCCTGTTTTCCGTGGTTATGCCGTTGCCGCGAAACGGACGAACTAATTATGTCTAATTCGCAACCGCTTGACACGCGCGATCTTGGGGCGTCTCCCTGGGAACGCATCCGTATAATGCCATCCCCAGAATAAATTTCGCGCGGCGAAATTTATAATTGGATGGCCATCGCGGCCTGCGCGCCGATCTCCTTGGCCAGGGCGGCGACGACATCCTCCGGCACGGGCTTGTTGACGCGCACGATGGCGAGCGACCGGTTGGTATGGGTGTCGTGCGGGTTGCGCATGTCCTCGATGTTGATTTGCGCCGCGGCCAAGTGGCCGGTGATGCTGGCCGTGACGCCGGGGCGATCCGGGTAGACGCAGATCAGCAGGTTTCCGGACGGGGGGAAGTAGAGGCGGTCGAACTCGTTGATGCGCGAGACCATGAGCATCCCCTCGGCCACGGTGCCGCGCACGCTCACGCGCTTCAGGCGCCCCTCGTCGATCTCGCTGACCAGGTCGATGGTGATCGAGTTGGGAAACCCCTTGCCAGGGTCGATCGGGCGGTTGTTGTACTCGATGCCGCGCTCGGCAAGAAATTTGGCGCCCGCCTCGTGGCCGTTGAACCGGTCGAAATCCTCCCAGATCCCGGCCAAGATGGGGCCCAGCAGCCATTTGCCGTACGGTTCGAGCTGGCCGTAAAAACTGGTCTCCATGGCGCGCAGCGGCCGGCTGCGGCCGGCCAGTTCACGCGTGAGCTTGCCGAGTGAGAAGGCCAGTTCGCAGTAGGTGCGGTCGAGCCCCTCGGGAATGTCGCGATTGACGATGAAGGAGGTGACTCCCTTGTCGTCGAGGTCGATCAGCTCGCGGGCGGCGCGCTCGGCGGCGACATAGTTGGCCTCGTGCGTGCTGGCACCCAGGTGCGGCATGAGGATGTCGGCGATGTCGGCGACGCTCTTGGGGCCGGGTTCGTCCTTGGGGTAGACGTCGTTGAGAAATCGCAGGTTCTTGACCTTGCGCGCCTCCCGCAGGGCCGGCTCGTCGATAATGCCGGCGCGAGCGCAGTTGACGATGGTGGCGTTCTGCTTCATCAGGCTCAGCAGGCGGGCGTTGACGAATCCGCGTGTGCTGTCCGTCTCGGGAATGTGCAGCGTGACGTAGTCCGCCTCGGCGAAAAGCTCCTCGAGATCCACCGGCTCAACGCCGATCTCGCGGGCGCGCTCGATGGAGACCAGCGGATCATAGCCGAGGAAGCGGCAGTCGAACCCGCGCAAGCGCTTGACCACAAGCCGGCCGATGTTGCCGAGGCCGACGATGCCGACGGTCTTGCCGGCGAGTTCGCGGCCCATGAAGGCCTTCTTCTCCCACTCACCGCGGCGCACGGAGGCATCGGCGGGGACGACGAAGCGGGCGTCGGCCAGCATCAGGGCGATGACCTCCTCGGCGACGGCATTGGCATTCGCGCCGGGTGTGTTCATGACGTCCACGCCGCGCTTGCGGGCGTACTTGATGTCGATCGTGTCGTACCCGGCGCCGGCGCGCACCACCACCCGCAGCCGCGGCAACGCGTCCAGAATCGCGGCTGCGACCTTCTCGCTGCGCACCACGAGGGCGTGGGCATCCGGGTGCGCGGCCGCCAGTTCCGACAGCGGCGTCTTGGCATCCTGCACCACGACATAGCCACCATGGGCGCGCAGGATTTCAGCGGCGATGGCGTCCAGTTTTGTTGGAATCAGCACTTTTTTCATGCTTCAACACCCGGATTGCTTCTGCTATGGTTGCGTGGTTGCCTGATCGCCCAGTTGTTCGCAGCCGGATCGCCGGCCGCGAATGCCGCAGGCGATCCGCAGTTCATGGAGTTTCAGTTTACCGGTCGGAACGGTCCGGACGCAAGGACTGAGCTTGCCGACCGGCATTGTGGCGCCGCCACCCTTTCCGGCTGGAGACAGACCGCATGACGCTCAATCGAACCTCCAACGGGCTTTTCGTCGCCACGCTGACCCTGCTGCTCCCCGCCCTGGCGGCGTGGGGGCAGGTCGGAACTCCCGGCGACAGCGGCCAGACGTCCGCATTCCAGGAGACCGATCCCTACGAGAAGCCAGAGCGCAAGGAGCCCTCGATGTGGCACCTTCCGGCCGAGAACACGCCGGCCGCGCAGTTCGCGCGCGCCACCCGCTTCGAGCAGGAGCAGCGCCGCAGCCGCGCGATCTCCGCCTATGACGCACTGGTCCATAAGTGGCACACCTCGCCGGAGGCCGTCCTCGCACAGCGGAACCTAGCGCACCTGCTGGAGGAGAGCAGCCAGTACGAGGAGGCCTTCTTCGAGTACCAGTACCTCATTGCCCATTTCGCGGGGCAGTTCCCATTTCTCGATGTGCTCGACCATCAGTACCGCTGCGCTAACGCGCTGTGCGGCATCGACAACAAGTTTTTGGGCCTTTCCACCCGCTCCATGAAGGACATCCGCCGGATGTACGAGCGGCTTCTGCGCAACGGCCCCAACTGGCCCAATGCCCCCGAAGCCGGCATGCGGATCGGCGAACTGCGCGAGGCCGAAGAGGAGGCGCCCGAGGCCATTGCCGCCTACGAGCAGGTGCAGAACCGCTTCCCGGGGACGCCGGCCGCGCACGATGCGTCCTATCGCGCCGCGGTCTGCCGACACCAATTCGCCACGGCGCACCCGCGAGACACCCAATCGCGCAACGATGCCATTGCTGCGCTGGCCGCCTTCCTCCGGAATTATCCAGCTGATCCGGCGGCCGAGGGGTTGCGCGCGCGCTGGAAGGAACTGGAACAGCAGTCGCTGGTGGCGACGTACGCACAGGCGGTCTTTTACGATCGCAACCGCCACGACCGCACCGCCGCCATCGCCGCCTATCGCGAGTTTGTGCGCCGCTTCCCAGATGCTCCGCAGGCCCGGGAAGCGGCCGCCCGCCTGCAGGTGTTGGAACGGGGCGCCGCCACCGCGCCCACACAAGGAGTCCGCCCATGAATCCGTTCGTCAAGGGTCTCTGCGCCGTCGCCGTCCTCGTCACGCTGTCCGGATGCGCCAGCTACCAACTGGGCAGCTCGGTGCCGAAGGAACTGCGCTCCATTGCCGTGCCGACATTCGAGAATGCCTCTGGCCACCCGTTCGTGGAAGCGGCTGCCACGCAGGCCGTGCTGACGGAACTCCGCCGCGACGGCACCCTGCGGATTGCGGACCGCGAGAGTGCCGCGCTCGAGCTCGAAGGGCGCGTCACCGGCTGCCACCTGGAACCCATGCGCTTCGACCGCAACAGCCCCACCCTTGCCGTGGAGTACCGCCTGACGCTGACGGCGGACATCAAGGTGTACGAGCGCGCCACCGGCAAGGTCGTGGCCCGACTCCGCAACGCAACTGGCGACGATATCTTCCGCACCCAGTTGGACCTCCCCTCCGCCGAGCGAGACGCCCTCCCGCGTGCCGCCGCACGCCTAGCCAGAACCGTTGTGAGCGAGACGCTCATGGCCTGGTAAAAAATAAGAAGACCGGCGCGTCCATCGGACGCCGCCGGTCTTGCGAAACAAACGGAAAAACGATTACTTCTTCTTCTCGTCCTTCTTGGCCTCGGCAACCTTGACGCTGCCGACTGCAATGGACTTCTCGTCCTTGCTCAGCTCGCCCTTCACCGTAACGGTCTCCTTTTTCGTGATCGCTTCCTTGACCGCAGTCGCGGCTTCGCCCGCTGCCGTCAGATTGAACGTCTTGCCGTCCTTCGTGGTCAGCACGCCCACGACGTCCGCAGCCGCGCCGGCCGCAGGAGCAGCCACCACGCCAGACTTCTCGACCGGGCTCGCCTTGGCAACGGCCTTGTCCGCAGCCATCGCGGTCATTCCAGCCAGAACCATACCAGCAACCAACAGACGCATCAGACCTGCCTTCATACCTGCTTCTCCTTGTTATTTCACGGCGTAACCACTACGGCGCGCCAAACAGGGATAAAGATTCGATTAAACGGCCTTTGTTTGCAAGCGCAAACATTCGTCTGCGCGAGTCCTGTCGTGGAACGGCCAATTCGATCCGGGGAGCTTCCGGATCGGCGATCTGTACGAGTAGCCCGCCGCTACCGCGCCGTCATGCCGACGCGCAGCACGGGCAGCACATCCTGCTCAACATAGGTGTCGAGGGCAAACAGCGCGAAGCCCGGGCACTCCGCCTCGCGCACGATGCGGATCTGATCGATCACCTGCGCCGCCCCCAGCCGGCTCTCTGCCGCCGTCACGCCGATCCCCGGCAGCATGTGCCGGCGCAGCCAGCGCGTGCGCGCCTGGTTGCCGACCAGCTCTGCAAACCTGGCGTTGTCCTCGGTGTAGTTCATCGGCAGCAGGTAGTCCACATCGCCGGTGCGCAGCCATCCTTCCCAGTCCTGGCCGACCGCCTCCACGCACGACGGATATTTCCCATACACCGCAGCGGTCAGCAGTTTCCCCTGCCCTTCGCGCCGCAGCAGACCGCGCACCTCGGCCACAAAGTCGCCGATGCGGTCGCACCGCCAGCGCATGAACTCCTGCCGCAGTGGACCGCTCTTCACGTCGGCCGGCCAGTCGGACACCCGCCGGCCGAGGGCCGCCTCGAACTGTCGACGCACCGCGGGGCCCAGGCTCCCGGTAAAATCGGGATAGCGCACGAAGTCGAGGTGCACGCCGTCCACGCCATAGCGCGTCGCCAGTTCGCGCGTCGCCTGCACCAGCAGTTCGCGCACCTCCGGCACGGCGGGGTCCAGCCAGCGCCGCTCGCGGCCGTCCTCGCCCGTCAGCAACCACCCCTTGACGCGAAACGCCGCCAGCCGCTCCTCGCTGCACTGGTCCGCGCAGAAGCAGTACAGCCAGGCATGCACGCGCAAGCCGCGCGGCTTCGCCGCGGCCAGACATGCCGCGAGCTGATCTCCCTGTTCCAGCAAAATCCGCGAAGGCGGCAACACCGCGCTGCGGTAGTGCGAAAAACCAACCCCGCCCACGCACAGAAAGAGGTCGGAGATGCCGTTGTCCTTCAGCATCTGGCAGGTCCGCTCCCAGTCGCCCGGGTAGAGCCCCATGCCGGAGCGGTCCCACACGGCGCGGATTTCGCCGCTGCGAGGCGTCTGCATCCAGCCATATGCCAGCTCCATCTGCCGCTGCAGATTGCCGGCCTGCGTCCAGGCCGCGAAACTCCGCCCCTCGCGCAGCGCAGTTTCCGCCGCCTCTTCCGCTGCAGCGGCCGCGCGCGCCGTGGCCAGCACCATCCCCCGGCGCTGCGGATCGTCCACGCGCCGGGCCTGTGCCGCCATGCCGGCCGTACCATGGAACGGTCCGGTCTGGCGCGCCAGCGCCAGCCGGCGCTCCGCCGCCGTCCGCCACAGCGACGGATCGCAGGAAGCCGCCAGCGCCAGCAGCAGTTGCGCCTTGGCGTCCACGTCGCCGTCGCCCAGCAGCACGTGCGTCATCCAGTAACCGTACCGGCACGCCAGCCAGGCCGCCTCCGGCGTGCGCTGGCCGCCGCGATCCTCCCACCAGGCCAGCGCCTGCGAGGCGCCGGCCACTGGTTTCACGAGGAAGAGGTTCGGCGAAGTCTGCAGCACGCTCTTCGGCACGCCCTGCGGGCGGGCGTCCTCAAAATGCATCCTCGACCAGCGGCCGCCGGTATCGCCCTTCGCGTAGCCAACCAGTTGCACGCCCATGAGCTCGGCCAGCCCCGGCGAGGACGAATAGCAGACGATCAGCCGGCCGCCACTCCGCACGTACCGGCGCAGCGTAGCCAGCGTAGCGGGCCCGGGATTGCCCAACTGCACCAGCACGGCCACACGGGAGCCGGGGAGCAGGTCGTCCAGCCGCGTGTCGCCCCCCATGACTGCGTCGATCCCCGCTTCGCGGTACCAGCGGAAGGCGTGCCGCGCCAGCGAGAGCGCGAAACCGCGCTCGGTCGGCGCCACGGACTCATCGCCGTAAACGATCACGACCTGATTCGAGACGCCAGCCGCCAGCGCGAATTTCGCGCACATCAGCACCGCCGCCGCCAGCATCTGCACCCTGCGAAACATGCTTCTCCCCGTTCGTGCCCGGCAGTGTCCGGGCGCCCGCCGGTCCTGTCAAGCGCCGTCACACGGCCGGCAGATCCCCGGCGAGCCGCTCGCGCAGTGTCGTGCGGCGCTCGCGCACCTCGTTGTTGCGGATGGCGATGCCCACGGCCTTGGCCGAGCCGACCACGCAGACCAGCTTGCGGCCGCGCGTGATGGCCGTGTAGAGCAGGTTGCGCTGCAGCAGCTTGAAGTGCTGCGTGTGCAGCAGCACCACCACGGCCGGGTATTCGCTTCCCTGCGACTTGTGGATCGTACAGACGTAGGCGAGCTGCAGTTCGTCGAGGTCCGCGACTTCATAGCGCACCGGCCGGCCGTCGAACGCCACGACCAGCGCGCGGTCCGCCTCGTCCACGGCCTGCACACAGCCAATGTCGCCGTTGAAGACCTCCTTGTCGTAGTTGTTGCGGATCTGCATCACGCGGTCGCCACGGCGGAAGACCGCGCCGCCGCGCGGCAGCGACGGCCCGGTCGGATTGAGCGCCTGCTGCAGCACGGCGTTGAGGTTCTCCGCGCCGAGCGGACCGCGCCGCATGGGGCTCAGGACCTGGATCTCGCGCATCGGATCAAAGTGGAACTTCTGCGGCATGCGGCGCGTGACGAGGTCCAGTACGCGCTCCAGGATGAGCGCGGGCTCGGCGGTCTCGATAAAGTAGAAGTCGCCGGGCCCTTCGCCCGTCTCGAACATCTCGCCGTGGTTGACATGGTGGGCGTTGCGCACGATCAGGCCGCTGGCGTCCTGGCGGAAGATCGTGGTGAGGCGGCGGCAGGGGATGGCGCCGGAGTGAATGGCGTCGCGCAGCACGTTGCCGGGGCCGACGCTGGGAAGCTGGTCGATGTCGCCCACCAGCACCAGGCAGGCGTGCGGCGGCAGCGCCTGCACGAACTGCTCCATGAGGCGGATGTCGATCATGGAGGACTCGTCCACGATAAACGCGTCGCCTTCCAGCGGATGGTCTGCGTTGAACGCGAAGGCACGCTCGGCCGGCTGGTACTTCAGGAGGCGGTGGAGGGTCTGAGCCTCGCGGCAGGTGGCCTCGGCCATGCGCTTGGCCGCACGCCCAGTGGGTGCGGCGAGGTGCACGACGAGCTTGCGCGCGCCGAAGATCTCGACCAGCGCGCGGATGATGGTGGTCTTGCCCACGCCCGGGCCGCCGGTGATGATGGCAACCTTGGACGCGAGCGCCGCCTGCAAGGCGTCGCGCTGCGCGGGCGCCAGCTCGATCCCCATCTT
Organism: uncultured bacterium; assembly: GCA_903916675.1. Classification (GTDB taxonomy): domain Bacteria; phylum Verrucomicrobiota; class Kiritimatiellia; order RFP12; family CAIWXQ01; genus CAIWXQ01. The sequence goes on along the minus strand of CAIWXQ010000018.1, from coordinate 46,107 downwards.
GCGCTCAGCCCAGGCTACGGCCTTCTCCGTGGGGATCGGCGGGAAGCGGCTGGGCGTCGCGAGCATCTGCCGCAGGTGACCGGCCACACGCCGCTCAGCCTCGAACAGGCCGCGCAGGTAGACGCGGTCCTGCTCGCGCACCAGGCGTCCATGTGCCAGTTCGTCGGCCAGCGCCTCGGCTACAACCTCCGTCGGAATCTCGAGCACGGCCTGCGTCTGCAAGACCAGTTCCGCCTCGAGCGCAAAGCAGTGCCCCTCCTCAGCCAGCGTCAGCAGCAGGTGCGCCAGCCCGGCGCAGGCGCGCAGCGGCGATTCCGGCGGAATGCCCACGCGCAGCGCAATGCGGTCCGCGGTCTGGAACCCGATCCCCCAGACGTCCGCGCAGAGCCGGTAGGGGTTGCGCTTGACCACCGCAATGGCGTCCGCGCCGTACTGGCGGTAAATGCGCGCGGCCTGGGCCGTGCCAATGCCGTGCGCCTGCAGGAAGATCATGATGTCGCGCACGGCGCGCTGCTCGACCCACGACTCGCGGATCATCTGGCGGCGGTGCGGGCCGATCCCTTCGATCTCCTCCAGGCGCTTCGACTCTTGCTCGATGACCTCGATGGTCTTCGCGCCGAACACCGCCACGATGCGCTCGGCCATCACCGGACCCACGCCGCGAATCAGGCCGCTGGCCAGGTAGCGCCGCAGCCCTTCGACGGAAGTCGGCGTGATGCACTGGATCAGCTCGGCCTGGAACTGGCGGCCGTGCTGTGGATGGCGGACCCAGCGCCCCTCGGCGATCAACTCCTCACCGGCCCAGAGCGCCGCGGTGTTCGCGACCACGGTGACACTTGCCACGTCGCGTCCGGACGGCTGCAGCGTGCAGACCGTATAGCCGGTGGCCTCGTTGCGGTAGAGCACGCTCGCCACCGTGCCGGTGAGACGCTCCCGCGGAGTCTCCGGAACGTCGTCAGGCGGTTTGGGCGATCGACTCATGGCAGTGTTACGCGCGGCTGCCCAACTGGCAGGCAGCCGTCCATAGCGTTGCCGGAAGCGCGCACGCGCACAAGAGAAAAAAGGCGGGCTCGGTGCGTTTCGCGCCGACCGGCTGGCAATGGACTTCACACGCTCAACGAAGAAGAATGGTTATCGATCAAGCTTCCATTCCCCATTCACCTTGATCAAAGAACAACTATATCTGCCAAAATTATTCGTTTTGCCGGCAAGTTGTATAATGACAACACTGGTTCCTTCTCCGGTCTCGCGTTCTTTGATTTCACCTGTCTTGCCTTCCGAGAAATCTAACTGGCCGTGTTCCGTAATGAAATCAAACCCATCGCGGTCCATTTGGGTGACTTCTCGCTTGGCTGTCTTCCTAGGCTTGCAATACGATACCGCCGTTGCGTAGTCGCCCGTATTTGCGGCGCGCAACGCGGCCAGCAACACCTGCCCCATTGGCCCTGGTTCCTTAGCCATCGCCGATGCGGTTGTGGCTGTCGCCGTCGATATTTCCGGTTTTCTTTCCGAAACCAGCGGCAGGTTGCGCAGGCGATCGAGATCAACGAAGTCTTCGACCAACGACTTCAATTCCGCTGCCTCCAGCGTCTTCTTGAGCACATGAACGGTCACCTCGAATGCACCGACATAGACGGTGATCACACCATCGCCAAAGCAATTTGACAAATAGGCGTGCATGCCATCCCGACAGGGCGTGCTGTTGGCCGGCGGCACACTGTCGCCCACGAGGCGGACGCCGACCAGTACGGACGGCTGGCCCTCCTTCTGATAGGTCAGCGTACAAGTGATGTAGCATTCTGTCTCGCTCCTGCCAACAATCTTTGCGCCCGCAAACGCCCCCTTACCCGGTCGGTACACGTGGTCTGTAAGTTCCTTCATATAGGCCACATAGGTCGGATGCAGAGATGCAGACAGGTCGGACAGTTCTTTCTCCTGATGGACACGCAGTTCTTCACCGACCTGTTCCAGTTTCTTTTCGATCTCCGCACGTTGCGCCGGTGTGCCGGCTTTGGACCACTCGACATTCAACGGCTTGAGCATGGTATGCTGTGCAGCGGCCTGCTGCGCACGCAGAGCGGGAATCTGCAGCAATACGCGCGCTGAGGCTAAGAGTGCGTCGCTTGATCCACCTGCCGACCCGGCCGCATTTGTGTCTGCCCGGATCGGTCCGGTCAAAAAAGCAATCACCGTCGCGAGCGCGCCACCAAACATCATCATCCTTGTCTGCATGTGCTTTTGTTCTCCAGCTGGAAAGAATATTAGCCGCAATATGCGGGGAAGGTAACACACCAGCGGCGCATGTCGAGTCTGTTCTGAACAGCCTCGCCGAGACCGGATCATGGAGGGGATTCGCGATTTTCGGCGACTTTCCTTTACTTCGCGTTTCTATGAAATTTCTCTGTGTTCTCTGCCTTTCTCTGTGACCTCTGTGTCCAAAACACCCGTCTCGCGCCAGTCTCTAGCCGAACAGGAGCCCGGGAATCTTGCGCCGAACCCGCCCTTTGGCCTATGCTGCAAGGCAATCGCATTCCGCGAGGGGGCTTCCGCGCATGGACACACCGACCGTTCCACCGCCGCCGCGTGTGGCCGTGTGGCTATTCTATGGCGTTCAGGTTCTGGCCATGGCCGGACTGCTGGCAGCGCTGGTGTGGCTGATCGCGGTGCCGCCCTTCCCCGGCCGGCTGGCCGGCGTGCTGGTTTTCGTGGCAGCCTGGCTGGAGCGCATGTGGTCCATGTACGTGCGGCTGGGGCGCGGGCGCGCCTCGGCAGCCGCAGGGCGGGATTGGAGCGCGCTCGCCGTCGGCTATTCGTTCGCACTGGTTGTAAGTGGCGGAATCGTGGAGTTTCTGCTGCGGCGGCACGGGCTGGGCGCGGACGGCCACACCCTGGCTGGCGTGGCCGTGTACGCCGCCTCGCTGGCGCTGCGCTACTGGGCCTTTGCCGAGCTGGGACGCCAGTTCCACATCGACGTCTCTGATCCCGGACGCGACCGCCGGCTGATCCGCACCGGCCCCTACCGTTTCCTCCGCCACCCGATCTATGCCGCCTCGTGCTTGGAGGCTGTAGGGCTTCCGTTACTGCTCGGCGCGTGGTACGCGCTGGCGCTGGCGGTATGCGTCTTCATCCCGTTGGAGGTGGCGCGCGCACGGTATGAAGAGCGCTTCCTGCGCGAAGTTTTCGGCCCGGACTACGACCGGTTCAAGGCCGAAGTTCCCGGCTTCCTGCCGCGGTGGCGAATATAAATCGCCAAGTTTCTTCCGCATTTCCACTTGCCCCCAGGCAGGCATTTGGCCATGATTTGCGGCTTTCCGAACCGCACACCCATGAGGAGAGTCTTGCGATGGGCACCCAAGTGAAGAAAGTCGGCATTCTGACCGCAGGCGGGCTGGCGCCGTGCCTGAGTTCCGCCATCGGCTACCTGGTCGAGCGGTACAGCAAGGTCGCGCCGGACATCGAGATCATCTGCTACGTCAACGGATACATGGGGCTGCTCCAGGGCAGGAGCCTGCGCGTCACACCGGACGTGCGCCGTAGCGCAAAGGCGCTCACGGAGCACGGCGGCAGCCCGATCGGCAACAGCCGCGTGAAGCTCACGAACGTCAAGGATTGCGTCAAGCGCGGCCTTGTTAAGGAAGGCCAGAATCCGCAGAAAGTCGCAGCCGACCAGCTCGTGAAGGACGGCGTGGACGTGCTGCATACCATCGGCGGCGACGACACTAACACTGCCGCTGCGGAGCTGGCAAAATTCCTCCAGGCGAACCACTACGCGCTGACCGTGGTCGGCCTTCCCAAGACGGTCGACAACGATGTCTACCCCATCCGCCAGAGCCTCGGCGCGTGGACTGCGGCCGAACAGGGCGCGCGCTTCTTCGCCAACGTCGTGGCGGAGCACAACGCCAACCCGCGCATGCTGATCGTCCACGAGGTCATGGGGCGCAACTGCGGCTGGCTCACGGCCGCCACGGCAGCCGCCTACCGCAAGCTGCTCGACGGCCTGACGTTCGTCCCGGAGATCGGCCTCAGCCGCATGCGCAAGGAGGTCCATGCCGTTTATATCCCGGAGATGGCGCTGGACGTGACGGCCGAGGCCGCGCGCCTGCGGCGGATCATGGATGAGAACGACTGCGTAAACCTCTTCGTCTCCGAGGGCGCATGCGTGGAGAACATCATCCAGGAACTGCAAGCCAGGGGCGAAGAAGTCCCCCGCGACGCCTTCGGCCACCCACGGCTGGACAAGGTCAACGTCGGCGGCTGGTTCGGCAAGCAGTTTGCGGAAATGCTCGGTGCGGAGAAGACGCTCGTGCAGAAGAGCGGCTATTTCAGCCGCGCAGCGCCGTCCAACGCCGCAGACCGCGCCCTGATCCGCCGGTGCGCAAATAAAGCGGTGGCGTGCGCGCTCAAGCGCGTGCCGGGCGTGGTCGGCGAGGACGAGGACCGCGGCAACAAGCTTAGCGCCATTGCCTTCGATCGCATCAAGGGCGGCAAGCCGTTCAACCTCGACACGCCCTGGTTCGACGACCTGCTGCGCGCCATCGGCCAGCCCACGGGCGCGAAGGTCGAAGTGAAGCACTAGATTTTCTGCGCCAGAAAATCTTTGGTTGAAAATGCGATCGAGTACCGATAGCGACTCCGACCGCCGAATTGCCGTGCCTCCCTCCTTGCCCCTGTCGGCGGACGGGTGTATAAAACGGGCTTCTCAGGTGTGGAGACGGCTGTATGCTGAAATCGCTATTCGCCAAAGTCTCGCCGGGCCTCATTGTCAAGGAAGCCACGGCGGCCGCACGTGCCGTATCCGAACACGAGCAGAGGCTGATGGCCATCTGCCGTCTGCCGGCAGACCAGGCCTTGCAGGAGCTTTCCGCTCCTGTGGGGGGGCTGCCGGACGAGGAGGTTGCACGTCGCCGCGCCACCTATGGCGCCAATACGGCGGGGCAGCGCCAGCGGGCTGGCTTCCTGATGGACATCTTGCGGCGTTTCTGCAACCCGCTGGCCATTCAGCTCCTGATCATCGCGGGCGTTTCCGCCATCATGGACGCTTTTTCGCATGGCGACTACAGCACGACGGCCATAGTCGGCGGCATGGTCGTTCTCAGCGTCGGCCTCTCGTTTGTGCAGGAAACGCGTTCAAGCCGGGCCGTGGAAAAGTTGCGGGCCATGGTGCAATCCTCGGCCGTGGTGTTGCGCGGCGGCGTTGAACTGGAAGTGCCGATCGATGAACTTGTTCCCGGCGATATCCTCCTCCTGCATGCCGGCGCGATCATCCCTGCGGACTTGCGCCTGCTCAGCGCCAAGGATTTTTTTGTCAGCCAGTCCGCCCTGACTGGCGAATCCATGCCGGTGGAGAAGACGGCCGATGCGTCGGACAGCCAGGGACGCGGCGCGTTGGCACTGCCCAACGCCTGCTTCCAGGGGAGCAACGTGCTCAGCGGCACAGGGCGCGGCCTAGTCGTGAACACCGGCACGCGCACCTTCTTCGGCGCCATCACGGAGCGCCTCGCCGGCCAGCGCGTCCAAACCAGTTTCGACAAGGGGATCCGGGATTTTACCTGGCTCATGGTCCGCTTCATGGTGGTCATGGTCGCGCTGGTCTTTCTGATTGTCGGCCTGACCAAGCATAACTGGTTCGAAGCTTTGTTGTTCGGCCTCTCCGTGTCCGTGGGGCTGACGCCCGAAATGCTGCCCATGATCGTGACCGTCAACCTTTCCAAAGGGGCGCTCATGATGTCGCGCAAGAAGGTCATCGTCAAGCAGCTCCCCTCGATCCAGAACTTTGGCGCCATGGATGTGCTCTGCACGGACAAGACCGGCACGCTCACCCAGGATCGCGTGGTGCTCGAGCGTCATGTGGATGTGACCGGCCGCGAGAGCGAGGACGTGCTGCGCTACGCCTACATGAACAGCCATTATCAGACCGGGCTGCGCAATCTTCTGGACCGCGCGGTACTGGCCTGCACCGATCTCGATGTTGAGCGCAATTGCCGCAAGGTGGACGAGATCCCATTCGATTTCACCCGGCGTCGCATGTCCGTGGTGGTCGAATACGGCGACGACAATGTGCTCGTCTGTAAAGGCGCCGTGGAAGAGGTGTACAAATATTGCGACCGCTACCAGGTGGACGATGAGATCTATCCGCTCATCGACATCATCAAAAACGACCTGATCGAGGAGGTAGAAGGACTGTACGCCGATGGCTTCCGCGTGCTGGCCATCGCTTACCGCGAATTCCCGAAAGATAAACAGGTTTTTGGCGTGGCCGACGAAACCCAGATGATCCTGCTCGGCTACATCGCGTTCTTCGATCCGCCCAAGGATTCCACCGCGACGGCACTGGCTTCGCTGCGCGCCGCCGGCGTGCAGGTCAAGATCCTCACCGGCGACAACGCGCTCGTGACGCAAAAGGTCTGCAAGGACGTGGGGCTGGAGATCAAGCGCCTGGTCACGGGCGACGAACTGCAGAATTTGTCGCAGGAAGCCCTCGACAATCTGGCCGAGGAAGGCACCGTCTTCGCCCGGCTCGATCCGGCCCAGAAGGAACAAATCATCCAGGCCCTGCGCCGCCGCGGTCATGTCGTCGGCTACATGGGCGATGGCATCAACGACGCCCCCTCCCTGCGAACGGCCGACGTGGGAATCTCCGTAGATTCGGCCGTGGACGTGGCCAAGGAGGCCGCGGATATCGTGCTGTTAGAAAAGAACCTGCTCGTGCTCGAGGATGGCATCATCGAGGGACGGCGTGTGTTCTGCAACATCGTCAAGTACGTCCGCATGGGCGCCAGTTCCAACTTTGGCAACATGTTCAGCGTGCTCGGCGCCAGCTACCTGCTGCCGTTCCTGCCCATGCAGCCAGTCCAGCTTCTGACGAACAACCTGCTGTACGATTTCTCGCAGGTTGGCATCCCCACGGACCGCGTGGACGAGGAATGGGTCGCGAAACCGCGCCGCTGGAACATGGACGGCATTCGCCGGTTCATGCTCTATATCGGCCCGCTCAGTTCGGTCTTCGACTACGCCACCTTCGGCTTGATGTGGTGGTTCTTCGGCTGCCACGCCTGGCAGGCGTCGGCCGACGGCGCGCCTGCCCCCTACCTAGAGAAGCTTTTCCAGACCGGCTGGTTTGTGGAATCGCTGTTGACGCAGACGCTGATCGTGTACATCATTCGCACGCGTCGCATTCCCTTTATTCAAAGTTCGCCTTCGCCGGTCATGCTTTTTACGACGCTGGTGGTTATGGCGGTTGGCGCATGGATTCCCTATTCGCCGCTGGCGCCGATGTTGGGCTTCGTACCGCTGCCGTGGACCTACTGGCTCTGGATAGCCGGGTTTCTTGTGGTGTATAGCGTGCTGACGCACAATGTGAAAGTCTGGTTCTTTAAACGCTTTGGAATGGATTAAGCCATGCAAGCACTGCTCGACGCCCTGCACAGCGGCCGTCTCATCGAGCTGCCGACAAACCAGAAGGATTCGGCGCTTCAATTGCTGGCGCATCTGATTGAAGCCGTGCCGGACCAGCCTGTGGGCGTGGACGTGGTGGCGGCGGTGCGGGCGCGCGAACTGACCGGCAACACCGGTCTTGGCATGGAATGGGCCTGTCCGCACGCGCGCATTCCCGGCGAGGGCGATCTGCTCTGCGCCATCGGATGGAGCCCGGTCGGCATCGACTATGGCGCGCCCGACGGGCGTGCCGTACGCATGGTCATCATGTACCTGGTCCCCGAAAACCAGCGCAACACCTACCTGAAGGAGGTGTCGATGCTGGCCAAGAGTCTCACGGGAGACGAACGCTTCCAGCACCTGGAATCCGCCACCAACCTGAACGCCGTGCGGTTGCGCCTGATTGACCTGGTCAGCTCCGCGCTAGAAGCCACCGGCCCCGACGCGCGCGCACGCATGATCCGCCTTGAAGCCCGCCAGGCGGCGGCTCCGGCGGCGCAGACTGCGCCTCTTCTGGCCAACGCCGTCATTCTGCCACTCTCCGTGCTGGCGGTTCCAGGCGTCAAATCCATCGTGCTCGCGCTGGATCGAACCCTTGCAGCCGCGCTGGATAATGTGCCGGATCTCGCCGGCACACTGAGCCGACAAGGGCAGGTTGACGCCGGCGGTTTCCGTGTGCTGGTGCGCGGCCATACCAGTTTCGCCGCCGACCGCACGCTCTACGAGTGCCTAGCCATCAAGGTCGACAGCAGCGCCAAAGCAGTCACGCCCGCACCGTCGCCGCGGTAGCGACAATTTGGCCGCTGCGCGTGGCCAAAGTTGCGCAGCCAGTCCGGCGGGCGCTACGAGCCCACCGTTGGCTTGCCGGGTTCGTAGCGCCCGGCCTACTGGCACAATTCAAGCTGCCACCGCAGTGTCATCTAGTTTGAACCACTTTGCGATTCGGCGCACTTACTTTTCACATGAACGAGGATTTGTTACTGCAGCGGATCCGCGACCACGACCCAACCGCGTGGGATACGTTGGTGGAGCTTGTCGGCGACCGCCTGTTCCGCGCCGCCTGCCTGTTCTGCGCAAGTGAAAGCGATGCCGAAAACGCGGTGCAGGAAACGTTCTACCGGTTCGCCAAGACCCTCTCCCATTTTCGCAACGATTCGGCACTCTACACCTGGCTGTATGGCATCCTGTTCAATGTGGTGCGCCAGCACCGTCGAGACAAGTCCCGTTTGTTCTTCACCGAAGATCCACCGGAAGGCGAGGCCGTGCCGGCCGAGGCCGGCGTCGCCCTGGACACGGAAACCGCCGCGCACGCCCTCGATCACGCGCTTCACCAGCTCACCCCGGAACACCGCATGGTGCTGATCCTGCGCTACTATGAACAGTTGCCTGTCAACGAAATCGCGCGACAAATGAGGTGCAACGCCGGAACCGTCAAGTCGCGCCTATTCCACGCCCGCCAACAAATGAGCGTTTTGGTGCCACAAAGTTTGAACCCTTTTGCATCTGAGCGCACATAAGGCGCAGAGGGGAGCCCCATGACCTGTAACCAATGCCAGCGTCAGTTGCCCGCCTATGTGGACGGAAGCCTTGCACGACACATGCACAACGCCGTGGAAACGCATGTGAACGCATGCGCCGAATGCGCAGACGCTCTGGCCGGGGAACGGAAGGGCTTGGCGCAGTTTGCCGCCCTGCTGGACCCTGTGGCACAGCAGCGCCGACTGCGTCCGGCGGCATGCGCCCGGATTGCCGCCGCTGGACGAACTGGCGCGCAGTCGACAATATCCTGGTGGTCTGCTTGGCGCAGGCCATTGGCGGCAGCCGCGGCGTTGCTGGCGCTCGTCGGCGCCAGCAGCATCTGTAGTCCTTCCAGCATGCGCGCCCCCGCGTCGCCAACGCCTTGCGTTATGCTGGCGTCCAGCGGTAGTATGGCTGAATTGACCAACACCCTGAGCCTGTTTGCCCAAACGGCCTGCTTCGCCCCTAGCTCGGACACACTGGCCGTCAATACCGTTCACCGGGTGTCGTGGTAACAATCGGTATTTTCGGTATACCCAGGCGTTGCTCTTTCGGTATAATTCGAGCGCTTTTCAGCGACAAAGAAAGTTGCATTTCTATGGCCAACCGCACCCGCCCCGAAAAAGCAAACAACTGCAACGGAGCCATTCTCGATCCGGTACAGGATTTGCCGAAAACGGAAGAAGTCGCAGAACTTGGAACCGGTGCCGACGCTAAGCACTTTTTCAAGCGCGAGGACTGGTGGGCCGCGGCTGCAGCCTTCCTCTTCTCCACCTTCGTCTTTCTGCGCCACATGGCCCCCGAGGTGACCCTGCAGGACTCGGGCGAACTGGTGACCGGCGCCTTCACTTTCGGCGTGCCGCATCCGCCCGGCTATCCGCTGTGGGCTCTGCTCGGCTATATCTGGAGCCATGTGATCGTGCCGTTCGGCAACCCGGCCTGGCGCATCGGAACCATGTCCGTGGCCACCGGCGGCCTGACCGTCGGCATCCTGACGCTCATGATGACCCGCAGCACCCGCGCGCTGCTGCACTCCCTGCCGTGGACCGCAGCCATCGAGGAGCGCCTGCTGCACTGGATCGCCCTGTCGGTGGGCGTTAGCTCCGCGCTGCTCTTCGGCTTCAACCGCGGCGTCTGGCTCTGGGCCAGCGTCTCCGAGATGCGCGTGCTCAATGCCTTCTCGTTCGTGCTGATCGCCTGCACGTTCTTCGCCTGGATGATTCAGCCCCGCCGCAAGGGCTTCCTCTACGCCACGCTGCTGATCTACGGTCTCAGCATGACCAATCACCAGACCGTGGCCGTCATGGCCCTCGCCCTCGTGGTCGGCACCCTGGCGCTGGGGATCGACGAGTATTTCCGGCGTCGCGAGCAGCTTCCCGCCGGCGGCTCGTTCGATCTTCCCCTGCTGATGTCCTGCCTGACAACCTTCTGGGAACTGAGCGTGGCCGTGCTCTTCAGCCTCTCGGCCGTGTTCCTGCTCTTCGCCTGGCTGCACACCGGCGGCGACCTGACCGACAACATGGTGATCTGGCGCGTCGTGCTGGTAATCGGACTGCTCGTGGCGGGCGTGCTGGGAATGTCCGCCCGCGGCACACAACAGGGAGGGGTGCGAAAGATCCTCGTGCTGGTCGCCGGCGTTGTCCTGTTCCTGCTGTACTATCAGTTTGCCAAGGATCCGCTGCTCTGGAAGGCTGTCACGGCCGAGGACGGGCGCAACCTGCTGACGGAACGGACGGAGCTGCTCGCCTCCTGGGCCATGCTGCTGGCCGGCGCCGTCATGCTCGGCATCGGAAGCCAGAAGGAATGGGTCCGGCCGCGCTACGCGCTTCTTTATACCGCTCTCTTCCTGGCCGGCTGCGCGTTCTATCTTTACATGCCCATCGCCTCGGCCACCAACCCGCCGATGAACTGGGGGTACGCCTCAACCAAGGAAGGGTTCCTCCACGCCATCACGCGCGGCCAGTACGAGAAGCTGCAGATGGCCGACCCGTTCGGGAACGTCATCGGCATCCAGCTCTGGATCTTCATCCGCGGCATGATCAGCCAGTACTCGTGGCCGCTGAGCCTGTTCGGCCTGGTCACGGTCGGCATCGTGACCGTCTGGCTCGTGCGGCGGATGGCCCGGAATTTCGCGGAGAACCGCTGGCTGATCTACGTCTGGCTGGGAGCCCTGCCGCTTTCCATCGGCTTCCTGGCGCTCCTGCGGAAACTGGCCCTCGACCTGCCGCCGGACTCCATCTGGCCGCCGCTGTTCTGGGGCGTCGGCCTGGCCACCATCTTCTGCCTGCTGATCGGCACCGGGCTCTACCTCAACCGCCCCGGCCGCTCCTGGCTGATCTTTGTGTGGGCCGCGTTCCTCGCCTCCAGCATCGGACTGATCCTGATCATCAATCCGAAGCTCGACAAGCAGGAGCAGGAGATCACCATCAAGTTTTTCGCCCCCGCCCACGGTTTCTACGCCATGCTCATCGGCTACGGCATCGCCGTGACCATGGGGTTCGTGCTCCGGATGTGGAAGGACATCCCGCGCCTGCTGGTGCAGCTCTGCTGCGTGGCCCTGCTCGCACTTCCCCTTATCACCTACCGCCAGAACTGGAGTCTCTGTGCGTTAGAGACCCACGACTTCGGCTACCAGTTCGGCTACCGCATGTTCTGCCCCGGCGGCGGCTACCCAGACATGGAGAAGGACGCCGTGCTCTACGGCGGCACCGATCCCGGACGCTTCGTGCCGACCTACATGATCTTCTGCGAGAGCCGCGTGGCTGCCAAGGACCGCTTCCAGAGCCCGTACCTCCTCCCCAAAGACGGCTTCAAGGAGGGGTGCGCCTTCGACCGCTCGGACGTCTACATCATCACGCAGAACGCCCTGGCGGACAACACGTACATGAGTTACATCCGGGACCACTACGACTACTCCCGGCCCGACATCACCAACGCCAGCACGCTCGCCACCTACCCCGCCTGGCGGAAGTTCGTCTTCGGCCTGGGCTGCTCCTGGCTGGAGCGCGATCGCACCTTCCCCCACGCGCCGATCCGCATCCCCTCTCCGGACGACAGCACCAAGGCGTTCCAGCAGTTCGTCGAGGAATGGAAAGCCGGACGCGCGCCACCCGGCGCAGACCTGAAGATGGAGAACGGCCGCGTACAGGTCACCGGCGTGCAGGCTGTCATGGCCATCAATGGCATCCTCGCCAAGTGGATCTTCGACTGGAACAAAGAGACGCACTCCTTTTACGTCGAGGAGAGCTACGTCATCCCGTGGATGTACCCGTACCTGCGGCCCGCCGGCGTGATCATGAAGATTGAGAAGGAGCAACTGCCCCCGCCGCAGCAGGATCCCAAGTTGTGGAACGAGATCGTCGCCAAGGACAAGGCCTACTGGGACCAGCTGACCAGAGACTTCACCAGCCGCGAGGAGTTCCGGCGCAACAAGGACGCGCAGAAGTCGTTCTCCAAGATGCGCTCCGCCATCGCCGGCCTGTACCAGTGGCGCGGCATGCTCCCGGAGGCGGAGTACGCCTACCGCCAATCACTGCAGCTCTGCCCGGACAGCCCCGAGGGGTGCTTCCGGCTCGCCGACCTCTTCCTGGGCCAGCGCCGCTACGGCGACGCCAGCCAGCTGATGGCGGAGTACGCCAAGGTAGACCCGTACAACGGCAGCGTGAGCAGCTTCCGCTCGCAGATCGACGGCCTGCGGAACTGCGAGAAACGCCGCATCGAACTCCAGACGAAGATGGAGCACGGCGCGGAACTCAACGATATTCTGGAACTGCTCACCGTCTACGGCCGGATGAACCTGCAGGGCGAAATGACCACGCTCGGCATGAATCTGCTGAACAACACCAATGTTCCGCCCCTCTGCCTGCTGCAGCTCGCGCAACTGTTCAACGACGCCCGACGTCTGGACCTGCAGCAGGAGGCGCTGCGGCGCTATTTGATCCGCCAGCCCCAGGATTCGCGCATCTGGCTCGAGCTCGGCTGGACGCAGCTCCTGGTGAACCAGAGCAGCGACGCGCTCTCCTCGTGGCGCAAGGCCGTCAGCCTGGGCGGAGACGCAGTCCGCCTCGCGCTGCGCAAAGATCCGCGATTCCAGGCACTCTGGCAACAACGAGATTTGCCGCAGCCATTCCGGGATCTGCTCCAGATCCGTCAGCCGGCCGCCGGAATCGACCTCGGACTGTAGCTGTGGAACTGTTGCCATGAGCGAACTGCGTTGGGAGACGTGGACCCTGCCGGCTGCCAGACTGGGGCCGGAAAATCCCCTCCCGCCGCTCGCCAACATCTGCGTGCCGCAACCCGAGTCACGGATCGACGCCTCCGTGTCGCCGGAGGACCGCGAATACTTCGGCTGGGGGCTCCCCTCCGGTCCGCTGCCCTACTGCTTGCAGGACGGCTACAACCGCGTCCGCACGCCCCGCGCGTTCCCGGTGGCGGTGCTGGAGAACGAATTCCTGCGCGCGACGTTCTTCACGGGCTTTGGCGGCCGCCTCTGGTCACTGGTGCACAAGCCGACCGGCCGCGAACTGCTGGCGCGCAATCCGGTCTTCCAGCCCTGCAACCTCGCAGTGCGCAATGCCTGGTTCAGCGGCGGCGTGGAGTGGAACATCGGCTGGCGCGGCCACTGGCCCTATACCTGTTCGCCGCTGTTCGCCGCGTGCGTCCGGCTGCCGGACGGCACTCCCGCGCTGCGGATGTGGGAGTGGGAGCGCGTGCGCCAGACCCCCTTCCAGATCGACGCCTGGTTGCCTCCCGGTGCCCCCGTCCTGCTGGTGCGTGTCGCCATCCACAACCCGCTCCCCACAACCACGCCGATGTACTGGTGGTCCAACATTGCCGTCGAGCAGACATCCGCCACGCGCGTGATTGTCCCGGCCGAGGATGCGCTGACATTCGAATCCGGCCGCCTGACGTGCACCCCCCTGCCGTTCCATAACGGCCACGACAACACCTACGCCACGGCCATCCCGCACTCCAGCGAATGGTTCTTCCGCGTGCCGGGCGGCGCGCAACCATGGATCGCGGCCGTGGACGCACAGGGGTTCGGCCTCTTCCAGACCTCCACGCCGCGGTTGCGCGGCCGCAAGCTCTTCCGCTGGGGAACCAATCCCGGCGGCCAGGCCTGGCAGCGCTTCCTCGGCACGCCCGACTACATCGAAATCCAGGCCGGCCTGGCACGCACCCAGGCACATCACCTGCCCATGCCGGCCGGCGCCACCTGGACCTGGCTCGAGGCCTACGGCTGCCTGCAGATCGATGCTGCCAGCGCCCACAGCAAGGAGTGGAAGACCGCGCAGCAGGCGGCCGCGCATGTCATCGAGGCGCAAATGCCCGCTCCCGCACTTGACACCCTCCTGTCGGATGCCGAAGCCTGGACCTCTATCCCGCCCAACGAGTTGCTCGCGCAAGGCTCCGGCTGGGGCGCGCTCGAAGCCACCCGCCGTGAGCGCGCCGGCGAACCGCGTTTGCAACTTCCCGGCATCTTCTTTCCGGGTGAGTCCCTGGGCGCGGAACAGCAGCCGTGGCTCACGCTGCTCGACGCCGGCACGCTGCCCGAGTCGCCGCCGGATGCATCGCCTGCCAGTTATCAGGTGCAAGCCGCATGGTCCCGGCTGCTTGAGCAGAGCCTCGCCCATCCGGATGGTCGTCATTGGCTGTCGTTATTCCTTCACGGCGTGATGCGCTGGCATGAACACCTCCCGGCCGAAGCGCAGCAGGCCTGGCAGGAATCGATCCGCCTGCGCCCCAACCTCTGGGCCGAATACTGCCTCGGCGCCGCGGCGCTGATGGACTCCCGGCCTGCGGACGCCGTCCACCACCTGCTCCGCGCCTGGCAGATGCGGCCGGATTTCTTCCCGTTGCTGGCGGAATACCTGGCCGCGCTGACAGCCGCCCAGCAGCGCCAAACGCTTCTCGACACTGTCCATGGACTCCCTGCTGATCTCCAGACCAACGGGCGCATACGCCTCTTCCATGGCCAGGCGTTGCTGGAACTGGGCAGGCTGGATGAACTGGCCCGCCTGCTGGAGGATACCTTCGTGGCAGAGGATCTGCGCGAGGGCGATTCCAGCGTCAGCGCCCTCTGGTTCCGCCTGCAGGAAGCGCGTGAGGCGCAGCGACTGGGTCGCCCGCTCACCGAGGAGGAGTGCGCCGCCGTGCGCCGCGCCAATCCCGTACCCGCCAGAATCGACTTCCGCATGAACGAAGGGTGATGACGCAGACGTCAGGCGTCCATGACAGGCGGAAATCCGACCCGGCAAAATCCTTTGCAGCCTTTCGGCTCCTTCGTGTCCGTGTTCCGCACTCCGCCTTATTTCAGTTCGCGGAACGTGCCGAGCAGGCGCAGGAGCGAACTGCGCCGCATGCGGATGGCGTGAGCGGGGCAGACCTCGTGGCAGCAGCAGCAGGCGATGCAGAGACGCGAGTTCAGCACCGGCCGCTGCCCCCGCTCCAGTGTCAGCGCCTTCTGCGGGCAGGCCGCAGCACAGCGGCCGCAGAAGATGCATTTCTCGTCGAACGTGGGCCGCACCCAGACCAGCGGCAGGACCAGGCGCAGCAGCGACTCCGGAATCAGCCGCAGCAGATGGCCGGCCCCAGAGGGGACCTGCACATCGCCGATCTCCGGCAGCTCGCCGCGCAGTTCAAACGGCGCATCTGCCGCGTCCTGCAGATACGGAACGCGCCGCGGATCGATCCGCAACGCCCGGCAGATCGCCAGATCCAGCGCCACCGCATCCGTCGATGCCGCCAGGAATCCGAGCGCCACGGGTCTTCCGTTCGCCGGCCCCTCGCCATCCATCCCGATGACGCCGTCGGCGATCGAGACGTTCGGCGGCAGCGCCGCGTGCAGCGCGCGCAGCATCCGGCAGAAGTTCTCCGGCCTGGGATGCGCCTTGTGCAGTTGCGCCTTCTGGTAGCCGGGAAGCAGGCCGTAAAAATTCTTCACCGCCGCGGTGAGCGTAGTCAGCGAGTGCGTCTTGACCTTGGGAAGGCTGACGATCAGGTCCGTCTCCAGCGCCGCCTCCGCCACGGCAAATGTATAGCCCTCGCGCGTCACCTGCCGCGTACCGCCCTGTTCGAACGACACCAGTGGCACCTGCTCCGCGGTGCAGACATCCGCCACGCCGGTCTTGTTCCAGACCTGTTCGAGGTTCATGGCACCGGCCGGGCTGTCGCCGACGCAAACCTTCGCCCCTGCGCGCTTCAGCCCGCGCACCACCTGCCGCACCAGCTCCGGATGGGTGGTGATAGCCTGCTCCGGCGTCGCGTCCGAGAGCAGATTGGGCTTCACCAGCACGCGCCGCCCCGGCTGCACCAGCGCGTCCCAACCGCCCAATCGCGCCAGCACCGCCTCCAGCGCCGGCGCCAGCGCGGGGCCGTAATCAGGGCAGCAGGTCACGGCGACAATCGGGCGGCTCATGTCTTCCAGCCTATCGTGCCGCGCCCCTGTCCGCAAGGCGGCTCGTTGGGAAATGCAAAAGACGGAGTCGCGGGGTTTAGCCACGCCTCCGTCTCAGGCAATACGAATTGCTGGGTGTTGGGTTCGATGCCCTCCTTTCGTCATTTGGTGGCCGGCTCGACCGCGTTGCCTGCCGCAGCCCAGCCGTCGATCCCTTCGTGATATTCAAGCACGTTCGCGTACCCCTTGCCGCGGAGTTTTTCGCCGAGCAGGTGGCAGGCCGGGCATTTCAGCCCCGAGCAGTACGTCACGATCAGGGCCTTCTTGTCCGGCAGCGCAGCCGCGATCTCCGCATCAGAAGCCGCGGGCGAGATCGCTTTGGCGCCTGGCACACGGCGACCGTCGTCATATTTGCCGGTGCGCGCATCCAGCACGGTCACCGGCGCCTTGGCGCGGAGCAGCGCTGCCAGGGCCGCAGTGTTCACCACACCTTCCGTGGCAGCGGGAGTTTCCGCAGCCGAAGCCGTCACGGGCTTCGCCATGCACACGCCAGACGGACAGCCGGACGCCTGCTGACAATCGCTCAAGCAGCAGGACCCCTTGCTAGTTTGACATCCCGCCACGATGGCCACCCCGGCACACAGGCCAATAAGGGCCAGAATCTGAATGGATTTCATTTTGTGCCTCTCTTTCTTTCTATTCTTAATACGCATAAATACGGCCAACTCACATGAGAATAACGAACACGAGAAGGGACTTTAAGTAATCTGTTTGTTATCAGGAGGTTATAGAGCTTCGATTCTCTTCGCCATCCCGCCGCTCTGCGCCTGCCTGCGTCTCACGAACGTCCCATCCCGCAGAACGAGACCCAGCAGGGACTATCGCGGGACACGGGTTGTCCTTTTGCGGAATGGAAAACCAGTGGCCGGATCTTTTTCACGCGGCTATAGTGGCGGACCAAATGGTTGCACAAGGCAGCCGGAAGCGAGTCTTTATGAGCGAGTTGATTCGGCAGATCCTGAAAACTACTACCTATCGCCCCTTAGACGTGGAAGCGGTTCTGGATGAGGGCAAGAAGTCCTGGTGCCGTTTCGATCCGCGCATCGGCTATTGCCCGCGCACCATCGAACTGAAGGATGGGCAGGATTTCTGCCACACCACGTATACGTACGAACCGGCCGGCCACCGCAAGATGCTCAACTATACCGACCGGACCTGCCGCATCAACACCTACGGCGACAGCTTCACCATGTCGCAGCAGGTGAGCGACGACGAATCCTGGCAGGAGCGCCTCGCCGCCCATCTGGGCGAGCCGGTGCGAAACTTCGGCTGCGGCGGGCACAGCGTCTGCACCGCCCACATTCGGGCCATGCTCATGGAGGAAGGCCCGCTGGCCGCCGAATACCTCGTCCTGACCATCTACGACAACGACCACGTCCGCAATCTGGACGCCTCGCGCTGGATCCGCACCCAGTGGAACGAGAAGGACCGGCCGCGCGACCGCGCCTGGCCGCTACACGGCCTTCCCTGGCCGCACCTGCGCTGGGACCTGGCCCAGGGGAAGTTTGTCGAGCGGCCAGCCGTGGCGCAGAGTGCTGCCGACCTGCGGCGGCTGACCGATCCAGAACATTTTTACAACACCTTCCACGATGACCAGATCGTCCGGCTCTTCGTCCTGCAGAAAGGCGGAGAGGCCCGGTTCGACGACCTGGAACAGACAGCAGAGGCCCTCCGGATCAAGGTGGATTTCCGCAACCCCTCCACCCGCCCGGCCGAGGCGCTGCGATTCCACCTGGCCTACGGCTTCAAGTCCACCGAGTACCTGCTGGAGAGCCGCTTGCTCCCCTGGTGCGAGAAAAACAAGCGCCACCTCCTGGTACCGCTCACCTACTGCGAAAGCGAAATCGTCAACTTCCTCAAGGGCGGCGAGCGGTTCGACACCGCGTTCCTCGACTTCCTCCGGAAAAAGAACATCCGGTGGGTCGACGGCCTGCAGCTGCACAAGGACGACTTTGCCGACTTCGGCTGCACGCCGGAGAAATACGTCAGCCGCCTCTTCATCAAGCCCACGGCCGCCGCTGTGTTCGGCCATTACAACGCCATGGGCAATGCCTTCATCGCCTACGCCATGAAAAATGCCATCGTGGACTGGCTGAACCCCAAGCCACCGGCGTATCGCGGCTGATCTCCCCTCGTCCGCGCGATTGACGCAACAGGGCGGGCTCTGGCATTGTGGCGGCGTCGCGGGTGAAGCTCCGCGAAACTCCGGGAGACGGCATGCGCACCCTGCAAGACATCGGCACCAGCACCCAGTTCTGCGCCGTGATCGGCAATCCGGTCGGCCATAGCCTGTCGCCCGCCATCCACAACGCGGCGTTCGCGCACCTGGGCCTGGATTTCATCTACCTCGCCGCGCCTGTCGAGGACGTGAAGGGCGCGCTGGCCGGCATGCGGGCGATCCGCACCTTCCGCGGCCTGAGCGTGACGATTCCGCACAAAATCGAGGTCCTGAAGCACGTCGATGAGGTCGCGGAGGTGGACCGCAGCATTGGCGCGATCAACACCGTAATCCACGAGGGCGACCGCCTGATCGGCATCGGCACCGACGGCCCTGCCGCGCTGAAGGCCCTGACCGATCATGCAGCCGCTCCGGTCGGCCGGAAGGTGCTTTTCCTCGGCGCGGGCGGCGCGGCGCGGGCCATCGCCTTCACGCTGGCGCGCCAGTCGCGGCCGGATGGCATCACGCTGCTGGACATCAACGCCCAGCTGCTGCAGGGGCTGCAACGCGACCTGCAGGCCGGGACCCGAATCCCGATCCAGGCCGAACTGCTGAACGACCGCACGCTGGCCGCGGCCATGTCACAGGCGGACATCGTGGTGCACTGCACGTCCGTGGGGATGCACCCGAAGGTTGACGCCTCGCTGGTGCCAGCCGCGCTCTTCCGGCCGGGGCA
This sequence comes from uncultured bacterium, assembly GCA_903916675.1. Lineage (GTDB taxonomy): Bacteria > Verrucomicrobiota > Kiritimatiellia > RFP12 > CAIWXQ01 > CAIWXQ01. Next base: position 26,805 of record CAIWXQ010000018.1, on the reverse strand, counting down.
GGTGGTCTTCGACATCGTCTACACGCCGCTCGAGACCCGGCTGCTGCGCGAGGCCCACGCCCAAGGCGCGCAAATCGTCCCCGGCATTGAGATGTTCGTGAATCAGGCCGCGCTGCAGTTCCACCACTTCACGGGGCGCGAAGCGCCGGTGGATGTGATGCGGCAGGTAGTGCTGAAGCATCTGCAGGCGTAGTAAAAGTCAATTACCGCATTGTGTGGACACAGAGTCCACAGAGAAAGAGATGAGCCCACAGAGGGAACTGTAGCCGCAGTCAGCGGTCGGCCGGAAAGTAGGCCGGCGCGTCCCGCGCCGAGCCCTTTAGAAGCGCCGCACGAAAGAATAATTCGGGGCTGCCGCGAGGACACGGCGCCTCACTTCTCGCCAGCATCGCCCATAATTCGTAATTCTATCTCTCGTCCGCGTCTTCGCCTTCCTCGTCCACGGCGCCGGACTCGTGCTCGGGTTCGCCGTAGGGGTCCGCCTCCGGCTCGTCGGCTTCGTCGTCTTCCTCTTCCAGGTCCTCGCCATCACGGTCCGGACCCCGTTTGTCCGGATGCCATTTGCACGCCGTGGTTTCGCAGGCCTGACACATGGCCGGGTCGAAGTCGCTGGCTTCGACAATCCCTTCCTGCACGTTGAGGCAATTCTTGTGGGCAGCGTCCGGACGGCCAGAGCGCATCCAGGCGGGAAGTGTCGGTTTCTTCATTGCTGCGTGAAATCTCAGTTCTTGCGGTCCATCATGCCGCGGAATTTTTCGAACATCCAGTGGGCGTCGTGAGGTCCCGGCGCGGCCTCGGGGTGGTACTGCACCGAGAACGCGGGGACGTGCCGGCACTGGATCCCTTCGATCGTCTGGTCGTTGAGATTCTGATGCGTAATTTCGATCTTCGCCAAGTCGAGTGTGTCCTGTGCGATCGCGAAGTTGTGGTTCTGCGAGGTGATCTCGACCTGGCGCGTGGCGAGGTTCATCACGGGGTGGTTGCAGCCGTGGTGGCCGAACTTCAGGCGGTAGGTGCGCGCGCCAAGCGCCAGGCCGAGGAGCTGGTGGCCGAGGCAGATCCCCATGAGCGGCACCTTGCCGAGCAGCTCGCGGATCGAGACGATGGCGTACTCCACCGCGGCCGGATCCGCCGGGCCGTTGGAAAGGAAGACGCCGTCGGGCTTCCGAGCCAGCACCTGCGCCGCGGAGGTCTTGGCCGGGACCACCGTCACCTGCATTCCCTGCTGCCGCAGGTTGCGCAGGATGTTCCACTTGATGCCGAAATCGTAGGCCACCACGCGGTGCGCGACAGGCGGCAACTCTCTGGGCTGCCCCCAGGAGCGGGTGGCGGTGCCGTCCGGATCCCATTCAAACTCCTTCTCGCAACTCACCTGTGCAGCGTAGTCCTTGCCGTCAAGCCCCTCCCAGGCGCGGGCGCGGGCCACGCCGTCGGCTTCGCCCACCTGGCCGCTGACGCACAGAAAGGCCTTCTGGGTGCCGCCGGTGCGGATCTTGGTCGTGAGGAAGCGCGTGTCGATCCCCGCGATGGCCGGAACCTCCTGGCGGACGAGCGCCTCGCGCAGCGAGCGCTGGCTGCGCCAGTTGCTGGGCTCGTTGTATTCGTGGATCACCAAGCCGTTAGCGAAGAGCTGGCGCGACTCCATGTCCGCGTCGTTCATGCCGTAGGAGCCGATCTCCGGGTACGTCATGGTCACAAACTGCCCGGCATAGGAGGGATCGCTGAGGATCTCCTCGTAGCCGCTCAGGCCGGTGTTGAAGACCACCTCGCCGACACGGTCCTTCGGCGCACCCACGGAGTGCCCGCGCAGAATCGTGCCGTCCGCCAGCGCCAGAAACGCCGGCGCCCGCCGTTGCTCCGCCCAGTTCCATTTACTAGCCATAGGTCTCATCCGGACAATCGCCAGTGATCAGTTACCCGTCAGCCGTGAGCAGTGTTCCGTCACGAAACTGCTGGCGGTTCACTGTTCACTGCTTACTGTTCACTGCTGACTGATCCACACGCCACGCCTTCAACTTCGGCGACTTCACGTGGTATTCCTGCAGCGTCTTCACCTTCAGGTGGTTGCTGGCGGCCTTGTATGCCTTCAGACCGCTGACAGACCAGCGCAGGCCATCGAGCGTAGTGGTGACCGGGATGCCGCGAATCGTGGCGTGGGCGCGCATCTTGACCTCGTCCCACATCGGTTCTGCGCCGGCCGAGGGCGTGTTGACGATCCAGCCGAGGTCGTGGTCCTCCATCATGTCGATCGCGTTCGGCCGCCCCTTGGAGATGCGGAAGACGGCTGCGCTCTTGACGCCGGCGTCCCAGAGCGCCGTGCTGGTGCCGAGCGTGGCGTAGATCGTGTAGCCGAGCTGCTGCAGCTTGCGGGCCAGCGGCACAGTGGCGGCCTTGTCCTCGTCGCGCACGCTCAGGAAGACGTTGCCGCTCTTCGGCAGGCGGCTGCCGGCCGCGAGCTGGCTCTTGAGATAGGCCATGCCGCAGTCGGCGTCGATCCCCATGACCTCGCCGGTGGACTTCATCTCCGGCGAGAGCACCACGTCGATCCCCGGGAAGCGCGAGAACGGGAAGACCGCCTCCTTGGCAGAGTAGTGCTTCGGGATGAATTCCTCGGTAAATCCCAGTTCCTTGAGCCGGGCGCCGGCCATCACGAGCGCCGCGAGCTTGGCCAGCGGCACGCCGATGGCCTTGCTGACGAACGGCACGGTGCGCGAGGCGCGCGGGTTCACCTCCAGCACGTAGACGTCCTCGCCCTGCACGGCGAACTGGACGTTCATCAGCCCCTTCACGTCCAGCGCCTTGGCCAGGGACCTGGTGTGCTTGCGGATCGTGTTCTGCGCCTTGCGCGAGAGGGTCGGCGCGGGGATGATGCAGGCGCTGTCGCCGGAATGGATGCCGGCCAGCTCGACGTGCTCCATGATCGCGCCCACCACGGCGATCTCGCCGTCGGCGATGCAATCGACATCCACCTCGGTGGCGTTGGCCAGGTAGTGGTCGATGAGCACGGGCCGCTCTTCGGAAACCTCCACGGCCTCGGTCATGTACTTGCGCAGGCTCTCCATGTCGTAGACGATCACCATGGCACGGCCACCCAGCACGAAGCTCGGGCGCATCAGCACCGGAAAGCCGAGGCGCTCCGCCACCACCTCGGCCTCGGCCACGCTGGTGGCCAGCCCGTTCGGCGGCTGCAGAATGCCGATGCGCGTGGCGAGCTCCTGGAAGAGCTTGCGGTCCTCGGCCACCTCGATGCTCTCCGGGCTGGTGCCGATGATGGTGACGCCGTTGGCGGCCAGCCCCTTGGCAAGGTTCAGCGGCGTCTGGCCGCCGAACTGCGCGATGGCGCCGACGCACCCCTCGTGGCGGTAGATGTGCAGCACGTCCTCGAGCGTCAGCGGCTCGAAATAGAGCTTATCGCTCGTGTCGTAGTCCGTGGAGACCGTCTCGGGGTTGCTGTTGACCATCACGGTCTCGAACCCGGCGGCGCGCAGCGCGAAGCAGGCGTGGACGCAGCAGTAGTCGAACTCGATCCCCTGGCCGATGCGGTTGGGGCCGCCGCCCAGGATCATGATCTTGCGTTTCGACGTCTTCGGCGCCGAAACGTTTTCCGGCGCAGTCGCGCCGGCGTGGGAAACGTACGTTGAATAGAAATAGGGCGTGAAGGCCTGGAACTCCGAGGCGCAGGTGTCCACCAGCGCGTAGGAGGGGGTGACGCCGAGGCGGAAGCGCAGCGCACGCACCGCGTCCTCCCTGGTGCCAAGCAGCCAGGCGAGCTGGCGGTCGGAGTAGCCGAATTGCTTGGCCTGTAGCAGCAGAGGGCGATCCTGGGCCAGGTTGTCGAGCGCGCCGGCGGAGCGGATCTCGTCTTCAAACGCGGCGAGTTCCTCCAGGTGGCGCAGGAACCAGGGGTCGATCTGGCTCAGCTCAAAGACCTTCTCCATGCTCCAGCCGCGGCGGAAAGCCGCGCGGATGAAGAAGAGGCGCCGAGCGTGGGCGCGCTGGATCCCGGCCGCGAGGTCCGCGTCGGAGAGCGCCTCCGTGGCGGCGTCCTTGCCGTCCGCGCCGAAGCCGGCGCGGCCGACCTCAAGCGAGCGCAGCGCCTTCTGCAGGCTCTCCTTAAAGGTGCGGCCGATGCTCATGGTCTCGCCCACGGATTTCATCTGCGTGCCGAGCGTGTCGTCGGCGCGCGCGAACTTCTCGAAGGCAAAGCGCGGCACCTTGGTGACCACGTAGTCGATGGACGGCTCAAAGCAAGCGGGCGTCTCGCGGGTGATGTCGTTGCGAATCTCGTCGAGCGTGTACCCCACGGCGAGCTTGGCCGCAATCTTGGCGATCGGGAAGCCGGTAGCCTTGGAGGCCAGAGCGGACGAGCGCGAGACGCGCGGGTTCATCTCAATGATCACCATGCGGCCGTCGCGCGGGTTGACCGCAAACTGCACGTTGGAACCGCCGGTTTCCACACCGATCTCGCGCATCACGGCGATGGAGGCGTCGCGCATGATCTGGTATTCGCGGTCGGTCAGGGTCTGGGCCGGCGCCACGGTGATCGAGTCACCGGTGTGAACCCCCATGGGGTCGAGGTTTTCGATGGAGCAGATGATCACGCAGTTGTCGCGCGTGTCGCGCATGATCTCCAGCTCGAATTCCTTCCAGCCGACAATGGACTCCTCGACGAGAATCTCGGTGGTCGGGCTGTAGAACAGGCCGCGCTGGGCAATCTCCTCGAACTCCTTGTCCGTGTAGGCGATGCCACCGCCCGTGCCGCCGAGCGTGAAGCCGGGGCGGATCACCAGCGGCAGGCCGAGGCGCTCGCGGACGGCGCGCGCTTCCTCGATCGAATGCGCGGATCCGCTGCGGGGCATGTCGAGGCCGATGCGCAGCATGGCCTCCTTGAAGAGCTGGCGGTCCTCGGCCTTCTCAATCACATGCGCCTTGGCGCCGATCATCTCCACGCCGTATTTCTCGAGCACGCCGGCCTTGTGGAGTTCCATGGCCAGGTTCAGGGCCGTCTGGCCGCCGAGCGTGGGGAGCAGCGCCTGCGGCCGCTCGCGCTTGATGATGGCGGCGAGCATATCCACCGTGAGCGGCTCAATGTAGGTGCGGTCCGCGAACTCTGGGTCGGTCATGATGGTCGCGGGATTGCTGTTGACCAGCGTGACCTCGTACCCCTCTTCCCGCAGCGCCTTGCAGGCCTGCGCGCCGGAATAGTCGAACTCGCAGGCCTGGCCGATCACGATCGGTCCGGAGCCGATGAGCATGATCTTTTTGATGTCCGTTCGCTTGGGCATGGACGGGGAATCCTTCTGGCCGGGCCGGCGGAATCCGCGCTCGTACCGCCGTACCAAACCGGGGCGCTAGAATGCCGGAAACGACCCCTGATGAAAAGACAAAAAGGGCACCGGCGCACGTGTGCGCCGATGCCCTTTGATCCATCGCTTGTGGCGATCGGATTACCAGCGCTTGCCGCCGCCGCCGCCGCCGCCGAAGCCGCCACCGCCGCGACCGCCGCCGAAGCCGCCACCGCCGCCGCCACCGCCACGACGATCGTCGCGGGGCTTGGGCTGGGACTCATTGACGCGCAGAGGGCGCCCCATGAAGTCCGCACCGTTGGTTCCCGCGATGGCCTTCTCGGCCTCCGCGCGGTCCGGCATCTCGATGAAGCCGAATCCCTTGGCGCGCCCGGTGGCCTTATCCATCACCACGCGAGCCGACGTCACCTTGCCAAACTTCTCGAAGTGCGCCTGAAGTTCGGCGTCAGTCACCTCATACGGGAGGTTGCCGACATAGATATCCATAACTGAACCCCTCATCCTAAACGTGTCACGTTACTTTCGATATCCCGATGCCTCAACCATGACACAGGATGAAGTTCGGAGCTGGTCAGGCCGACCCCGGCCGCAACGTATAAGATGCACTAATTCCGGCCTCTTTGCCAATAACATAATTTTTGGGGTGTTTGCAGGGTTCGGAGTGGCGGGACGGCTGACCGCCCCCTCGGCGGCGGCGTCGGGGTCGAAATCGGTGTCGATCCAATCGGCAACAAGCGTATGGACACAGAGGTCACCAAGGAAGAGTTGAGCGCACAGAGGGGCTGGCGTGGCGCAGGCGCCCCCCGTCCAATACCACTGCCTATTGAACGTATCGGGAATCGAAAGATCTCATGCTTGTGGCTGAAAGCGGCAGGTTTACGATCCAAGTGAACCGCAGATTGACGACTATCCAGCCGCAGATTTTTGAAGGCTATTTCACCCGTCGAGGGGTCTTTTCCTCCCGGATTCGGAGATCTGCAGTCGTCAATCTGCGGTTGGCACTACCCCCAATAGACACTACCCGCCGCCCTTGCTAGACTCACCGGCCATGCAAACCGCCAATTCCGACGCCGCCGTCCGGATCACGGTGCTGGACGGCTTCACCGCCAACCCCGGCGACCTCTCCTGGGGCGCGCTCGAGTCGCTGGGCAAGCTCACCGTGTACGACCGCACCGCCCCCAATGAACTGCTCGCGCGCGCCGCAGACGCCACGGTCCTGCTGACCAACAAGACGCTGCTAAAGGAGGATGCCCTGGCGCAGTTGCCAAAGCTGCGCTTTATCGGCGTCCTGGCGACCGGGTACAACGTGGTGGACGTCGCAGCCGCGCGGAAGATGGGAGTCGCGGTCTCGAACGTGCCGGGCTACAGCACGGACTCCGTGGCGCAACTGGTCTTCGCCCACCTGCTCCACCTCTGCAACCACGTGGCCCACCATGCCGCCACCGTGCGGGAGGGGAAGTGGGCGGCGTCCCGCGACTTCGCCTACTGGGACTTTCCTCTGACCGAACTGAGCGGGCTGACGCTGGGAATCGTCGGTTTCGGCAACATCGGCCGGGCGGTCGGGCAGATCGGACGCGCCTTGGGCATGAACATCCTTGCCTGCAACCCCTCGCCGCTGCGCCAGAACGCCTGCCAGGCGAAGCAGGTGGACCTGGAGACGCTCTTCCGGCAGAGTGACGCCGTCACCCTGCACTGCCCGCTCAAAGAGGAGAACCGCGGCTTTGTCAACACCGCCCTGCTGGCGCAAATGAAGCCCACCGCTTTCCTGATCAACACCGCGCGGGGTCCGCTGGTGGACGAGTCGGCGCTGGCCGACGCGCTCAACCGCGGCGCCATTGCCGGCGCCGGACTGGACGTGCTGTCGCGCGAGCCGCCACACGCCGACAACCCCCTGCTGACGGCGCGCAACTGCCACATCACGCCGCACATTGCCTGGGCCACCGGCGCCGCACGCCGCCGCCTCCTTCAGGTCACTGCAGAGAACGTCGCCGCCTTCCTGCACGGCGCGCCCAAAAACGTTGTGAACTAGAACAACGAAAGAAATCATGCAGCCGAAGATGACTCGGTCACGAAGGCCGAGAAGGGATCATGGGAGGGCACGAAGGGCTGCGGGGGCGCCGCCTTGCGGCGCGAAAAACAACAACCTGCCTTCGCGTTCTTCGTGCCGCCGTTTCCCCCTTCGTGTCCGCACTTGCCCCGATCTTGCGGCCATACCTGCACTTGCTCTAATCCGTCCCCTCACTTCCGAAACACCTCATCGAACCGGACGGTTTCGGAGCGCGGAGGCAGCGCGGCGCCGGCAGCCTGGGCGGCCTTGAGCTCGGCGGCAGAGTCGGCGTCGTACCACCAGAGGGTGAAGAGCGCGCTCTCGTTGTGGTACTTGTCGAGCACTGTGGGCGGTACGCCGAATTTGTTCCAGTAGAGCAGCCGGGTGCAGTCGATATTCCAGAGCAGCACGTAAGGGGCCTGCTCGCAAAGGATGGCGTCGATCTCGCGGCAGATGCGGTTGCGTTCCGCGAGGTCGAAGACCGTCTTCTGGCGCTCGATAAGCGCATCCACGCGCGGGTCCCTGAACCCCGTGATGTTGTTGCCGGAGGGGCGGTCCGCCTCGACCGAGGCCCACATGGACTCCGGGTCCTTGAACAGCATGCCTTCCCAGGAGGCCCAGGTCATGTCGAACTGGAAGGCGTCCATGTCGCGCAGCCAGGCGGCGAAGTCCTTACGGTCAATGACCAACTCGATCCCGGCCTTCCTCAGATCCGCGCCGTAGAGCGCCAGGAACTTGTCGGACGACGCGTCACGGGTCAGGAAGACGATCCGCAGGCGGCGTCCGTCCTTCTCCAGCCAGCCGGTTTCGGGATTGGGCTTCCAGCCGGCTTCGGCCAGCAGGGCGCGGGCGCGGGGCGGATCGCAGGCATAAGCAGCATTGGTGCAGGGGTGCGCAGCGTCGTAGAGGTCCTCGAAGTAGGAGCGCTGGAGGAAGTAGGCATTGTACATCAATGTGCGGTTCATGGTCTCGCGGTCAAGCAGGTACGCCAGCGCGCGGCGCACGCGCCGGTCGTCGAACGGCGGCCGGCGCAGGTTCATGGCAAACCCCTGGAACCCGAGCGGCGTGTGGTTGCAGATGCGCTGCTTCAGGATCCAGCGGCAGTCAAACTTCTCGCCCACGGCCTCAAGGTTCCAGAGCCGCGACATGTAAACCGGGTAGACGTCGAGATCGCCCTTCTTGAACGCCTCGAAGGCATTTTCCAGCTCGGCGTAGAAGCGGTAGACGAGCGTCTGGAAGTTGTACAGCCCGCGGACCGAGGAACGGCCGCGCGCCCACCAGTCGGCGCGCCGCTCCAGGCGCAGCTCGATGTTCTCCTGGAGGCTGCCCAGCCGGTAGGGGCCGGAGACCACGGGGAACTCGAAATTGATCTTGTTGAAGTCCGCGTTGGAAAAGGCATGCCGCGGCAGGATCTCGAACTGGCTGACGGCTATCAAATTGCGCCAATGCGCCTCGCGCGCCGTGAAGCGGATGGTGCGCGCATCGAGGATCTGCGGCGGCGTGTTGGTGAAGGTCTCGAGGCCGACCTTGGTGGAGCCGGTCTGGCTGGCAGGGTCCATGATCTTCTCGAAAGTCCATTTCACGTCCGCGGCCGTGACGGGACGACCGTCGCTCCATTTGGCGGCCGGGTCGAGCATGAAGGTGAAGACGCGCCGGTCGTCGGAGACAGTCCAGCGGCTGGCCAGCCCGGGCACGAACTCCGCGGTCAGAGGGTCAATCCCCAGCAGAGTCTCGTAGAACGAATCGAAAATCTGCTGCGAAAAGGTGTTGCTGTCGAGGAAGGCGTTCAGGCTCTTGGGCGGCTGGAACGCGGCAAAGACCAGCGTGCCGCCGGGTGCGGCATCCGGGCTGGCCAATGGGTTGGGCGCATCCGTCCAGCCCGGCGCGGGGAAGGTCTGGTCCGCCAGAGCCGGCAGGGTAAGCAGCAGGGTGAGCAGCAAACGACACAGCATGGAAAATCCCTCCACGATTGCGTCCGAGCGTAGCAAAGCCGGCTGCGGGCGTCGATGCGGGAGCAAGAAAGTCGAAGAAACGAACCGCAGAGCGTGGCAGTGCGCCTCCGGCAATCGATCGCTTTTCTGTGTCTGCATTTCCGGACGTTTCTGCATTCCCCGCCGACGCGGCAGCCGGTATAGTGGAGGTGCGATGCAAGTAACGCCCGACTGCCTCTCCTGCCTGCTGCGGCAGGCCATTCACACGCTCCGGTGCTCCGGCGCCGACGAGCAGCAGCAGATGGCCGTGTTGCGTGAGGTTCTGGCGCACCTGGCGCAGGTCGAGCCAACCATGGACCCCTCACGTGTTGCCGAGCCGATGTACGAGACAATCGTGCGCATCACGGGCAAGGCGGATCCGTACGCCGCCGCAAAAAAGGAAGCCAACACACTGGCAAACGAACTCCTCGGGGCGGTGCGTGACCGCGTGACACAGTCCCACGATCCGCTCGCCAAGGCGCTGCAGGCCGCAGCGGCCGGGTGCGTCATCGACGCTGGCGTCAGCCACCAGACCCGCATCCGGCGGGAACTCAAGCGCCTGCTGGAAGCCACGATGGCCATCAACGATACCGCCTTGCTGCGCAATTTCCTGAAGCGCGGCGCCCGCGTGCTGTATGTGCTGGACAACGCAGGCGAGATCGTCCTGGACGCCCTGGTCGTGGACCGCCTGCAGCGCTTCGGCCTCAGCGGCGTCACGGTGGCCGTGAAGTCCGGCCCGATCGTCAACGACGCCACGCTGGAGGATGCGCGCGCCGCCGGGCTGCCGAAGATCTGCACCGTGATCGAAACCGGCGCCGCCTGCCTCGGCGTCGACTGGTCCCGTGTCTCAGCCGAATTCCGCGACGCCTTCCGGACCGCCGACGCGGTGATCGCCAAGGGGCACGCCCATTTCGAGACCCTGCACGACGACCCCCACCCCGGCCTCTTCTTCCTGCTGTACGCCAAGTGCGCACCGGTGGCCAGGAGCCTGCGCTGTCCCGTCGGCAGCATGGTCTTCGCGCACGCCCCGCGGTGGCGCGCCGCGCCACCGGCCACCACCGCGGCACGCGACTCCCGGCAGCGGTAGCCAGGCGCCGGGCGGGACACGAAGGGCACGCAGGCGGTTTGTTGCACGCGCTGCACGCAGAAAGTTACTTCGTGCGCGTCCGCCTTCCTTCCTCTCCTTCGCGTCCGCGCCAGCCGCCGCACGTGCCTGCGTCGCGCTTGCCGCACCCGCCGATTTGTGCCAAGCTGAATCGATTTTGCGGAAGGAGCTGACGAGATGCGTGAAAAATGCCTGATCACGGGTGGCGCGGGGTTCATCGGTTCACATCTGGCGCGGCGCCTGCTGGCCGAAGGCCATGAGGTGACGGCGATGGACAACCTCTTCACCGGCACCAAGGCCAACATTTACGACCTCCTCGACAACCCGCGCTTCACGTTCATGCTGCACGACGTCACCCAGCCGTTCTGGGGGCAGTTCGACGTGATCTATAATCTCGCCTGTCCCGCCTCGCCCATCCACTACCAGCGCAACCCGGTGGAGACCACCAAAACCTCGTTTGTCGGGATGCTCAACGTGCTCGAACTCGCGCTCAAGACCAAGGCGCGCGTGCTGCACACCTCCACCTCCGAGATCTACGGCGATCCGCTCTGCCACCCGCAGCCCGAGACCTACTGGGGCAATGTCAACACCATCGGCATCCGGAGCTGCTACGACGAGGGCAAGCGCGCCGCCGAAACCATCAGCGCCGACTTCGCGCGCGAGTACGGCGTGGATGTGCGCCTGGTGCGGATCTTCAACACCTACGGCCCGAACATGCACCCGCACGACGGCCGGGTGGTCAGCAATTTCATCGTGCAGGCGCTCGCCAACCGGGATCTGACGCTCTACGGCGACGGGCACCAGACGCGCAGTTTTCAGTACGTGGACGACCTGCTGAATGCAATTCTGGCGCTGGTGGCCCTGCCCAAGGAGCGCCTGCACGCGTTCTTTGCGCCGCGCGGATTCGACCTGCCCGTGGTGAACGTCGGCAACCCCGGCGAGTTCACCATCCGCGAGCTGGCCGAAAAGACGCTGGCCTTGATCCCGGAGAGCCGCAGCCAGATCGTGCGCAAGCCGCTTCCCAAGGACGACCCGCAGCGGCGCAAGCCCGACATTACCTGGGCCAAGGAACTGCTCGACTGGCAACCGACGGTCGATCTCGACACCGGCCTGCGCCGCACCATCGAGTATTTCCGTTCCGCCGACCGCACCGCGCGGTAAGGCCGCGGCCGCCGCGACTCCCCGGGGGCACGGCGCAGTGGCGTCCGGCGGCAGAAACCCGAATCGTTGCCGTCCTCCATCTCCGAATCCTACACTTCGCGTGCCTCCGCTCTTTCCGCTTGCCCACACCTCTTCTTTCTGGCTTTCTATTCGTTTTCCCGAAAAGGAGTGCTTATGTTGTTCTTCACCCGCCGCAGCCGGTTTCTGCTGGTATCGGCTCTGGCAGCAGGCACGTTCGTGAATACCCTCCGCGCCGCGCCCGCCACCAACCACACGGCCTCCGGCAGCGCCAGCAACTCGTTCGCCATAACCGTCACGGCCCGCAAGAGCCCTGAGCCGCTCCAGGAAGTCCCCGGCGCAGTCACTGTGCGTTCCGCCGTTGACCTCGCCTCCGCCGGCGCGCGTGACCTGCGCGACGCCGCCAGCGGCACGCCCAACCTCACGCTGGCCGATTTCTCCTCGCGCCAGCTCACCTTCCCCTATGTGCGCGGCATCGGCTCGGGACAGAACGATCCGGGTGTGGCCACCTACATCGACGGCGTCCCCCAGCTTTCGTACATCACGGCCAATCAGGAACTGCTCGACGCTGACCGCGTCGAATTCCTGCGCGGACCGCAGGGTGCGCTCTACGGCAACGGCGCCCTGGGCGGCGTCATCAATATTGTGCCGCGCCTGCCGTCCGCCACCCCCGGCGGATCCGTCTCGCTCACAGCCGGCAGCCACGGCCTGTTCGACAGCCGTGTCAGCGCCACCGGCCCGCTCGGTGGCGGCCTGCTCGGCAGCTTCAGCGGCGGCTTTGCCACGCGCGACGGCTATACGAAGAATGACGTCACCGGACACAATCTCGACAGCCAGCAAGCCTGGTTCGGCCACGCCCAGCTCTACCTGCCCAACCAGGGCGACTGGGACTTCCGCCTCAGCGTCACGGGCGAAAGCGACCGCGACGGCGACTACGCGCTCTACGACCTAGCCAACCTCCGGGCCAACCCATACCACGCCTCCCACGACTATGAGGGGTGCAACGACCGCGACCTGCTCCAGCCGGTCTTCACCGCCCGGCGTCACGGCGACGCTGTGGAGTTCACCTCCATCACCGCCTTGCAGTGGTGGCGCACGCACAGCCGCACCGACCTGGACTACACGGCTCTCGACCTGATGCGCCAGCGCGTGGACGCGATCAGCGTGGCCGGGACCGAGGAACTGCGCCTGGCCTCGCCCGTTGACGCGCCCGTCGCGCTCACCGATCGACTCAACCTCCACTGGCTGGCCGGCGCCTTCTTCTTCGCTTCGCGCACCCAGCGTGAAACGCTCACCGACTACCGGCCAGGTGGTGTCGCGCCTCCCCCCTTTGGCTGGCTTTTCCCGTATCAAGAGGAGAAAGACTCCTGTCAGCACGACCTCGGCGCCAGCCTGTTCGGCCAAACCACCCTCACGCTGGACAAGGCCTGGGAGCTGACGCTCGGCCTCCGCGATGACTTCGAACACCGCGCCGCGAAACTGGCCAGCCAGGCCACGGCTTTCTTTATTCCTCCGACCGCCTCCACGCCGGAGCGCGATTTCAACCAGGTCTGCCCGGACGTCTCCCTGGCCTACCATTTCACGCCGGACTTTCTGGCCTACGTCAAGGTCTCCGAAGGCTACCGCGCCGGCGGCTTTAACGCCGAAGGCCCGGCCTCCTACAATCCGGAAACCAGCTGGAATTACGAGGCCGGCCTGAAGACCCTGTGGTTCGACCGGCAGCTCATTGCCAACGCCGCGCTCTTCCGCACTGTCTGGCACGACATGCAGCTCAATGTGCCGGTCGGCAGCAACCCTTACAACTACTGCGTCGAGAACGCCGGCCGCGCCCGCAGCCAGGGCGCGGAGCTTGAGCTGCGCGCCACCCCCTGCCGCGACCTGGAACTGTTCGCCGGCGGCGCGCTGCTCGACGCCGACTTCCGCCCCGGCAGCCAGACGCTGACCGGAACGCCGCCCTACACCACCCTGAACATCGGCGGCAACGACCTGCCGTTCGCGCCGCACGTCACATGGAACGCCGGCGCACAGCTCTCGCGAGATCTGCCCTGCAATCTGCGCGGGTTTGTGCGGACAGATGTCACGGGCATGACCCGCTCGTTCTTCGATCCTTCCAACGGCGCCTCGCAGGGCGCGCTGGCGCTCGTGAACCTCCGGTTCGGCGTGGAAGCCGGCAACTGGCGCGCCGAGCTCTGGGCCAAGAACCTGTTCGACCGCCGCTACATCGCCATGGCGCTCCCCTACGGCGTCAATTATATCGGCGAAAATGGCGCGCCCCGCACCCTCGGCATGACGCTGACCCGCGCGTTCTAACCCTACGCAGCCCCGTTGGATTCGACAAACTATAGCGGCGGCTGTGCCAGCCGCCGTCGGCGCGTGACACACGCGCCGCTACACTCACCCGACGTATCCCTCCTGATATGAAAAAGCGCTGGTCACGCGCTTCGCGCAATAAATTGCCTTCCTGATCTTCCCCCGCACTTCCTCCCCTTCGTGTCTGTTTGCGTTTTGTCGCTTTGCGTCCGCCCGCCAGTCGTGGGATCATATTGCCATGTGCTTCCGCGCACAGCCGTGTGTCTTTCGGCCAGCCCGAATTCTGGCGCTCGCGCTGCTGTCCCTGCCGTGGCAGGCGGCGGCCGTGCTGTTTGATGCCACCGGCGACCCCTCCTACAACACGATCGCCCCCACCGGCGCGCTGATCAACAGCGGCTGGCAGTTCGAGGGGCAGTTTGGCGCCTTTCTCGGCACCGCCATTGCGCCGCATTATTTCCTGACCGCCCGCCACTTTGGCGGCGATACCAACTGGGGCTTTTATCTTGGCGGCACCAACTATCACCCCACAACCTTCTTCGATGACCCGTCGCCCGGCTCAGACCTGCGCCTGTGGCGCGTGGCCGATCGCCTGCCACGCTATGCCCCCACGTACACCGGCAGCAACGAGGTCGGCGCCACGGTTGCCATCTTCGGCCGTGGCACCCAGCGCGGCAGCGCCGTCGTCACCGGCGGTCTGACCAACGGCTGGTACTGGGGCGCGTCCGACAATCGGCTTCGCTGGGGATCGAACAGCGTGGACAGCGTGCAGACCTTCAGCGGCGCGCCCTACCTCTACGCCACATTCGACCACGGGGCCGGCCCGGATGAATGCGATCTCTCGAGCGGCGATTCCGGCGGCGGCATGTTCGTGCTGGCAGATGGCGCCTGGCAGCTGGCCGGCATTCATTGGGCCGTGGATGCCTATTTCAACACCACGAACACCGGATCCGGCTTCAATGCCGCCATCTACGATGCCTGCGGCCTCTATTTCGGCGGCGGCACCAACTGGACCCTGGTTACCGACCACCTGACCAGCGGGTTCTACTCCTCCCGCGTCTCAGCGCACTATGCCTGGCTTACAAATGTCATTTCGGACTTCGACAGCAACACCAACAGCCTGCCGGACTGGTGGGAATTCAAATACTCCGGCAACATCCACGGCCTGTCGCCGACCGACGACCCGGACCACGACGGCATGAACAACCTGCAGGAATGGATCGCGCGCACCGATCCGACCAACCCCGCCTCGTTCTTCCAGATCGACACGATCACCTGCAGCGGCGTGGTTGCCACCCTCACGTTCGCCGGCTGGTCCGATCGCCGCTACACCATCCACGCCTGCGACACGCCGCTGACCAGCGCCGTCTGGAACCCGCTGACGACCAACGCCTTCCCCGGCGCCGACGGCCCCACCACCTGGATTGACACCAACTTCCCCGCCGCCTTCACGCGCTTCTACCGGCTGGATGTCGCGCTGCCGCCATAGTCCGGCAAATACAGAACCGCAAATTGACGAACACCCAACCGCAGCGTGTTGAAGGCAATCCTTCAAAAATCGGCACTCTGCTGTTCTGCGGTTTGCCCGTAATCATCACGCGGCGCCAACACATTTTCAGAAACCGCTCTATTTCTTCACCGCAACCGTTGTGCAGCAAATCTTCTCCGCCGGCGGCAGCCTACGCAGCAGCGCGAGCAGGTCTGCCTTGGGTGTGAGGATCAGGTCTGTGCGGCAGACATGTCCCTCGCGCCGGCAGCTTGCGGCCAGCACAAACCCCTTGCGCGCGGCAGCCGGCGCCAGCTCGAATGCCGCACCGGTCTCTGTCCGCCGCAGCGAGAACGGCAGGTGCGCTTCCTTCAACCAGGCCACCACCGTGGCCTCAACCGCATCCGCATCTGCCGCGGCTGACACCACCTGCCACGTGGCGGATGCAAACTGCCCGGCGGCAAATTCCGGCAGGATTTCCAGCAGCGCCAGCTCATTCTCGCTTGTGGCGCAACCGTTGTCAGCCGCCAGCAGCGTCCGCAGCTTGGCCGCCAGCCGCGCGGCGTCCCAGGCCTTCAGCGCCACCACGCTCTCGCCTGCCGGAATGGGAAACCGCTCGCGATTCCCCGGCGCGGCAAACAGCGCCTCCTCGGCCGCAAGCAGGTTGTCGGCCTCCTCCGGCAGGCGCGCGAGCAGCAGTTGCAGCAGGCGCGCGGAGGTCCATTCGGCGGAAGTCTGCGCAAAGGCCGTGCCCAGCCGCACGCGGCAGAAGAGCAGCGGCAGCCGCTGCTTATCGCGCGTCAGCGCATCCACCTCGGCCACGGCCTCATCCGAAATTACGGGCACGCGCGTACGCCGGGTGAGCGTCTTGCGTTCGGCGGCAGTCCGGCACGCGCCGCACACGAGGCAGGAGCTGCCCAGGCAGTAGCCGGCGTCGCGATTTTTCCGCGCCGCCTCGAACTGCTTCCAGAGAAATTTCGGCGACACGGCGGTGGCGACGAAATCGAACGGGAAGCGGTACTTCGCGGTCTTTTCGCCAGTCAGCGTGTCATCCCACGCGCCAGCCGCGGCCAGCGCTTCCTGCAGCCGCTGCGCGTAGGCAGCCGAGGGGCCGCCGTCATACAGGAACCCCTCCTGCGCCAGTGCCGCAATCACCGGTGCCAGCCGGCAGTCGCCGCCGGCCAGCGTCTGCGTGATCCAGTACTCGCTCCACGACGCCGCCAGCCGGAACTCGAAGTTCGAGCGCCGGCACATGCGCTCCAGCTCGCGCGCCGTGCGCTCCAGCGGCTCGCGTTCGAGAAAGAGGCGGTCGTACCGCAGCGGCGTGTTGGGCATGCGCACCAGGAAGCCAAAGCTGAAGACCAGACGCGTCGTGCGCCGCGCGCCGGAAACCGCCTGCCCCAGCTCGCGCGCAAACGCGCCGAACTCGGCTAGGTCTGCCGCGGCCTCCTGCCCGGTGATCAGGTAGAAGAGCTTGATCTCCCGCACATTGCGCGCCAGCAGATCCTGCAGCACGCGCGCCATCTCGTCGTCCGTGATGGTCTTGTTGAGAAAGGCCCGCAGCCGCCGGGAAATCCCCTCGATGCCAAGCGTAAAGGAACGCTTCCCCGCCGCCAGCT
The DNA here is from genome assembly GCA_903916675.1 of uncultured bacterium. Taxonomy (GTDB): domain Bacteria; phylum Verrucomicrobiota; class Kiritimatiellia; order RFP12; family CAIWXQ01; genus CAIWXQ01. Next base: position 9,786 of record CAIWXQ010000018.1, on the reverse strand, counting down.
CCAGGGCTGCCAGCGCCGGCTGCGCGGCCAGGATGTCCACGCGCTGGCTTTTCAGGCTGACGCGCTCGAAGAGCCGCGCGACCCCGGCGATCAGGCGCGCGGGCTCGGCGTGGCTGTTGAGCGTATACGCGTCGAGCTCCACGCAGCGGGCGCCGCTGGCGATTTTCAACTGTCGCGCCTGCGCCAGCAGCGCCCCGGACGGCACCTCGCGATACGGCTTGCGCTCGAACCCCTCGAAGCAGAACGCGCAGAACGCGGGACAGCCAAAGGCGGCCTGCAGGCGCACAGTATCCGCGGATGCGCCGTCGAGCAGCGGATAGCCGCCGCCTGCGCCGGGCTGATCGCAATTCCGCGCCACAGCCTGTTTGACCACGTGCTTCGGCCAAGCGCCGGTGACCCAGAAGCCGTCGAGCCCCTGGGCAGCCTGTTCGAGGCGGGCGCGCTTTTCCGTGCCAACGCCGCGCTGCCAGGCTTGCAGGAACGGCACAAGCGCCTCTTCGGCCTCGCCGAAGAAGAAGGCATCCGGCATGCCCACGCCGTCGGGCCGCACCAGACCGTGCGCAGCCAGGGCATTCGATCCGCCGAGCAGGATGGCAGGCGCGTTTGCCGGCCGCTCGTCAGCCCACGGCGAAAGTCCGGCGTCGAGCAGCAGCCGCGGCAGGTTGATCGCCTCCAGCGTAAACGAGTTGGAGACCAGCACCAGGTCGAACGCTTTTATCCCAGGAAAGGCGAGGCCATTGGATTCGACAAACTGTAGCGGCGGCTGTGCCAGCCGCCGTCGGCGCGTGACACACGCGCCGCTACACTCACCCGGCGGGTCCGGCGGACCTGCCCTGCCTTTGAGAAATGCAAAGTCGAGAAAGGCCTTTGGCAGCGCGCGCCGCACGCACTGCGCGAGGAAGAGATGCGGCGTGGAGCTGGCCACGTCGCGCCACGGCGACAGGCGCAGGATCAGCACGCGCGCAGAGGCGGCGGCAAAGTCCGGGTTGCCAAACGTGGCGTTCGGGCACGGCCGGAACGGTGCAACCCCCAGCAGGCGCGGCAGAAACGCAGGAGTTGGGACGGGGGAAGGCGGCATGCGTCCCAGTGTCAAGAGTCCGGCGGCGGGTGTCAAGGTTCCACGCCGAGTCTTGATCGGAGTCGGGGGCGGTATCGGAATCGGGGTCGACCGCTTGTGCTGAATCCGCTGATCCGGTGGCACAAACAGCTGCTTTTCGATACCGATCCCGATAGCGACCCCGATCCCGATGCGTTAGGCAACCTGCTGACGCCCTGACGATTGACTGGGCGATCACCTTTGACTAACAAGACCAATCGTGCTACATTGTCTTACACGGAGATCAAACCATGACAACGATGACCATTCGATTGCCCGAGCGACTTCGCGATGATGTCCAGCGACTGGGCAAGCTTGAACACAAAGCCGTCAGCGATATTGTCCGCGAATCCCTGCGGCGTCATGTTGCCGTGCAGCGCTTCCGCGCCATTCGACGGAAAGTATTGCCTTTTGCCGAAGCGCAGGGTCTTGTCACCGATGAGGATGTCTTCAAGGCACTGTCATGAACGTTTTGCTCGACGCAAACGTGTTGATCTCAGCCATCGCCGGTCGTGGCCTTTGCGAGGCTGTAGTCGAGTACTGCCTGGAGGAACACGAGATCATCGTGTCAGATGAGTTGATGCAAGACGTTCGGAACAAGTTGCTCGCCAAACTGAAGGTTTCGCCGACCGTTGTCACGGAATTCTGCCAACTGCTGAAAGACAATGGGAAAGACGTGCCTGCTGTACGCGTGCCAGCGAATGCCTGCCGCGATCCAGACGATCTACACCTTCTTGGCCTCGCGGCAGCAAACCAAGCGGCATTCCTTGTCTCCGGTGATAAAGATTTGCTTGTGCTCGGCCACTATCAAGGAACACGAATCGTCACCCCTCGTCAATTTTGGGATTGTATGCGGGGCGGATGAAAATCGCGAACAAAGCGATGCACCCGCGGCCGGTCGCTGGAATGCACCAGTCCCAGGACTGGCTGGTGATCGCTGCCGTTGGGCCGGATACGGAACCGACCGCCGCCGCTCACGCCCGAGCCACAAAATCCTCTGGCAGCGTGGGATCAGGTGCGTCGAAGCGGAACCAGGCGTTGGCCGGCTCGTCGAGTCCGGCGCCGTGCAGGTAGTTGTAGGTCGCGCGGCGCAGCCCCTCGCCGATTCGGACGAGCTGGCGCGCCGAGATCCGATCGCGTCCCGGCAGGATGTCATAGGCCAGTTCGTTCCGCGCAAAGGTGCGGCCGGGCGTGACGCGCGGCGCCCGGATGCGGATGCCAAAATCTGCCGGCGTGACGGCGATCGGGCTGTGGCAGGTGAGCGCAAAGCAATGCCAGTAGGCGGACTGCACGAGGCCGGCGGCGAAAAGCTGCCGCACGTACTCGAGGCCGTCGATGGTCTCCTGCAGCGTCTGGGTGGGAAAGCCGTACATCAGGTAGGCGTGCACCAGGATCCTTGCGTCAGCAAAGGCCTTGCAGGCGCGCGCGGCGTCGCGCAGCGTGATCCCCTTCTGCATCAGCGCCAGCAGCCGGTCATGCGCGCACTCCAGCCCGCCGGTCACAGCCACGCAGCCGGCGTGCGACATTTGTCCGGCCAGCTCCGGCGTGAAGGCGCGTTCAAGGCGGACGTTCCCCCACCACTCGCATCGCGTGCGGCGCGCCAGCAGGCGCGCGGAGATCTGTCGCAGCAGCGCCGGCGACAGCGCCTCGTCCGTGAAGTGAAAGCCGTTCAGGCCGGTGCGGCGGCGCAGGGTCGTCATGGCCTGCACGACATCGTCCGCCCGGGGCGGCACGTAGCGGCCGATGTAGTCGAGCGCAATGTCGCAGAACCGGCATTTGTGCCAGTAGCAGCCGTGCGCCAGCGGCAGCTTCAGCCAGCAGCGGTCGGACCAGAGGCGGTGCATGGGGTTGGTGGATTCGGCGAGCGAAAGGTAGCGGTCGAGCGGAAGACCGGAGAAGGCCGGGATCCGGATTCCGGATTCCGGATTCCGGGCTCCGGGCTCCGGGCTCCGAACCACGATTCCTCGACGACGAACAAATGTGCGCACAAGCGGGACCGGTTCACCGGAGAGCGTCCGCGCAAGAGCCAGCAGCGGCTCCTCGCCATCGTCGAAGCAGAGATAGTCGATGAAGTCGAACAGGCGCGGGTCGTCGAGCTCGCGCAGCTCGGTGTTGACGTAGCCGCCGCCGAGCGCAATACGGACCTGTGGGCAGGTGCGGCGGATGCGGCGGGCGATGCGCAGCGCGCCGTAGAGCGTGCCGGGAAATGGCACGGTGAGCGCGACGAGCCCAGGGTCATGTTTTGCCAGCGCCGCATCCGTCAGCTCGTACAGCATCCGGTCCACCAGCGTCGAAGGGGCGGCCAACGCGCGCCGCAGCGGATCGAAGCGCGGGGCCGTCACAGCCAGGTGCTCCGCGTAGCGGGCAAAGCCGAATCGCGGATCCACGCCGTCGCGGATGGCGTCAGCCAGGTCGTCGAGAAAGAGGCTGGCCTTGTGGCGGGCGGAATCCCCTGACCTCTGATCGCCGACCTCTGATCTCTGGAACCTCGGCCCTTCCGGCAGCCAGTTGCCGGCAAGGATGCGCGCAGCCGTGGCGGCGTTGCGCCCCTGCAGAAAGGCCACCACCGGCTCCACGGTGGAGGCGAAGCGTGCGGCCTGGCGCAGAAAATGGCGCGTGGCAGGTGTGCGGGCGCAACAGCGGCGGACGATCCGCGCGGCCCGGTTCACGCCGTCTGCGGAGAACAGGCGCAGCAGCAGCGCCAGCGAAAGATCGGCCTGCGGGGCGCGGAACCCGTGCGCCTGCAGGAACCCCGCCAGCACGGCCGTGGCCGGATACGGCGCGTTGGGCTGCAGCAACGGCGGCGTGATCAGCAGGACGCGCGTCTTCCGCTTGGCGGCAGGGAATGAGTCGGATACCATGGCCGAAATCGTAACGGGAGATCGGTGGGAGAGAAAGAGGAATAGTCGGAGGACTGAGGACGGCGGTCAGAGATCGGAGGTCAGAGATCAGAACGGGGCGTTGCCGCATGATTCTAAATCCTGCATCCTGCATCCCGCATCCTGTATCCTGTATCCTGCGTCCTGACCTCTGAATTCTGACCTCTGAAATCTGATCTCTACCCAACAAGGAGACAACCATGGCCCTGTTTTGTGCGCACTTCACTTCCCAGACACTCCGGCTCTCCTGCTCGGCCCACGTGATCCTGCCGGACCGGCGCAAGGATCCGAAGCGGCCGCTGGCCACGCTCTGGCTGCTGCACGGACTGTCCGACGACCACACCACGTGGCTGCGGCAGACCAGCATCGAGCGCTATGCGGCCGCCTACCGGCTGGCGGTGGTGATGCCGGCCGCGGACCGCAGCATCTACGCCGACATGCAGTACGGCAACCAATACTGGACCTTTGTCAGCGAGGAGCTGCCGGAACTCATGCGCCAGTATTTTCCGCTGTCCGAGCGGCGCGCCGAGAATTTTGTGGCCGGCCTTTCCATGGGCGGCTATGGCGCGTTCAAGCTGGCGCTCAGCCAGCCGGCGCGCTGGACATGACCAGCCGATGGGCTGCCGAGCAGCGGAATACGCTGCGACTGGCCTTTGGCGGCAACCCGAAGGGGACAGACAACGACCTGCTGCACCTGGCTTCGAAACTGGCGCGCTCGCGCAAACCCCGGCCGCGTCTCTACCAGTGGTGCGGCACGGAGGATTTCCTGTATCAGGACAACCTGACCTTCCGCAACCACGCCCATTGCGCCGGCCTGAAGGTGGACTATTCCGAAGGCCCCGGCATCCATGAATGGAACTACTGGGACGCGCAGATCGTGAAAGTTCTGGAATGGCTGGGCGCGGAGAAACTAATTACGAATTAGAAATTACGAATTACGAATGGGACGCCTGGAGCTGGCGTTCCCGCGCCACCAATTCGTAATTCTTAATTCGTAATTCGTAATTCACTTGCTGTCGCATCCACGCTCACGGTGGCGCCGGGGGCGATTTCGTTGCCCACGATCCGCCGCGCGACAGGGGTCTCGATCTCGCGCTGGATGGCGCGCTTGAGCGGCCGCGCGCCGTAGACCGGATCAAAGCCGGTTTTGGCGATCCATTTCACGGCCTTGTCCGTGACCGCCAGCTTCAGCTCCTGCTCGGCGAGGCGAAGGCGCAAATCCTCAAGCTGCAGCCGCACAATCGCTTCGATCTGCGGCAGGCCGAGCGGGCGGAAGAGGACCGTCTCGTCGAGGCGGTTGAGGAACTCCGGCCGGAACGAGGCCTTGAGCACCTCCAGCACGGCGGCGCGGGTCTGGGGCGAGATGTCTGCCTTGTCTGACGGGTCAGACGAGTCAGCTGCGGTCGCCAGGATTTCCGAGCCCACGTTGCTGGTCATGATCACGATCGCGTTGCGGAAGCTGACGGTCCGGCCGTGGCCATCGGTGAGGCGGCCGTCGTCGAGCACCTGCAGCAGGATGTTGAAGACATCCGGGTGGGCCTTCTCGATCTCGTCGAGCAGCACGACGCTGTACGGCTTGCGGCGCACAGCCTCGGTGAGCTGGCCGCCCTCCTCGTAGCCGATGTAGCCGGGCGGTGCGCCGACCAGGCGGGAGACGGCGTGCTTCTCCATGTACTCGCTCATGTCGATGCGCACCATGTTCTCCTCGGTGTCGAACAAGTCCGCGGCCAGGCAGCGGGCGAGCTCGGTCTTGCCCACGCCGGTGGGACCGAGGAAGAGGAACGCGCCGACCGGGCGGCGGCGGTTCTTGATGCCGGCACGGGCGCGCAGGACCGCGTCGGCCACGGCGTCGACAGCCTCGTCCTGGCCGATCACGCGGCGCTTGAGATCGTCGCCGAGGTGCAGCAGGCGCGCACGCTCGCCAGCCAGCAGGCGGGTGACGGGAATGCCGGCCCAGCGGGAGACGACCCGGGCGATCTCCTCGTCGGTGACCTCCTCGCGCAGCAGGACGCGGGCGCCCTCCTGCTTCTTGAACTGCGCCTGTTTCGCCTGGAGCTTCTTCTCCAGCTCCGGAATGCGGCCGTAGCGCAGTTCCGCAGCCTTCTCGTGGTCCGAGGCGCGCTCGGCAGCCTCGCAGGCGCGGCGGGCGGATTCCAGCTCCTCGCGCAGCTTGCGGATCTCGTCGAGCTGGCGCTTCTCGTTCTGCCATTGCGCCTTCATGGCGTCGCCCCGGGCGCGCAGGTCAGCCAGCTCCTTGCGCAGCTCGTTGAGCCGCCCCTGGGAGGCGCGGTCCTTCTCCTTCTTCAGGGCGGTCTCCTCGATTTCGAGGCGGGTGACGCGGCGGGTGATCTCGTCGAGCTCCGCGGGCATGGAATCCATCTCGGTGCGGATGGAGGCACAGGCCTCGTCGAGCAGGTCGATGGCCTTGTCCGGCAGGAAGCGGTCCTGGATGTAGCGGTCGGAAAGGACCGCAGCAGAGACGAGCGCCGCGTCCAGGATCTGCACATTGTGGTGGCGCTCGAAGCGCTCCTTGAGACCACGCAGGATGGAGATGGTGTCCTCCACTGTGGAGGCGTCGACAATCACGGGCTGGAAGCGGCGCTCGAGGGCTGCGTCCTTCTCCATGTACTTGCGGTATTCGTCGAGCGTGGTGGCGCCGATGCAGTGGAGTTCGCCGCGGGCCAGCATGGGCTTGAGCATGTTGCCGGCGTCGGTGGAGCCTTCGGTGCGGCCCGCGCCGACGATGGTGTGCACCTCGTCGATAAAGAGGATGATGCGGCCGCTGGCGGCCTTGATCTCGGTCAGGACGGCCTTGAGGCGCTCCTCGAACTCGCCGCGGTACTTGGCGCCGGCCATGAGGGCGGTCATGTCGAGGCTGAAGATCGTGCGGTCTTTGAGCCCTTCCGGCACGTCGCCGCGCAGGATGCGCTGGGCGAGCCCCTCGACAATGGCGGTCTTGCCGACGCCCGGCTCACCGATCAGGACCGGGTTGTTCTTGGTCTTGCGCGAGAGAATGCGGATGACGTCGCGGATCTCGGTGTCGCTGCCGATCACGGGATCAAGCTTGCCGGCGCGTGCCAGTTCGACGAGGTCGCTGCCGTACTTCTTGAGCGCCTCGTACTGCCCCTCCGGGTTGTCGGATGTGACGCGCTGGTTGCCGCGCACCTCCTTCAGGACCGCCAGCACACCCTTGGCATCCACGCCGAACTCGGCCAGGAGGCGACCGGCGGGAGCGCGGCGGCCGAGGTCCAGAATGCCCAGCAACAGGTGCTCGACCGAGACGTACTCATCCTTGAGCTGCCGGGCCTGGTCTTCCGCCTTCACCAGCACCTCGTTCAGCGCCTGTGTGACGTAGATTTTTCCTTCCTCGGTATCGCCGGAAACTTTCGGGCGGCGCTCGAGATCCTGCCGCACACGGCTGTCGAGCGACGGCACGGAAACGTTCATACGCTCGAGCAGGCGAGCTACCAAGCCATCCTCCTGCCCGATCAGTGCCAGCAGCAGATGCTCCACATCAATCTGCTGATGATTCAGCCGGATCGCTTCCGCACGGGCGGCTTGAACCGCTGCTTGTGCGCGCTGTGTCATTCGATTCGTATCCATGGCAAACCTCTGTTTATGTAGGAGCATGTTCGGTGCCAATAAGAAAATATTGCGCAATCTCCTGCACCGCATGAGATTAAGATATCGACAACCACTCTCCAAAAGAGACTCTTTGTCGCTTAGAAATGAAATGGGGGCAAATTGGCTCTTGCCGCGCCGCAAAAAAACGCCGCATCACGGCACGCACACGCAGCTGTCCGTTCATCTGATCACCTTGACCCGATAGAGACCCGGACGTCCACTCGGTTGTGGGAGGCAGAGACCCTCGCGTCCGGAGTTGCGGGTGAAGACGTTCGGGAGTAAAGCAAAATCGTGCGCGTGTTTTCATCCCTCTCGGGGTGAAAACACTATTGCCAGACCACCTCCGCAGGAGTATCTTTTTGCCGTGTAGGAGAATTCTTTCCCTGGAGGAGTTGCGGCGCAGCGGTGTATTGCCTTGCTGTGACGGGTCTGCGCAGTGTTTCCAGGGAGGGGTGTGTTTTGTCAGCACTAGAATACGGAGGTCTCATGATCACCACACGGAAGTCCTTCCTCATGGCGGTGTTCGCTTTCGGCCTGCTGGCCGGCGGCAATGAGTTGGCACAGGCAAGAACCGACTTCAGCTCTGTTCCGTACGCGGAGTCGTTCGAGAACCTGGCGCCCTGGGGCAACACCTACACAAACGTGAGCATCGCCATTTCGAACGGCTGGTATTCGACCCTCTACGACAAGTCAGCCATCATCAGCACGTCCTACACCTTCAGCGCCTTAGCCACCTGCGGGTACCCGCTGCCGGCTGCAACGCATACCAATGCGCTCAGCATCAACACCACCAGCGCTTCCCTGACGAATTCATTCCTTACCGGCGGCCTTACCGGCACCGGGTTCGACCTGTCGACCAACCTGACCTATGTCGACACCATGGTGCAGTTCGTGCCCAGCCCCTATCCGCCCAGTGCCTGCGTCGCATCCGGCAACACCGACAATGCGAATGGCATCAAGGCCGCTGTTTTTGCCAACAGCAACAATGTGCTGCAGATCTATTGCGGCGTGGCAACCATCTACGGCGGGTATGTCTCCAACGCCCTGATCAACACGGGGTACATTGTCAACCCGACCAACTGGTATCGCCTGACCATCACCTTGGATGCAACCTTCAGCGGCTCCCTGTATCCGGATGTGGGTGATATCGAGATGTTCCAGATCCATATCAACGGCGCGCCGCTGACCAATAGCACCGGATTTGCGTACCCTGATGGCTGGAATGGCTACGCCGTGGCCAACAACCAGCTTCCGTCCCCCAGCGCCACGGGCACATGGTTCCCCTCCGGCGCCCTGAAGACTCCCAACAACAAGCATCTCACCGCCCTCGTGTTCCAGGGCACCGGCTTCATCGATGACCTGGTCGTGTCCACGGCCGCACCGGTTTTTTCGCCTGACACCAATTCGACCTTCCAGCTGACCCTCGCCCTGACCGGCAGCGGCAGCACGGACTTCAACGGCGGGCCCGGCAACGTTTCCCCGTTCACCCAAATCCCCGTGCTATACAACACCAGCACGCAGATCATCTATACCGCCAACCAGTGGTTCCAGATCGCCTCGCTGACCAGCAACGGCGTTGCTGTGGCGGGTGCCGCCAATGCCACAGTCTTCACGCAGACGCTCTCCTCCATCACCGCGGCCATCAGCAACCACGTCACCTTCTACCAGCCGACCAACTATGTAACCTCGACGCTCGTGACGAACGTGCCCGGCGCTGCGGGCGGCGCGGACCACGTGGGCGCCATCCCCGTTCTCAACGGCAGCAACCTGGTGATCAACTACACGGCCGCCCCGTGGTCGTACATCAGCGGCGTGAACTCCAACGGCACAGGCCTCGGCGCCCAGGCGTCGCCCTTCGCGCTGGCGTTCGGCCCGGTCACCAACAACATGACCGCGCAGGCCACGTTCATGCGCGACAGCTACACCATCTCGCAGCCGTCCTCCTTCACGGGCGGCTCGGCGAATCCGTCCGGCAACATCACGGTGCTGAACGGGAACACCACCTCCATCACCTACACGGCCAGCACGCACTGGAAGGTCGGCTCAATCACCAGCAACGGCTCGCCAATCAGCGGCGTCTCCGGCCTGAGCTCCTACACCCTTTCGTTCGGCCCGGTCATTGCCAGCGAGACAGCTGACGCGAGCTTCTACCTGCCGACGAACACGGTGACGTGGACGCTGAACCTG
>CAIWXQ010000017.1 GCA_903916675.1 uncultured bacterium | reverse complement strand
GTTCTGCGGTTTTGCGGTTCACATGTCGGATTCTTGCCCCAGGACAACCGGAACGTCTGTGACTGGGGCTGGAGCGCGACGCGGCGAACCGCAGATTGACGAACGCCCAACCGCAGATTGCTGAAGTTCTCCCTCCTTCAACAATCAACACCCGGCTCCAAGTAGGGCGGCCAGTCCCTTGGCCGCCGCGCCCTCCCACCTTCAACAATCAACATTCTGCTGTTCTGCAGTTTTGCGGTTCGTTTCGTGCCTCTTGCTCGGTAGGGACGCCTCGGAGAGGCGTGCGCGGACGGTTCGGAGAACCATCCCTACCCGCACAGATGGATTCTGCCAGGCGAACCGCAAATTGACGAACGCCCAACCGCAGATTGTTGAAGTTTTCCCACCTTCAACAATCAACACTCTGCTGTTCTGCGGTTTTGCGGTTCGTTTCGTGCTCTTGCTACCCCAACGACCGGTTACCCACACAGATGGGTTTCGCATCTGGGGCGGGCGGCCGCGAGGGCGTGGACGGTTCGGAGAACCGTCCCTATCCTGAAAAAGACAACGGGGGCGAACGCTTGCGCGCTCGCCCCCGTTTCCGCATTTGAGTCGCGGTTCGATTACCTCGCGTCGACCTTCAGGATATGGGGATCGCCGATGGAACACGTGGGCGGGACGTTCACCGCGTTGATCGAGTACGTGCCGTTCTCGCGGCAGATCAACCCGGAATCGCTATTCGTCAGGGAAACGCCCTTCAGGTAGGGGCCGATGTTGGCCCAAGTCAGTACCGTCGAGTCCGGGAGCTGCTGCTGCGCGGTGGCGTACTGCTGCTTGGCATGATCAATCAACCGCAGGTTGTTGACGCATGAAGACGCACGGGAGTCCGTACGAGACTTCATGAACGACGGAATCGCGATCGCCGCCAGCAGGGCGATAATCGCAACTACGATCATGATTTCAACCAGCGTGAACCCTTTGTTCTGCTTCATCTTTTGTCTCCGTTGTTAACCGCGTTGTCGCCCTCCCGGGCTTCGCGGTGTGTTGTTCCTGCACCGTCCCCATTCTTACCGCCCATCCCGGGCTACACAGGAACGATCTTACCCACCCTCCATCGGGCCACCGATTTCAGACAGGCAATCACTGAAAGCAGTTCTGGCACGTAAAGAAGCAATGCCCATGCCAACCATCGCTTCTTTACCAAGAACGAGATAAAATGGCAAATATTATTTTTTCGGTAAGATATTGTCCTGATAGGAGCAGGCCTTTAATGAAAAAGGTGTCCTTTATTGTTCGCCCATTGTTCAAATCTGCGACAGGGTTCTTGCTTTTGTTATTTTCCATCTGTGGGAAGCTTCCGATAGAGGGTCGCCAGGGATATCTGCAAGGCCTTGGCAGCCTCCTCCTTGTTTCCGTTGTTCTTAGAAATGGCATGTTCGAGGTATTCCTTCTCCTTCTGCCGCAAAAAGGCGCGCAGGGAGACGTTCCGGTACTGGTCGGCAGCGGGGCCGACTGCGTCGTCCGCGGCGACCTCCGCGTCGGTCCGGCTGGCATGATCTGCGACGCGCGGCGGCAGGGAATCGAGAGTGATCTCGTCGTCCTGCGCGAACGCAATGGCATGCTTGACGGCATTCTCGAGCTCGCGAACGTTGCCGGGCCAGGGGCAGCGTAGAAACGCGGCAGCGGCCTCGCGCGATACCCGCAGCGGCGTTCCCCCCTCCGGTGTCTCGCGCCGCAGGAAAAACTGCGCCAGCGGCAGGATGTCTTCGGTCCGTTCGCGCAATGGCGCAATCTCGATCGTGATCACGGCCAGCCGGTAATACAGATCCTGGCGGAACGAGCCGTCGTGCACCTTATTTTCCAGGCTGACGTTGCTGGCTGCCAGAACGCGGACATTGACCGGAACCGTCTCCGTGCCGCCCACGGCGCGGATCTCGCGTTCCTGCAGCACCCGCAGCAGTTTTCCCTGCAGCAACAACGGCATGGAGGCGATCTCGTCCAGCAGGAGCGTGCCGCCCTCGGCCGCCTCGAACAGACCCTTGCGGTCCGACATGGCGCCGGTGAACGCCCCCTTGACGTAGCCGAACATCTCGGATTCCAGGAGGGATTCGGGCAGGGCCGCGCAGTTGACCGCGATCCACGGCTTGTCGCGCCGGCGGCTGTTGTTATGCAGCGCGCGCGCCAAGACCTCCTTGCCGGTGCCGCTCTCGCCGGTCAGCAGCACGGTGGCGTCGGTCGGCGCCACGCGCCGGATCTGCTCGCAGATGCGCTTCATCGCGGCGCTCTCGGCCACCACCACGTCAAACTTGCACTGCGTGGCCAGGGTGTCGCGCAACTGGTCGCGTTCGGACTTGATCTCGGAGAACTCCAGCGCCCGTTTCACGGTCAGGATCAATTCGTCCACCTTGAACGGCTTGGTCAGATAGTCAAACGCCCCGTTCTTCATGGCCTCAATGGCGGTCTCGACTGAGCCATAGGCCGTCAGCAGGATCACGGGCATGTCCGGGCATTCGGCGCGGGCGGCAAGAAAGAGGGTCATGCCGTCCATGGGCGACATGCGAATATCGCTGAGCATCAGGTCGAACTTCTGGGATTTCAGCATCTCAATGGCAGCAGGACCGTCCTTGGCCGAGACCGCTTCCAGCCCTTCTGTCCGCAGCACGCTGTGCAGCAGGGTCAGGATGCGGGGTTCGTCGTCCACGAGAAGAATCTTCTTGGCCATTGCGGGTGTTCCTCGGCACAGATCCGTGAAAAAGTTTGTGGCTGACTCTGACTCGAACTTATCTCGAAAGCACTTCTCGCGCGTGCAGCGCCCGCGGAGCGGTCAGCCTTCCAGCGGCGGCCAAGGGACTGGCCGCCCTACCACCTTCCAGAACACGCGAAAGACCAAGGTGGATTGGTTCCACACGCCCAGTTCGCAATTATGCTAAACGATTTGTGTTTTTCTTACAACTGGGAATTTTAATGGCGTCAATTACGGGGGGGTGGCGACCCCCGCGGCCTTGCGCCGCGGGTGAAGAAGTTCTGGGGAAACGGCGGGCGTACGCCTTTTCTCCAGAACTTTCGGTCCGGCGGGGCAAGCCCGCCGGGGCCGCGCTTCCGTAACTGACCAATTACGAGACCCGAATCGGCTGCCAGAAGATCAACCGCCCTGCGACAGGACGTGCGGCGTCGCATTAGCAGGCGCAGGATAGGAGCACGTCGGGTTGCTGCTGACAGCGCCAACCACGTAGGTCCCGCCCTCGCGGCAGGTCGGGCCGTTGCTGGTCGCCGCGCCCTTGATGAACGTGCTGATGTCCGACATCGACAGCACCGTGCTGTTGGCGCAGGACGTGGAGAAAGTCGCGTACTGCTGCTTGGCGCTGTCGATCAGGCGCAGGTTGTTGATGCACGAGGAGGCACGGGCGTTCGCACGCGCCTTCATGAACGAAGGGATCGCGATCGACGCCAGCACGGCGATGATCGCCACCACGATCATGATCTCCACCAGTGTGAAACCGTCTGGCCGTCGCATGTCCAAACCCTCCATCTGCGGCAATAACGAGGCCATTCCAAACGTTCCGATTACGGATGGTAGATGATCGACGCCTTTTTTGCAATGAGAAATGTTCAGCGGAATAAACAAAAACGGAACGGATTCGAACGAATCCGCCCCGCCGTAGCGATCACTGATTGCTCGAATCTGTCGCCGAAAGATCAACCGCCCTGCGCCAGGACGTGCGTATTGCCAAAGGAGCATGTCGGGTTGGTGTTGCAGGAACCAACCACGTAGGTTACGTTTTCGCGGCAGGTCAGCGTGCCGTTCGTCGCCACACCCTTGATGTAGATGCTGATGTCCGACATATACAGGACCGTACTGTTGGCGCAGGTCGCGGACGCGGTCGCGTACTGCTGCTTGGCGCTGTCGATCAGGCGCAGGTTGTTGATGCATGCGGACGCACGGGCGTTCGCACGCGCCTTCATGAACGAAGGGATCGCGATCGACGCCAGCACGGCGATGATCGCCACCACGATCATGATCTCCACCAGTGTGAAACCGTTTGGCCGTCGCATGTCCAAACCCTCCGTCTGCAGCACAATCTACGGCAGAACGAGGCCATTCCAACCATTCTTGATTATCAATGGTAGACGATCAACCCCTTTTGGCAATGGCAATTGTTCAGAAAAACAACAAGGGGTGTCGGATTCGAACGAATCCGACACCTGCCTTTGCGACCATTGATTGCCCGAATCGGTCGCCGAGAGATCAACCACCCTGCGCCAGGACGTGCAAACCACCAAAGGAGCAAGTCGGGTTGGTGTTGCAGGAACCAACCACGTAGGTTCCGTTTTCGCGGCAGGTCAGCGTGCCGTTCGTCGCCACACCCTTGATGTAGATGCTGATGTCCGACATATACAGGACCGTACTGTTGGCGCAGGTCGCGGACGCGGTCGCGTACTGCTGCTTGGCGCTGTCGATCAGACGCAGGTTGTTGACGCACGAAGACGCACGGGCGCTCGTACGCGATTGCATGAACGAGGGTATCGCGATCGACGCCAGCACGGCGATGATCGCCACCACGATCATGATTTCCACCAGCGTGAAACCTCTTTGCTGTTTCATCTGTCACCCCCTGTTACGCCTCACGCTTGTCGCCCTCCCGGGCTTCGCGAGGCGGTTGTTGTTTTCCGCGCCCATTCTCACCGCCCATCCCGGGCTACACAGGCGCAGGCTAAACTCTCCCGACTCTCCCGATCTGCCCCATCACCACGCCTCAGCAGACCAGAAAGTCATGTTTATAAAAGCAGTTCTCGGGCCAACTGGCAATGTTATTCTACTTCTCACCCCCGAGGCCGGTGATCCAGCAAATTCATGCGCCTGTCTGGACAGCCTCCTATTGAGCCTTGCAAAAATGAGTTACGTTGTTTTTGTGGCTGTCGAAGACTGTCCGCATCGCGTCGGGGTCGGGGTCGCTATCGGCATCGGTATCGAAAAGCGGTTGTTTGTGCCACCGGATAAGCGAATTCAGCATCGGCGGTCGACCCCGATTCCGATACCGACGCCAACCCCGATGCGACAGGTATCTGGTTGGCGACTGTTACCGACTTTTGCAACTGTCTGTAGCTGCTGCGTGTGCACTTTCATCAGCAGTGCGAATCTGTTCGCAACCGTGCAAAAACGGACTGCGCCGCACAAATTCGCGCAAACCTTTGTCCATGCCCATGGGAGGCTTTTCAAGCCGCGCCGGAAACGAGTTGGCTCATCTTGAAGAGCGGCAGGAAAAGAGCCACAACAATGCCGCCGATAACCACCCCGAGGAAGACCATCAGCAGGGGTTCCATCAGGGAGGTCAGGGTTGCCAGCATGGTCTCGACCTCGTCGTCGTAGGTGTCGGCGATGTTGTCGAGCATTTCGTCCAACCGGCCGCTCTTCTCGCCAGCCTCCACCATGCGGATCATCAGCTTGGGGAGGCATTTCTTGTCCTGCAGGCCGCTGGTGATGGTCCCGCCTTGCTCCACGTTCCGGCGCGATTCCATGATCGCATGCTCGATCACGCGGTTGCCGGTCGCCTTGGCGACCAGTGACAGCGCCTCCAGAATCGGCACGCCGCTGCGCAGCATCTGGGACAGCAACCGCGAGAAACGGGCCACCGCCACCTTCTGGATCAGCACGCCCATGACCGGGGCCCGCAGCAGGCGGGCATGGATCGCCCATTCGCCCATGGGCGAGCGCACCCAGCGACGAAACAAGTACACCGCCACCACAACCACAGGGGTGATGATCAGGAAGTTGTGGCGGATCCCGTTGCTCAACTTGAGCAGGATCAGGGTCGGCAACGGCAGCGTGCCGCCGAAGTCCGAATACATGCTGGCAAAGACCGGCACCACAAAGGTGATGATGCCGAAGGTGATGAGCAGGGCCATGCTCATGACCACCACCGGATAGGTCAGGGCCCCCTTGACCTTGCGCGTCAGCTTGGCGCTGGACTCCATCATCAGCGCCAGGCGTTTCAGCGTGAGGGCGAACTCGCCGCTGCGCTCGCCGGCGCGAACCATGTTGACATACAGGGTGTTGAAGATCTGCGGATAGCGCGCCAGGGCGTCGGAGAACGGCGCGCCGCCCTCAATCGTGGCCAGCAGGTCAGCCTGGATCGCGCGAAACCCAGGCGAATCGCATTGGTCGTGCAACGCCGAAAGGGAGGTGACCAGCGACATGCCGGAGGACATCATGCTGGCAATCTGGCGCGTGAACGGCCCGACATCCTTCTTGACGATCTTGCCGGCGCCATGCACATGCCGGACACGGCCGGATGATGCTGCGGCAGCCGTGTCGCCGGGTGTCGGCCGCGCCGGAGCCGCAGCCGGACGTGCGGGAGCCGCAGCTGGACGAGAAGGCTGCGCCGAAGTTCCCGTATTTCGCGTCACAACCGGCATGGCCCGTCTCCTCTGATTCCGTTTCCGTCCTGTGAACCCCCGCCCGCTTATTCGCCGCCGGTGACCTCCAGCGCCGCGGCCAGGGAAGTGATTCCATCACGCACCTTCATCATCCCGACATCCTTGAGGGGGATCATCCCATTCTGAATCGCCACAGTACGCAGTTCCGCGGTGGTCTTGCCGTGGACAATGGCGTCGCGAATGTTCTCCGACACCGGCAGCACTTCCATGATCGCGCCGCGACCCTTGTAGCCGATCCCGTTACACCGCGGACAACCCGTGGCAAAGAAGACCGGCTTCCCTTCAAAGATGGCCGGGTCGATATGGTTGACCGCCAGCACGTCCCGCGGGAGATCGGCCTCCTTCTTGCAGGCGGGACAGAGCTTCCGGTAGAGGCGCTGGGCCTGCGCGAGAATCAGCGACGAGGCGATCAGGAACGGCGGCACGCGCATGTCCACCAGGCGGGCGATCACGCCGGCAGCGTCGTTGGTGTGCAGCGTGCTGAGCACAAGATGTCCCGTGAGCGCGGCCTTGACAGCAATGTCGGCCGTCTCGTTGTCGCGGATCTCGCCGACCAGAATGATGTCCGGATCCTGGCGCAGCACGGAGCGCAGCACCGAGGCGAAGGTCAGCCCCACCTGCTGGTTCACGTGCACCTGGTTGATCCCCGCGATCTGGTACTCCACCGGATCCTCGGCTGTGACGATGTTCACGTCGCCCTTGTTCAGGTCCTGCATGCAGGAGTAGAGCGTCGTGGTCTTGCCGCTGCCGGTCGGCCCCGTGACCAGCAGCACGCCGTGCGGCTGTTCGATGGCGTACTGCATGGCCTTGTAGGCGAAGTCGTCCAGCCCCAGCGAGGCCAGGCCGGGCGCGAGGTTCTGCTTGTCGAGCGTGCGCATCACGACCTTTTCACCGAAGACCGTCGGCAGGATGCTCACGCGCACATCCACCTCGCGGCCGAACGCCTTGACCTTGAAGCGCCCGTCCTGCGGCACGCGCCGTTCGGCAATGTTCAGGTCTGACATGATCTTGATGCGCGAGACGATCGCATTGTGGTAGGACTTCGGCGGACTGGGGCGCTCCACCAGCGTGCCGTCGAGGCGGTAGCGCAGGCGGGTGCTCTTTTCCAGCGCCTCGATGTGGATGTCGCTGGCCTTGGTCCGCATCGCCTCGATCATGATCATGTTGACCATGCGGATGACCGGCGCGCCCTCGGCGCTCTCCAGCGTCTTCTCGATACTCTCCTCAGGCGCCTCCTTGGCGTGATCGACCTCGATCTCGCCGTCGCCCATCTTCATCACGTCCTCGAGGTCAAGGTCCTGGCCGCCGGCGGCTGCCGTGGTCGCGGTCGCGCGGCCGAGCAGGTCATTGATCTCCTTCTCCGCCGCCACCAGCGGGATGACGTCCAGGCCGGTGGACATGCGCAGGTTTTCGACCAGGTGAATGTCAAAGGGGTCTGCCAGCGCGACCAGCAGACTCCGGCCGTTCTTCCAGAGCGGGAACGAATGGGTGTGCTCCCAGCTCTCCTTGGGCTGCAGATCCAGCAGGGCGGTGTCGGCGACGAAATGCGCCAGCTTGATGGGCGGCAGGCGCACGTATTCGGCCGTGGCCAGCGTGAGGTCGTCCTGCGTGATCAGCTGTCCGGCAAGCAGGCGCTTCTCGATGGGCCCCGACTCCTGCGTGGGAGCCGTGGCGAGCTTCTCGCGCGTGATCGCCCCGCGCTGGATCAGGATGTCGACCACCCCGCTACCGGTTGATTCCATAGCCATAGGACATAACCTCCGCTGCCGCAACATGCAGGAACCGTGCCGTTCCCCGCCCATCCGGCCTGCCAGCAGAAAAACGAAATGCGGACTTGAAACTCCGGCGTTCGACGCACAGAATACCGGAATCAGGGAAGCAATGCCAGACCCCAACACCAAACCGTCCCCGCCTACCGGCACGGATCAGGTCCTCGAGGCTGTCTCGTTCTTCGAGCAGATGCTCCAGACCATGCCCGACGACCGGCTCTCGCTCGACGTGCTCTCGCAGGCCTATGAACAGGCCGGCGACACGGCCAGGGCCTGCAGCCTGCTGGCGCGGCTGGCGCGCGTGGTCGAACACGAAGCTGACGCGGAAGCTGCCCGGCTCCTGCAGACTCGACTCGCCCGGTACGCAGGCACGCCGGAAGCTGACCGGGCGCTGGAGCAACTGGCCCGCTTCGTCTCACAAGCCGCGAAGCCGGCGGCCGCCAAGACGGACCGCCCCGCTGCCGGCAAATCAGCTGCCGTGCCGACCGAGGAAGTCCTGCGCCTGATCCAGGATCCGGCCAACCGGCGCGCCCTGGCCATGCAGGAGCTGGATTTCGCCTGGATGCTGCATGAGGAGGGGCTGCTCTCGGAAGACCAGTATGCGTCTGTCGTGAGCGATATCACCGATCTCTCCGCCAACGCCACGCCCCACCCGGTCTCGGTTCTGCATCTCTACCACGACCGCCAGATGCCGCAGATCGACCGGATCCTCTCGTTCGCCACTGCCAAAAGCGGCGCCCCTCTCCTGCCGCTGGCCTCGTTCGATCCGCAGGCCGCTGCCTACGGCCTGCTGCCGCTCGATTACCTGACCATCAAGGGCGTCCTGCCGTTCGAGGTGATGAGCAACGACCTCCTGGTCGCCACGCTCAACCCGCTGAATGGCAAGCTCAAGGCTGAGCTGGAGCGGCTGACCGGGCGGCGTTGTCACTTCTACCTGGTCCTGCCAGCCGAATTCGACGCGGCGCTCGAGAAGATCCGCAAGCAGACGCCGGCTCACTTGCCGTCGCCGGCATAAAACACGCGCGAACGCCCGCCGCAACTCAACGTCGCGCTCCGGTTGGAGATCACGGTCACGACCACGCCGTCGATCGAATCTCCGGTCGTCAACAGCCGCCCGTTGACGCGGATGTAGCCGTTGGAATGCCGGTCACCGATGATCGCGCTCACCCGGATGGGGGGCCAAGCCATCGGCTTGCCCACGACCGTGCGGATCGTCCTGTCCGTGCCGGCATCGGCCGGCACCGGCGCCGGCGTGACAATACTGGGACTCGCCACGACTTCCTGCGCCCGGGATTCCACACCCGTCGCGCCGGTCTCCACAACCCGGCGACGCTCCAGATCTTCCACGCGGCGCGCTTCGCTGACCGGCCGGAACGGCGAGTGTTCCGTCGCAATCCGCAGCTGCGCGGGCGTCAGGGACACGCTGTCGTTCGTCACGGCCGCGCGAAAGATATGCAGAATGCGCGCTGTTTTCGACAGGATCCGCCGGGCGCCCGCCTCGACCGGCGGCACCACCGTGTGTCGCCACGCCATGCCGCGAGTCAAGCGCTCGCCGGCCAGCACGGCAAATGCCACGATCGCCAGCAGAGAGAGGGCAAGACCCGCCCGCCGCCAGCCCCGCCCCTGCCGGGACACCTCTTCGTCCGCCAGATCCGGAGGCGAAAAAGGCTCTGTCGGCAACGGTGGCGGAGCGTCCTGCCCCCCCGGGCCTCGCCCGGGAAGAAGAGGATTCGATCCCGCTCCGATCTGCATAAAGTCCGGTATTCCTTCCCGCGTCCGCCGTCTAACCCGCCGCGCTGTCTGCCTGCGGCTGCAGGGCCTTGTGCAGCACCTCCAGCAACTGGACACGCGTGAACGGCTTGCCCAGGACACCCGTCGGGTGTAACTGTTCGAATTGCATCTGTGCGGCCACGGCCCCGTAGCCGGTCATCACCACGATCGGAAGATCCGGCTGGATGGCACGAATGGCGCGGAAGGCCTCCTCGCCGTTCATCACCGGCATCTCCTGGTCCAGCAGCACAATCTGCACTTCCTTCGCGTGTTGCACGAACAGGTCCACGGCCATGCGCCCGTTCTCGGCTGCCAGCACTTCGTAACCGGCGGCGCGCAGCGTGACCTGCGTCACCTTGCGGATGTCGGGGTCATCCTCCGCCAGCAACAGCAGACGCTGGGCCATCCCCACGGGCGATTCCGCGGGCGCAACGACGGACGCCGTTTCCGACGGTGCCGTCTCCGCGGTGGCATGGGGGAGCACGATGCGGAACAGGGTCCCCACGTTGTGCGTGCTGCGCACGGCAATCCCGCCGCCGTGCGCCTGCACAATGCCCACAACCGCCGAAAGTCCCAGCCCGCGCCCTTTGGCCTTGGTCGAGTAGAACGGGTCGAAGATCCGCGCCAGGACCTCGGGCGCCATGCCGTGCCCGGTGTCGCGGATCTCCAACAGCGCGTAGATGCCCGGCGCCAGCGGTTTCACGCTCAGGAACTCCACCAGCTCGCCCGCACCGGCCGTAATCAGGCTGGTGGTCACGCTGATCGTCCCGGGTTTGGCGTCCAGCGCCTCGGAGGCGTTCAGCAGCAGGTTCATCGCCACCTGCCACAGCTGCGATGAATCGCCCTCGATCTTCGGCAGCTGCGGGTCCAGCTTCATGTCCAGCGTGGCCTTCTTCGACAGCGAGGCGTACAGCAGCTGGGTCATGTCGCGCAGCAGCTTGTTGAGATCCACCTGCTGGAACTCGAACGTCCCCTGCCCCGCGTACGCCTGCAGCTGACGGGTCAGACCCGAAGCGCGCAGCGCGGCGCTGCTGATGCTCGCCAGCGCTTCGACGGCTGGCGCGTGGGCGGGGAGCTTGGCGATCGCATCCTCGGCATGCCACAGGATCGCCGCCAGGATGTTGTTGAAATCGTGCGCGATACCGCTCGCGAGCAGCCCCAGGCTCTCCATCTTCTGCTTCTGGCCGATGCGCACCTCGAGCAGACGCCGGCTGCGCTCGGCCCGGTTGCGGTCCGTGATGTTGCGTTCGATGGCCAGCACCCGGACAGCATCGATGCGCACCACCCGGCTTTCCCACCAGTAATCCTGCCCGCCCGGACGAACGACATGGAACTCCGCGTTCTGGAGCTGCCCGGTTTCAAATGCCAGGCGGATCTGCTCCAGCAGGCGGTTCATCACATCGGGCGGCAGCGTGCGAACGTCCCGCAGGTTGCGGCCCACGGCCTCGCCAGGCGCCACGGTCAGCGCGCCCTCCACAACACCGTCCGGATATCTCACGTCCAGGATGCGCCCGTCGCGGTCGAACAGGAACAGGAGGTCCGGGTTGGCCTCCAGCAGCGCACGATTGCGGCTCTCGCTCTCTTCGATCTGCCGGTACTCCTGCTCGATGGCGTCGAGCATGCCGTCCACGGCGTGCGCCACCACGCCGAATTCGTCCTGCCCCGGCCAGTTCAAGCGCCGGCCGCCCGGCGACCGGAACTGCAGCGCCTGGATCTCGCTGGCTAGACGGGTCAGGGGGTTGAGCACGGCGTGCCCCTGCAGGATCAGCAGCGGCGCGATGAACAGGATCCCCACCAGCGCGACAAAGAGCGACAGCCAGGCCAGCGTCGTTTCCGCCATGGCGGCAAAGGTGCGCGGCATCGTGATCACCAGCGACGCCGCATTCCGCCCGTACACGTCATAGACGGGCAGGTGCGCCTCGTAGCCATTCACCCCCGTCACCCGCCAGAGGCTCACCTCCATGCGGTCGTTGACCACATCATCCGTCGCGCGCTGAACCACGGCCTCGCCGACCAGCCGCCCCGCCACGACCGGCCGCATCTCCAGCCGCTGGCGCTGCTGCCTGTGGTAGCCCAGCTTCATGCCCGGCAGCGCGGCGCTGAGCCGCTGGATCACCGCCTCACCCTGCAGGTTCCGACCCAGCACCACAAACCCCTGCGCCGGCACCGCGGTGTCTTCCGGCACCCGCTGCACCGCCAGCAGCATCGGCACCTCGTCCAGCACCACCACGCCCGAGCGCACGCCACGCGTCTGGTTGGAGAAGCTCAACAACGGCATCCCCGGCTTCAGGTGCTGCTGCAGCGAGGGGGACGGGAGGCGTGGCGTCTCGTTGCCGGGCGGAAGGAAGACGGCGGAAAAGACGCGTCCTGTCGGATCCGCGAAAGCCACCAGCTGCAGGTCTTCACGTGCCATCCAGAGCGCCGGCGCCTCGCGTTCCACCGCAGAGGGCGTGCGCTGGCGAAACGCCTCCACGACGCTGGAACGGTCCGGGAAAACCGCCGCCTCCTGATCGAGCTGGCGGATTTCGGCATGAATGGACTTGATCAGGTCCGGAATGCTGCGCAGGACCTCCTTTTCAACCAGGTGAAACGCGTTGAGCAGGATCACCCGGCCGCCAATGTAGAATGTCAGCAGCAGCGCCAGAAGGGCAATCGCCGTTGCCAGCGCCAGTCTTGACCGGACATTCATGCCTGCCTATCTCCTCAAATGAAAACAATAAATTGTGCCATTGCCCACGAGAAAAGGCAAGATTTGTCGCCTGACACAAGCCCGCGCCGACAGGGCGCGGCCGTTGGATTCGACAAATTGTAGCGGCGGCTGTGCCAGCCGCCGTCAGCGCGTGACACACGCGCCGCTACACTCACCCGGCGCATGCCTCCTTCGCCAAGGCTCCGAAGAACAAGCCGACCGCGCCCTGCCTTTTCAGCTGCACAATTTCTAAAAGCGGTCTAGCGCCGGGCGGACGTCCGCAACCGCCAGAGTTCCAAGGTCGTGGCGCCTTGGCCGAAATCCGGCACGGTCCGGATCCGCTCGTAACGATCCATGACCGCCTGCCAGAGTTGCGCCCGATCGCCATGGGGCAGTTCACACATGGCCGGCGCGCCAATCGCCAGCGCGTAGCCGCTGAATGCCGCCAGCGGCGCGTCGGTCTCGCTTAACATCTTCAGCATCCCGCCCCGGTTCAGCACATGGCAGCGCGCGGCTGTGGCGTTGTCCAGCTCGGGAAAATACCCGAAGGGCCCCATTTCCAGCCCGACCGGCACACGGCGCTGCGCCTCCACCGCCAGATAGATGTCCTGCGTCAACAACGGCTTGTCCGCCGGTGAGTTTGCGCGGATCCAGCGGCCGGTCTCCCGCAGCTTCGCCAGGTCGGACTGCGTCCGCTTCACCACCCAGAAGCGATCCTGCCGCAGGATGAACCACTCCTGATTCATCGGCGAGGAGATTGCTGCCAGCGCCGCACCTGCCACCGCCACCCACGCCAGCGCCGGCCGCAGCGCGGCCGTTGTCACGCGCATTGCGCCCGCCGCCACGGCCGCCGCGAACAACGGCACCACCGGCACCTGGTAATCGTCGTACGGATACGGGCTCAGCAGCTGCACGCCGAACACCGCGGCGAAAGAAGCCATCCAGAGAAGCGGCCAGCGAGGGCCCGTGGTTTCATCGGCGTCTCCCGCCGTGCGCCGCACCGCCCACACGTGCCACGCCCCCAGCGCCACCGCAAACAGCGCCAGCGGCAGATACCCGCGGAGACAACGCGAGACCGAGCCTGCCATGAACAGCAGGTCGCGTCCTCCCTCCCGCGCCGTATGGAACCGGTTCGCAAAGAGAAATTGATCCGGCGCCGTGACCAGGCTGGGGCCGTAGATCAGCGCCAGACCTGCCGCGCCGCCCACCCCGAACCAGAACCATGCCAGCCCCAGCGTCTTGCGCTGCGCCAGCAGCCAGAACCCCGTGACTGCCAGCAGCGCACCGAGCGACAGCCGCGTGCCTGCTGCGCACGCCAGCAGCGCGCCCGCCACGGCCGCCAGCCAAAACCGCCCCGGCCGGTTGGCCGCCGTCAGGACCAGATACCCGCCCAGCAGCAGACACGCCGCCAGCGCATAGGTTTTGGGGATCGTGGTGAAGTAGCTGTGATACACGTTGGCTGCTGTGAACGCGAACGCCAGCAGCCCGGCTGCGGCACGCTGCCCGCGCGGCACCGCGCGCCCGGCCAGCAGCGCCACCAGCGCGCCGCCTGTGAGCCCCAGCAGCGCCGTCACACCCCGGCCACCGGCCACGCCAACAGGCGCCCACAGCGGCGCCAGCCAGCCGTAGACCGCCGGCATCACCGGCCCCTGCGTAAAGAAAAAATCGCGGTATGGCAGGTGGCCGCGCGCGTGCTCCAGCGCCGCGTACAGATACCACCCCTCGTCCTGATTCAGCAGACCGAACCAGAAGTTGACGGCATACAGCGCCAAGGCCAGCGCCAGTGCCACCGCCCACGCCATGCGCATGCCCAGTCGATCGACCACCTGCCGCAACATTCGCGTTTCCCCCAAATCGCCACGGCCACATGGTGTGCCAGCAGTGTCGGGTTGTCAAACCTGGAGATTGCCCAGCATGGTGAATGGCGGCGCAAGGATACACAGCGTCATCAGGGCTTGCGCTTCCCGCCCGGGTAGGGATGGCTCTCCGAGCCGCCGCAAGGATTTCTGGCGTCGTGTAGAGAAAATCGTTAGCTACCCTATGTGCCTGCTTGCCGATCTGCCCACTGCTTCCCCGCCTCCTCAAAAAAGTGTCAAGTATTTTTATTTAGCCCTTGTGGCGTTTCGTGCCGTTTCAGGACGTTTCACAGTGTTGCATTTTCAGCCCCCGCGGCCGGCCTACACGCATGATTGAATTTGCAGGGTGTATAACTGCCATATTCACAGGACAGGAGTTTGTTATGCAAAAGAAGGGTCGCAAAAGTCAGCGCAGCGATTGCGGAGTGATCCGGGACGGTTTGCTGGTCCAGAATGTTGGTTTTTTTCTTATTGATCAGTCACAGAAAGAGTGACCATGCAGCCGAGTTTCTCCAAGGGCCGCAGAAATTCTCTCGGGGTCGGGATCGCTATCGGTATCGGGGTCGGGAAGCTGAAGAC
>CAIWXQ010000016.1 GCA_903916675.1 uncultured bacterium | reverse complement strand
CGCGCCGCGCCAGCCGTAGATGGACTGGAAATCGTCGCCCACCACCATGACGTTGCGAAGGCGCGCGCCGAGCAAATCCACCAGCTGCGCCTGGGGCAGGTTGGTGTCCTGATATTCGTCCACCAGCACATGGCGGAAGCGCGCCTGATAATGGGAGCAGACATCCGCGTGCTCGCGCAGCAGGTGCAGGCCGTTGAGGAGCAGGTCGTCGAAGTCCATGGCGCCCAGATCCCGCTTGCGGCGCTCGTAGGCCTCGTGGATCCGCACAATGTCCATGGGGTCCACATGCAGCTCGTCGAGTTTCTTCTCGATGATTTCCAGGACCGGCACACAGCGGTTGGCCGCGGTGCTGAAGAGTGAAGACAGCACGTCGCGCTTGGGAAACTCCTTGCGGTTGATCTTCAGCGCCTTCAGGCACTCGTCGAGGAGCGTGCGCGTGTCGTCGCGGTCGAGAATGGAGAAGTCGTGGCGATAGCCGAGGCGGTCGGCGTAGCGACGCAGGAAACGGTTGCAAACGTGGTGGAAGGTGCCGCTCCAGATGCCGCCGGTGAGGTGGCCTGCGACCTCCTCGGCGCGCGTGAGCATCTCGCGCGCGGCCCGGTTCGTGAACGTCAACAGCAGGAGTTCCTCGGCCGGAATCCCCTTCTCCACCAGATACGCCACGCGGTAGACCAGCGTGCGGGTCTTGCCTGTGCCAGCCGCGGCCAGCACTAGCAGCGGACCGTCACCGGCCGTGGCGGCTTCGAGCTGCTCGGGGTTCAGGAGTTTGTCGAACTGAATCATCTACAAAAGTCTTTTTTCGGGGTCGCTACCGGAATCGGGGTCGAAATGAACGCCGGCGATTCACAAAGCATCGGTTCCAATCGCACCGCGGCCGTCGGCCGCGGCTACAGAACCCTCCGCGCCTCTGCACCTCGGCGCGAAAACTCGCACTCCGCATTCACGATCATCTGTTCCACAAACTCCTGAAATGAAATCCCGGCCGCAGTCAGCGCTGCCGGTAGGCCGGCGAGAGGCGAGAGGTCGCAGTTGACGTTCACATCCAAAACGAAAACGTTGCCCGCAGCGTCCATGCGCGTGTCGATGCGGGCGTAATCGCGGCAACCGCAGGCCTGCCAGGCGCGCACAGCCAGCGCCTGCAGGCGGGCCGTGGTGACGGCGTCGATCGGCGCAGGGATTCGGCGGGGCGATACCTGCCCTGCGATGGTCCCGGGTTGCCATTTCACGGTGTAATCCACAAAGTGCGGCCGGTCCGGAGGAAAGAGGGAAAAGTCGATCTCCGACACGGGGAGCGGCACAATTTTTCCAACGCGCTCGATCACGGCCAGATTGAACTCACGCCCCTCAATGAACGCCTCGACCAGCGCCGGTTGCCCGGTCTGCTGGTGCACACGCGCCACGGCCGCGGCGAGCTGCGTACAACGGTCACGCACCAGCGAATTGGCGTCGATCCCCTCGCTGCCGTCGGAGCAGAGCGGCTTCACAAAAAGCGGGCCTTCCGGCAGCGTGGCGGGAAGCGGCGCGCCGACGGGCACCACCACACCGGGCGGCGCGGGGATGCCGTACGCGACCAGGCGGGCGTTGGTGAGCGACTTGTCGAGCGTCAGCTCGAGGCTCTCCGTGCTGCCACCAGTGCAGGCGCGGCCAAGGGCGCGGCAGGTGGCGGGCACGAAATTGCACTCGTGCGCGCCGCCGTCGAGGCGCTCGACCAGATTGAACACGATTGTCTCGCTGCCGGCGGACACTACGGCAGGGAGATCAGCGAGGCGGCGGACACCTGCCACGCGGTGCGGGGTCCCCAGGGCCTGCAGCGCCTTTGCCACATGGCGCACGGCGAGCAGCACGCCCTCGTCGGACGCGGTGCAGGCCTCGCGGAAAGACGGCTCCGCGGACGGCAGATTGTGGAGGATCAGGACAGAACGCGGCATGGCGCGGATATTACCCCTTCCCGTCTGCCCGATGGAAGCCGGGAGATTCCGAAGCCTTCACGGAGGCCTTGTCGTAAATGTCGGGAGTCTGGTAAGTTTCCCGCAATGGCTGGCGGTCGCAAAGAAGCCGCGTGACGCCGTTGGAACGGAATTGCGCAGCCTCTGTTGCGGGACGGGAAGGTGGCAGACATGCAGTCGTTTGCAGAGAACCGGTATGAGCAGGTTCCCTATCGCCGCTGCGGCAGCAGCGGCCTGAAGCTGCCGGCGATCAGCCTGGGGTTCTGGCAGAGCCTGGGCGAACCCGGCAACGAAAAGACCTGCCGCGACTGCTGCTATCACGCCTTTGACAATGGCATCACCCACTTCGATCTCGCCAACAACTACGGGACGCCCTACGGCAACAGCGAAGTCGTGGTCGGGAAGGTTCTCCGGGACATGCCCCGCGATGAACTCATCATCTCGACAAAGGCGGGATGGGACATGTGGCCCGGCCCATACGGCGACTGGGGCAGCCGCAAGTATCTGCTTGCGAGCCTCGATCAATCGCTCCGGCGGCTCGGCCTCGACTACGTGGACATTTTCTACCACCACCGACCCGACCCGGAGACACCCCTGGACGAGACGATGGGCGCG
The DNA here is from genome assembly GCA_903916675.1 of uncultured bacterium. Lineage (GTDB taxonomy): Bacteria > Verrucomicrobiota > Kiritimatiellia > RFP12 > CAIWXQ01 > CAIWXQ01. The sequence continues at coordinate 93,074 of CAIWXQ010000016.1, read as the reverse complement.
CTGCACGATGCTGTTCGCGCAGGGAAGGCGCTCTATGTCGGCGTCAGCTCCTACCCTGCAGCGCTGTTCGAACAGGCTGCTGCGGTCGTGCGCAAGCACGACTGGGCGCCACTCACCATTCATCAGCCGCGCTACAACCTGCTCGAGCGATGGGTCGAGGATGGCCTGCTCGCAGCAGCTGACAAGGCCGGCACCGGAGTCATCGCCTATTCGCCGCTCGCCCAGGGACGCCTGACTTCCCGCTACCTGAACGGGTTGCCAGCTGATTCACGCTGGGGGCGCCTCGGTGAAGAAGGCCGGAAATGGTACGAAGAGCAGCGCAAGGCCGGACTCTGGGACCGGATTGCGAAACTGGAGGCGCTCGCCAAGCAACGCGGACAGGATCTTTCGCAGATGGCCCTCAGCTGGATTCTGCGCGACCCGCGCATGACCAGCGTCATTGTCGGGGTCTCCAGTGTGCGGCAACTGGCAGCCAATCTCGCCGCAGCCAAAGCTCCGCCCCTGACAACGGCTGAATGCAAGGCCATTGACGACATCCTCGGCAACGCACCGAACCGAACGCCGCTGGTCGGATAGCAGCTGATGACGGCAGCGCCGTTGCGACGGATCACGGATCGCAGCAAGAAAGATGGCATTGAGAAAAGCGGCACGAATTCTCCGCCTGATGATTGGCACCGACGAGGCAGCGGCCGGTACGGCGACTAGAGATGATGATCAAGGGCTTGTCAATGGCTGACGTCCTGGCAACATTCGCCGCTCCTATGCGGCGGATTGGCATCGAGGAATCCTGCCGACCTGGTCCCGTCGGAGCATATGTCAAGGAGTGCCTACGATGCATCGAATGAATCACGCGATGCATGGGATGGGTCCGCTCTGCCGGATAATCGCAACGTCCACTGCGATGTGGCTGTTCTGCATGTTGATGGAGAGTGGAGCACAGACGGTTGCAATCAAACCGCCGGCAGGAGCGGTGCTCAACCCGCAACACCCGATGGCAAACGGGTTGATCGTCTGCCCCCTGATCAATGAGGGGGCGGGCCAGACGCTGTGGGAATCCAGCACCAGGCAGGCCTTTGTCATGGACAACCCGCTTATCTGGACCAATCTGCCGGGGTCGGCGCAGTACCCGTGGGCTGGCCCGGCGCTCCTCTTCAACGGGACGCCCGGGACAACGATGGGGCCGGGGTGTCGCATCGATGTCAGCACGAACTCCTTCTTTCAGACGGAACCGAGCGGGACCACGGGGCTTTCAATTGCCTACCTCTGGTCACCCAGCACTGGTGCGGCGCAGAGCGCCCGCCGCATCGGAGATACGGACAAAACCTCCGTCTACACCATTTATGAGAGCATTTCAGGCAACGCCAACAAATGGACCTACACCTATCGCGATGCGGCAAATACCGTGCAGTTGAAGCATTTCCCGTATACGGTCGGCGACTGGATCTTCTGCGTGGTCTGTATCAAGGAAGGCGAGTGCAAGATTTACACAAACAGCGTTCTGGCCAGCACATCAACTGACATCAATTTTCACAATACCTGGTGGCACGGAAACGCGATCCTTCCCATCTGGTGGCACATGACCGAGGGAAAATTCTTTTACACGAATATGAACGCCGTCGTTTTCGGCGGCAGTCTTGCCGGGGCGTGGATATGGAACCGGTACCTGACCCAGACGGATGTAACCTCGCTGTATCAGAGTCCGTGGGGAATGTTCACGTATACGAACACCCTGACGATAGTTTCGGATCATGGCGGGATGAATCCCGGATCCGTGGCTACAAACTTCGGCACGGTATTGAACTGCCTCATCACGAATTCTCCGGCCACCAGCGGCACCACGCAATATGTGGCAAATGGCGGGGCCGTACTGAGCAATGCGTTTGCGCTGGTCAGCACGACGAACCTCACCCTGACGCTGACAAACAATGCGATTCTGACGTGGGCCTGGAACACGAATGTGTTTCTGACCCTCGGCACGAATGGGGCCGGCACGGTTAATCAGACCAACGGCTGGTGGGCCCTTGGATCAAACGTGACCGTGACGGCGACGGCCAGCAATCACTGGCATTTCACAGGATGGTCCGGGGATACAAATGGTTGTTCGAGAGCGGGGAATGTGATCACGGCGGCGATGGCCCAGGCACGGTGGGTCTGTGCAGCGTTCGCCATGAACCTAATTACAAACGGACCTGCCGGCACCGCCACCCCTGAGATCTGGCTGGCCAATTACTATGGATCGACCAATTACGACATCGTCAACACGAACGATACGGATCATGACAGTATGCCTGCCTGGGCTGAGTACATAGCCGGGACGGATCCTACCGATCCGTTGAGCGTTCTCCGCATCGATGAAATGTTCCAGCAATCCACTGGAATGGTCATTTCCTGGGCGACCACAACGGGTCGGCTCTACGGCCTGGACTTGAGGCCATCATTAACATCTGGTGACTGGACAAACGTGCCGGGATGGACGAACGTGTTGGAGGCATCCGGACGGCTGACCTTCACCAATTTCACTCCCGGTACCGGCAGTTTCTATCGTGTCAACGTAAGGGTGGAACCCTAGCAGGACTGGATGCGCTGTATATGAAACGCATGGAGAAGGTTTGGTGCCCCTGCTCTTCGTGGAAGAAGAGCTGGAACGCCAACCAAGCGCTGCACCATCGGCAGCCAGAGTGTTCGCGGGGCACAACGATGATACAGACCGCTGGCGATCGCTGCCGTACTCAGGTTGATTGCGCTCGTAACTCAAAGGGAGAACCATTGTGACCAAGCAGGAACAATTTCCCCGCACGCTGGTGGGCGGTGTGAGTCTGCCGCGCCTTCTGGTTGGAACCAATTGGTTCCTTGGCTATTCTCACGCCAGCCTTGCAAAAGACAAGTTCATCAAAGATTTCCAGACGCGCGAGCGCATCGTCGGGGTGCTCCAGGTGTTTCTTGAATATGGCATTGATGCTGTCATGGGGCCCCTTTCTCAACATTTAGAAGATTCTGTGCGCGAGGCCGAACAACGATCCGGCCAGCGGATTATCCGCATCTATACCCCTGCGTTCGATCTGGACCCCCACGCCAAAGCCAGCGATAGCGCCCAGGCAGTCTTTGATCAATGCGCCGCATTTGGCGCGACCTACTGCCTGCCGCATCAGTGTGTGACTGATGCACTCGTGGACCGCCGTGCCGGAGTCATTCGTGATCTTGGGCAATATACCCGTTTGATTCGTGAACGCGGAATGCTTCCCGGCCTTTCAACGCACATGCCGGAGACCATAGTCTATGCGGACAAGATGAACGCCGACATTGAAACCTACATCCAGCTATATAACTCGGCGGGCTTTCTCATGCAGGTGGAGGCGGACTGGGTCATGCGAGTCATCCATCACGCGAAGAAACCGGTCATGACCATTAAGCCCCTGGCAGCGGGGCGAATATTGCCTGTAGTGGGATTGGCCTTTGTGTGGGGAACCATACGCGACCAAGACATGGTGACCGTAGGCACGGCTACGCCGGAAGAAGCACGCGAAGTGATTGAACTCTCGCTCGATCTGCTCCGGCGCCGGATACCCGATAACAAACTGCAGGAGACACGGAGCAAGAAATCGCTGCAATAGCCTCGGCTTCACTCTGGTAAAATCGGTTCGGACCTACTACCGTCGTGGCGCTGCTAATCTCTCGTTACCCGGCAAACAAATACAAGCTTTAGGTAAAGGAACCCCATGTTGCCACAAATGCCTCGCAGTGGATTGATGGTTCTGGCTGTTCTGTCGTTCAGCGCCGCCGCCTTTGCCCAGCCCCCGGCCAAGTGGGAATCTCGTGGTCCGGGCGGCGGCGGGGCCATGTACTCGCCCAGCCTCAGCCCACACAACGTGGACGAGCTTTACGTGGCCTGCGACATGTCACCGGAATTCCATTCCGCCGACTACGGTAAGACCTGGGAGACTCTGGACTTCCGCCAGTTCTGGTGCAACCAGGCGTCGGCGGTGCGGTTTACCAAAGACACGATGATCCTGTGGAGCCTTAGCTACGCCTCGCCCCGCGGCGAAAACATCGTTCGCCCGCTGCGCAGCGTGGACGGCGGCAAGAGCTGGCAGATCGTGGATGGGCCGTCCTGGCCCGAAGGCCGCAGGGCCAACGCCATCGAGGGTGACTTCGCAAATCCCGATAAGGCGTTCGTGGTGGCGGAATCGCGTCACCTGTGGGTCACTCTAGATGGAGGCAAGAGCTGGAAGAGCAATTTTCAGTCCGCCTCCGGTGGCCTGACTCTGGTCGGCTCCTTCTGCGACGGCGAAACGATCTACCTGGGCACCAGCGCGGGGCTACTGGTTTCGCGGGATGGGGGCAAGAGTTTCGCCGTGAGCGAAGTCGGCGGGCTGGGCGCCGGGGCCGGCATCGTGGGGCTGGCGGGAGCCAAGCAGTACGGCAAGGTGCGACTTTTCGCCCTGGTGACCAGCCGGCCCCCCGAGCTCCGTGCAGGCAGGGTGGGCATCACCCGATCCGTCTATGTGCTGGACATCGGCGGCGAGTGGGTCAAAAAAAGCGAGGGGCTAGATTCGGAAGCCAGCATCAGTTTCATCGCCTGCTCCGTTGGCGAAATCAACGTTTGCTACGTGGGCGGCGGCGTCCGCACGCCACAGAGCGGCATGTGCGTGTTCAAGACCGCCAATGGCGGCGACAAGTGGGAGAACATCTTCCTGATCGACGGCAACAAAAACATCGCCTCCGGCTGGGCCGGTGATGGCGGCGACTTCCGCTGGTCCTACCCGGAGTACGTGCTGGGCATGGGCGTATCGCCCATCGATCCCAACCGGGTGGTCATAACCGACCTGGGATGCGTCCACGCCACCTCCGACGGCGGCAAGAGCTGGCGGGCGCTCTACACCACGCCCTCCCGGCCACACGAGTCTGGCAAGCCAACCCCCCGCTGTGACACCTATCGCGGCATGGGCATGGAACCCACCAGCGCCTGGTGTCTCTGCTGGATGGATCGGGAGAACATCTTTGCCGGCTTCACTGACATCAGAGGCGTGCGCAGCACGGACGGCGGCAAGACTTGGGGCTGGACCTACACGGGCCACAGCCTCAACTCCAGCTATCACGTGCTCAAGCACCCGACCAGGGACCTGGCGTTTATGTCCACCTCCAGCGTGCACGACATGTACCGCAGCAGCTACCTGGCCGACGGCACCATCGACCGCGGCAGCGGCCTGTTGCTGTACAGCGCCGACAAGGGCGCCAGCTGGAAGTGCCTGCACGACTTTGGCCACCCGGTCATCTGGTCGGCCATTGATCCCCGCAGTCCCAATCGCATGATGGCAAGCGTGATCCACTCCCGGGAGGGCGGAATCTGGATGACCCAGGACGCCGACAAGCTGGGAGAGTCCACCTGGACTCGCCTGCCCCAGCCCCCGCGCACCGAGGGGCACCCCATGAACTGCCACTTCCTGGATGATGGCAGCCTGCTGGTAAGCTTCTCCGGCCGGCGGGCGGGGAACGAGTTCACGGCCTCCTCGGGCGTGTTCATCTCCTGCGACAGCGGCAAGAGCTGGGAGGATCGCTCCGCCCCAGGCCTGAAGTTCTGGGTCAAGGAACTGGTAATTGATCCGGCCGACAAAAGCCAGAACACCTGGTATGCCTGCACCTTCGACGCCTGGACGGCAAGCACCGGCCCGGAAGGCAAGGACTCCGGCCTGTTCCGCACGACCGATCGCGGCAAGAACTGGACACAGATCGCCGACAAGCGCATCGCCCCCAGCGGCATCCTGAACGCCAACTCCTGCACCGTCAATCCAGACAAGCCCGACGAACTCTACCTGACCAGCGAATATGATGGCCTGTTCTACACGGACAACGCCAGGGCCGACAAACCCACGTTCACACAGGTGAATTCATACCCGTTCCGCAACCCGACCGGGGTGTTTTTCAATCCGCTCAACAAACGGGAGGTCTGGGCCACCAGTTTCGGCAACGGCATGTACGTCGGCGAAGTCCAATAGAGGCAAAATCGGTTGACCGGATCTGTTTGGGCGACTTACATTCAGACCGCCGGCGTCGCACAGCCAGCAAAAGACGCTGAAGCTTATACAGACGCTGGCAAAAGGAGACAATATGAGGATTATTGCAGGCATTCTTAGTCTGATTTTAGGTGTTTACGCGATGTCCTTCCTAACCCAGATCAATGTGGGGTGGGTCTTGCAGTTCAACAGGAATGCTGGGGCGTGCTGGTATGTCTCCGCTTGGTGGACAGTGTTGCCGTTTGCGTATGGTCTTTACTGTATCGTGGTTGGGGAAATCGAAGAGCTCAGGCGGAAGCACAAAAAGCAAGATTGAAAGGCGAACCACGGCGTGCCGGGTACGCTCGCAAGCTTGCGAACCAGACGCCGACCGTTGGCAGAAAGGATAACAACATGGAATTCATTTCAGCGCAAGATCGCAAGCTCTTGAGGCGGCAGGCGCAGATCAAGCTCGACTACGCCAATTCCCCCCAGAATGACAGCATTCTAAAGAAGTGGCGGGCGCAGGCGGAGGGACGACGCGAAGCCCCGACCGTCCGGCTGCTGTTCTGCAATTTCATCCACGAGGTCATCACCCCGCGCCTGAAATGCACTGGTGAGCAGGCGCGCCGGATCGAGGCCGCTCTCCTTGTCACGATGGTCGGGCGCGAGCTGTTCGACGACGATACGCCGGTCTCGCCTACCTTCGACATGACGTGGAACACACATATCCGACCGTTCGGGCTCAAGGCCTCGATCACGCGAGCCGCGGGTCCCCACGCGCAGGGGTTTCACATCGATCCGGTCATCCTTGACCTGGCCGCAGAGGTGGACAAGCTGCGCGGCGGGTCATTCGGGGTTGATCGGGAGGAAACCGTGCGTCAGCGCGAGCTGCTGGAGGATGTCCTGGGGGATATCCTGCCGGTGCGCATGGTTATGGGCAGCCTGCCGGGGGGGATCACCAACCCGCTCGTCCACCTGATGGGCATGGAAGCTTACTACATGGCCATGTACGACTGTCCGGACGCTGTGCACGAGGCCATGGAGATGGCAACCCAGGTCTACGAACGGTATTACGACTTCCTTGAGAAGGAGCAGTTGCTGCTGCCGACGAGCGGCCTCACCCCCCTGTCCCAGGAATCCTTTGCCTTCACCGACGAACTCCCGAGCGACAAGGTTACGCGGACAACCGAGTGCTGGGGCTTTCTCGAGTCACAGGAAACGACGGCGGTCTCGGCGGACACATTCGGCGAGTTCGTCTTCCCGTACCAGCAGCGCCTGGTTGATCGTTTCGGTTTGCTCTCCTACGGCTGTTGCGAGCGTGTCGACGCTATCTGGCCAAAGTACCTGTCTATGTGGCCCAAACTCCGCAAACTGTCCGTCTCCCCCTTCAACAATGAACCTCGCATCGGCGAGTTCCTGCGCGGCAGCCGAGTTGTCTACTACTGCAAGCCGCGAGCAGAATTTGTGACCTGTGACGGGCCGCTCAACGACGAGGCAATCACCGCGTATTTCAAGGGAGTCTGCAAGGCGGCGAGCGGTTGTATCTTCGAGATTGCGCAACGGGAAGTCGGGACGATCTTTGGCGATTTCGAGCGGGGTCGGCACTATGTGCGCCTGGCCAGGGAAGCCGTGGACTCCTACTGGCGCCCCTGACCCAGGAAATTTCATGCGTTAGCGGGACTCAAAGACTGTCCCGTTTCCGAATTATGGAAACTCGCCTCCCGGTCTTGTGCATGAGGATCTGACATACGGGAGCGCAACCAAGACAACCAGAAGGCTAACTTGCCGACAAAGCACGGGGTCGCATCGTCCACAGCCGCACTCTCCGTGCAGACGTTGATCCACGACCTCATTTCCGGCCCATTTGACATCCCTCCGCTCTCTTCGGTATTATTACGGATGTGAGTACGGAAACCTCCCATCTGTTGCTGCTGCGGATCGTCCGGCTGGCCGTAGGCCCGGGCTACACCGTTGGTGTAGTCCGAACGGCGGGTTCCGGCGGGGGACAGGCGTGAGCGTTGCGCGACCGATTACAAACCCCTGAGCCAGAACCCACCGCCGATCTGCGGTGGGTTTCTGTTTTTTGAGGCACGAGCAGCGAAAGTCGAGCGAACCATGAACGCACGAAACCAGAAGAAGCCCAGCCGGCGCACCCCGGCCCGGCCAACGGCCAAGCCGGCTGTGGCTGCGCCCGCCGCCAACCTCCGTTCCGGCGCCCAATGCGTGGTCGACGGACTGGTCGAGAACGGCGCAGAGGTCGTCTTCGGCTATCCGGGCGGCATGATCCTGGACGTGTTCAACCTGATCGGAGCGGCGCCGATCCACTTCATTCTCCCCCGCCACGAGCAGGGCGCGGTGCACGCCGCGGACGGCTATGCTCGCGCCAGCGGCAAGGTCGGCGTCTGCCTGGTGACCTCCGGCCCCGGCGCTACCAACACCGTCACCGGCCTGGCCACAGCCAACATGGACGGCATCCCGCTGGTCTGCATCAGCGGCCAGGTGCCGCTGCACATGATCGGCAACGACGCCTTCCAGGAGGCCGACATCCTCGGCATCACCCGGCCGATTACCAAGCACAACTTCCTCGTGCGCAGCGCGGATGACATCCCCCTCGTCATGGCCGAGGCGTTCTACATCGCCTCGACCGGCAAGCCCGGACCGGTGGTGGTCGACATCCCCAAGGACGTGCAGCGGCAGATGACCGCCGCCCGCCGGCCCGAAGCTATCTCGATCCGCAGCTACAACCCGGACGTACGGACCGACCTGGCCCAGGTCGCCAAGCTTGCCGAGGCCATCAACAAAGCACAGCGGCCCGTGCTGTACGCCGGCGGCGGCGTAATCTCCGGCAACGCCGCGCCCGAACTGCTCGAGCTCGCGCGCCGCGCCGACATCCCGGTGACCACCACCCTCATGGGGCTGGGCGCGTTCCCGGAAACCGACCCGCTGGCGCTGCGCATGGTCGGCATGCATGGCAGCTTCGCCGCCAACAACGCGGTGCAGCAGTGCGACCTGCTAATCTCCGTGGGCGCGCGCTTTGACGACCGCGTGACCGGACGCAAGGCCGACTTTGCGACGCATGCTACCGTTGCACACATCGACATTGACCGCTCCGCCATCGGCAAGAACATCCGCACGCACCTCCCCGTGCTGGGATACGCCAAGCCGGTGCTGCAGGCCCTGCTGCCGCAGGTCAAAGCGCGGAAGCACCCGGCCTGGCATGCGCGCATCGCCGCGTGGAAGAAGGAGCACCCTGCGTTCACCTACCCCACGAGCGACAAGGCCCTAATGCCGCAGTACGTGATCGAGCAGATCGACAAGGTCAGCAAGGGCGAGGCGACCATCGTGACGGACGTCGGCCAGCACCAGATGTGGTCGGCGCACTTCTTCCGCTACACGCGGCCGCGCTCGTTCCTCTCGTCCGGCGGCCTGGGCACCATGGGCTTCGGGCTGCCCGCGGCCATTGGCGCCCAGCTCGCCTGCCCGGACCGGCTGGTCGTGGCCATCGTCGGCGACGGCGGCATCCAGATGAACGCCCAGGAACTGGTGGTGGCGGTGGAGCACCATCTGCCCGTCAAGGTGGTGATCATCAACAACGGTTATCTCGGCATGGTGCGCCAGTGGCAGGAGATCTTCTATCAGCGCAACTACGCGGCGGTCGTGCTTGGTCGCAACGAACGCATGCCGGTGGAGCGCATCGCGACGCAGCGGAAGCCGGAATACCTGCCGGACTTCATGAAGCTGGCCGAGGCGCACGGCGCCCGCGGCACGCGCGTGACCCGGTCCGCCGAGGTGGCCCCCGCGCTGCGCGAGGCGTTTGCCAGCCCGCAGCCGTGGGTGATCGAATGCATCGTCGAACACGGCGCCAACGTGCTGCCCATGGTGCCCCCGGGCGCGTCGCTCTCGGAGATGATCTGCAAGTTCGCCTAGGACGTTTCGCAAGGATTGACCATGAAACACATTATTACGGCTCTGGTCGAGAACAAGCCCGGCGTGCTGGCCCGCATCGTCGGGCTGGTCTCGGGGCGCGGCTACAACATCGAAACGCTCAACGTCGGACCGACGCAGGATCCGGACACCTCCAAGATGACGCTGGTCGTCCCGGGTGACGAACAGGTCCTGGAGCAGGTGCTCCACCAGGTCAGCAAGCTCGTGGACGTGATCGAGGTGGTGGACGTCACCCGCCGCCGCCATTTAAACCGCGAGCTGATCCTTGTGGAGGTCGCCACCACGCGCCATTCCCGCGCGCAGGTGCTGGAGCTGGCAACGCTGTTCAAGGCCCGTGTGGCGGCGGTCGGCGAGAAGTCCATCACGCTGGAGATGGTCGGCGACCGCAGCAGCGTGGAGGACTTCCTCCGCCTGCTGAAGCCGTATGAGATCACCGACATCTCCCGCTCGGGGCTGATCGCCGTGGCGCGGGGAGAAACCGCGTAGTTATTGGTCATTAGTCATTGGTGGCCGTAAGCCGGTGGGAGAAGAGATACCTGCCAATGACAAATGACCATCAACAGGAACCACTAACATGCCGCCTGCACAACCATTCGATCCGCTTTTTGCATTGATCGCCGTCTTTGTGGGGGCGTTCGGAGCCTGCATCGGCAGTTTCCTGAACGTCTGCATCCACCGCATCCCGCGCAACGAGTCGGTCGTCAACCCGCCCTCGCACTGCCCGCACTGCAACACACAGATCCCCTGGCACCTGAACCTGCCGGCGGTAAGCTGGCTGCTGCAGCGCGGACGCTGTCGCTTCTGCCGCGGGCCGATCTCTCCGCGCTACCTGCTGGTGGAGCTGCTGACCGCCGCGATTTTTCTCGCGGTTCTCTTTCAGTTCAGCACCTACCCGCGGCTGCTCGGCATGCAGCAGTTCAACGACTGGCGTCTCGTGCCGGTCTACATCGTCTTCGCGGGCGGACTGATCCTGGGGACGTTCGTGGACTTCGAGTTCATGGAGATCCCGGACAGCGTGACCCTGGGCGGAACCGTGGCCGGATTGCTGTTCAGCGCGCTGGTGCCGTCGATGCACGGCACCACGGAGTGGTTCACGTCGCTGCGCGATGCCGCGCTGGCGGCGGCGATCGGCGCCGGTGTGCTCTGGCTCGTGGGGTGGATCGGCGAGAAGCTCTACCAGAAGGAAGCCATGGGGCTGGGCGACGTGAAGCTAATGGGTGCGGTCGGGGCGTTTCTCGGCTGGAAGGGCGTGCTCTTCACCATCGTCGGTGGCGCGCTAGGCGGCAGCGTGGTGGGCGTGACGCTGATCCTCCTGCGGCGCACACGGCTCCAGGGGCAGATTCCGTTTGGCCCTTATCTCTCCCTCGCAGCCCTAGCCTGGGTTTACTGGGGCCCCCTGCTCTGGCGCGCGTATGTCAAACTGTTGAGCGGAACGCCCTGATCAGGCCGGCGGATGAGCCGGAGCGCGCGTCTTTGCTTTTCTTTACCCCCTAGCTGAAATCCGGCATTGACCCCGCTCGGATGTTTCTGTATAAAGAAACACTTGCGGGGCCGACCAGGCCGCCGCGCAACGGAGTTTCGCCATGTACCTTGCCTCATTCCCGGACCGCCAGCAGTTCCGCGCCGCGCTGCAGCACGCCAACGTCGTGCCCGTGGCGCTGCGCGTGCTGGCCGACACCGAGACCCCGGTCTCGGTCCTCGCCCGCTTTGAGCCGCAGGCCGAGAACCTTTTTCTCTTCGAGAGCGCCGAGGGAGGCGAGCGCTGGGGCCGGTACAGCTTCATGGGCGTTTCGGCCCGCATGCGCGTGAGCGTTTTCCGCGACGATGTCGTCGTGCGCGAAGGGTTCCAGGAGACCCGTACGCGCCACCACGGCGATCCGCTGACCGTGCTCCGCACCCTCCTGGCCCGCTATCAGCTGGCAACGCTGCCGGATCTCCCCCGCTTCTGCGGCGGGCTCGTGGGGAACATCGCCTACGAGATGGTCCACTTCTTCGAGACGCGCGTCCCCAACCGCCTCCCGGCCGAGCAGCCGCTGGCGGAGTTCATGATCCCGGACACGCTGCTGGTGTTCGACAACGTCACCCACACGCTCACGCTCCTGGCACTGGCGTTTGCCGCGCCTGGCGACGATCCCGACCGCCTGTACGACGCCGCCTGCGGCCGCGTGGCCGAACTGCTGACCACGCTCCGCGCCCCGCTGCCAGAAGCGAAGCCGCGCCGCGCCGCCAGCCGCGCCTGCGTTCCCGCGCCGACACAGCCGGAGCAAGCCTATCGCGACGGTGTCGCAGCCATCAAGTGCCACATTCACGAGGGCGACGTGATCCAGACCGTGCTCTCGCAGAGCTTCGTCTGCGAGGCGCCGGAAGACCTTGTCGGACTCTACCGTGCGCAGCGCTTTGTCAACCCCTCGCCCTACCTTTACTTCCTCAAGCTGGGCGGCCGCGTGCTGGTCGGATCATCCCCCGAGACCATGATCCGCCTGGAAAACCGCACTGCGTGCCTGCGCCCCATCGCGGGGACGCGACCGCGCGGCGCCACCGAACAGGAGGACCGCGCCCTGGCCGACGAGCTGCTCAAAGACGAGAAGGAGCGCGCCGAACACCTCATGCTCGTGGACCTCGGCCGCAACGAGCTTGGCCGCGTGGCCCTGCCGGGCACGGTGCAGGTCACGGACCTCATGATCGTGGAGCGCTATTCGCACGTCATGCACCTGGTCTCCAACATCACTGCAGACCTGGAGCCCGGCCACGACGCCTTCGACCTGCTGAAGTCCGGCTTCCCGGCGGGCACGCTTTCCGGCGCGCCCAAGGTGCGCGCCATGGAGCTGATCGCGGAATTGGAGTCCGAGCCGCGCGGCCCCTACGGCGGCGCGGTCGGCTACCTCGGGTTCGACGGCAACATGGATTTCGCCATCTGCATCCGCACCGCCGCCATTGCGCATGGCCGCCTGACCGTGCGCGCCGGCGCCGGCATCGTGGCCGATTCCGACCCAGAAAAGGAGCGCGTCGAGACTGTCAATAAGATGCGCTCCGTGGCACACGCGCTGGATTTGCTGCAGAGCGGCTCAACACTTCCAAAGGAATTTGCATGATCTGGTTTTTCATTTGGAATTCAGGAAAGCAGGAAGGGGTTGGTCGCTGCCAGATTCGGAACACAGAAGCCGCCCGCTTTCCTGAGTTCCAGATTCAAGAGGAGTTTTGATCATGATCCTGATGCTCGACAACTACGACTCGTTCACCTACAACCTCGTACAATACCTGCGCGAGATGGCCGTTGACGTGCGCGTGGCACGCAACGACACGCTGACGCTTGCCGAGGTTGAAGCCCTCGCGCCACAGGCCATTGTGATCTCGCCCGGCCCCGGCCGACCCGAGGACGCCGGAATCTGCTGCGAGGTCATCCGCACCTTCTCAGGGCGCGTGCCGATCCTGGGCGTATGCCTCGGACACCAGGCCATCGGCCTGACGTTCGGCGGAAAGGTCGTGCACGCCAAGCGCCTGATGCACGGCAAGACTTCGGAGATCACCACGGACGGCAAGGGCGTATTCAACGGCATCAACAAGCCGATCACGGTCATGCGCTACCACTCGCTGGCCGTGGAGGAAGCTTCCCTGCCGAAGGAACTGATCGTGACTGCGCGCACAGAAGACGGCGAGGTCATGGGACTCCGCCACCGGACACACCCCACGGAGGGGATCCAGTTCCACCCGGAATCCATCATGACGCCCATGGGCAAGCGCCTGTTGCGCAATTTCTTGAAGCTGGGAATGTAGGACTCCGGGTTCAGCATGAGTTTTACACTGACAACTGTCGTCCCCTGGGGAAGATCGTTTGACGAATATGTCGCGATGTTTGCCCTGTCGGCGGACGATTTGAAGAAGCGAATACTGGGATGCGGGGATGGCCCGGCGTCCTTCAATGCGCTTCTGACCAGACAAGGCGGGCGCGTCGTGTCAGTGGATCCGCTCTATCGGTTCTCGACCGATGACATTCGCAATCGCATCCGGGAAACCTACGCAGAGGTGCTGGAGCAAGCGTGGCGGAACGCGCATGAATTCAATTGGACGAACATTACGAGCGTGGATGACCTGGGGCGGATACGCATGGCGGCCATGGAAGATTTTTTGTCGGATTATGCGCAGGGTTCGTTACAAGGGCGCTATTTTGCCGGCGAACTGCCAACCCTACCGTTCTCTGATGGGGAATTCGATCTCGCAATCTGTTCGCACCTGCTTTTTCTCTATAGCGCACAACTCTCTGTTGGTTTTCATCTGGCCGCAATCCGTGAACTCTGCCGCACCGCGGGCGATGTCCGCATCTTCCCCTTACTCGAACTCGGCGCAAAGCCGTCCCGCCACCTTCAGATTGTCTCGACAACACTCCAAACAGAAGGGTATTCCGTAACCATTGTCCCTGTGGCCTATGAATTTCAACGAGGTGAAAATCAAATGATGCAGATCATCGGCAATTTCCACTCACGCCAACGCCCTGCATGCTGAACTCTCTGCTCCTCTACACCATGGACTACAAAGCCACACTCACCAGACTCATGCGCCGCCAGAACCTGTTTGCCGAAGAGGCGGCTGCGACAATGGACGCCATCCTGGCTGGCGAGCTTTCCGAGCCGCAGATCGCCGCGTTCCTGATTGCCATGGCGGCTAAGGGCGAGACGGTCGAGGAACTGGCCGGAGCTGCGCGCGCCATGCGCCGCCGCGCGACCCGCGTGCAAGCCGCGGGGCAGGTTGTGGTGGACACCTGCGGCACGGGCGGCGACAACAGCGGCACGTTCAACGTCTCCACCACCACGGCCTTTGTCGTGGCCGGGGCGGGCGTGGCTGTGGCCAAGCACGGCAACCGTTCGGTCTCCAGCCGCTGCGGCAGCGCCGACGTGCTCGAACAGCTCGGCGTGAAGATCGACGCCGAGCCGGAGGTCATGGAGCAGGCGCTCAACGAAATCGGCATGGCCTTCCTCTTCGCGCCACGCTACCACGCCGCCATGCGCCACGTCATGCCCGTGCGCAAGGCGCTCGGCGTGCGCACGATCTTCAACCTGCTGGGCCCGCTCGCCAACCCTGCCGGCGCCACCTGCCAGCTCCTCGGCGTCTACGCGCCGGAACTGACCGAGATGTTCGCCCACGCCCTGCGCCAGCTCGGCACACGCCGCGCCTTTGTGGTGCACGGACATGACGGCATGGACGAGCTGACCGTTTGTGACGCCACCCGCGTTTCGGAGTTGGACAACGGCGCGGTCAAGACCTACGATTTGAGTCCGGAGTGGTATTTTGGCGAGCGCGCCAGCGCGGCGGACGTGGCTGGCGGCGACACCGCAGAAAATGCCGCGATCCTGATGGCGGTGCTGGGCGGCGAGAAAGGTGCGCGGCGCAACCTGGTGCTGCTCAACGCCGCGGCCGCACTGGTGGCTGCCAGCCGCGCGCCGGACATCGCCGCTGGCCTGGAACTGGCGGCCCGGGCCATCGACTCCGGCGCCGCGGCGGGCAAGCTGCAGGCGCTGGTGGAGGCGAGCAAGGAAGCGTGACGAAACAACCATGAATGCGCCAGAAATTATCCGAACAGAAAGGCTTGTCCTGCGGCGTTACGCGCTGGAGGATGCTGCCGCTGTCTTTGCATGCTATGCACAGGACCCGGACGTTACACGCTACATGGACTGGAAGTCACACCGCCAAATCGAGGAAACCATTATTTTCGTGAAAGGGTGCGTTAGCGCGTGGGATCAAGGCAACAATTTTACATGGGCCGTAACACACCCGAATGGCCAATTACTTGGCTCGTGCGCACTGCGGACCGCCGGATGTAAAGCTGATTTTGGCTATGTGTTTGGCAAAGCATGTTGGGGGCACGGGTATGCAACCGAAACACTTCGCAGTTTGATCACGCTGGCATTTACGCAGCAGGAGATATTCCGAGTCTGGGGCACATGCGACATTGCCAATGCCGCTTCGGCACATGTCATGGAGAAAAGCGGCCTGCAAAAAGAAGGCGTGCTTCGAAAATGGCAAGTTCGACCGCAGATGGGAAATATACCGAGAGATACGTTGTGCTATTCCATAACCAAAGACCAGCGCCATGCCTGACTTCCTCCAGAAAATCGTAGCGCACAAGCGGCAGGAGATCGCGGCGGCTGAGGCGCGAATGCCGCTGGCCGCGCTGCAGCCGCGGGCGCTCGCGCGCCGAGACTATCGCGGATTCGCCGCCGCGCTCGCGCCGGCGCACCGCGTCCATGTCATTGCCGAAATCAAGCGCGCCTCCCCTTCCCATGGAGACATCGGCGTCGGGCTCAATCCTGCGGCTCTGGCGCAGGCGTATCAGGCCGGCGGCGCCTCGGCCCTCTCGGTACTAACTGACCACGCTTTTTTCAAGGGCTCGGCCGAGGACCTCGCCGCAGCCCGCGCCGCCACGACGCTGCCGGTGCTGCGCAAGGAGTTCATCCTCGACCAGTACCAGATATACGAAACCGCGGCCATGGACGCGGATGCCATCCTGCTGATCGCGCGGATTCTGACGGATGAAGAGCTGAAGGCCCTCTACTGGCTCGCGCGGGATCTCGGCCTGGACGTGCTGGTCGAGATCCACAACGAAGCAGAGGCCGAGCGCGCCAACCGGCTCGGCGCGCGCCTGGTGGAGATCAACAACCGAGACCTGACCAAGTTTGACACCGACGTGACGCGTGCCCGGCACGTGGCTGCAGCGCTCCATCCTGACTCGCTGGCCGTGGCTGCCAGCGGCATTTCGACTGCTGCGGAGGTCCACAACACTGTGGCAGCCGGCGTCACGCGCTTCCTCGTAGGCGAGGCCCTCGTGTGTGCGGCCGATCCAGCGGCGTTTCTGCGCTGCCTGATCGCTGCCGGCGGTGCAACATGAACACACCGCGCATCGAGATCAAGATCTGCGGACTTACTTCCCCGGAACTAGCCGTGGCCTGCGCCGCAGCAGGCGCCGATGCCATCGGGCTGGTCTTCCATCCGGTCAGCCCACGCAACCTCCGCCCGGAACAGGCCCGGGCCATCGCCGCGGCCCTCTCGCGCAACGTGGCGCGGGTCGGAGTCTTTGTGGCCCAGACTCCCGGGGAAATCCTGCGCATCGCCGATCTGGCGGCACTGGATGCCGTGCAGTTGTGCGGTTCCGCTGATGCAGCCGCCTGCGACGAGCTGATTCGGCACGGGCTGCATGTCGTGCAGGTGCTGCGAAGCACAGGCGCCGAACTGCTGGCCGAAGCACAAGCGCTGCCGCTGTCCGTGGGGGTGCTTGTCGAATGCGGCGCTGGCGCACAGTTGGGCGGCATTGGCAAAGCCTGGAACTGGGCCGATGCCGCCGTGCTGCGGGGATGCCGCCCGTTCGCCATCGCCGGCGGGCTCGACGCCGCCACCGTCGGCCAGGCCATTGCCGCTTCCGGCGCAACGGCAGTGGACGTCAGCAGCCATGTCGAACGTGCGCCCGGAATCAAGGATTTGGACAAGGTCGCTGCCTTTGTCGCAGCCGTGCGCACCTCCGGCGCACGCAGCAACGGACGAGTGTTCAAAGGTGTTGGAATTACGAGTTAGGAGTTACGGATAAAGAATTCGGCAGAAAGCCACAGACGACCCACATTCCTAATTCCTCATTCGTAATTCATGAGAACCCACATGAGTACACACCGAATCAACAACGTCAATATCCAGTCCGTCAACCAACTGACCACGCCGTACGAACTGCGCCGCCACCTGCCGCAAACGCCTGCCACGCAGCGAACCGTGGTGCGCGGCCGCGACACGATCGAGCGCATTCTCGACCGCGAGGATCCGCGTCTGCTGGCTATCGTGGGGCCCTGCTCAATCCACGACCTCAAGGCCGCTGCAGAATACGCGCAACGCCTGCACGCCCTCGCAGAGGAGGTCGCTGACGCGCTGTTTGTGGTCATGCGCGTCTACTTCGAAAAACCGCGCACGGCACTCGGCTGGAAAGGTCTGATCAACGACCCCTACCTGAACGAAAGCTTCCGCGTGGACGAGGGGCTGCACATGGCGCGGCGCTTTCTGATCGAGGTGAACTCACTTGGGCTGCCCGTGGCAACCGAGGCGCTCGACCCCCTCACGCCGCAGTACATTGGCGACCAGATTTCCTGGACGGCCATCGGCGCGCGCACGTCGGAATCGCAGACCCATCGCGAGCTCGCCAGCGGCCTCTCCACGCCGGTCGGATTCAAGAATGCCACCGACGGCAGCATCGACGTGGCGCTCAACGCCATCAAGTCCTCACAGGGCCCGCATCATTTTCTCGGGTTTACCGAGGCCGGCCTGCCCGCGGTCTTTGCCACCTCCGGAAACCCCTACCCGCACCTCGTGCTGCGCGGCGGCAAGACGCCCAACCACGACGCTGCCAGCGTCCGCCGCGCCGAGGAAGCACTGCGCAAGGCGGGCCTGCCTGCGGCCATCCTCGTGGACTGTAGCCACGGCAATTCCGAAAAGCAGCCGGAGCGGCAGGCCAACGTGCTGCACGACATCCTTGACCAAGTCGAGGCCGGGCCCAGCGCCATCGTCGGTTTCATGCTGGAAAGCTTCCTGGAGCCCGGCGGCCAGCCCCTGGCCACTGACCCGGCGCAGCTCCGCTACGGCGTCTCCATCACCGATGCCTGCATCGGCTGGGATACCACCGCGCGCCTTCTGCGCGAGGCGCATGCCAGGCACAAGAACGTGATTGCTGAACGAAAGAACAAATAAGTTTCCAGCCAGCGAAATACGCGAATCCTCGCGAAAGGGAATCTTTTGCGTTTTTCGTGGGCAGAAAAAACACGCCATGAACACCCCACCATTTTTTCACCACCTGCCTGACGCCAACGGCCACTTCGGCGCGTTCGGCGGACGGTACGTTGGCGAAACGCTCATGCCTGCGCTGCTAGAACTCGACGCCGCGCGCCAGGCTGCCATGACTGACCCCGTTTTCCTCGCCGAGTTCCGTTCGCTGCTGCGCGACTACGTGGGCCGTCCCACGCCCGTGGACTTCGCGGCGCGCCTCACGGCGCACGCCTGCGGCGCGCGCATCTATCTGAAGCGCGAGGACCTCACCCATACCGGCGCGCACAAGATCAACAATACCGTCGGCCAGGTCCTGCTTGCGCGCCGCATGGGGAAGCGCCGGGTCATTGCCGAGACCGGTGCCGGCCAGCACGGCGTGGCCACGGCCACGGTGGCGGCGCGCTTCGGGCTTGCATGCAAGGTTTTCATGGGCGCGGAGGACATCCGCCGCCAGGCGCCAAATGTCAGCCGCATGAAGCTTCTCGGCGCGGAAGTGGTGCCCGTGACCTCCGGCAGCGCCACGCTCAAGGATGCCATGAACGAGGCCCTGCGCTACTGGGTCGGCGCCGTAGAGGACACCTTCTATGTGATCGGCACCGTGGCCGGACCGCATCCCTACCCGGTGCTGGTGCGCGACTTCCAACGGGTGATCGGCGACGAGGCGCGTGCGCAGATGGTGGACGCCACCGGCCGTCTGCCGGACCTGATCGTGGCCTGTGTCGGCGGCGGCAGCAACGCCATGGGGATATTTTATCCGTTCCTGGACGACCCAGTAGAACTGCTCGGTGTTGAGGCTGCCGGCGAAGGGGTCGCCACCGGCCGCCACGCGGCCACGCTTGGCCACGGCAGCGTGGGGGTGCTGCACGGAACGAAATCCTACCTGCTGCAGAACGCCGACGGCCAGGTGCAGGAAGCGCACTCGATCTCCGCCGGGCTCGATTACCCCGGCGTGGGACCGGAGCACGCCTGGCTCAAGGAGTGCGGCCGCGCACGATACGTCGCGGTTGAGGACCGCGCCGCGCTGGACGCGTTTCAACT
Source organism: uncultured bacterium (assembly GCA_903916675.1). Taxonomy (GTDB): domain Bacteria; phylum Verrucomicrobiota; class Kiritimatiellia; order RFP12; family CAIWXQ01; genus CAIWXQ01. The sequence continues at coordinate 73,308 of CAIWXQ010000016.1, read as the reverse complement.
GCTGGCAAGGCTGGAGGGGATCATCCCCGCGCTGGAGAGCTCGCACGCCATCGCAGCCACGATGGAGGAGGCGCGCCGGCGGCCGGCAAAGCAGTCGCTGCTGGTCTGCCTCTCGGGGCGCGGCGACAAGGATCTGGCCCATGCGCTGGCGGCGATCGAAGCCAGGCGTGACGCACAAACCGCAACGTGACGAACATCCAACCGCAGAGGCGCGACAGCTGGTCCGGAGTCCCTGTCGGGCTGCAAAAAAAAGGCGCCGCCAACAGCCGTTTGCCGCCGACAACGCCCTTCCTAGACTGGTGCACCCGGAGGGAGTTGAACCCCCACACCTTGCGGTACAAGAACCTGAATCTTGCGTGTCTGCCAATTCCACCACGGGTGCGCAAAGACGGCGTCATGTTGCCAGAAGGCGCGCCCATCGTCAAGCCAGAGGGCAGAGAAAGCGCGCTTGTTTGCGGTATCCTGCACGATCCGTGCGGCCCGATCCGCTCCCCAACGGTGAGTCAGCCGCAGTTTCGCGCACGCCAGGCGGACGGCGGAGCGGAGCGTTGTCCCTGCCTTGCGGGTAGATGGCGGGTGAGCTATGATGCATTCACACGAAAGCGACAGCCATGCCTGCCTCATTTTCACCGCCCCGCCGCGTCTGGGTCGAGGTTGATCTCGCCACTCTCTGCGCCAACTACCGAAAAATCGTCGACGCCGTGAAACCGGCGTGCGTGATGGCCGTGCTCAAGGCCAACGCCTACGGTCTTGGCGTCCAACCCATCGCCGCCGCGCTGGCCAAGTCCGGCGTGGAGCGATTTGGCGTGGCCGAACCACATGAGGCGCTCGCCCTGTCGCCGCTCAGCCTGCCGGTGCAGATTCTCGGCAGCATCCTCCCCGATGAACTCCCCGCCATGGTTGCCGCTGACGTTGTGCTGCCGGTGACTGACCTGCGCGCCGCGCAGTGGATTCAGGACGAGGGAGCACGCCAAAACCGCCGCGTAAAGGTCCACTTCAAGATCGACACCGGCATGGGACGCCTTGGCATTCTCCTACCCGAGGCCCGCAAGACAATCAACCAGGCTGTGCGCCTGCCCAACCTCGACCCCGAGGGGATCTATTCGCACTTCCCAATGGCCTGCCGCGCGGGCGAAGCGTACACGCAGCAACAGATCGACGCATTTCTCGCGCTGCTGCACGACCTGAAGGCCGATGATATCTCGATCCCACTGCGGCACATGGCCAATAGCGATGCGTCCTGCAACTTCCCCCAGACGGCCAAGGTACCATTCAACCTGGTGCGAACGGGGATCGATCTGCACGGGCCGTTCGACACCGAGGGAGGGGGCACGCTGCCATTGCGCCAAGTGCTGACGCTCAAGACGCGCCTGATTTCCGTGCGGCACCTGCCGACCGGAATGAGCATCGGCTACGGGCTCACACACCGGCTGGCGTGCGAGACATCCGTGGGGACCATCTCAGCCGGCTATGCGGACGGCCTGCCACTGGCGCTCTCGAACCGCGGCCACGTGCTGATCCGAGGCGTCCCCTGCCCAATCCTCGGACGCATCTCCATGGATTACACGACCGTGGCGCTCGACCAGGTTCCCGACGCCGCGGTCGGAGACGAGGTGATCTGCCTGGGCGGCGAAGGGCCGCAGGCGATTTCTGTCAAGGACTGGGCGAGCCTCAAGGGGACCCACCCCTACGAGATCCTTTGCTCTATCAGCAACCGCGTCGAACGGCGCTACGTGTAAGCGGCTGGCGGCAGCCGAGAAACCGGGACGGAGACGCCATGATTGACCACAAGATCTCGCTGAACAAAAACTGCCCCTGCGCGCAAACGTTCTGTCCGATCCGCGGCAATTGCGCTCTGTGCGTCCAGAACCACCTGGAACACCGCCGCCATGTTCCGGAATGCATTCAGGATATGCTGCGCGAACATGTCCATGCGCTGGCGGACAAGATGGAGCTGAAGACCACGGACGCGCGGCCGGACGACGCCTTCTGGAAGAAGCAGGCGGAGACGGACTTCGTGCAGCGATCCATCGCCCGGCATCAAAAATCATAAAATGGCCCAATCTCCCCGTCGCCTCACATGCTTCGACGCGTCCGCCAGAGGGCGATCCCGTTGAAGAAGAGCCCCAGCGCGAGCATGGCCGCCAGCGAGGGCCAGATCTCGGCGAATCCCGCCCCCTTGAGCATGATCGCGCGCAGCGCGGTCACAAAGTGCCGCGGGATGAAGAAAAGCGAAAAGACCTGGTGGAAGACCGGCATGCTCCGAATCGGGAAGATCAGGCCGGAGAGCAGGAACGAGGGCAGCAGTGTCAGGATCGTCGCCAGCTGAAACGCCACCTGTTGCGAGCGCGTGATGGACGAAATCATCAGCCCCATGCCGAGGGCGCTGAACAAAAACACGAGCGTCGTCAGCGACAGCAGCCACCATGAGCCGGCCACGGTGACGCCGAAGGCAATCCGCCCCAGCAGCAGGATCAACCCCATTGTGGCCACGCCCACGAGCACATACGGCAGCGTCTTGCCGAGGATCAATTCCATCGGCCGGACTGGCGAAACCAGGATCTGCTCCAGAGTCCGGCGCTCCCGCTCGCGCACAATCGAGAGCGAAGTCGCGATCACTGCGGCCAGCATCATCAGCATGGAGATCAGCCCCGGAATCAGGAAGTGCGAACTCTCCTGATCCGGGTTGAACCAGATGCGCGGCACCAGTGCCACCAGCGGCAGGGACGGCGCGATTCCGGCTCGCTGGATAGTCTCGATCTGCACGCGGCGGGTGGCGCGCGCGGCCAGCGCGTCGAGATAGCCCACCGCCGCGCCGGCCGAGGAGGCATCCGCGCCGTCCACCAGCGCCTGCACCTCGGCCGTCTCGCCGCGCGCCAAACGCTGCGCGAAGCCGCGCGGGATCACCAGCACCAAACGCGCCCGGCCGCGGTCCAACACCGCATCGGCCTCGGCCCGGCGGTCGAGCGTCAGCACACGGTCGAAATACGGGTTGCTGAAGAGACTCTCCAGAAATTCCCGGCTCGCGCGCGTGGCGTCCTCGTCGAGCACCGCCACGGGGATGTGCTTAACATCGAACGACAGCGCATACCCGTATAGCGCCAGCAGCAGCACCGGCACGAGGAAGAGCATGCCGAGCGACAGCCGATCTCGCCGAAGCTGCCGGATTTCCTTCACAAAGATGGCAAGAAAACGCTGCATGTCTGGGATTCGGTGGTTCACGGTTCAACGGTTCAACGGTTGTCGTTGCACCAGTCGGATGAAAACGTCCTCCAGCCGCACCGGAACACGTGCCACGTGTTGCGTGGCCAGCCCCCGCGCCGCCAGCGCCCGGCCGAGCGTGTGCGAATCGTAGCAGCCCGACCGGCAGAAGACGTGCAGTCGCGGACCAAAGAATGAAACTGCCAGCACATCCGCGAGACCCTGCAGTTTCTCCCGCGCGCCCGCCAAGGTCTCCAGGGCGACCTCAAACAGATCCTCCTGCACGCTCTCGCGCCGGACATCAGCCGGCGTGCCGAGCGCCACCAGCCGCCCCGCATGGATGAACGCCAGGCGCTGGCAGAATTCCGCCTCGTCGAGAAAATGCGTGGTCACCAGCACCGTGACGCCCTTCGCCGCCAGCCCCTGGATCAGGTCCCAGAAGGTCCGGCGCGAGAGCGGATCCACACCGCTGGTGGGCTCGTCGAGGAAGAGGATGGACGGCTCGTGCAGAATGGCGCAGCCGAGCGCCAGGCGCTGCTGCAGCGCACCGGAAAGCGTCCCCGTGATGCGATCAATCATCCCGGCCAGCCCGGCCATGCCCACCACCGCCTCGCGGCGCGCCTGCAGGCGCGCGCCGGTCAAGCCGTAGACGCCGCCGAAAAATGCCAGATTCTCGCGCACACTCAGGTCGCGGTAGAGGCTGAACTTCTGCGACATGTAGCCAATCCGCTCGCGTACGCACTCCGGCTCGCGGCCCGTGTCATACCCAGCCACCCGCGCCGTTCCGGACGTGGGCCTTAGCAGGCCACAGAGCATGCGGATGGTGGTGGACTTCCCCGCGCCGTTGGGACCGAGAAAGCCGAAGATCTCGCCGCGCGCAACCGCAAAGGAAACATGGTCCACGGCCGTGAACGAGCCAAAGACGCACGTGAGCTCGCGCGCCACAATCATTGGTTCTGCGCTGGGATGGTTCATGAGGTCCGCATGAAGAAGGTAGCTGTTAGTGTAGTCACGCCGGCGAAGAAACGACAAGGGGATTTAACCAGTTACCAGGCCCGCATCATTGACGCTCGCCTTGCCTGCCGGTATTCTGTTTTGTCACAACCGTAACCCAAGAGGCGTTTCATGGGCAGGACCGTAGTTGAAAAGATTCTGACGGCGCACCGGGTCTCCGGCGATCTGATCCCAGGTCGCGAGCTCGCCGTCCGCATCGACCAGACGCTGACGCAGGACGCGACCGGCACCATGGCCTACCTGCAATTCGAGAGCATGGGGCTGGCGCGCGCCAAGACGGAGCTTTCCGTCAGCTACGTGGACCACAATACGATCCAGGTCGGCTTCGAGAACGCCGACGACCACGCCTACTTGCGCAGCGTGGCGCAACGCTACGGCGTGATCTACTCGCGCCCCGGCAACGGCATCTGCCACCAGCTCCACCTCGAACGCTTCGGCAGACCCGGCAAGACCCTGCTTGGCAGCGATTCGCACACCCCCACCGGCGGCGGCATCGGCATGCTGGCCATCGGTGCCGGTGGTATCGACGTGGCCGTGGCCCTGGGCGGCTGGCCATTCTACCTCACCTGCCCCAAGGTCACGCTCGTGCGCCTGCGCGACGCGCTTCGCCCCGGTGTCTCTGCAAAGGACGTGATCCTGCAGGTACTGTCGGTCTACGGCACCAAGGGGAATGTCGGCCGTGTGCTGGAATACGGCGGCCCTGGCGTGGCCACGCTGGACGTGCCGTCGCGCGCCACGATCACCAACATGGGCGCCGAGCTCGGCGTCACCACCTCGGTATTCCCCAGCGACGACAACACCCGGCGTTTTCTCGCGGCGCAGGGGCGCGAGGCCGACTGGAGCGAGCTGATTGCCGACGCCGACGCCTCGTACGACCAGGTTCTCGATCTCGACCTCTCGGCCGTGGCACCCATGGCCGCCTGTCCGCACTCGCCAGGCAACATCACCACCATAGCCTCCCTCGCCGGCCGCAAGGTAAATCAGGTGCTGATCGGCTCCTGCACGAACTCGTCGTACCGCGACCTCAAGACCGTCGCGCTGCTGCTGCGCGGCAAGAAGGTCCACCCGGAGGTGGAGGTCGGCGTGGCGCCCGGCTCACGACAGGTGGTCCTGATGCTGGCCAAGGAAGGGCTGTTGGCCGATTTCGTGGCGGCCGGCGTGCGCATCCTCGAGAACGCCTGCGGCTTCTGCATCGGCAACCACATGTCACCGGGAACGGATGCCGTCAGCCTGCGCACTAACAACCGCAACTTCGAGGGGCGCAGCGGCACAGCCTCGGCGCAGGTTTATCTCGTCAGCCCCGAAACCGCGGCCGCGGCTGCGCTCACCGGCGTCTTTACCGACCCGTGCACACTGAAAGACCTCCCGGCTGTGAAGGAGCCGGAGCGCTACGGCATCGACGACAGCATGTTCCTCTTCGCCGAGACCGCCGGCAAGGGTGTGCCCGGGACAGCCATCGTACGCGGCCCGAACATCGGCCAGGTGCCGGCCAACACACCGCTGCCGGAAAAGCTCGACGGCGTGGCTGCCATCAAGGTCGGCGACAAGATCACCACGGACCACATCATGCCCGCCGGCGCGCGGCTGAAGTACCGTTCGAATGTCCCAGCCTACTCTCAATACGTTTTTGAGAGCGTGGACAAGGATTTTCACACGCGCGCTGCGGCCAACCGCGACGCCGGCCGGCACAACGTGATCGTGGCCGGCGAGAGCTACGGCCAGGGGTCGAGCCGCGAGCACGCGGCCATGTGCCCGATGTACCTCGGTGTCAAGGTCGTGCTGGCCAGAAGCATCGAGCGCATTCACCTCGCCAACCTGATCAACTTCGGGATCGTGCCGTTCTCCTTCGCCAACCCGGCCGACTACGACGCCATTGCCGCGGGCGATTGGCTTGCGATCGACAACCTGCGTGCGGTCGTATCTGGCGACGGAAGGGCGGAGCTGAAGAACCTCACGCAGGGGAAGTGCATCCCCGTGGTCGCCACGCTCACCGCACGCCAGAAGCGTCTGCTGCTCGCCGGCGGACTTCTCCCTGCCGTGGCCCGCGGCGAGGCGTAAGGGGCGCACTGCCGATGCGAGGCGCATGACAACGACATGCGAACCGCAGAGTGACGAACGTCCAACCGCAGAGTGTTGAAGGCTTGGGCCGTTGCCCCTTCAAAAAACAACACGCTGCTGTCCTGCGGTTTTGCGGTTCGCCGTGGCAACAGCTTTTACGTTCCCTGGCCAACAGAACAGATTCACTCGGGTTATTTCTTCCCCGCCGTCTCCATCTGAGCGATCTCTTGCGGCGTGGCTTCCACAACCACGCGGAATATCGCGAGCGCTTCCCATCCTTGTCCTTCCGATTCAGTGCCTCCCAGAATGTCGGGCCTTTGCTGGTGGTACCCGATGGCCAGATGCACGCCTTTGTTCCAAGCCGCGCTTGGCAGCGGACCGGAAGGATCAACCTCTTTTTGGTGCGAATTGGGGCCGCCCCAGTCGCTGAGGACGTGTTCGGCACGGGTCAACATGTCGTACAAGCCCCACGCATTCGGTTGTGCGCTTTTAACCGGGCAGTTGCGCATGTACGTGTCATCCTGTGTGTCGGCGCCGATGTTGCTGATCTGATCCTTGTACTTCTCGGGAAAACACGGGTTGGAAGTCCCGACACGCCCCGCAAATTCCCACTCGCCATGTGTCGCCAGGCGCACCTTGCGGCGAGTTTTCTCCGACAGCAGCCTGCAGAAGGTCTCGATATCTGCGTAGGGGACCTGCTCCACGGGACACAACGGACCCACATTGCATGCGGCGTTGCTTCGACAGGGATTGGTCCCCATCATTGATTCGAAAATCTCCTGTGTAACCGGTGTCTCGGCCATCCAGAACGGCTTGGTCAGCACCACCTCGTGCGGGTCTTCGCAGGCACAGCGCACCCGCTGATAATAAGGCGCGCCCTGCAGATACCGCCCCGCCGGCAGGAGCACGCATTTCAACGACACCTTGTCGTTGATCTTCAGAACCAGCGGCTCTTTCCCCGGCATGACCAGAGGCTTGTCGGGCGCCAGCATTTTTGCCGGATAGTTTATTTTTGTTTTCTGCATGCCGGTGGGGACGATCCATCTCCGCCCGTCCTTCTCGACTATGGCACCTGACACTTCCATCGGCGTGGCTCCATATCTTCCGCTCGCGCGCTGCGCCCGTGCAGCTGTCTGATGCGGCGCAAGGTAATACTTGAAGCGGTGAACCACTTCGTCATTCAATTTCTTCGCCTGATCGCAATCCATGGCGTCGCCCGGCCAGTAATCCCGCATCATCCTTCCCCACTCCGAGTTGATTTCCGACGTGCCTTCGATCGCATAGATCACCTGATAATCCCCGGCGTCCTTGCGCTCGGAATTCTTCGTGTTCTCCCACACCAACGCGCCTTTTATTGTGACCGGGGGACCTCCCGCCGGCGCAATCATGGGGGCAAAGACGTCCTCCGGATGATCCTTCCGCGCGTACACGGTCACCTTCTCCACGGTCATCGAGCAGTTTGCCGTGAACAGGCTGATGCTGTCGCAGGTCACGTCTCCCAGCGGCGCCGGGTCGTCATAGGAAAACACCGGCGCACCGTCCACGGACAGACTGATTCGACCGCCGACCCTTTCCACTGCAAAGTTGTACGCCCTGCCAGCCTCCGGGCGGGCATTCGTGTTGATTGTTGAGCCAATGACCTTCCCGCATTTTTTCAGCAGACTGCAGGTGTTGTTGTTTGCCCCGAACTGGAGCATGTATCCGGATCCCGTGTCGTCGCCAAAGGTGCTCAGGCAGAAACCGAAACTCAGCAGTTGCGGTTTGTTGCCGGGGGAAACCGAGCCAATGACCTCGACACGGAAACTGTCAGGAAACGTGAGTGGATCCAGAATGAACCAGGCGCGTTTTCTCTTCTCGATGGGGAGCAGAACCACCTTCCCGTCGTCGATCTTCATCTTGCCCAACCGGCAACACCAGTTATCTGCCGTCGCCTTCATATTTTTGAAATCGGATTCATAGGCCGCAACCCAGTTGTCGGGCGAAGCAGAACGCACCGTCTCCTGAATGGTTCTGCCGCTGGATATCAGGACAACCGCGCCGAGCGTAGACGCAATCACAGGCCATGTCTTCATGTGACGTTCCTTCAACATCCAGCGTGGTTCTACGGTCACTTCTCTTTGATTCTTGTGAGTCTATACGTCACATGCCGATCAGGACAGGTAACGTCAAAGTATTCATTTTTGCCCTGCCAAGGGATACTGTCGGTAAAACGCATAGCCAGTGCAATGGGTTAAATGGCAGAGAATGCTCTGGCACACATGCCGTCAGGCGTTCGCGCCCCAAGGGTAAATGAATCCCCCAGCTTCTGACACTTGGTCTTCTCCTCGTTGACGGTAATCACTTCGCACGTGAGTTTGTAGTCTGGCATGGATCGCTTCCTCATTATCGTTTGAAGTATTAGTTAATTTGGCTCTGGCGAATGTACCAAGGAGTTTCATTTGAGGCGCACGAACCGCAGAGTGACGAATGCCCAACCGCAGAGTGTTGAAGGCTTGGGCCGATCTCCCTTCCAAAATCGACACTCTGCTGTTTTGCGGTTCGCGTGGCACAGCCGTCCCGGCTGCGAAATCGGTCCGTCGGGAGGGGATGCCTACGCCACTCAATCCCCGTCGTCGTCATGATCAACGTGTTCGTGGTCGTGATCATGTGCGCAGAGCGGGTTGATCGCCGCCTTCTGGTATTGGGCGAGCAAATCCATGACAGAGGGCTGCGGCGCCCGACCGGCCTGCAGCGCGGTCACGCGGTTGGACAAGGTGCCATAGAGCTTCGGTTCGAGATGAATGGCGCCGGAAAGAAGAGCCACCGCTGCATTGCTTTCGCCGCTGCGTTCCAGAAGCAGCCCACGCCACATGCAAGCCTCTGCCAGTGTCCGGGCCTGATCGTCGTCAACCGGCTTCGGCCCGATCATCCGGATGCAGATGTCGAATGCGGAAGCCGATCCGTCCCACTGGTTCAGGGCGAGGCGAATGCGCGCCTCCTCCAGCCGGAACTCGGGGTTCTTCGGCTGGTCGCCCACGGCGCCGCAGATTTCGCGAAGCGCGCGCTGCGGATCACCGGTGGCGCGGAACAGATAGGCCTGCGTTAGCACATAATCCGTGTTGGTGGGTGTGGCGCGGGCCGCCAGGATCACCCACGGCAAGACGATCCTCATTCCTGCCGGCCCTTCGCGGTGCTGGACCACGTTGGGGGAGATTTCCGCGCCAAGTCGCTGGTACCAGCGGTTCGAGAAGGCTGCTTCGTCGATGTATGCAAGCCCGCGGTGCAGGTAGAGGTCGGCACGATTCATGCAGAGACCGCCGACGAACACGCGGCTGCCGCCCAGCATGTCCTCCAAGGCATCGTCGCCGCGGCTCGCCGCGCCGAGCTCGGCCAGGCCGGTCAGACGGCAGGCCAGAATGAACGCCGCAGTCAGCAGCGTTACCAACAGGATGGAAGGGAAAAGTCGCATGGCGTCTTGGCCTAGGAATCCAGAATCCAGAATATAGAATTCAGAATGATGCACAACCCTGTCGTTGGAGTTTTCATTCTGACGCCTGGCTCCTGATTACTCCAGCAATCGATCGCGCTGGAAGCGGCGACGGCGGTAGGCCAGCCAAGCGATGAAAAGCAGCACGCCGGCCCAGACCGCGCCGTAGCCGACCAGCGTGAGGAACGTGCCGCCGGAGATCGGTCCATAGCCGTGCAGCACCCGGCGGCGCATGTCGAAGAGGTCCAGGTGCGGCAGCGCGTAGTACAGAGCCTCGAACATGCTGGCGCGCCATCCGGCGGTGGTCACAATGAACTTGGGAATCTTCGGCACGATCAGGAACATCGCCAGCACCGCCGTCACGGTCAGCGACACGGCAGCATCGCGGTTGAACCGCGTGGAAACTGCGATGGCCATGGCCGTAAGCACGGCGAGCGAGACAATGTGCAGCAGGCACATCTGGCCCATGGCCGCCAGCGGCGGATGCACACCCGTGAGCAGCGCTGAGGCCAGCGCCACGGCATGAAAAGCCAGCGTACAAGCCGCCACTGTCGTCCAGGCGCCCAGCCACTTCCCGACCAGCAACTCGGCTCGGTCCAATGGCTTGGCCAGCAGGAGAAAGATCGTGCCGTGCGACTCTTCGCCAGGGAGTTCAGAGGCGCCGACATGAATCGCGACGATCCACCCCAGGAACCATGTCAGCAACAGCCCCACGTCGTAGAGATAGAGCCCCGGTCCTCCGCTCGCCAGGACCTGCATGGACGCAATGGCATATTGAGCGGCCGCCAGGAGGACGACCAGGATGTACCCTTCCTTGCGCCGCGCCCAGCAGCGCAGCACGACACCTGCCACGGCCAGCACGTTGCGCATCAGCGGCCTCCGTTCGCCGGCGCGGCCTCGGCCACCACCACGCGCATGAAAAACTGCTCGAGCCGTTCGCCGGGGGCTGCCAGTTCATGCGGCACGCCCTGCGCGACCACGCGTCCACGCGCCAGAATGCAAACGCGGTCGCAGACCAGCTCGACCTCTGACAACTCGTGCGAGGAGAAAAATACCGTCCGGCCATGATCGCGCCAGTCACTGATGATCCGCCGGACCAGCAGCCGGCCGATGGGGTCCAGCCCACCGGTCGGTTCGTCGAGGATCAGCAGATCCGGCTCGTGGATCAGCGCCTGTGCCAGGCAGACGCGCTGGCGCATGCCACGCGAATAGGTCGCGATGCGCCGGTCCGCGGCGGCCGTCAGGTCGACCTCCTGCAGCACCGCCTCGGCCCGTTGATCCAGCACCGCGCCATCAAGTCCGCACAGGCGGCCTGCAAAGCGCAACATCTCGCGACCGGTCAGGAACCGGTAGACGTCCGGGTGCTCCGGCAGGTAGCCGATGCGCTGCCGCGCAATCGTTTCGCGCACGTCGCAACCAAACACCGAAGCGCGGCCCGAGGTTGCCGAAAGAAACCCGAGCAGCACGTGAATCGCCGTGGTCTTGCCCGCGCCGTTGGGGCCGAGGAAGCCAAAGATCCTTCCCGGCGCCACGGAGATGTCGAGGTTGTCCAGCGCTACCACATCGCCCCTCCGCGAGGGGAAGCGGACGCCCAGCCCGTCAAAGGTTATCGCCATCGGATCCATGTCAATAGAGTAACCCAAACGGACGTTTTCTTCAACTGGGGGCGTGAAAAATGGAGCGCGGCGAAATGGCCGCACCCAGCCGCCGCGGGGCGCTGCCCTGCGCCCGTCGAAAGGCGGCGGCGACAGCAGCCGGCAGGTTTTGCGCGTACGGCACTGGCCCGCCGCTACACCCGGAACTTCATGTTTTTCTCGGCCTTGGTCTCGTCCAGGCGCGTGACCGGCATGGTGACCGGCAGCGCGGCAAAGGCGGCGGGGTTGGCCTTGGCCTGTTCCACGATCTCGATCATGGCCGCGATGAAGCGGTCGAGATCTTCCTTGGACTCCGTCTCCGTGGGCTCGATCATGATCGCCTCATGGACCACGAGCGGGAAGTAGACCGTCGGCGGATGGAAGCCGCGGTCGATCAGCGCCTTGGCAATGTCAATGGCATGCACGCCGCGGGCGGCCTGGCGGCCAGCATCGAAGACGCACTCATGCATGCAGGTGTGGTCGAACGGCAGGTCGAAATGCGGCTTGAGCTTTTCCTTGATGTAGTTCGCGGCCAGCACCGCATTCTCGGAGACCGCCTGGAGCCCGTCGCGCCCCAGCAGCAGGAGGTAGGCATAGGCTTTTAAAATCACACCGAAGTTGCCATAGAATGGTGCGATGTAGCCGATGGACTTCTCGCGGGTGTACTCCAGCGCGTAGGTGCCGTCATCGCGTTTCACGACCACGCTGATGGGAAGGAACGGGATCAGTGCCGCCTTCACGCCCACCGGCCCTGCACCGGGGCCGCCGCCGCCGTGCGGTGTAGCAAAGGTCTTGTGCAGGTTGATGTGCACCACGTCGAACCCGAGGTCTCCCGGATGGCACTGCCCCAGCAGGGCATTCAGGTTGGCGCCGTCGTAATAGAGCAGCGCGTCCTTCGCATGGGCCAGCTCGGCGATGCGGTGGATCTGCCGCTCGAAGAGCCCCAGCGTGTTCGGGCAGGTCATCATGATGGCCGCCACTTGATCGTCCAGCGCCGCCTCAAAGGCCGCCATGTCCATGCAGCCGTCCGGTCCGCTCGGAACAGTGACCACCTCGTAGCCGGCCAGCGCGGCGCTGGCGGGGTTGGTGCCGTGGGAGGAGTCCGGCACGATCACCTTGGTCTTGCGGTTGCCGCGGTCGCGGTGGTAGGCGGCGATCAGCATGATGCCCGTGAGTTCGCCATGCGCGCCGGCCATGGGCTGGAGGCTCATGGCATCCATGCCGCAGATCTCAGCCAGCAGGCGCTCGGTCTCGTAGAGCACCTCCAGCGCGCCCTGCGTCAGCATGCCGCCACCGCGGAGCTGCGGCAGGAGCGGATGCAGGCCGGCAAAGCCGTCGAGCGCCGCAATTTTCTCGCAGATCTTGGGGTTGTACTTCATGGTGCAGGAACCCAGCGGGTAGAAGTGGGTATCTACGCTGAAGTTCTTGCGAGAGAGATTCGTGAAGTGGCGCACCACATCGAGCTCGCTCACCTCCGGCAGTTCCGGCGGCTTCGTTGCCAGGTACTTGTTGGGGATGCGCAGCGCGCAGGCTGCCTCTGCTGGCGTCAGCTTCGGCAGCGTGCAGCCGCGCCGGCCGGGAACGGACTGCTCGAAAATCAACTGGGATGGCGAAGTGTTCATGGGGCTTTCAGCTTCGAAATGTCGAACATCGAACCAGGAACTTCGAATCAGGAAGGTTGGCGCCTCTGTTCATTACTCAATCGTCCAGCCTTCCTGATTCTGCGGCTCGACATTCGATATTCTGCGGTTCCGTTACAAAACGCTCTCCAGCGCCTCCGCGAGGTGGCCGATCTCGGCGCGGGTGCGCTTCTCGGTGACGGCGACGAGCAGATAGTTCTCCATGCCTTTGTAATAGCGGCCCAGCGGAAAGCCGGCGGCGATCCCCTTGTCCACCAACCGTGCCACGACCTCGGAAGCGTCGATGGGCAGCTCAAGGGTAAACTCATTGAAGGTCGGCGCGCTGCGTTTGACGCACACGCCCGGCACGGCTGACAGACGCTGCTTAGCGTATTCAGCCTTGGTCGCGCAGAGCTGTGCCAGATCATGCAGCCCCTGCTTGCCCAGGAGCGACAGGTAGATCACGGCGCGCAGGGCGCAGAGCGCCTCGTTGGAGCAGATGTTGCTGGTGGCCTTCTCGCGGCGGATGTGCTGCTCGCGCGCCTGCAACGTGAGCACGTAGCCGCGACGCCCCTGGCGGTCCACGGTTTCACCCACCAGGCGGCCGGGCATCTTGCGCACCAGTGCCAGGCGCGTGGCGAGAAACCCCAGGTACGGGCCGCCGAACGAGAGCGGCAGGCCGAGCGACTGCCCCTCGCCCGCGACAATGTCCACGTCCATGTCGCCCGGCGCCTTGAGCAGGCCCAGCGAAACCGGGTAGACCGAGGCAATTACGAGGCAGCCGCGACTGTGCGCCCGGGCGGCGATGTCGGTGAAATCGTCCACGGCGCCGAAGAAGTTGGGGTTCTGCACGATCACGGCCGCGGTCTGGTCCGTGATCGCGGCCTGCAAGCGCGCGCGGTTGCTCTGGCCGTGGGCGACATCGACCTCCTCGAACTCGACGTGGAGGTTGCGCGTGTAACTGCGCAGCATCACGCGGTAGATCGGACTGACACCGCTGTCGAGCACGATGCGGTTGCGGCCCGTGGCGCGGACCGCCATCATGGCCGCCTCGAAGAGCGCCGTGCCGCCGTCGTACAGGGAGGCGTTGGCCACTTCCATGCGCGTCAGGCGGCAGATGGCGGACTGGTATTCAAAGACCGCCTGCAGCGTCCCCTGCGACGCCTCCGGCTGGTAGGGCGTGTAGGCGGTGTAGAACTCGCCGCGGCTGGCGAGCGCGTCCACAGCCGCGGGGATGAAGTGGTCGTAGAATCCGCCGCCCAGGAAGCAGGTGAGCTCATGCGCGTTGCGGTGCGAGAGCCGGTGCAGGCGCTCGTAGACTTCGATCTCGCTCAGCCCCTCTGGCATGCGCAGGGCCTGCAGGCGGAACGCCGGTGGAATGTCGGCAAACAGGTCAGAAATCTTCCGCGCGCCCACGGCGGAGAGCATTGCGGCACGCTCGGCGTCGGTGTGCGGAATGAACGGCATCGTGTGACTTTCCTTCGCGTGCGGCCGCGGGTCAGGCCACGCGCGCGAGCGCCTGGCGGACGCGGTCGCGGATCGGCCCCTCGACCGGCTGGAATTCCAGGCCGGTGACCAGCTCGTACGCCTGGATGTAGCGCCGGGCCGCCTCGATGCGGATTTCGTCGGGCAGCACAGGGATGGGCCCGTCGCCGCGGAACCCCTGCGAAACGAGCCATTCGCGCACATACTCCTTGTCGAGCTTGCGCTGGTCCTTCCCCTGCTGGAAAAGTTCCGCGTAGGTGTCCGTGTACCAGTAACGCGAGGAGTCCGGCGTGTGAATCTCGTCGCTCACGACGAGCTGTCCGTGGCGACGGCCGATCTCGTACTTGGTGTCCACCAGGATCAGCCCGCGTGCGGCGGCGTGGCGCACACCTGCGTCGAACAGCCGGAAGCAGAGCGCCGCAGCCTCGTCGAAGGTCGCGCCGTCGATGAGCCCCTCGCGAATCGCCTCGTCGCGGGAGATGTTGCGGTCGTGCTCCTCGTGCTTGGTGGTGGGCGTGAGAATCGGCTGCGCGAGCTGCTGATCCTTGCGCAGCCCTTCGGGCAGCGGGTTGCCGCAGAGGTTGCGCACGCCCTGCTGGTAGTTGTACCAGGCGGAGGTCTTGGTCACGCCGGTGACGTAGCCGCGCACGATGAATTCGAGCGGAAGCTGCTCGCACTCGGCCACGATCATCACGTTCGGGTCGGGCACGGCCAGCATGTGGTTGGCGCCCACAGCGGCGGTCTTCTGGAACCAGAAGGCCGCGATCTGGTTGAGCACCTGCCCCTTGAACGGAATCGTCCCGAGGATGCGGTCGAAGGCCGAGATGCGGTCTGTGGTGATCAGCACCCGGCGGCCGTCCAGCAGGTAACTGTCGCGCACTTTGCCGCTGATGCGCTTGCCCAGGCCGGGGAAGTCGGTGGCGTCGAGCACATTGTCCAGCTCGGCGCGGATGCGGGCTTCAGACACCATGTGATTCATCCCCCAAGAAAACTGTGAAGTCTCCGGTACTCCGGCCGCCTCACGATTTTCCCACGATTCCTTGGATGGCGTTGAGGAACTGGTTGACGTCGGCAAAGCGCTTGTAGACGGAGGCGAAACGGACGTAGGCGACCTCGTCGAGCTTCTCGAGACGGGCCATCACCTTCTCGCCGATGACGCCGCTCGGCACCTCGGCGTCATACTCCTGCTCGATCTGGTCGATGATCTCGTCGACCATCTCCTCGATCTTCATGGGGCTGATCGGGCGCTTCTCGCAGGCGCGCAGGATGCCGCTCATCAGCTTGAGGCGGCTCAGCTCCTCGCGGCGGCCGTCGCGCTTGACCACGCGCAGGGCGTCCTTGACGATCTCCTCGTACGTCGTGAAGCGGTGGTTGCACCCAAGGCAGGCGCGCCGCCGCCGGATGGCGACGCTGTCGCGCGCCGCACGGCTGTCCAGCACCTTGTCGTCCGTATGTCCGCACTTCGGGCACCGCATGGCTCGTCTCCCCTTCCGCCCGCTCCTAGGAACCTGTCGGACGTAGCGCCCGGATTGTTCCAAAACCTTGTGCCGACAGGTTCCTAGTGATGGGCCAATTCTACTCTACGTCCGACAAGCTGCTAGATTCGTACCACGCTGCACACGGCCTGCACGATCCGCTCCGTTGACAGGTCCTTGACCAGCCGGGCGGTCTGCTCGTCCAGCCCCGCCACGTGTTCGATCTGCGCGCCCGGCGCATCGACGCCGTACACCACCACCGGCGTGGCGCGCGTGCCCGGCAGGCGCCGCAGCAAGCGGCAGACCTCGTCCGCGCTCATGACGGCCAGTTCCAGGCGCAGGATCATGGCCATCGGCCGCACGGTGACCGCGGCCTCGATGGCGTCGGGGCCGGTGAAACAGGACTTCACGGCGCAGCCCGCCTGGGTGAGCGCCTGGGTCAGCGCCTCGTTCAGCAGGTGGTCGCTCTCCGCCAGCACCACGGGGATGGCCGCCGCCGCGGGCCGGGGCATGTCGCCGCGCAGGAAGAGGATGCGGCTGACCTCGGTGAGCAGATCCAACTGCTCGCAGGGCTTGGCGATGAAGCCGTCGATCTGCTTGTCGGCGAAGTACGACGCCATGGCTGCGCGCGCCGTCAGCACCAGCACCGGGACCTGCGTGCTGCCGTCGGCGTTGGTGATGCGGTCGAGGAACCCGACGCCACCCATGCCCGGCATGCTCATGTCCAGGATGATGATATCCGGCGGCGCGACGCGCAGCAGTTGCAGCCCCTGCTCGGCGCTGGTGGCGGTCACGACCTCATACCCTTCGTAGCTCAGAAAATCGCCGAGGGTTTCGAGCAGGCTGGTGTCGTCGTCCACCAGCAGAATCCGGCGCTTGCCTGTTGTTCCAGAGGACATAAATGACTCCCTGCCGGGACGTGTCGCGCCGCCGACGAATGCGTCTAACAATAACGCATTTCCCCACCCAATCGCAATGACGGGTTTGGCGTCACCCACCCGGACGTGAGGCCGGACCGCGGCCCGCGAACACCATGGCAATACGATTGAGGATGTCCGCCTCCCGCCACGGCTGGGACAGGACCGGAACGTTGAGTTGCTGCAGGACATCCAGCTTGGCCCGGGCCGGTGCCTCGCGCGCCAGGGCAATGAGCGGCAGGCGCTGCGTCCGGCGGTCGTCGCGCACACGCAGCGCCAGCTCGGCGCCGTCCAAGTCCGGCAGCCCCAGTTCCAGTACCAGAAGGTCCGGCGGCTGCGCGGCGCAGCGTGCCAGGGTCTCCTGCCCGGTGCCGACGCGCTCCGCAGCATAGCCGCGCGCAGCAATGGCCAGCCGCAGCGCCTCGGCCACCGGCTCCTCGGCCAGGGCCACCAGCACCACCGGCGGCGGCGCCACCGCCAGCCGCACGTGCACAACCGTGCCGCGGCCCAACCCCGGCACCGGGCTCTCGATCAGCAGCGCGCCGCCGTGCAGTTCCACGATTTCGCGTGAGATCGAGAGCCCCAAGCCGGAACCGTCCGGATGGTTGCCCACCTTGAAGTAGCGCTGCGTGACCTTGGCGATGGCTTCCTTGGAGATGCCGCTGCCGTTGTCGCTGACCTGCAGGTCCAGCCACTCCGGCGCGGCCGGGTCGAGTGCCAGCTGCACGCGGATCTCGCCTTCCTCCTGCGTGAACTTGATGGCGTTGCCGATGACGTTGATCAGCACGCGCTCCATCTTCTGCCGGTCGCACAGCGTGAAGCACTCGCGCGCCGACGACTCGACCGTCAGCTTCTGCCGCTTGGCTTCGGCCTGCACGCGCAGCGCCTCCACGCTCCCCTGAAAGAGCTGGGCCACCGGCACACGCGTCTTGTTGAGCGTGAGACTACCGCTCTCGATCTGCCGCAGGTCGAGGATGTCGTTGATCGTCCCCAGCAGGCGGCGGCAGTCGGACTCCAGGCGCTCCAGGTAGCGCACGGCCTTCTCGGGGAGCGGGCCGACCACGCCGCGCAGCATGTTGCCCACGGCGTAGATCATGGAGGTCAGCGGCGTGCGCAGCTCGTGGGAGACGTTGGAGACGAACTCTGAGCGGGCGCGGTCGTGCGCCTGCAGCCGCTCCACGGCCGCCTCGAGGGCTTCCAGGGTCTGGTGGCGCAGTGTGGTGTCACGCACGAAGAAGCAAAGCTGCCCCTCGGCATCGAGGTCCACACGGTTCACGGCGATTTCGGCCGGGAACGTGGCGCCGTCGGGGCGCAGGCAGTGAGCCTCGATGAGCGTGTAGCGGCTGTTGCCGTGGTTGGCCTGCACGGTCTCGATCAGCCGCTCGTCCGCGCCGGAGATCAGCTCGACGACCGGCAGGCCGAGGATCTGGGCCTCCTCGAGCTTGAAGAGTTCGGCGGCGCGGGCGTTGAAGTCGAGGATCGCGCCGTGGCGGTCGGTGATGAAGACCCCGTCGTAGACGCTCTCCAAAAGCTTGTCGTAGGGGGTGTCGCGCGACACGCGGTCGCGGCGGCGCGCCACGAACGCCGGCGGCGCGGGTGCCCGCTTGCGGCGGCGCGGCGGCGGCGTCCCATCCGGCGCGGGCGGTGCAGGGACCAGGTCGATGTGCATGGTCCGCGCGGCTGGATCGTAGGTCTTCATTCTGTGCCGCGTATCTTCCCATGCCCCTCCCGACGGTTCAAGCGCGGAGAAGATTCGCAGGGACAAGTACGTGGGACGGCAGCGGAGCAGATCATTTCGCCAGAATGCGCGCTGGCGCGTCGAGCACGACCGGAAGGCCGAGAGAAATTCCCTGCCCGAGCGTGTGCGCGTCCCAGTTGCAGAGGCGGAAGCAGCCGTGCGACTCCATGTTGCCGATGCTCTCCGGGTGCGGCGTGCCGTGGATGCCATACCCCGGCTGGCTCAGCGAGACCCAGTAGACACCCACCGGGTTGCGCGGCCCCGGCGGCAGGATCAGCTTGCGGCCGATCTGCCGGGCGCGCACGGATTCGGGAAAGTTGGCGGGGTCGAACGTGTAGTTGGGGTGCGGCGCGACATTCGCCACGGTCAGTTCGCCAGCCGGCACCTTAGCGCGGTCGCGCGCGATCGAGCATGGGAAGGAGCAGACCATCCGGCCGCGGGCGTCGTAGCCGCGCAGCCGGAAGACGTGCGTATCGATCGCGATCTGCCGCACGTCGAACTTCATTGCCTCCGGCCGTACGTTCGGCACGCAGAGGCGCTGTCCTGCCAGGCTCTCGTCCCAGGCAGATACTTTCGGGTTGAGCCGCCGCAGGAGGACCTGGCTGACATGAAACTTCTCGGAAAGCCACTCCAGCAGCGTACGGCAGGCCATGGCATCGAGGTCTGCCGCCTCTTCCCAGTCGCTCGGCGCCTCGCCCACCTGCGCCAGGTCGTTGGAGGAGACCTCGACCAGCGCAAACGCGGGCGCAGGGTCATCGAGCAACACCTGCCGCGCCTCGTCAGCTGCCAGGCGGTTGGTGGCATTCGCATACCGGAAATCGAGCAGCGCCTGCCGCGTCTTGCCACCGTTCTGGCCGTCGATCAGTCCGCAGCCGAACCCCCGGCGATCGAGCGCCGCCTGCAACGTGGTAATCTCGCGCATGGCCGGAACCAGCGGCGGCTCTGGCGCGGGTATCACTGGCGGCAACGGGGCGGGCCGGGCCGCAGCCGGCGGCGCAGAAGTCACGGCCACGCGGAATGACTCCTCGTATTGGCGGACGGCCGGCTGCAGAAGATCCGGCAGGTTCGTCGCCTCCTGTGCGGCCACGCCGCCAGCTGCCAGTACAGCCAGCAATACGGCAAGCGTCCGGATGTTGTGTCGCATTGGCATGTCAGGTCACGTTCGTTTTGAGTCTTGCGAATAGGAATATCATGATTTGCTACCCCAACAACCGCTTACCTACCTGTGCAAGCCTCTGTTATCGAACATACACCAATCGCCCACATCGGAAAACAGCAATCCAATCCCCCTGGGAGCGTGGGCGTCCCGCCCGCACGGGGGGGCACGCAAAATTGCTGGATCGGCGGGCGAGACGCCCGCGCTCCCAGGGGCAGTCCCACACTTGGCTTGCATGCCGCGCGACGAGGACCTATCGTTGTGCCCGGCTGACGATTCCGTCCGCCCGATTGCCGAGCGACGCCATGGACCTGCTCACCTGCCACGAGCAAATGCTGACGATCCGCCGTTTCGAGGAGGCCGTGGAGCGCCTCTTCCGCGAGGGGCGCATCGGCGGTACGGCGCACACCTGCATCGGACAGGAAGCCGTGGCCGTGGGCACCGCGGCCGCGCTCCAGCCGCAGGACGCCGTCACCAGCACCCACCGCGGCCACGGCCACTTCCTCGCCCGGGGCGCTGAGCCCGGCCGCCTGATGGCCGAATTGTTCGGTCGCGCCACCGGCTACTTGCGCGGCCGCGGCGGCAGCCAGATGATGATGGATGCCTCGATCGGTTTCTACGGCGCCAACGGCATCACAGGAGGCAGCATCCCCTTTGCCGTCGGGCTCGCGCTCGACGCCAAGTTGCGCGGCACAAAGCGCGTCGCGCTCTGCTTTTTCGGCGACGGCGCCGCCAGTCAGGGGGTTTTCCACGAGACGCTCAACCTCGCTGCGCTCTGGAAACTCCCGGTCGTCTTCCTCTGCGAGAACAACGGCTACGCCATGTCCACAACCGCCTCGCGATCCCTAGCTCATCCCCACGTGGCCGACCGCGCTACAGTTTACGGTATCGCCTCCGCGCAGACCGATGGCAACGATCTCCTGGCCGTGCGGCAGACCGTGGCAGACGCGCTCGACCACGCCCGCTGCGGCCACGGCCCCTTCCTGCTCGAATGCCGGACCTATCGCCTCAGCGGCCACTCGCGCGGTGACCCCCGCGAATACCGCGCCAGGGACGAGGAAACCGCCGCCTGGCAGCGCGAGCCGATCGCGCGCTTCGAGGCGTATCTTCTGGCGCAGAAGCTCGCCACCGACGCCGATCTCACCGCCCGTCACGCCGCAGCCAAGGCGCGCATTGAACAAGCGATTCAATTTGCAGAAGAAAGTCCCCTGCCGGATGCCGCGAGTGTAGCGCAGGGCGTGTTTGCGTGAGGCGAACATCGGGGTCAAACCATGTTATTTAGGTACGAACAATTGGGTGTCAACCGCGCCGCCATCGAATGGCAACCTGACAGGTTCGATACCGATACCGACCCCGACGCCGATTCTGGAAACTAGCCGCCCCTATGCGAACCGTAACCTACACCCAGATTCTCCGCGAGACGCTCGCCGACGCGCTGCGGCGCGATCCACGCGTTTTTCTCATGGGAGAGGACATCGGCACCTATGGCGGCGCGTTTGGCGTCACGCGCGGCCTGCTGCAGGAGTTCGGCCCGGAGCGCGTGCGCGACACGCCGATCTCAGAGCCTGCGTTCGTCGGCGCAGCCATCGGCGCGGCCGCAGCCGGTTCGCGTCCGGTGGTCGAGATCATGTTCATGGACTTCATTGCGCTGGCGGCGGATCAGCTTATCAATATGGCGGCCAAGCTGCGGTACGTTTACGGCGTCTCCTGCCCGCTCGTGGTGCGCACGCCCATTGGCGGCGGCCGCGGCTATGGCGCCACGCACTCGCAATCGCTCGAACGCCTCTTCACCGGCGTGCCCGGACTGCAGATCGTGGCACCAGCCACGGTGTCCGATGCCTCGGCGCTGCTGCAGACCGCGCTGGCGGGCGCCGATCCGGTCATCTTCCTCGAGCATAAGCTCCTGTACCCGCTGCGCGAAGAACTGCCGGAGGGGCTGCCGCCAGCGCTACCCTTCGGCCGGGCGCGGGTGGTGTGCGAGGGGCGGCGCGCGACCATCGTCGCCTGGTCCGGCATGGTGCCGCAGGCCGAGCGCGCGGCCGAACTGCTGGCGGCCGAGGGGATCCAAGCCGAAGTGCTCGACCTGCGCACGCTCGTGCCGCTCGACACAGAAACGCTCGTTGCTTCCGCGCGCAAAACCGGTCGCGTGCTGGTCGTGGAGGAAGGTCCGCGCACGGGCGGATTTGCAGCAGAGGTCGCCTGCCGCATCTTCGAGGCTGCGCACGACTCGCTCGACGCGCCGATCCGACGTCTGGCCGCGCCTGATTGTCCGCTGCCGGCCGCCCGCAATCTCGAGGCTGCCTGCCTGCCGAACGCAGAGAGTATCGCAACAGAAGTGCGCGCGCTGGTTCGGTAGGGCGAGGCCGCTGGATCTGCCCTACCGATTGAAGCGGATCGTGGCAGAGCGACTGTGGGCGTCGAGTCCTTCGACCGCTCCAAAGGCCTCGATCACGGGGAGCGCGGCCGCGAGGTCGCGGCGGGTGTATTCGATCACGCTGCTGCGGCGGCGGAAATCCTCAACCGTCAGGCCGGAGAACATCCGCGCCGCGCCGCCGGTCGGCAGCACGTGGCTCGGTCCGGCCGCGAAATCGCCGACCGGCTCCGGCGTCCAGCCGCCGACAAACACTGCACCCGCAGCACGCAGGCGCGGCACCAGACGACGCGGCCGGCGCGTCATTACCTCGAGGTGCTCGGGCGCGAAGCAATTGCAAAGCTCCACCGCGGCATCGAGATCCGATGTCACGATCAGCAGAATCCCCTGGGGTAGCATGCGCCGCACCAACGCAGCGCGCGAGAGCTTCGGAATCTGCGCTTTCAGTTCGGCCTGTACGGCCCAGGCCAGTTTCATCGAGTCCGTGGCCAGCAGCGCGCGCTCGTGTCCGGTACCGTGCTCGGCCTGCGAGAGCAGATCTGCTGCGATCCATGCCGGATCAGCAGAGTCATCCGCCAGCACGGCAATCTCGCTCGGGCCTGCCACCTGATCGATCGCCACGTAGCCGAACACCTGTCGCTTGGCAGCCGTGACATAGGCGTTTCCGGGTCCAACGATCTTCTGCACCGGCCGGACTTTCCCCGCGCCAAACGCCAGCAGCCCGACCGCCTGAATGCCGCCGACTTTGTAGATCTCCGTGGCGCCGGCCGTTTGCAGCGCGTGCAGCAGCACGGGGTTTACGCGACCCGAGGCACCGCAGGGGGTGCAGGCCGCGATCTCCGGCACACCTGCCACGCGCGCCAGCGTAGCTGTCATCACTGCCGTGGAAGCCAGCGGCGCGGCGCCGCCGGGGATATAGACGCCCACGCGGTCCAGCGGCACGAAGCGCTCGCCTAATGAGCCGCCGCGGCCGGCCGGAATGTACCAATCGCGGCGCATCCCAGCGCGTGCGAAGGTCGTCACGCGGCGACAGGCCTCGGTCACGGCACGGCGGACGGAGGCGGGGACTTCACGCGTGGCTGCGGCAAGTTCAGATTCCTTCACGCGCAGCGTGGCAGGTGTCAGCTTTGCGCCGTCGAACCGGCGCGCGGCGGCCAGGATCGCCGGCAGGCCGCGCTTGCGGATATCGGCCAGAATCTTGGCGGCCGTGACCTCGGCCGCAGAATCAAATGCCGTCCGGCGCAGGAACGCCTCCACGGCAGCTGTCGGCCGATCCGGCGACCAGCGAACAATCCGGACGACTCCCTCATTGGATGAGCCGTTCATGCCATCACCCACTGGCCTTTACTTCTTCGATGTAGCGGGGACCGCCGCAGCTTTCACGAGTTCGTCGATCTTGGCCTGCACGGCGCTGGCGGCTTTGGTGAATGCTTCCGACAGTTGTTGCGGCTTGGCTGTCGCAGCCGTCTTACTGAGTTGCTCCAGTGACTTCTGCGCCTTTTCCTTTTCGGGAAAATTCCCCTTTTCCATGCACTTGCGGGGCGAGAGATTGCCGGGGAACGGCGGGGACGGGGGTGCCGGCTTCTCGCCGGGCTTGGGCTTGATTGCCGCCGCGGCGCTCGCTGCTGCAGCCCATTCCTTCCGGACCGCCTCCACGGCATTCTGGAAGACCTTCGCCTCGGCCTCGATCGCCTTTTTCAGGTCCGCCAGTTCCTGGGCGGATTTGACCTCTTGCGTGACCTTCTTCTGCACGTCCGTGATTTCTACGACCGTGAACGTCTCGGCTCGCGCCACGCCTGCGCCGATCAGTCCGCCCAGCACCACCATCCACAGAAAAGACCGTTTCATACTATTGCTCCTTCGTGTTGGACAGTAGACTATCACAGTGTTTCCGTCGCCGAGAAGGCGCAAACGGATTGAGGGGCGACCCCCGCGGCCTCGCGCCGCAGGTGAAGAAGTTAAGGGAGGTCAGTCCCTCGGCCGCCGCTCTTTGTTCCGGCGCGCAAGGAACTGCGCGCCCTACCTAGGTTTTCGGTCCGGCGGGATTAGCCCGCCGGGGCCGGCGCTATGCCATACAGCCCAGCTTCTGCTTGACCTCGTCCGAGAGCACCACAGGCGCGCGGGGGATGGAATCAAGGCGGAAGCGCGACACCAGATCAACAGGCATGATCTCCTCGCCCGGCTGCGCCCAGCCGCACCATTCAGCCAGCACCCCCACCACCTGTGAGGGGCGCAGCCCGTGCTGGCGCAACGCGGCGAGGCGCGTGTCGCCATGGCGCTTGGCCAGGCGCCGGCCATCTGGCGCCACCACCAGCGGAACGTGCACGAAACGCGGCGGCGTCAGCCCCAGCGCGCGGTAGAGCAGCAGTTGGCGGTGCGTGGCTGGCAGCAGATCGTCGCCGCGCAGCACCTCGGTTGCGCCCATGGCCGCATCGTCCACCACCACGGCCAGCATGTAGCCAGCGCCCTGCGGATGGCGCGCAATCACAAAATCGCCAACCGTCTGCGAAACGGTTTCGCGCTGCCAGCCGCGAAAGCCGTCCTCGAAGACGGTTTCGCCAGCTTCCGCGCGAAACCGCCACGCCGGCAGGCGCCCCGGCGGCAGCGTAGCCGCTGCCTCTGCATAATTGGCGAAGCGACCGCGGCAGGCACCGTCGTAGGCCAGGCCATCCTCGCCCGCATGCGGGGCGGACTGCCCGGCTTCGACATCCTGACGCGAGCAGACGCATGGGTAGAGCAACCTCTGCTCCTGTAATTTCGCCAGCGCCTCCGCGTAGCGTTCGAGGCGCGCAGTCTGGACGTAGGGTACAAACGGGCCGCCGACATCCGGCCCCTCGTCCCAGTCCAGCCCCATCCACCGCAGGTCTTCCAGCGCCTGTTGCGCGGCCTGCGGCTTTACTTTGGGATGATCCAGATCCTCCATGCGCAGCAGAACCGTGCCGCCGCGACTGCGGATGCTGAGCCAGGCGATCAGAAAGCTGCGGGCGTTCCCGAGATGCAGCGCGCCGGTGGGGCTCGGTGCCAGACGTCCGCGAAGAGGCGGCGTAGAGGACTGCGTCATGCGGGTAGAATAGCGAATTCCGCGGGAAAGTGGCAGCTGGGTCCTGTTGGCCCCAGGGCCGCTGTTTTTTGTCAAGCCCCTGTCTAAACAAAAACCACAAAATGTTGTGGACATGCTCCGACGGACACACTAAATGTTGTGGCGTTGGGATAAGTCGGGGTGCTTACAGCAACCCCCCGGATCGCAAATTTACGGCCGTCGTTTCAATCCGCTTTTTCAAGAGGTTTTCCATGAGCATTGCCGCCTTGCAGGATTATGTCTTTACGTCAAAATACAGCCGCTACATCCCGGAGAAGATGCGGCGCGAGACCTTCGATGAGGCGGTGGACCGCGTGATCGACATGCATCGCCGTCATTTCGCCAAGCGCGGCGTCCAGGTCGACGACCTGCTGGCGGTCTGTGAGGCGGCCATGAAGAAGCGCATGGTGCTTGGCAGCCAGCGCGCCATGCAGTTCGGCGGCGATCCGATCCTCCGCAAACACGCCCGCATCTACAACTGCACGACATCCTACTGCGACCGCCCGCGCTTCTTCCAGGAAGCGCTCTGGCTGCTCCTGTGCGGCTGCGGCGTCGGATTCTCGGTCCAGACCCACCACGTGGCCAAGCTCCCGACCATGACCCGCCCCGGCGCAGGCACCGCCACCTTCGCCGTGCCCGACACTATCGAGGGGTGGTCCGACGCCCTCGGCGCGCTGCTCTCCTCTTATTTCACGACGCAGCAGCCGTTTCCCGAGTTCGCCGGCAAGCTGGTCTCGTTCGACTATTCCCAGGTGCGTCCCAAGGGCCGCCCGATCTCCTCCGGCATGGGGCGCGCCCCCGGCCCTGAGCCGCTGCGCCGCAGCCTGGAGCTGATCCGCAAGCTGGTAGACGCCCGCCTCGCCGCGGGCGCCACGCGCCTGTGCCCGATCGACGCCTACGACATCCTCATGCACGCCTCCGACGCCGTCCTCTCCGGCGGCGTGCGCCGCAGCGCCACGATCTGCCTCTTCTCGGCCGACGACGACCTCATGGCCACGGCCAAGACCGGCAACTGGTTCAACGAGAACCCCCAGCGCGCGCGCTCAAACAACTCCGTCATGCTCCTACGCGACCGCACCTCGCGCGAGCAATTCCATAAGCTGATGAAGTCCGTGCGCGAGTTCGGCGAGCCTGGCTTCATCTTCACCGACGACCTCGATGCCACCTTCAACCCCTGCGGAGAGATCGGCCTCTACCCGCAGATCGACGGCATCAGCGGCTTCGCCTTCTGCAACCTCTGCGAGATCAACATGGGGCGCGTGGATTCCGCCGAGAAATTCCGCGAGGCCTGCGAGGCCGCCGCCATCCTCGGCACGCTTCAGGCCGACTTCACTGACTTCCCCTACCTCGGCGAGACCAGCACGCGCATCGCGCGGCGCGAGGCGCTTCTGGGCATCTCCATGACCGGCATGATGGAGCACCCGGCCATCGCCTTTGACCCGAAGCTGCAGCGCCGGATGGCGGAGCACATCCTCGTCGTCAACGAGAAGGTCGCCAAGCGCATCGGCGTGAACCCCAGCGCGCGCGCCACATGCGTCAAGCCTGCCGGCACCACGAGCTGCATCCTCGGCACCAGTTCGGGCATCCACCCGCACCACTCGCGCCGCTACTTCCGCCGCGCGCAGGCCAACGAGGACGAACTGCTGGTCGACTTCTTCCGGGCCCAGAATCCGCTAGCTGTCGAGAAATCCGTCTGGAACCCCAACGGCACCGACGTGGTGCTGAACTTCTGCATCGAGGCCAAACCCGAGGCGCTCACCAAGCAGGATGTCACAGCCGTGGACCTGCTCGAGAAGGTGAAGCTCACCAAGGAGAACTGGATCGACACCGGCAAGCGTGTCGACCGCTGCGCCCAGCCGTGGCTCAGCCACAACGTCTCCAACACGATCTCCGTGAAGGACGACGAGTGGGGCGCGGTCGAGGCCTTCATCTACGACAACCGCCACGTCTTCGCCGGCATCTCGCTCCTTTCCGACGGCGGCGACCTCGATTATCCGCAGGCGCCGTTCTGCGAGGCGCTCTCTGCCGAGGAGATCGTCCAGACCTACGGTGTCGGCGCCATCATGTCCTCCGGCCTGATCGTGGACGGCATGCACGCCTTTGACGACAACCTCTGGGCGGCCTGCGACTGCGTCCTGGGCCGCGGCGAGGACCTCGAGTCGCCCACGCCGAAGATCTACCCCATGCGCGTCTACGAGGCCATCGAATCGGTCCGCACCGACAAGAAGGACTGGGTCCGCCGCGCCCACAAGTTCGCCCAGAACTATTTCGGCGGCGACGCCATCAAGATGACGCGCTGCCTCAAGCGCGTCCACAACTGCAAGCTGTGGGAGGACCTCACCCGCACCCATGCGCCGGTGGATTACACCCAGCTCATCGAGCAGCAGGACAACACCATGGTCACCGCGACGGTGGCCTGTGCCGGTGGTAGTTGCGAAAGAATTTAGGATTTTCGCTGAAAATCCTAAATTCTTTGGTGAGATGTTTTCTGCAATGGACAATCCGCCAAAAAAGGATTTCGTGGCTAGCGAAATCTTGGTCGTCGCCGACCCGCATTTTACCAACGCGGCGAGCCCTTCCTCCACCAAACCAGGCTGTCACACGCGCCTGGGCCAGATCCTGCTGCGCAAGACCCTGCTGCGGATGCGGCATCTCGGCGTAAAGCCCGACTTGATCGTGCTGCTGGGCGACCTGGTGGACGACGCGGAGAAGACCGGCGCGCAGGAGGACCTGCAGACCATGGCCGGCGAGGCGATCAAGTCCGGCATCCAAGTCCTGGCCGTGCCCGGCAACCACGACGGCGACCCGGTCCGCTTCGCGCAACTGCTCGG
Organism: uncultured bacterium; assembly: GCA_903916675.1. GTDB lineage: Bacteria > Verrucomicrobiota > Kiritimatiellia > RFP12 > CAIWXQ01 > CAIWXQ01. Next base: position 45,264 of record CAIWXQ010000016.1, on the reverse strand, counting down.
TTGTGCGCCGGGCATCCATACTGTCGGCGACTACGTCTTTCTGGTCTTCCACGACGAGCCGCTCGGCGGCAACCGCTATCGCCGCCCCTTCGACCAGCTTGACCTTCCCGCACGCGCCGCGGCCGCACACCCCGGGAAGCCGATCATCGCCCTGCAGCACAACCCCCTCCATCCGACGATCCGCACGAGCAAGTACCCCTACCACCTGACCAATCGCGCCGAGGTCATGGCCGGCTATCGCGACGCCGGCGTCTGCCTCTCTCTCAGCGGCCACTACCATGCCGGACAGGCAGCGCACGCGGTAGACGGCGTCACCTACGCCACGGCACCCGCGCTTGGCGAGGCGCCGTTCCGGTTCCTGCACGTGCGGCTGGAAGGCCGCAACGTCCAGGTGCAGGAGCACGCCCTACGGCATGACGTCCCCGGGCTGATCGACAACCACACGCACACCGAGCTTTCCTACTGCGGCACGACCGCCTCCATTGCCGACGGCATCCGGATCTCGCAGGCCATGGGCGTCGAGACCATCTGCTTCACCGAGCACTCCTTCCAGCTCTACTTCGAGAGGGAGGTGGCCTGGAGCTTCGCCTGGCAGACCGACCCCGCCCTGCGGCAGGCTGTGTGGTCCACGCCCGGGTGCGGACGCATGGCCGCGTATCGCCGGCTGGCGGCCGGCTTCCGCTCCGCCCACGTGCGCGCCGGCCTGGAGGTCGAGCTGTGCGCCGACGGCTCGCTGCTGCTGGCCCCGCAGGACGCCGACGGCTGGGATCTGCTCGTGGGCGCCATCCACGAGATCCCCGGCCTGCAGAAGGGCACCACCACGCAGGCCGAGGCCGAGGCGCTTTTCCTGCGCGAGGTGGAGCGCCTGCTCGCGCACCCCATCGATGTGCTGGCCCACCCGTTCCGCATTTTCGTGCGCAAGGGGCTCCACCCGCCGGTCCACCTCTACCCCCGGCTGGCCGACCTGCTGGCCGACCGCAACGTGGCCGCGGAGATCAACTTCCACACCTACCAATCCGAGCCGGAATTCTTCCGCCACTGCTTGGCGCGCGGCGTGAAGATCTCACTGGCCTCGGACGCCCACGATCTCGCGGAATACGGCGAATTCGCCCCGCACCTGCGCGTGCTGGAGGCGGCGGGCGCCTCGCTCGCAGACCTTCGACATATCCTCTTAAGACCTGGGAGCGCGGGCGGATGGATGGAAGTGGATCCGCGCTCCCAGGTTCTTGCGCCAAGTCGTAAGGACCACGAAAAGGGTGTATAGTACCGCCTGTACCACAAGAACTGCGGGCGGGACGCCCGCGCTCCCAGGAGTGTTCCCCATGATCCTCGACCTACTCTCCCATTCCACCGCCTATGAGAAGCTGCACCCGGGCTTCAATTCAGCGTTTTACTTCCTGCGAAAGACCGACCTCGCAACCATCTCCGAAGGGCGCTATGCGATCGACGGCGACCGCATCTACGCCCTTGTGCAGTCGTACGACACCAAGCCGCTGGCGGACGGGTTGCTGGAAGTGCACCAGCGTTATATCGATATCCAGTATCTGATCAAAGGTGAGGAGTTGATCGGCTACGCGCCGATGGCCGACCAGCCTGTGCGCACGCCGTACGACCGCGACAAGGACATTGCCTTCCTGGATGGAGCGGCAGAACCCATCCGTGTGCAGCAGGGTCAGTTCGTGGCCTTCTTCCCGCACGACGCCCACATGCCCGGCCGCACCGCCGGCGCACCCGCGCACGTGCGCAAGGTCGTGATCAAGGTGTCGGTGGCAAGATAGGAAGCGGGCAGGACACAGAGATCACAGAGGGGGCCTGAGCACACAGAGGGGTTTCTCTGCTTGATCGGATTGCCGCAGCAGAGGCTGCGGCCACAAGAAATCCTCCGTGCCCTCAATCGCTCTCTGTGCCCTCTGTGTCCTTCATCATCTCTACCGCTTGCCGTGGGCATAGGCGGTTTCGAACATGGCCAGGATATTGTCCGGCGACACGTTGGCTTGGATGTTGTGGACCTGGTTGAAGACATAGCCGCCGCCCAGGCCAAAAACCTCGATGTTCCGGCGCACGTGCTCGCGCACCTCGTCCGGCGTTCCGCGCGGCAGCACGCTCTGGGTGTCGCAGCCGCCGCCCCAGAAAATGAGCTTGTCGCCGAACTCCCGCTTCAGGCGCGCGGGCTCCATGCGCGCGGCAGAGATCTGCACGGGGTTGAGGATGTCGATGCCAGCCTCGACAAAGTGCGGGAGCAGATTGTAGACCGAACCGCATGAGTGGAAGAAGGTCTTCATCTTTGTATGCTGGTGGATCCAGTCGCACAGCTTCCGGTAGTGCGGCAGAATCATCTCGGCCCAGAGCTCGGGCGCGATGAACTCGCCGCGCTGCGTGCCACTGTCGTCCGCTGCAACCCCCCACGCAAAGCAGGTGTCACCAATGGCCTGATGGATCTGGCTGAGGCACTTGATGCTGGCCTCGACCGAGCGGTTCATCATCTCGTGGCAGGTCTCCTTCTCGGTCATGAGCATGACCATCCACTCACTGGGCTTACCCAGCGTGACGTTGTCGCTGCGGTTGGTGATGAGGCTCATCCCCAGGAAGCAGACGCCAAACCCCCACCCCAGCAGCGCGTAGTCCGTGGTTCCGCGCATCTGTCTGGCGTAATGCGCAAACTGGGCGAGCTGCTCGTCCGGCAGGTCCGAGATCGGCGTGAACTTGGTCGGGTCGATACCGCCAGCCTCGTCGAAGGAACAATCGTCGAAGTAGAACCCGTTGCGCGGCATGCGAAACGAGGTGGGCGTTCCGTCGGGCTTGAGCAGTACCCAGTTCCCCTCCTTGTCCTCGCCGATGCGCGTGTCGGGCGGAATCAGCACGGGCGTGCCGTCGAACAGCGTCCGGGGCGTCCAGGCGCGCGCGGGCTGCAGGGCATTGAAGGCAGTGGACCAGTCGAGCGACGCCACGTCCAGATGCAGGCGCTCGCGTACTTCATTCTCGATCTCCGCGATCATGAACCGCGCGTCGGCCACGCGCGTCGGCGTCTGGATGCCGAGCCGTTGCTTGACGCGGTGATAGGCGCTGGCCGCGATTCCCGAGGCCTTCATACCGCCCAGGTCGATCGGGATGCGGTCAGCCTTCTGCCGGTTGACCGTCTTTTCGACACGTTCGCGAGAAGTCATGGTGTCGATCCCCCTTCTGGTCCGAATCCACCTGCCTGCTCCAGCTCCGCCAGGATCTGCTCGGCCGGCGTCAGCGCCTTCTTGGTCTTGTTGCAGGCAGGGCAGGCTGGGACCACATTCCCACGGGTGCTGCGGCCGCCGCGCGCCACAGGCACAACGTGGTCCATGGTGAGCTGCTCCGGCGGTATTTGCTGACCGCAGTAGTGGCAGACGCCGCGCTGCACTTGCGCGCGCCACCAGTCGGTCTGCCGCAACTCACGCGCCTGGGCCCGCTCCCGTGCCACGTGCGCCGGATCCTTGCGGATGTCGATCCACTCTGCCATTTCCATGATCGTGCCAGAAGGCGTGCCAGAAAGCAACCGGGGCGGCGGCGATTATTGATCGTTCACAGAAAGAGTGACAAGACGGGTTCCTCCAAGAGCCGTGGGAAGTTTTTCGGGGTCGGGATCGCTATCGGAATCGGTATCGATTGTATATCCGACCCCGATACCGATACCGACGCCGACCCCGCTGCGATTGTCACTTTTTTTGCGAAATTTCAATAGGTGCACCCTCTGGGAGCGCGGGCGTCTCGCTCGCTGATACGGAAATCAGCCGTGTATTTCTTGCGGGCGGGACGCCCGCGCTCCCAGGATTGCCGTTTGCGCTTCTTCGGCAGACAGGCCGCATTCCGACACCAGAAATTCCGCCACATGCCCGGCCAGGCGTTCCGCGCCCAGCGCGTGGAGGCGTCCCTCGGCAGCGTGGATGCGCTCCGCCAGAGCTGCGTAGCGCTGAAACGGCGAGCCATCGCCTGCCTGCCAGAGGAGCCGTGCGGCGGGCGGGAAGCGGCCGCGGTTGTGGATCAGTTCCCAGCAGCGCGCAAATCGCTGCAACCGGCAGATGGTCGCGAAATCGAGCGCATCGCCAACCAGCAGTTCGTATGGTGGGTGCGGGTTGAACGCCAACCCGGCAACGCGCGCCTCGCGCGCCAGCGGCGTACCGGGGAGGCGCTTCAGGAGGTTCACCTGCAGCTCCGGAAAATCAAACTCGCGCACAAGCCGGTCAAACCCTGCGGCAAAGGAAGCCTCGTCCTCGCCCGGCAGGCCGAAGATCAGGTCCGCATGCACTGTGGCGTGTGTCTCCTGCGCCAGAAAGCGCAGCGTTTCGAGCACGACGGTGTTAGGTACGGTGCGGCCGACCGCGCGCGCGGCTGCCTCGTTGAGCGTCTGCACGCCAACCTCGAGGTGCAGCGCACCGGCCGGGAATGCTGCCAGCCGCTGGCGCAGGGGCGCGCCCAGGCGACACGGCATGATCTCGAAATGCAACTGCAGCCGCGCGGGGTGGCGATGCATTACAAGGGGCAGCGTCTCATTTACTGCGGCTCGCGAGGACGCTCGCCCTCCATTTGAAAGCACTCCGTTGGCAACCGGGATGGAGGGCGAGCGTCCTCGCGAGCCGTTTTCTCCACATGCGCGGGCAAGGAAGAAGTCGAGCAGACCGCAGGCCTGTTCCTCACTCGCGTTGAGGCTGCGGTCGAGAAAACGGAAGGCGCGCACGCCGCGCGCCAGCAACTGCTCCAGCGCCGGCAGCAGGCGCGCCAGCGGGATCAGGCGCAGCCCCGTGTCGCAGGAGGTGCAATACGCGCAGCAGAACGGACAACCGCGCGAGGCTTCGACAAAGATCGTGCGGTGCGCCAGATCGATGTCGGTGTAGAGGTCGTAGGGAAGAGCGAGTTGTGAAAGGTTCTCGGGTGGGGGGGGGATTACATGGGGGGAGCGCACAAGCGTTGGGATCGGCATCGAATTCGACCCCGATACCGATTCCGACACCGACCCCGATGAAGCCAGGGCGTACTCGCAGATCCCCCGGAATGCCGTTTCCCCCTCGCCCACGACCAAATCATCCGCCAGAGCGCTCCAATCGGCCTCGCACCCTTCCACGATCTCGGGGCCGCCCAGCACGATGCGGATCCCGGGCGCCACCTGCCGCAGAATCGCCAGCGTCTCGCGCACGATCCGGACGTTCCAGAGGTAGACCGAAAACCCGGCCACCCGCGGCTGGCGGCCGGCAATCTCCGAGGCGAGTTGGAATGGCTGCGCGTCGAGGTCTGTTTCCAGAATCTCCGCCGCGTCGCGCAACGCCCCCAGATTCGCTTTCAGCGACCGCGCCGCAAACGCGCAATGCCCGTAGCGGGCGTTGATGGAGACGAGGAGGATGGAGGTGCTGCTCATTTTTGCGGCAGCCTTCACCGGACGTAAAACCGCCAGGGTTCACGGTACGGTGCGAGGCTTGGTTGGGTCCTCTTTGTTCACGATGGTTCTCTGGTGACAGGCCCCGCAGAGCCAGTTGTATCCGTCCGTGAAACCTTCCGGACTGCAATTCTCGCCGCCGCAATCACTAATGGTTTGATTGCAAAGCATGCAATGATCGTGATCCCATCCGTCTTCGACCAAATCGAATCTGCCCGAATCATATGCATGACCGTCGTATTTCTTCGCCATGCCGCCTTGCTTCTTCTCTACCAAGGCAGGGCTTGGCCTCCACTTCTCATGCCGCCATTCCTTCTGGCGGCATTCGGTTGCCAATGTCCGGAGATGTTCGTCCCATTCCATTTTCGTGTACCCCAACTTATTGGTTATGCGCCACCATCCACCCGGTTTCTGGTGGGATGAGCGGCCGAAAGGCCAGCTTCATCCCGCCGGGAATGGCGCGATTGTAGCAGACCGATGCGCGGCGGGAAGCGGCTTCTGAGCGGGGTGCGGGCATGTAGATTTACGGAGTGGGCAGGCGGGATGCTTGCACCACGACAATGATTGAGTCTTGCGCATATGAGCAACTCGACCCAATCGGTAGGGACGCCTCTCCGAGGCGTCCGCGGACGGTTCGGAGAACCGTCCCTACCCCAAAAACCGGGCACCCGCTAGTACAAGCCTCTGCCGCAGGAGTCATTCTGAATTCTGAATTCTTCCCCGCCCCCCTACTTCACCGCGTGCAGCCGCCACATCCAGCGGTCCTTCTCGTAGATCAGCTTGAGTGTGCGGCCGCCGCCGGTGTGGTTGTCGGCCGGGTCGCGCTCGCGAAAGACGGGGAATGCGCGCAGAAGGAGGCCGTTCTCGATGCGGAAGGAATCGTGTCCGCGATAGCCGCGCAGCCAGGCGTTGGGGATTTCGGGCATCTCGGCGCGTTCCAAACGGTTGCTCTCGGCCCAATAGAGGAGGTCGAACTGCCCGCGCGCCTCGCCGTCCGTGGAGGCGATCCAGACTGCCAGCTCGGGCTGGCCGTCGTTATTGAGGTCGCAGTACCAGGCCTTCTTGATCGTCCCCTCGCGCGGCAGCACAAGGCCATCCACGAAGAGCAGTTCATTGCCGTTGGTGAGGCTGTAGATGCGCACGTCATAGCTGCCGGAGGCGGCTGATTCATTGGCACCGGGCGCAATGCGCACCACCTCGCTGTCGAGGCGCAGCTCGATGCGGTCCGGGCGGTTGGTGGCGGCAAGGGTCAGCAGCGGAAAAAAGGCGGGCAGGAACGCGAACAGGTGGCGGATGTTACGACGCATGCTGGCAGAATAGCGGACGCGGCGGCCAAAGGCCAAGCGGGAACGTGCGCGGAATTTCCCTGTTGACGACCCTGCAGAAACGCAGTTAAATCATCCGCAGAACCGGGGTTTTCCCGCGAGGTGGTACGTGCAACCGTTGTTCCGGATCGTTCTGCGCATTGTGATCGCCGTCGTCATCTTGGTGACGGCGTGCGTGACGTCCGGCGTGTTTCTGGACAAGTACCGCCACATGAATCGCCTCGACAACTGCTGCCGCAGCTGGCGAGGGCGCATCGAGACCAAGCAGCGTGAGATCCACCAAATCCGCGAAAACCAGGGCCGCCTGATCTCCGACCCCGAGTTCGTCGCCCGCATCGCCCATCAGCAACGGCGCGTCTTCCCCAACGAGCTCGTCTTCGTGTTCGACGACAAGATGTAAGGCTGTCGGCTTGGGTTACCGACAGTTGCACATGTGGGTGATCATCCGATGGCTCTAGCATCGGGGTCGGTGTCGGTATCGGGGTCGACGGCTGGTGCTGAATTCGCTGATCCACCGCCCCCAACCGGCATGTTTCGATCCCGATAGCGATTTCGATTTCTCGCCAACCGCCGATGTCTTTTCCCCAACCACTGAACCGCTTGCCCGACGTAGCCTTAGCGAAGTCGGGTGAACCGCTGAACCGTGAACCCGCCCTCTTATCTTTTTGAAAGGATCTCGCCCCACTCCTGCATGGCGCGCTGAAGCGCCCGGGCACGGTGGGAGATGCGGTTTTTGACTTCCGGCGGCAGCTCGGCAAAGGTCTGCTCGCGGCCATCGGGAACAAAAAGCGGATCGTAGCCAAAGCCCTGGGCGCCGCGCGGCGCCGCGAGAATTCTTCCCTCGCAACGGCCATCCACGGTGCGCACGCGGCCGTCCGGCGCAGCCAGCGCCAGCACGCAGCGGAAACGCGCGCGGCGGTCGGTCACACCCTGCAACGCGGCCAGCAGTTTGGCGTTGTTGGCCGGCGTGTCGGCCTGCGGGCCGGCGTAACGCGCGGAGGTCACGCCCGGCGCGCCATGTAATGCATCGACCTCCAGGCCGGAGTCGTCCGCCAACGCCCAGCAGCGGCCCGCCAGCGCCAGCGTGCGCGCCTTCTTGCTGGCGTTCCCCTCGAACGTGGGCGCATCCTCTTCCACTTCCGGCAGCCCCGGCACCTCGTCCGCGCCGACCAGTTCCCATCCGGGCACAGCCAGAATCGCACGGATTTCCGCAAGCTTGTGGCGATTGCGCGTGGCGATCAGCAGCTTCATGACGCCCCCGCCTGTGCGGCCAGCTGCCGCACCTGCTCGCGGTCGTCAAAGGGGATGGATCGGTTGGCGAATTCCTGGGTCGTCTCGTGTCCCTTGCCGGCAATGAGGATGACGTCGCCCGCCTTCCCCTGCCGCAGCGCGGCGAGAATCGCCTCGTGACGGTCCGGAATCGTCTCGTACGGACGCCCGGACGGGATGCCGGCCGTAATCTCCGCGATGATGGCCTGCGGGTCCTCGGTGCGCGGGTTGTCCGAGGTGACGATGACGTGGTCCGCACGCGCCGCGGCTACGCGCCCCATGATCGGGCGCTTGGTGCGGTCACGGTTGCCGCCGCAACCAAACACGACGATCAGGCGGCCGCGCGTGAGCTCACGCAACGTGGTCAACACCTTGTCGAGCGCATCGTCGGTGTGGGCGTAGTCCACGAACACGGTCGCGGGAAGCGGCACGGCCACGCGCTCTAGGCGGCCCCAGCGCGACTGCGCGGCCTCGACCACGCCGACAATCTTGTCGAATGACACGCCCGCCCTGGCGGCCAGCGCCGTGGCGCAGAGCAGATTGGCAACGTTGAAGCGCCCCAGCAGGTGCGTGCGCACCGCGGCGCGGCCCGCGGGCGTGATCAGCAGGAAGCGCGTCCCCTCTGCCGAAAGCTGCACGTCTGTGGCGCAGAATTCGGCGGATGTGTCGAACCCGTAGGTGGTCACCGCCAGCCCGCGCACGGGGAGCGATCCGATGAGGCGCCGGCCGTAGGGATCGTCGGCGTTGAGGATCGCGGGCGAAGCCGGATGCTCCTCCGCCTGACGGATGAAAAACCGCTCCTTCACGCGGAAGTAGCTTTCCATGTCGTGGTGGTAGTCGAGGTGGTCGCGCGAGAGGTTGGTAAAGGCGACGGCGGCGAAGCGAATGCCGCCCACGCGCTGCTGGTCGATGGCGTGCGAGGAGACCTCCATGGTGACGCTGTCGCAGCCGGCGGTGCACATGGAAGCCAGCAGCGCCTGTAGTTCGCAGGCGTCAGGCGTGGTGCGCGAAGCCATGATTTCGCGGCCGGCGTACTCGTACTGTACCGTCGAGATCAGCCCCGGCTTGCGGCCGCCGGCGGCGAGCAGATCGCGCGTCAACCAACAGGTGGTGGTCTTGCCGTTGGTGCCGGTGAGGCCGTAGACCTGCAGGCGGCGCGAGGGGTGCCCGTGCAGCGTGCAGGCGGCCAGCGCCAGCACGCGCCGGACGTCGCGCACCTGCACCCAGTTGCGCGCGCCGTCCGGCGGCGGCGTGCCGGCCACCACCGCCACGGCGCCGCGGGACAGCGCCGCCGGAACATGGCGCGCGCCGTCGTCTGTCGCGCCCGGCACAGCCACGAACAGCTCGCCGGCGCGGATGCGCCGGGAGTCGCACTGCACGCCGCCCACCTCCGTCTGCCACGGACAGGTGGCGGCCACCACGTCGTTCCGATCGATCAGTTCCGCAAGTTTCATGGGATTCGTTCCGTGGGCGGCCGCGCGCCGCGCGCCGCGTCGGCCGCGGCCTCGGCCTCGGGCGCCACGGTGGCCGGGATTTCCAGGTAGCGGGCAATGGCGTCGGCGATGTTGGCGAAGGCCGGCGCCGCAACATAGCCGCCCATGTGCAGCGGGTGGGGTTTCTCCACCACGACCAGCACGCCGAAGACCGGCTTTTCGACCGGCAGAATCCCGACGAATGACGCCCAGTACTCCGTCTCCGAGTAGTGTCCGTTCTCGGGGATCTGCGCCGTGCCGGTTTTGCCGGCCACCGTGTAGTTAAGAACTTTGGCGCGCGTGGCCGTGCCGCCTTCCTCCGTCACGCCGATCAGCATCCGGCAGACCGCCGCGGCGACCTCCGGCCGCACGGGACGGCCGACCACCTGCGGCCGGTTGCGCAACAGTTCCTGCCCCTGGCTGCTGACCACGTGCGAGACCAGGTACGGCTTCATCAGGCAGCCCCCGTTCGCCAGGCAGCAGTAGGCGTTGAGCATTTGCAGGCCCGTCACGGCCACGCCCTGGCCAATGGCAATGCGGCTGGTGGCCAGGTCGCCCCAATAGCTGGATCGCACCAGCCCCCGCTCCTCGCCGGGCAGTTCGATGCCCAGGCGCTCGCCGAAGCCGAACGCGCGCTGGTAGTCCCGCAGCCGCTTCTCGCCCAGCAGCAGCCCGACCCGCGCGCAGAAGATGTTGCTCGATTTGCTCAGCGCCGTGCCGGTGTCGACCGTCCCCTTGACGTGGTCGTGCAGCACGTGCCCCGCGAAGAACCAACTCCCCTCGCCCACGTCCATGCGCGTCTCCGGAATGATGACGCGCTCATTGAGCCCGGCGGCGATGGTGAAGCTCTTCATGGTCGAGCCCGGCTCGTAGTTCACACCGATGGCGCGGTTGCGCCAGTCCTGGGGGCTGGACTTCTCGTAGCAGTTGGGATCGAACGACGGATACGAGGCCATGGCCAGGATTTCGCCGGTCGCGATTTTCTCGACAATGACCCAGGCGCCGTTGATGCGGAACTCCATCGCCACGCGCTGCAGCTCGCATTCGACCTTGTACTGGATGTTGTTGTCGATCGTCAGGTGGACGTCCGCGCCGTCGATCGGCTGGATGTTCGTGCTGCGACGGTCAGCGATCTCCTGCTGCAGTGCGTCCTTCTCGCTCTCGATGCGGCCGCTGATTCCCTTCAGATAGGAATTGAAGCGCTGTTCCAGGCCGGCGCCGCCCTCCAGCTCCTGTTCGCGGTTCACGAATCCGATCACGTTTGCCAGGCGCCGACCCTGCGGATAGGTGCGCACGACGCGGTCCTCCCAGCCCACGCCGCTGATCAGCTTGTTGGTCGCGAGCGCGCGGCAGGTGCGGTCGTCCACCAGTGTCGGCAGGAGCTGGTGGCGGACGTTGGTGGCGGCAAAGTAGTCCAGCAGCCGGTTCCGTTCGATCCCCAGGCGCTCGCTAAGCAGGGTGGCGATGACGCGCCGGTCGTGCTTGGGCTTGACGGAGCCGGGATCGAGAAATGGCTGGTGGTACAGGAGACTGACGGCCATTGGCTCGTTGTTGCGGTCGCAGATCGCCCCGCGACGGGCTAGCACTGTCATCTCCCACGGGCGCGACACGGGCTCGAGGTCGCCGAGGTGCAGAAAACAGAGGCGCCCGACCAATGCCAGCATGCCCAGCGACAACAGGAGGCCGATCGACCACATCCGCCAGCCACCCGCCAGATGCCCGCGCATCGCCATCCGTTTGCCGCTCCGCTGCCTGTCGAACTACTTGCTGTCATGCCCATTCGCATACGGACCGGAATGCTTCCTGACTTCCGGAGTTTCTGCTTCCGAATTCCGCATTCGTTACCGCGCCATGCGCCCGCCGGCGATCCGCGTGGCGCCGCGCGCCGCATCTCCGCCCGCCAGCACGGCCGCACCCGCCGGCAGACTCTGCGTGGTGCCGCTCACCCGCACGATCTGCGCGGCGTTGGGGTAGACCATCAACAACCCGTTGCGCACCAGGAGTCCGTCAAGCTGCTCCGGCCGCTTCATGGCGTTCCACCGAGCCTCCTCGCGGGCACGGTCGTTCTCCAGTTCGGTGCACTGGGCTTCCTGCTGCTTTATTTCCTCGTTGTACTGCGAGCACTTGTGCCCCATCCAGAGGTATGCCAGCGCCAGCGACACCGCCACGACAAAGGCAACTCCCAGCGGCGTCGGCACCACCGTCACCAAGTGCCGCCCGCGATACCGACGTCGATTCTTACCCATGATTGTTCTCCCGAAGAAAAATTAGCTTTCTTACGCCGCCAGCCGCATTTCCTCTTCCAGCGTTAGCCGCCGCACCACGCGCAGCTTGGCCGAGCGAGCGCGCGGATTGGCCGCAACCTCCGTCTCGCCCGGCGTCACCGGATGACGGTGAACCCACGCGACCGCCGGCTTCCGGCCTTCCCATCGAGCCCCGCCCTGCAGGAGCGAAACCAGCCGCCCCGCGTGCGCCATAAATGCCGTCTTCACTTCCCGGTCCGTCAGACTCTCGAAGCTGATCACCGCCATCCGGCCGCCGGGACGCAGCAGCGCGAGCCCGTCCTCGAGCGCCGCGCGCAGCGCGCCCAGTTCGTCGTTCACTGCCATGCGCAGCGCCTGAAATACGCGCGTGGCCGGATGCCGCCGGCCGCCATGCCAGCCGCCGGCCGCGGCTACGACCTCCGCCAGTCGCGCCGTGGTGGCGATCGGCGCACGCGCACGCGCACGCACGATCGCCCGCGCAATGGCCTGGGCGCGCGGTTCCTCTCCCAGTTCGCGGAAGAGCGCGGCCAGTTCCATGGCCTCCAGCCGCGCCACCAGGTCGGCCGCGGTCTCGCCGCGCAAGGCATCCAGCCGCATGTCGAGCGGCCCGTCGCGCATAAAGCTGAAGCCACGCTCCGGCGTGTCGAGCTGAGCGGAGTTGACCCCCAGGTCGAGCAGCACGCCGTCCACGCTGTCAAAACCGTGCTCCCGCGCCAGCTGCGCCAGCGCGCCATGATCGCCCGGCACCAGCGTTACACCCGGCAGTCCGCGCAGCCGCTCGGCCGCGCGCGCCAGCGCCGCAGTGTCGCGGTCGATACCCAGCAGCCGGCCGGCCGGACCGGCCAGCCGCAGCACTGCCTCCGCATGGCCGGCATGCCCCAGCGTGCCATCGATGTACGTCCCGCCGGGACGCACGGCCAACGCCGCCAGCGTCTCCTGCAGAAGAACCGGCACATGTTGTGTCTGCTGGCTCATCGCTCGAACTGCCCGTTCCCTAACACCCCAACACCTTTGCCGCGTTTGCCACGACCGCTGGATCGATCTTCTTGCCGCGCGGGCGCAGCTTCGGCGACCACACCTGGATGCGCACGCCAATGCCGCGCAGCAGCGCCACGTCGTCGAGCTGCGCATGCGCCAGCAGCTCGTCGTTGATGCGAATGCGCCCCTGCACATCCACCGCCAGATACTCCGCGTCCGCGAAGAAATCACGCAGGGCCTCGGAAATCCCGTCATCGAACAGCGGCTGCTGACGCAACCGCTGCAGCCGCGGCATCAACACCGCCGGCGGAACGATCGTCAGACACGGCTCGTGCGGATCCACCATGACGTACAGGTGCGACACCGACCCCATCACCTCGCGCCAGACCGCCGGGATCGTGATGCGTCGCTTCGGATCAAGCGCATGCTCAAACGTGCCGGACAACGGCCCGTCAACCGGAGGAACACTTTTTGTGATTTCCGTTTCCATTGTTTGACACGTGGCAACATCATCTGACATTCTTTGACACGCGTCAACGAGAAAACTCCATAAATGCGAATTTTCTGGCAGTCGTAATTAGCTAATAATCAACATGTTAATGGATTGGCTTAAAATCTTTTGCGAACGTTGCGCTCTAGAAATGTTCTGAAACGTCCAATCACACCTGCCCCACGGCCTGACACGGCAAATTTTGCCAAAGGAGGCTGCAAGATGCGGTTACTTCAAACCGCGAATTGCCGAACATCCAACCGCAGAGTGGCGAATCTGGAACTCAGAAAAAAGGAAGACCCCATTGGCAAAGCCAACTATGCCGCACGTTCCGGATTTCCTGAGTTCAAGATCAGACGCGCCGAACCACAACGCAAAAAGAAGGGCGCGGCGTCCTCGCCGCAGCCCCAACTTCCACCGCTCGTCTCTTCATTCTCTTGGGCTCGGCGCGAGGACGCGCCGGCCTACTTGTCCGGAGGCGGAGTGCACAAACCTTTCTTCTTCGGCGCAAACAAACACCACGACGCTAGCAACGCCCGCGCGCGCCGAGGCGAACTGGGGCGCGGCCCGGCGCCTTCGCCGCACGGGAACGCAGCAGATTACCACGGCTGCAAGGCTTGCGCCGCAGGGGCAGGACTCGTGTCCGCCCCGAGGTGAAAACGCTGCAGACGGGGCAGTATCCTGCGCGATCCGTGCGACCCGATCCGCGCCCCAACCAGTGCGTCAGCCGACACGTCACACCCAGCGGGGTCCTACTTCGGCGCATTCTGCTCGAGTGCCGCCAGCAATGCGCGCAGATCCGGCGTGAGCGGCGCCTCAATGCGCATGGGGTCGCCAGAGCGCGGATGCGCAAGCGCCACAGCCGCCGCATGCAGGAAGTGGCGGTCAAACCCGCGCACAGCCGGACCGTGGTAAAGCGTGTCGCCAACCAGCGGATGCTCGATCAGCGCGAGCTGACAGCGGATCTGGTGCGTCACGCCGGTGAAGATCGTCACCTCCAACAGCGTGAACGCCCCCACCCGCCGCACCACACGAAAGGCGGTAACCGCGTGCATGGGACGTTCTGCCACGCGTAGCGAGCGCGCGTCCACCATGCGGCCGCGGCTCGTTGGATGATGCGCCAGATCGTGCGTGAGTTCGCCATCGCGCTTCACCGCTCCGGCCACCAGCGCCAGGTAAGTCTTCTCCACACGCCGCGCGGCAAACTGCGCGCGCAACGCCTCGAACGCGGCTGCCGTGCGCGCAGCCAGCACGAGCCCGGAGGTGTCGGTGTCGATCCGGTGCGCGACGCCGGCCAGCAATGGCTGATCGCCCAGCGCCGCAATTTCCGGGAATTGCGCCACCAGCGCATTGGCCAGCGTGCCCGTCTCCTCCGGCCGCAGCGGATGCACGGCCATGCCCGCGGGCTTGTTGATTGCCACCAAGTCGTCGTCCTGAAACAAAATCTCCAGCCGCAGCGCCGGGTTCGGCTGTACACGCAGGTCGGAAACTTCCAGCAGCTCCGCAATGCTCACGATCTCGCCGGGCCGAACCTTGCCGCCCTTCTCCGCCACGCGCCCCTGCACTAGAATCGTGCCCGCCTCGAGCGCACGCCGCACCAGCGCTGCCGTGGAAGTTGGCGCACGCGCCCGCACCAAGGCGTCCAACCGCAGGCCGGCTTCGCCGGGAGAAACTTCGAATTGGATATTTGTGATCATCCGTGGCGGCAAAAGCCATGCGACATCGGCATCAGGGTCAGCTGCACCGCGATCAGGCGCGCGCCACCCGCACACGGCACGCGCGGCCGTTAAGGTCGAGCTCGGTTGCATCCGGCAGTTTGGCCTGACGCACGCAGGAGATTGCCAGCGTCTCACTTTCGATGTAGGGGCGGTGGGCCTGAATAGCAGCGGCAACTTCGTCGCCAGCGGCAAACTCGATGACAATGCGCTGCGACACTTCGAAGTCAGCCTCTTTGCGTAGATTCTGGACTTTGCTGACGAATTCGCGGGCCAATCCTTCGCGCACCAGCTCCGGCGTAAGCTTGATTTCAATGGCCACAATCACGTTGCCTTCCGCTGCCACGACCAGGCCGTCACGCGGCGTGCGCTGCACCACCACATCCGTGGGCTCGATTGTCTCATGGTTGTTGTCGATGATCGTCTGAATGGACTTGCCGGCAGCGAGTTGCGCGGCCTGCCCGGACGGCAGCGCAGCAATGGCAGCAGCCGCGAGCTTCATCTTCGCGCCAAAGCGCGGACCAAGCTTGCGGAAGTCGGCTTTCACATCCAGATGAACAAAGGCGGTTTCGTCCCGGTCAAATCTCATCGCCTTCACGTTGAGTTCATCCTCAATCATCGTATGGGCAATCTTGTCGACCCCCAGAGACGACAATTGGGCACCTGAAACGCCGAGATCAGTCTGTAAGACTTTGTCGTACATCTCGAATTGTTTCCGAATCTCGAGATCGGACGAGACGATATGGAGCATGGCCAGAGGTTGGCGCACCTTGAGGTCGTTATCCGTACGCAATTGTCTGCCAAGGCTGACTACACGCTGTATGATTGCCATGTAACGCTCGAGTTTCTCGTTGCGCGCACCTTCGTTGGCCGACGGGAATTCGCAGAGGTGCACAGACTCCGGCATATTCTTACCGCGCAGGTTGCGGTAGATGGCGTCACTGATAAACGGCGTGAACGGCGCAGCCACCTTGCAGAGCTGCACCAGCACGTAACGCAGCGTGCGGTAGGCGTGGAGCTTGTCCGCGTCGTTCTGCGACTTCCAGAAGCGGCGGCGGCTGCGGCGGATGTACCAGTTGGTGAGGTCCTCCACGAACAGCACGAACGGCCGCACGGATTTCTGCAGATCGTAGTCGTCCATGGCCGCAGTGACGCCGTGGATCAGCGTCTCGAGCGAGCTGACGATCCAGCGGTCGAGCTCGTTCGGGCTGTCCGGGAGGGCGAGTTCGTCCTCCTGCCAGCCGTCCACGTTGGCATAGGTGACGAAGAAACTGTAGGCGTTCCACCATGGGATCAGCAGATCGCGCAGAACCTGCTTCACGCCATGCTCGGAGAATCGCAGGTTCTCGGCGCGCACCACCGGTGAGTAGATCAGGTAGAGCCGCAGCGCGTCCGCGCCGTAGGTGTCGAGGATGTAGGTCGGGTCCGGATAGTTCTTGAGCCGCTTGCTCATCTTCTTGCCGTCCTCGGCCAGGACCATGCCGTTGACGACGACATTGCGGAAGGGCGCCTTGTCGAAGACCAGTGTGCCGAGCACCAGCAGCGTATAGAACCAGCCGCGCGTCTGGTCCAGCCCCTCGGCAATGAAGTCTGCGGGGAAAAACTTGTCAAGCTGGTCGCGCCGGTCAAACGGGTAGTGCTGCTGCGCGTACGGCATGGAACCGGACTCGAACCAGCAGTCGAGCACCTCGGGCGTGCGGCGGTAGGTCTGGCCGCCTTTTTTGATCACGATCGCGTCGACAAAATGCTTGTGCAGGTCCTGGACCTTCTGGCCGGAGAGCTTCTCCAGCTCCGCGATGGACCCCACGCAGATCATGTCCTTGGGGTCGTTCTCGTTGATCCAGACCGGAATGCAGGAACCCCAGAAGCGGTTGCGGCTGATGTTCCAGTCCTTGGCCTCGCGCAGCCAGTTGCCGAAGCGCTTGTCGCCCACGTAGTCCGGGGTCCAGTGGATCTTCTCGTTGTGAGCTGCCAGGCGCTCGCGCGCGTCCTCGACCTTGACGTACCAGGCCTCGATGGCACGGTAAATCAGCGGCGTGTCCGTGCGGTCGCAAAACGGGTAACTATGGACAATGGTGGTCTGGTGGACCAGCTTGCCCTCGTGTTTGAGGCGGCGGATGAGTTCCTTGTCCGCGTCCTTGCAGAAGACGCCAACGTGCTCCGGCACCTGCGCGGTGAAGCGGCAGTTGTCGTCGAGCGGGTCGGCGATGTCGATGCCCGCGGCGCGGCAGACGCGGAAGTCATCCTCGCCGTAGGCCGGTGCCATATGTACGAGGCCGGTGCCGTCCTCGGTGGTGACGAACGGATCGTTCAACACGCGGAAGGCGTTTGGCTGCGCAGCGAAGTACGGGAAGAGCGGCGCGTAGCGCCAGCCGAGCAGGTCGCTCCCCTTGAGTTGCGCCACGACCTCGTAATCCTCGGGCTTCTTGTAGTAAGCGGCCAGGCGCGCGGCGGCGAGCACGAAGCAGATGTTGTCCTTGCAATCGCGCACGCAGACGTAATCGATCTCCGGTCCAGCGCAGACACCGAGGTTGCCGGGGAGCGTCCAGGGCGTGGTGGTCCAGATCAGCAGGTACGTCTCGCCCCAGGCCGCCGGCGCGCCCTGCGTGACCTTGAGGCGGCAGGTGATGGCCGGGTCCTGCACGTCCTTGTAGTTGCTGCCGGCCTCGAAGTTGCTGAGCGGCGTGTTGAGCTTCCAAGAGTACGGCATGATGCGGTACGACTTGTACACGCGCCCCTGGTTCCAGAGCTGCTGGAACACCCACCAGATACTCTCCATGAAGGTGGGGTCCATGGTCTTGTAGTCGTGGTCGAAATCGACCCAGCGCCCCATGCGGCTGACGGTCTTGCGCCATTCGCCGACGTAGCGCAGCACCATGGCGCGGCACTGCTCGTTGAACTTGTCCACGCCAAAGGCGCGGATCTCGTGGGCGCCGTTGATGCCGAGGGTCTCCTGCGCCAGCGCCTCGATCGGCAGGCCGTGGCAGTCCCAGCCGAAGCGCCGCTCGACGTGAAAGCCGCGCATGGTCTGGTAGCGCGGGACAATGTCTTTGATCGTGCCGGCGAGCAGATGGCCGTAGTGCGGCAGGCCGGTGGCAAAAGGCGGGCCGTCGTAGAAGACATAGTCGCGCTGACCGCGGTTCTTTTCCAAGCTCTTCTGAAACGTGCCGTGCTGCTCCCAGAACGCGAGCACCTCGCGCTCCATGGCAGAAAAATCGACCTTGCTCGAAACCGGTGTGTACATGGCTGCTTTCCGTTCCCCGATGCGTCCCGACACTCTATCGGCCATGCCGAAACGTGGCAAGTATCGAGTGGGGGAAGCGGCATTGGTCAATGGCAGCCCGGAACAGGAGTTTGGACACAGAGTTCACAGAGGGATGGCGAGGGCACAGAGGAATGGGTTCTGCCCGGAGTCGGCTGGCACCAGAATCATGCGCCGGCCAGTGGTGGTTGCAGCGCGGGATCCCAAAGCGTAAAGCCGCGTGGGGAATCGTAGCCTGCGGAGCGGACCGCGCGGATTTCCGCAAGGGTGCTGCGACGAGGGGAAACGGTAAAGTTGAGACCACACCGGCCGCGGATGCATCATTTGGTTAGTTGCTTCATTCCTTGATTCTGTTCCATATATCAACCAGATGCCAGTGCTTGCATGCTGGGCACCTTTCGTAACACTTGATAAATAGATTTATGCAAAACAATGGTCTCTGATAGACCGTGCCGCATTCGGGACATTTTGTTTTCCCTATGAGTTTTAGCAACCACCCAGTGCCATAAGCAAAGTATGCAAGTTCAACGATCATGAAGAGCACGCAGATTGGCACCCAAAGCGAAAGGATTGTTTGCCAGGCGACTTTTCCAAAACCCAGGAAATCCTGTTGTGCAAGATAGATGGGAAGATTCCCAAGGAAATGAAGAAGCATGGCGCAGAGTGTGCCGGCAAATAGCCATCGGCGAACGATTATGAAGTGCAGGGCAGCGCCTGTGAAGCCGGCGTGCATAAAGCACACCATGACTCGCTCGCCGATAAAACCAGTCAGCATGTACCAAGGATATTTTGCGATGTCGGGATTCTTGGCCAAGAAGCCAGCAACAGTCCACGCCTCACCCAGACCGAATCCCAAACCCATGGCAATCGCCACTCTTACATAGTTCTGCGGTGTTATTCGTCTGTATATCCACGGAATCAAGATCGGCCATAGTTTAGCTGGTTCTTCTGTCAGGGGTGCATACAAGACCCTAATGAATGCAAACGCGTTCGTGTTCTTTCCTACATAATCGGAAAGCCAATGGTCGATTGGCATGCGGATAAAGTAGAAAGCCAAAGCACACATCGGCAAGAGAAGAATTACAAAAAGGCTGAGAAATGGACGCTCCTTAGTCGGTGTGTGGAAATAGAGTCCCTAACCAATCAATCCCAAGGCAATAAGACTGGTCACGATTGCGGCGATGTATATCTGCGGAATTGAATTCATCTCTTTTCTGCAATCGTGATTTCGGGCTCCCTACGGTTGCCGGCACTTTGTTAGCAATCACGTGACGGAGGCCATTGAGGCAAGGTTACTTTCGTTCTTTGTCGCGTGTCAACTAGTGACAGAAGCGGGCGGGACGTTCGCGGCGGGTCCTGCGGTCTAAATCTTCCAATATTGCGCCTCCAGAAGCGGCACAGCGCCCGCTGCAGAGCACAGCACGCTGCACGACTCTGCTGCATGGCGCGCCTGGCAGGAGTTGAACCTGCAACCCTCAGATCCGAAGTCTGATGCTCTGTCCAGTTGAGCTACAGGCGCATGCGGAAGCAAAAAATACGTGTCGCCAGATTCAACCGCGGCCATCCTCCTGCGCCAAGGCTCCGGCGGACAAGCCGACCGCGGCTACAGGACACTCTGTGCCCTCACCTCACCCTCTGTGACCTCTGTGTCCCAACCCGCTTACAGCGTCCCCTCGCGCAGGCGCGCGGCGGCGCGGCGCAGGCGGGCGCAGACGCGCGGCCGGCCGAGGAGCGTGAGCATTTCGAAGAGGCCGGGACCGTCGCTCAGTCCGGAGACTGCCACGCGCACAGGGTGCACCATGCCGCCCAGTCCTGCGCCACGCTCGTCGCCCATGGCACGCAGCGCGGCCTCGGTGGCAGCGTGGTCGAACGCCGGCAGCGCCTCGAAGCGCTGCGCCACAGCTTCCAGCAGCTCTGGCACGCCCGCGGGCTTGAGGCGCTTTTCGACGGACTTGGCGTCGAACGGATACTCCTCCGTGAAGAAGTAGGCGCAGTTGCCCGGAATCTCGGAATAGAACTTGGTGCGCGGCTGCACCAGCGCCACGATGCCATCGACCTCGGCCGCCGGCAGATCCGTATGCCAGTAGCCGTCGGCCTTCACGCGCGCCTCGAACTCAGCACGGAAGACCGCTGCCGGCGTCTGCCGGATGTATTCGCCGTTCATCCAGATGAGCTTCTTCAGGTCGAAGCGCGCGGCGCTGGACTTGCAGCGGTCGAGCGTGAAGAGTGCGACCATCTCGTCGCGCGTCATCACCTCGCGGTCCTCGCCCGGCGCCCAGCCGAGCAGCGCCAGGAAGTTGAAGAGCGCCTGCGGCAGAAACCCCTGCTCGCGGAATTCGCCCACAAACGCCGCGCCGTCGCGCTTGGAGTACGGCTTGCCCATGGCGTTGACGATCATCGGCAGATGGGCGTACTGCGGCGGCTCGTCGCCCAGGGCGCGGAAGATCTGGATGTGCTTGAAGGTGTTTTCCACGTGGTCGTCGCCGCGGATGATGTGGGTGATCCGCATGTCGATGTCGTCGATCACGTTGGCGAGATGGAAGACGGGGTTGCCATCGGAGCGCACGATCACAAAATCCTGCGTGTCCTCGGCCTTCTTGCGGATGGTTCCCTTGACGATATCGGTGTACTCGACGCGCCCCTCCTTGGGCATGCGGAAGACGATGCACTCGCCCTTGCCGTCCTTGTTCTCGCGGAAGGCGTGGCCGGACGTCACGAGCTGCTCGGCCGCGGCCAGGTGGCGCGCGCGCTGGGCGGCCTGGTAGACCGGCACCTCGTCGTAATTCAACCCGAGCCATTCCATGACCTGCAGCAGCGTCTGGATCGCCTCGGGCGTGGAGCGCTCGCGGTCGGTGTCCTCCACACGCAGCAGGAACTTCCCGCCCGCGTGCCGCGCAAAGAGCCAGTTGAAGATGGCGGCGCGGATGTTGCCGATGTGGACGTTGCCCGTGGGACTAGGGGCGAAGCGGACGCGGACGCTCATGAGTGCCTTTGGCGAGTTTTCGTAATTCAAGTAGTCATTGCAACGGGGTCGGCGTAGAGGAGAGGCTGTAGACTATAGATTAACGTTTCGATCCCCGATCCCGATAGCGACCCCGACCCCGAAAGATTTCCCGCAGCTACTTGACGACCCTTGGTTGCATTGTCACTTCTTCGACGACCGATCCTCTGACCGCGTGCGTTACCAACCGAAGCAGGAGTAGGCGCACCCCCACTGGGCCGATTTGTGCGCCGCGACCTTGGACAGCGCGATCAGCGCATAGGAGGTGATGCGCAGATCGACGTAGTCTGCCGGCTTGCTGCGCTTGTCGTAGATCGTGGCCATGTCCTCGCCGATGAAACAGCCGCGGATGAACGGGTCGCGGGACTGGCACTGCAGGTCCAGCGTGCGCTCGGTCAGCTCGCGAAGCTTGGGGAGGTAGCGGGCGTCGCCGGTCAGGCGGTAGGCGTCCGCGAGCAGCAGCGACACGGCTGCCGGCGCCGCAAACAGCGGCAGCGGCTCCGTGATGCGAGCCCAGTGGTCCGCGCTCCCCAGAGCGGCGTCGCGATACTTCGCCTTCCGGGTGACGGCATAGGCGGCCAGCAGCGTCACGGCCACGCCGTCGTCGTTCATGTAGACGCCGGTCAGCTGGCGACCCGGCGTGGCGATGATGTGGTGCGAGGAGTGCGTGGCATCCGTCACGCCCAGCGCGCCGTCCGGTCGCACGTGTTTCAGCAGGTTGTCGGCCAGCGGCACCACGCCGCGGGTCAGATAGCGTCGTTCGCCGGTCAGCGCGTACAACTGCGCGAAGACCAGCGCCGCGACATTCTGGAAGAAGTAGTCCTTCCCCTGGCGGCGGTCCTCCAGCGGCCAGGTCAGGCTGATTGGCCACCAGCCCAGCTTCATCGCGCGCAGCAGGAACTCCGCGCCCTCCACAGCGCGTCGCAGATAGCGCTCGTTCTTCGTGACCAGATAGCCGGCGAGGAAACCCTGGGCCGCCTCGATGCCGTCGCGCGTGGCGGTGTGCGGCCCCAGCGGCGAGTTCTCGCGGAAGGCACCACGGTACGCCTCCAGACCGGGATCGAAGATTTGCAGCGTGGCGACGTAATCCATGGCGCGATTGGCGGATTCCAGATACTCCGGCCGGCCGGTGAGCAAGTGGGCGCAATAGAGACCCTGCGCCGCGCGGGAGGTCTTCCAGCAGGTGGACCACATCTGCGGGTGGCGTGCGCGTTGGGCCGGATCGATCAGGATGTGGTACGGGAACCGCCCCTTGTTGGCGTCCCAGGCCGGCCACTGGTCGCGCACCTGCGTGCGCACGGCCCAGTCGGCGGCTTGTGTCACGCCGCGGGCCGCGCGGCGGCGAAGAGTTTCGGGAATGGCGGGGATGCGTTGCTTGAGTTGCATATTGTGCTCGTTCTGTTTTCTGAAGGCGTCGATCCAAAAAAGCCATTGACGCTTCGGTGTCGTTCGTGGCGAAATGATGCCATGAAACCCTCTCCAAGGCAACCACGGCGCACCGGCGCACCGGCGAAGAAGCCTACCCGCGCAGCCGTGGCGCCGGCGGTGTCCGCATTCCACGAGAACTTCATGCGCCTGGCCCTGCGCGAGGCGGCCCGGGCCGCGGAGGCCGGCGAGGTGCCGGCCGGCTGCGTGATCGTGGCGCGCCCCGCGGACCCGCTCGCGCCGCCGGCGGCCGCGCATATTCTGGCGCGCGCCCACAACCAGACCGAACTGCTCAAGGACCCGACCGCCCACGCGGAGATGATCGCCATCACGCAGGCTGCCGCAGCCGTGCGCGACTGGCGGCTGACAGACGCGATTCTCTACGTCACCAAGGAACCCTGCCCCATGTGCGCCGGCGCCATCGTGCTGGCGCGCATACCATTGGTGGTCTTCGGCGTGCCGGACCCGAAGCGCGGCGGCGCGGTGTCGGTCTTCAACATCCTCGCCCACCCTAACCTGAACCACCGCCCCGCAATCGTCTCAGGCGTACTGGAGGCCGAATGCCGGGAGATTTTGCAGGTGTTCTTCCGCGAGAGACGGGGGGGGAATGTCATTGGTCAGTAGTCATTGGTCATTGGGGCGCTGAATCGAGCCTAAGCCGCCGAAAAAATATTTCGGAGTCGGGGTCGCTATCGGTATCGGGGTCGGCCAATGCCATGATCCCGTCGACGTGTTTTATTGATCGCTTGTTTCGCACTCGACTTCGGCAAAATCCTGATCGAGATTGATCGTAACATTATAACATCTGGTGGTGCCTTTACGGGTAATGTACGCGAGAGGAAACGGGAGATGTCCTCCGCCACCCCGCGCATCCTTGTATGTCATACATTTTCCGTTTAATACTGTCTGGATAGAAGACTCGTCGAAGAACAGGATGCCTCTGGGATTGGCGTTTGTATCGTCGACATTGTCGTGGCGCAACAAATCAAACACTAAGGCGTTGTCACCACCTTTTGCGATGAACACGCGCTCCCAAGCATTGCCGACTTTGTTGGAGGTAAAGTGCGACGAACCCTCCCATTGAGGCGGGATCGGCCAGCGGCCGTATTCATGACGGTAGTTAAAAAGCGCTGTTCGCAGCGCATATGCGTCTGAAAGCCAACGCGGCAAAGGATGCTCTGTTATGACAAAACGAGCAGCCAGATATAACAGCAAGCCGACGACAAGCACACACCCGACGGGTACCGCTGCAATTATCACCATGCGCTTCATCGGGTTATTTCTTTCGCGCTTCTAGCCGACGACTGCTTTACGACCCCGACCCCGATAGCAATCCCGACCCCGGCGATTCTTCTGTTATATAGAAGAACAGCCTACAGCCTTAACCCCTACAGCCTTCCCAACTGACAAATGACTACTGACCCATGACATCCCCCTCGTCTCCCCAGCCTTCTTTCGCGAGCTGGCGCCCGTAAAAGTATCCGGCGATGCCGCCGGCGAGGTGCGTCAGGTGGGCAATGTTGCCGAGCCCGTAGAGCGCGAAGACCACGGCGCAGACGCCGAGCGCGATGGCCAGGCGGCGGGTGCGCACCGGCCAGACAAAGAAAAGCAGGAGGCGCCGCCGCGGGAAGAGCGCGGCACAGGCGCCGACCAGCGCATACACGCCGCCGGAGGCGCCGATGCAGATGGCGACGTCCGGATTCTCCGGCGTCACCACCCGGCGGATCTGCGCGTGCGCGGCCAGCGTCTGCAGCCATCCCGGTGCGGAAACCAGTCCAGAGGCCAGTTGCACGGTCGCCAGGTCGAACAGCGCCCAAGCCAGGCCGCCCGCGATGCCGCCCAGCAGAAAGAGGCGCAGGAAGCGCCGCGTGCCGATTTCCATCTCCACGCCCGCCCCCAGCAGGAGGATCGAGAGTGTGTTGAAGATCAGATGCGTCCAGTTCTGATGCAGGAACAGGTAGGTGACCAGTTGCCAGACGAACCCCGCGGCAAGCAGTGCAGGACAGAGACCGAAGCAATACAGGAAAAAATGCTCAAAGGTGTAGCCGCGGACACACTCCACCTGACTGCAAGTGCGCTGGATCAGGAAGACGGCGAGGCAGGCCAGCGCGGTCCAGCGCGCGGCGGGCGCGTACGGAAGCAGGCCCCGGATGTGCGCGGGGAGGGTTGCGAGTCGGCGGAACATACGCGCCTTCACGCCGTCCGGCGAATGGTCCGCCGGCCTGCGTTTCGAAAACCGGGTTCAGCCGGGCCGCAGGATTCAGGCCGAGCGGATCGCGGTCCAATCCAGATAGAGCACGGCCACCAGCAGGCCGAACAGGATGGTCGCGATGATGGCGCAGACACCGGCCGTCGTGTAATTCGTGCGCGGTGCCTGGGCCATCAGCTCGGCGGGGTTGCGATGGCGCTCGGAAATGTAGGCGCCCGGCGCGCTGCTTTCGTTTCTCGTGACGTCTGCCATGTCTGCTTGTCCTTTCCTCTCGCCAAACCGATGGGAGGAGGGTACCGCATCCCCCCGGCTGGATCAAGCGCAAGATGCCGCCGCCCTTGCATGCCCGATGCGGATCGGCTAGTCTCCCGACGAATCGCAGGCGGTTAGCTCAGTTGGTTAGAGCGACTGGTTTACACCCAGTAGGTCGTGGGTTCGAGTCCCTCACCGCCTACCATCACTTGATCGTGTAACGCGTGGCCTTGATCAGGGTCTTCCAAAGCTGCTCCGGCGTCTCGGCCGCCAGCAGCGCCTCGCGGTTCGTATCCTTAAGGAATGTCTCCGTGATCCCGGCCAGCAGGCGCAGATAGAAGGCGCTGACCGCCGACGGGATCGTCACGAAGAAGATGAAGTTGGCCAAGCTGCCCTGCTCGCCAAACGGCACGCCCTTGCGCGACACGCCCAGCGTGAGCGTCAGCCCGCCGCCTTCCACGCCGCGCACGTGCGGGAAGGCCAGTCCATGCTCCATGGCCGTGCTCAACACGGCTTCGCGGTCGAGCGCCGACTGCACCAGCCGGTCGGCGCCGGTGATGAACCCCTGTGCCTCCATGTTCCGGGTCAGGATTGTGATGGCCTCCTCCCGGTCCTTAGCGACCAGATTGGGGATCATCAGTCCCTCGGCCGAGAAGCGCGAAATACCCACCTTGCGCGGCTCGGCCCGGCTGGGACGCTCGCCCACCCAACGGGCCGCCTCCGGGTCCACGAACAGAATACGCGCGCAGCTCGGACAGTTCTGCAGGACCTTACAGACCCGCACGGACTGCACCTGACTGATCGGCAGCCGCATGCCGCAGATCGCGCAGCACCCCTCATGCATCGGAGCCATCGCCGTGTGGTCTTTCTTGCAGAGACGCTGGAAGAGCGACCGCACGTCTGCCGGCAGCTTGTCGGTCAGCTGGTCGATCACCTCGTTCAGGCGGTCCATGTGCGACCCGTCGCCGGTCGCGCGGTGTTCATCACGGATCAGGATCAGTTCCTGGAGCTGATTCAAATGGTTGACGAGGCTCTGCATGCATTCCTTTCCAGCAAGCGGCGCCGACAGACAGGTCAGGGTCGGCTCAAGCGTGCGAAACCTTTGTTATTATGCGCCCAACCGTCGGAATTGTCAATGCGCCGCTCCTCTCTGGCGCTCGCGCCACGCCTGTCGTATAGTCACGCTATGACGCCGCTGTTCGACAACACCCTGCCGCCGTTGGCTGCAGCCAACGGCGTCGTTCGCACGTTGCGCGACGCTGGCCATGCCGCGCTCTTTGCCGGCGGCTGCGTGCGCGACGCACTCCTCGGCCGACCGCTCAAAGACATCGATATCGCCACCAGCGCCGCGCCCGACGTGGTCGAACGCCTCTTCCCCGGCGACACTGTAGCTGTGGGCAAGGCCTTCGGCGTAATCGTCGTGCGGCGCGATGACCATCCCTTCGAGGTCGCCACCTTCCGCGCAGACGGTGCCTACACCGACGGACGGCGGCCGGACGGCATCCGCTTCACCGACGCTGCCGAGGACGCACGCCGTCGCGACTTCACCGTCAACGGCCTCTTCTACGATCCCGAATCCGGCGAGGTCCTGGACTTCGTCGGCGGCCGCGCCGACCTCGCTGCCCGCGTTGTGCGCGCCATCGGCGAGCCGGCCGCGCGCTTCCGCGAGGACCACCTGCGCCTGCTGCGCGCCGTGCGCTTCACGGCCGTGCTCGAATTCCGCCTCGATTCCGCCACAGCGGCAGCCGTGCGCGAGGCCGCGCCGCTGCTGGCCGACGTCAGCGCCGAGCGCATCGGCCAAGAGATCACCCGCATGCTCTGCGAGGCGCCCCGCCCGGCGCAAGCCCTCGAACTGCTGCGCGATCTCGGCCTGTTGCGCATCGGTCTCCCGGAAGTCGAGGCGCTGCGCGGCGTGGAACAGCCCGCCGAGTTCCATCCGGAGGGTGATGTCTGGACCCACACCTGCCGTATGCTCGACGCCCTCCCCGCGCCGCGCGACCCCGCGCTGGCCTACGCCGCCCTGCTCCATGACGTGGGCAAACCGCCCACCGCCATGGTGGGCGAATCCGGTGCGCCACGTTTCCCGAACCACGCCCCCGTGGGCGCCGAGATGGCCCGCGCCATCCTGCAGCGTCTGCGCCGTCCCGCCGAACTGATCGAGGCTGTCACCATTGCCGTGGCGCGCCACATGAGCTTCGTCGCCCTCCCGGAGATGCGCCCCGCCAAGCTCCGGCGCTTTCTCGGCGCGCCCACCTTCCCGCTCGAACTGGCCCTCCACCGCCTCGACGTCGAGCAGAGTCACGGCAAGCTCCACATCGCGGATTTCGCGGAACAGAAACTCACGGAATTCGCCGCGGAGACCGTCCTGCCCGAGGCATGGATCAAGGGGCGCGACCTGCTGGTGCTCGGGCTGAAACCCGGCCCGACCGTCGGCCAGTGGGTCACCCGCGCCTACGACGCCCAACTCGAAGGCCGCTTTCCGGACCGCGCCGCGCTGCTGGCGTGGCTGACGCAGGAGATTGCTGGCAATGCGCAGGCGTCGGTACAAGCCAAGGACACAGAGGGCGCCGAGGAAAGATGAGGGCACAGAGGGTACTGGCGTGGCACAGGCATCCCGCCTGCCGGAGGTCCTTGATTTCAGATTCCAGAACGCGCACCGATCTGAAATCGGGAATCTGCATTCTGGAATCTTGAGTCCCTGGCCGCCTCTGCGCCCTCATCTCCCCTCTGTGTCCCGCCTGCCTGTACCTGCCTGCCTGTAACTGTCTTCCGTTGCGAGATGGACTCTCCTTCTTCGCCGCGCTAGTATGATTGGCACCCTACGACATGCAACTAACCGTCCATCCCGGCAACCCGCTCCGCGGTGAAGTCACCGTGCCCGGCGATAAGTCGCTCTCCCACCGCGCCGCGCTCTTCGCCGCGCTCGCCCAGGGCGAAAGCGTGATCGACCGCTTCCTCGTCTCCGGCGTCACCCGCGCCATGCTCGACGCCCTCACCCCTCTCGGCGTGGCGTGGCAGGTGAAGGACGAGCGCCTCACGGTCTGCGGCGCCGGCCTCGACGGCCTGCGCGCGCCCGCCGCGCCGCTCGACTGCCGCAACTCCGCCACCACCATCCGCCTGCTCGCCGGCGCCATCGCCGGCGCCGGCCTCGAAACCACGCTCGACGGCTCTGCCGGCCTCCGCCGCCGCCCCATGGGGCGCATCGTAGAACCTCTGCGCCGCATGGGGCTCGAAATCTCCGCGGCCGCCTCTGGCGGCGCGCCGCTCCATCTGCGCGGCCGCCTTCCGGACCAGAAACTCCGCGCCATCGAACATGTCCTCCCCGTGGCCAGCGCGCAGGTGAAATCCTGCCTGCTTCTCGCCGCCCTCAATGGCGACGGCCCCACCGTCATCCGCGAACCCGGCCCCTCGCGCGATCATACCGAACGCATGCTGCGCGCCATGGGCGTGCGCATCGAGAACCCCGTGACCAACGTCGTCGTGCTCCACCCGCCGTCCGCCCCGCTCCGGCCGCTGCGCCTGCAGCTCGCGGGCGACATCTCCGCTGCCGCCTTCCTGATCGTCGCCGCGCTCGTCACCCCCGGGTCGGCGATCGTCATCCGCGACGTGGGCCTCAACCCCACCCGCACCGGCCTGCTGGACGCCCTGCGCGCCATGGGCGCCGACATCCGCGAGCGCAACCTGCGCGACTGGTCCGGCGAGCCTGTGGGCGATCTTGTCGTGCACCATTCCCCGCTGCGCGGCACACGCGTCGCTGGCGAACTCGTCGTGCGCATGATCGACGAGTTCCCTGTCTTCGCCGCTGCTGCGGCGCTGGCCGACGGCGTCACCGAGGTGCGCGAGGCCGAGGAGTTGCGTCACAAGGAGAGCGACCGCATCACGGCCGTGGCCCACGAGTTCCAGGCCATCGGCGCGAAGATCGAGCCGCTGCCGGATGGCTTCCGCGTCACTGGTGGCCGCGTCGCCGGCGGCGCGGTCAACCCCCACGGCGACCATCGCATCGCCATGTCGTGCGCTGTGGCCGGATTGGCTGCGCAGGCGCCCGTGACCATTGACGGCGCCGAGATTCTGCACGAGTCCTTCCCCACCTTCCGCGAAACTCTGATTGCGCTGGGCGCAAAGGTGGAATGTAAATGAGACTTTTAGGACACGAAGAAGAGGAATCCGGCACGAAGAACGCGAAGGCTCCGGTTTCCGGCGCGCAAATTGCGCGCCGGAACACACCTTCGTGGTCTTCGCATCTCCTTCCTCTCCTTTGTGTCCTCCCGGTTTTCCTGAAAGGCGGTACGACATGAGCCTGCGATTCCTCACCTCCGGCGAATCCCACGGTCCCGGCCTCACCGCAATCCTCGAAGGGTTGCCCGCCGGCCTGGCCGTCACGACTGACCTGATCGCCGCGGACCTTACCCGCCGGCAGCGCGGCACAGGTGCCGGCAACCGCATGGCCATCGAGTTGGACGTCGCTCAAATTCTGGGCGGCGTCATGGAAGGCCGCACCACCGGCGCGCCCATCTCGCTGCACATCCCCAACAAGGATCATGCCAATTGGCAGGGGAAGGTCGTGCCGCCGTTCGTCACCCCGCGACCCGGCCACACCGATCTCGCCGCTGCGCTCAAGTACGGCTACGACGATTTCCGCCTTGCGCTCGAGCGCGCCTCGGCGCGCGAGACCGCCTCGCGCGTAGCGGTTGGTGCGGTCTGCCGCACCTACCTGAAAGCCTTCGGCATCGAGGTCGGCGGCTGGGTTGCTGCGCTGGGCGGCATCAGCGCCGGCACCAAGGGAATGCTGATCGGGAGGTGCGTCGAAGCCGCGCGCGCCTCGGATGTCTCCTGCCCCGATCCGGGCGCGGCCGACAAGATCCGCGCCGCCATCCATGCCGCGGGCGAGCAGGGCGAGACGCTCGGCGGCATCGTGGAGGTTGTGGCCACAGGAGTACCAGCCGGTCTTGGATCGCACGTGCATTGGGACCGCAAGCTCTCCACGCGCCTCGGCGCCGCACTCCTGAGCATCCCCGCTGTGAAGGGCGTCGAGTTCGGCGAAGGGTTCGCCTCCGCGGCGTTGCGCGGCTCGCAACTGCACGATGCAATCCGCCTCGATGGCGGGCGCCTCGTGCGCCCCACCAACCGCTGCGGCGGCATCGAGGGCGGCATCTCCAACGGCCAGCCCGTGGTGGCGCGCGTGGCCATCAAGCCCATCCCCACCACGCGCAAACCTCAGCCGTCTGTCAACCTCGCCGAGAAAAAAGAGTCTGATTCCCCCTACGAACGCTCCGATACCTGCCCCGTGCCGCGCGCCGTCCCTGTGGTCGAAGCCATGCTTGCCTTCGTCCTCGCCGACGCCCTGCTCGAGAAACTCGGCGGCGACAGCCTCGCTGAACAGCAGCCCCGATTCGAACAGCTCCGTAAGGCAACGGTAGATAACCTGCCGATCAGCGGGAAGCCGCACGTGTTCTGGGCATAGATTTTGCTACGCGAAATCTATTTTTTGGGAAAAGCACATACATATGGGTTCTCCCACCCCCAAAGCTCTGCTGTTCGACATTGGTGGCGTTCTCGTGGATTTCGACTTCTCCCGGGCGATCGCGGCCTGGTCCGCCTATTCCCGGCTGCCGCGGGAAGAGTTGCAGCGCCGGTTCTGCGTCAATGACGATATCTACGCGCGCCACGAGCGCGGCGAAATCCCCTCGGCGGAATATTTCCGGCATGTGGCCGGGCTCCTTGAGCTTTCCGCCACCCCGGAGCAGATCGAGGCCGGCTGGAACACCATTTTCCAGGGCGAGATTGCCGCCACATGTGCGCTGGTCAAGGACGCCCGCCAGCGGTTTCCCTGTTATGCGTTTACCAACACCAACGCCTCGCACATGGCCTGCTGGACGCGCCTCTACCCCCAGGTGTTCGAGATGTTCGACCAGGTTTTTGCCTCGTGCCAGATCGGCGTTCGCAAGCCCGAGCCTGCCGCCTTTCGCTACATCTGCGAGGCCACCGGCGTCCCGGCGGCGTCGTTCGTCTTCTTCGACGACCTCCTGGAAAACGTGCACACGGCACAGCACGTCGGCTTGCGCGGGGTGCATGTCCGGTCGCCCGCGGATGTCGCTGCTGCGCTTCGGGACTTATAACGTGGCACCATGACAGCCGCGGCCTTGCGGCTGCACGCCAAACAAGCCAACCATCCGCCTTACTTCTGCAGTTGGAAGAACCACGCGCTGTTCGTGGGAAGCACCGCGACTTCGTTCTGCGCGCCGCTGATGGCTGCCGGGTTGGTGACGGCGGTCCAGGTGACGGGCGAGAGCAGATTGGTCGTGGCCCAGAGCCGGTAGGCCGGATCCGTACGCAGCGGCCAGGAGACCATCTGGTTCGTGCCGGACGGCGTGATCGACAGGCTCGGTCGGTTGGTGTCCAGCGAGATCAGCGTGATCTGCGTCCCCCACGCCGTGGACGACACGGGTATCTCCTGGATGCTCCAGAACAGGTGGTCGTCCACGGGGTCAGCCATGGTCGCGCTGAAGTCGCCCCACCGGTTGGGCGTTCCACCAAAGGAAATGTAAAAGTTGGAGATAGTCCCCTGCCGGATCAGGAACGGCGACCCCACCGTCACCGTGGTGTTGCTGATGCTGCCGGTCAGCCCGTAGATGCTGATATCGCCGGCCGGTGCTGTGGACCCTGACCGGTTGAAGGTCATTACGAACTGCCCGCGGCCGTTGGCGGCGATCGACGGCTGGAAGTAGTCGTAGCTGATGTCGCTGACGATCCCCTCGCCCAGGATCGTGTTGTCCGACTCCCGCAGCACAATCCAGTGCACCGCGTCGCGACTCCCCTGCAGCACGGTGTTGGCTAGAAAGATGTTGCCACCGACCTGCCGAACCGCTGCGCTGAAACGGTCATCCAGCGCGTCGATGGTCTGGCCACCCGGCTGTTCGGCCGGATTGGGGCCGCCGTCGTAGGCGCTATAGATGCGCACCGGCGCAGCCAGCGTGGCCCCGGCCGCGCCCGGGTTGCTGATGGTGGTGCGGTCGAAATAGTTATAGGCTGCATTGTCAATCGCTAGGATCACACCGTGACTCGTCCCTGCATTGGTGCTGTTTACCCCCTGCAGGGCGAATCCATAAACCTGATCGTTCAGGTTGTCGAACCGCGTCATGTTGGCCAGCGTCGGCGTACCTGCCAGCAGATCCACCTTGGGGATCGAGAAGAGCGAGACGTTGGTGAATTCGCCGGAGGTGGTGCCATCAGTGAAATTGTTGACGCTGATGTAGACCGCGTGGGCGTCCACGCCCAGCGCATCGTAATCGCCAAACCCCGTGTAGGCGGTGAAATGCAACGCCCGCCACGCGCCGGCCGGGTCAGATGTGTCTGACCGTCCCAGCAGGATCTGGTTGCCGACGGTGTCCACCGTGATCTCCGTGGCAAACCATCGGCCGCTGGCGGCGTCAAAGGCAATGCGCGGGTCGCTGATCCCGGCCGACAGCACGCTGGAAGTGATCCCTGCGTTGAGCCAGAAGGCATTGTCCGAGATCAGCGACTGCCGCACCCCCGCCTTGCTGTAGATCGCAAAGGCGCCGTTGACGAACTCCACAAACTGGTTCGGTCCGGCGGCACCCATGGAATCCGGCGGCGTCGCGCCGGTCCCGAGACCATAGGTGTCGCTCAGGCTAACCCCGGAGAAATTAGTCACGATGATCTGCGCCGACGCTCCACCCCCCAGCAAGCCCGCTGCCAACACAACGCCCGCCAGCCATGTCTGCCGTATTCCTGCGCAACTGTGCATCAGTAGTTCGCTCCCCACATACATATTATCCGGCGCAGAAAGCGCCGAACGCAAGGCGATTCCCGCGCATGCCCGAACATCCCAGCAGAGCTAATGCCGCAAACCCGCCAGATCGACCCGGTCAGTCTCGCTTCGGCTGGCCTACTTCCTTGACGCGCAGCCGGTTTTCGGCCAATTTGTTGGTAAGGAGCGTGCCCGTATCCATGAACGACCTCTTTTTCATCTACGGCCCACCCGGCTCGGGCAAGACCACACTCGGCCGCCTGCTCGCCGCGCGGCTGGAGCTGCCGTTTATCGACCTCGACGCGCGCATTGTCGAAAAGGCCGGCCGGCCGATTGCCACCATTTTTGCCGCGGATGGCGAACCCGCGTTCCGCGCCCTTGAGACCGAAACCCTGCGGCAGACCGTGAGCGAGGGCCGCGGCATCGTAGCGCTCGGCGGTGGTGCGCTTCTGGCACCGGTCAACCGCGCCCTAGCCGAGGAGTCCGGCCGCGTGCTCTGCCTCGACGCCTCACTCGAAACTCTCGAGGCGCGTGTGGCCAGGGCCCCCGGCACCAGACCCCTGCTCGCCACAAAAGCCCCCGCCGCCGGCGCCGCACCCGCGCCCCGCCCGCTCGCGGATCTGCTTGCAAAACGCGCGCCGCACTATGCCTCGTTTCCGCGGCGCCTGCGCATTGAGGACGTCCCGCCCGAGACCAACGCCGACGCCGCGCAGATCGCGCTCGGCGCTTTCCGCGTCCGCGGCATGGGCGCCGCCTACTCCGTGCGCGTCGGCCCCGACTGGCTCGACCCTGCCGGCGACCTCCTTCGTGCCAACGGCTGTAGCGGACGCGTCCTGCTGGTCGGCGACGACCACACCCTGCCGCTGCACGGCCCGCGGGTCGCGCAGTCGCTCGCCGCCGCAGGATTCGACGTGCGCCAGTTTGCCATCCCCGCCGGCGAGGCGGCCAAGACCATCGACACCGTGCAGGCCATCTGGCGCGCGCTGCTCGAAGCCCGCATCGAGCGCGGCGACCTCGTCCTGGCCCTCGGCGGCGGCATCGTCGGCGACCTCGCCGGGTTCGCGGCCGCCACCTGGCTGCGCGGCGTACGCTGGGTAGGCCTCCCCACCACGCTGCTCGCCATGGTCGACTCCAGCCTCGGCGGGAAGACCGGCGCCGATCTTCCGCAGGGGAAAAACCTGATCGGCGCATTCCACCCGCCCACGCTGGTGCTGGCCGACACCGAAACCCTTGCCACGCTCCCGGACGCCGAGTTCCGCGCCGGCCTGGCCGAGGTCGTCAAACACGGCATCCTCGCCGACCCCGAGCTGTTCGACCTCTGCGCCGAAGGGTTCGACCAGCTCCGCGCCGACGCTACCGGCGAATTCGTCAGCCGCGCCATGGCCGTGAAGATCCGTACCATCGAGCAGGACCCCTACGAAAAGGGGCTCCGCGCCGCCCTCAATCTCGGCCACACCATCGGCCACGGCGTCGAGGCCGCCTCCGGCTTCGCGCTGCGTCACGGCGAGGCGATCTCCATCGGCCTCGTGGCCGAGGCGCGCATGGCAGAGCGCATGGGCCTGGCCCACCAGGGGCTGGCGGAACTCATCGCCGACGTGCTGCAGGGGATCGGCCTGCCCACGAAAATCCCCGCCCACCTCGACCGCCGCAGTGTGCTCGATGCCATCCAGCTCGACAAGAAACGCGCCGGCGGCGTGGTCCGCTTCGCCCTCCCTGTCCGCATCGGCGAAGTCCGCACCGGGATCACTGTCGACCCGGCGCTGCTGGAAGAGATTTTAAGGTGAGCCGGGCGGGCTATCTGACCAAACCGCAGAATGACGAACAGCCAACCGCAGATTTTTGAAGTTCCCTTCAACCAGAAACACTCTGCGGTTCACCTGCCGCCATACAGCACCCCGGCCTCTGCCCGTTCCGGCTGGAAGGCGACGATGCTGCCGATTTCTGCGCGAACGACACCATCCACCCGGCAATCCAGATATTCTCCGCTCCAGCCGCGGCCGCAGCCGTCGCGGCCAACGCTTTCGATCAGCACCTCCGCTGGCCGCCCCACAAGCTGCCGTGCGAACGCCGCACGCTTCTCCTCCCGCAGACGGATCAGCTCCCGGGCGCGCGCCTTGCGCACGGCCAGCGGCACTGTGTCCGTCCGATTCGCGGCCGGCGTGCCGGGGCGCTCGCTGTAGGGGAAGACGTGCAGATTGTTGAACGGTAGACCGTCCACGAACGCCCGCGAGCGCGCGAACGCCTCGTCCGACTCACCCGGAAAGCCGGTAATCAGGTCTGTGCCTAATCCCAGCAACGGCAAACAGCCGACCGCGTACCGAACGGTCTCGGCATACGCCTCGGGCGTGTAGCGCCGTCCCATGCGCCGGAGCGTATCGGCGTCGCCGCTCTGCAGCGGCAGGTGGAGGTGGCGGCAGAGTTTGGGACAGGCGGCCATGAGCTCGACAATCTCGCGCTCGGAAGTGGACGGCTCGATCGAACTCAGGCGGATGCGATGCACCTCGTCAAGCGCCGCGATGGCGGCAACCAGGTCGGCCAGTCCGCGTGCGCCGGAGCGATAGCAGGCCACGTTGCAGCCGGTGACCACCAGTTCGGCGAACCCGGCGCGGGCCAGCGCGCGAGCCTCATCGAGCACCGCCTGCCATGGGCGGCTCACCGGTTTACCGCGTGTGTGCGGCACGATGCAATACGAACAGAAGAAGTCGCAACCGTCCTGCACCTTGAGCAGCGCGCGCTTCCGGCGCGGCATAGCCGTGGCCGGCTCCACGCGCGGCGGCGTAGCAACACCAAGACATGCGGTAACGATCTCGGCGAGGCGCTCCTTGTCTTCGCGCGCCACAAGCAGGTCCACACCTGCCACGTCCCGCCGCGCGACGTCGGCCTCAACCACGCAACCGACCAGGACCACGAACGGCTCCGGTTCGCCTGCCTCCTGCGCCATGCGCTTGATCCGGCGCGCCTGGTGCAGACACTCCTGCTCCGCCGCGCGTGTCACCGCGCAGCCGTGCAACACCACCACGTCCGCCACCGCCCCGGCGGCCACTACGTTCCACCCGGCCGCCTCAAAATCAGCAGCCAGCCGCTCGCTCTCCGCCTGGTTCAGTCGGCAGCCGAATGTTTTGAAAGAGACGCGCATGCGAAGGACGATAAATGGTTTGTGTGTCGGGTAAAAGCGCGGCGTCAACCCAACAAAGCACGCCCGCTGCTTCAGGTCCGCGTCACAGCTGCGGACCTACCGATGACCTAGCCGCCTTCAGTCTTCAGCCTATAGCCTCTCCGCTATCCCGATACCGATACCGACCCCGATGGGATAGGTTTGATCCAAGCGTTGGGATTACCTCACCCACACATGACGTGTGCGCGGCCCGTCAAACTCGCAGAGGTAAATTCCCTGCCAGGTGCCGAGCTGGAGCCGGCCACCATCGACAATGACTTGTACGGAGGCGCCCATGAGCGAGGCCTTGACGTGCGCGGCGGAATTCCCCTCCCTGTGGCAATAGCCAGCCTCCTGCGGCACCATCCGGCCCAGTGCGGCAAGCATGTCGGTAACCACGTCTGGATCGGCATTCTCGTTGATGGTCACGCCGCAGGTGGTGTGGGGTACGAAGACTGTCACCACGCCGTCGCGCGTCCCGAGATCCTCCACCGCCTGCGCCACCAGCGGCGTGATGTTGGTGAAGCAATCGCGGGATGCGGTATGGATGGTGAAGTAGCGCATGTCTTTTTCCTGTAGTGGCTAGTTGAAGTGTTACACAAACCGGGATGGGTGTGGTGGCTGCAGACTGTTAGGTTCTTACCGTTGCCAGCGCAATTATTGAACTTTCGAATAAAAGTGACAATCGCATCGGGGTCGGCGTCGGTATCGGATATACAATCGATACCGATTCCGATAGCGACCCCGACCCCGAAAAACTTCCCAAGGCTCTTGGAGAAACCCGTCTGCCTTGTCACTCTTTCTGTGAACGATCAATAGACAGGGCGGATTCGGAACCCCGCCCTCTGTGTCCCAAACCGTTTCCCGATCCACAGCAACTGTCCGACCTCCTCTCCGGTACGCGCGAGTCGTTCCGCGGCGCCGGAGACGATCTCTTCGTCAGTCAGGTGGCAGGTGGTGGAGGAGAAGACCGCGGCGATGCCGATCTGGTGCACGGCTTGCCAGCCGGCGCCGGTGCAGCCGCAGATCGCAATCACGGGGACGCCGGCCTTCTGCGCCACACGCGCCACGCCCATGGGGGTTTTGCCATTGAGGGTCTGGCTGTCCATACGCCCTTCGCCAGTGATGACCAGATCGCAGCCGCGAATCAGTTTCTCCAGGTTCACAGCCTCGGCCACCATCTCCACGCCGCGCCGCAGCCGTGCGCCGCAGAAGGCCATCAGCCCGAACCCGAGTCCGCCGGCCGCGCCCGCGCCCGGCGCATCGGCCACATCCGCACCCAGATCGCGCCGCACCACCTCGGCCAGCCGCCGCAGGCCGGCGTCGAGACGCTGTACCATGGCAGGGGTGGCGCCCTTCTGCGGACCGTATACCGCACTCGCGCCGCGCGGACCGCAGAGCGGGTTGGTGACGTCGCAGGCAACCTCGATCACGGTTTTTCGCACGCGCGGATCGAGCCCGGAGATGTCGATGCGCACCAGACCCAAGAGCGCGCCGCCGCCGCACGGCAGTTCGCGGCCGCGCAGGTCGAGGAACCGCACGCCGAGCGCGCGGGCCATGCCTGTGCCGCCATCGTTCGTGGCGCTGCCGCCGATCCCCATGCAGATTCGCCGCGCGCCGCAGGCAAGCGCGTCGCGCAGAAGGTCGCCGGTCCCCTCAGTGCCGGTGCGCAGTGGGTTGCGTTCGCGCGGCCGAAGCAGCGGCAGGCCGCTGGCCGCAGCCATTTCGATCACGGCGCGAGGCGTGCGGCCGGCTACACGTCCATAGCGTGCGGTAATGATGCGCCCCAGCGGGTCGCGCACGCGGCAGCGTTGCCACTGTCCACGCGTGGCGGCAATCACGGCGTCCACCGTCCCTTCCCCTCCGTCGGCCATGGGGGCCAGACGGAAGCGCACGCCGGGCATGGCACGCCGCAAGCCGACGGCAATGGCGCGTGCCGCGGCGTCGGCGGAGAGCGTCCCCTTGAAGGAATCCGGGGCAATGAGGATGATCGGACGGTTCATGGTTGTTAAAGGACAATCCTTGGCTATTTGTAAGGAGAAACCGCAGAATTAGAAGGAAGGTGCCCTAACAGCCTACAGCCTTTCTACAGGGTCAGTGGGCAGCCTGCGATTCCGCGCAGTCTGACGGCACACGCATTTCGATGACATGGCCGAAGGGGTTGGGTCCGCAGCGGAACCAGTATTTGTCCGAATCCGCCGGCGCCGTGAACAGATGTTCCTCTTTCCCCTCGAGCCAGCGGTGGACGATCACGGGGCGGACGACGCGCGCGGCGCCAAAATCCAGGTGGCCGACGAACTCCACACCGCCGATGGGTGTGTCGCTCGTGACGCGGAGGCGGACGTTGCGGCCGGGGCGGTCGAGGATCCGCTCGCTGTCCACGCTGCACTCCCACTGCAGCGGCGTGTTGTCGAGCGCGGTCTCGGCCAGCGGCCGAAACGGGCCGCCATCGCAGCTCCATTCCAGTTGCGCGTGTCGCGGCGGCGCGTTAGTCGGGCCTTCGGCCACGGTGGCGCTGGCGTAGAACCAGGCGAATCGCTCGTCGGCTGGCGCGTCGAAAGAGAAGGTCGCCTCCACCGGACCGCTGCCGTCGGGCGTAATCGTCTGCCACGGCGTAATGCCCGGACGCACGGCGCCGTGGCGGATTTCAGCCTGGCGGTCGAGCGGCACAGCGGACATGGAGCGGAAGTCGGGGAGGATGTCGCACGGTACGGTGGCGAGCCCGTATTTGTCACGGCTGCGGAGGACCATGACGTTGACCCCCTCGTCGAGTCGCGGCAGGGAGACGGGCGCGGTGAGGAGACACCCTTCGAACCGGAACTTTGACACCTGCGCGCCGGGACCGAGGGTGAGGCGGACATCGAAAGCGTAGCGCGCCTCGAGCACCTGGCTGACGTCGAGCCGTTCCTCCGCGCCGGTGGCGGCCACGGGCACGGGCTGCCAGTTGCCGAGCGGGTCGCTGATCTCGAGGCGCACGTTGCCGGAGGCGCGCACGGTGATCCACGCGCCGTCGCGGTAGGCGATATGAAGCCCGGAGACATCCGGCCGGGCGACGAACGGATACGGCGAAACGAACGGGATCACGCACTGCCCGGCGCCGACGAGCCCATCGGCGGTCTGCGCGAGGCCGACGCGTTCGCGCACACCGGCGGCGAAATCGCGCGACTCGGCGGAAA
Organism: uncultured bacterium; assembly: GCA_903916675.1. GTDB lineage: Bacteria > Verrucomicrobiota > Kiritimatiellia > RFP12 > CAIWXQ01 > CAIWXQ01. The sequence goes on along the minus strand of CAIWXQ010000016.1, from coordinate 6,109 downwards.
GGCACGGCTCGTAGATCCAGCGTCCGTTGCCGCAGGCGCGAAAGGGGGGCTCGCGCTCACGCGGCTCACCCCGCCACTCGGCGGGGAAGTCGCGCGCCAGGCGGCGCCAGCTTTCCGGGTACGGGAAGCGTCCCTCGCTGCGCTGGGAGCGGACCAGGGTTTCGCCAGGGCGCAGGGCGAAATCCATGGCGTGCGCGCGGGTGGCCCGGTGCGGCCAGACGCCGGCCGGCTGTCCATCGCGCATATCGGCCTGCGCGTACATCTCCGCGTAGCCGGCGAGGTCGCGGTCGGAAAGGTTGCCGGGGATGGATTTGTTGCGGTTGGTGACGATCAGGTCGTACGGGTTGCGCGCGAGTTCGCAAGCGCCGGCGATGTGCCCCTCGGGCGCCCGGAACCAAACGCGCCGGGCCGTATCCAGAACATGCCAGCGGCTGTCGTAATAGACCTCGCAGAGGGCCTGGCCGGGGATGCCGAACTGTCGCGCCGGCATTCCGGCGGCGCAATAAAGGGCGTAGAGCGTTGCGGCCTGCTGGCTGTCGGACATCCAGCCATAGGCGTTGAGGAGCTTAACCGGATCAGCGACAGGGCCGCGCGCCTGCGGGCGACCGCCGGACTCGTCAGGAGCCCAGAACTGCCAGGCGCCGTCGTTGGTGCTGGCCAGGTAGCGGTGGAAGGCCAGCGCCAAGGCCTCATTGGTCTTGCCGCGGAACGCCGGCGATTCGACCATAGCGCGGAGGCTGCCAAAGTCGACACGCGTATCGCCGACGCTTCGCGGCGAGAACGCCATGTGTGCACCTGCGCGGGACCCCAACGCGGCGGACGGACTGGAAGCATTCAGGGAAGCCTCGCCGGAACCGGTGGGCTCCAGCGCACACCCTCCCGCCAGCAGCACGGCCGACAGGCCGAGCGCCATCCGCCATCCATCCGGCCTGCGCATCGGGAACATCCTTCGCGAAGGGTCAGAAGCGCCAGTTGGCGAGCACCATGACCGGCGCGACATCCGACGTGCCAGGCGCGAACCAGGTGCGGGTCTCGGGCATCAGGTTGACGAGGCCGATCTGCAGGCCGCGATCCGCCTGCGCCGCCATGTTGAGGAAGCCGAACTGGAACCCCTTGAGCCGGCCGGCGTAGTTGGCAAAGCCGAACTGGACGCCCAAACACTCGTCCGATACATAGTTCAGGCAGGCGACCTGGATCCCCGCGAAGTCCGAGTAGACGAAGTTGACCATGCCCGCCTGCACGCCGCTGTAATTATCGGCCGTGTAGTTGACGGCGCCCAGCGTCACGCCGCTGCTCTTGCCGTAGCTGCCGTTGATCAGGCCGATCGTCAGAGAGTGCTGCGGGTTCATTCCCCAGACGTTCAACGCCAGGAAGGTGATCGTGTCCGTGGTGTCGCACAACGCGACGTCCGGCACCAGGCTGAGCTGGAACGAAGCCTCTTCCGCGCGCACGGCAGCGACAAGACCGGCTGCCAGCGCCATGCATACAAGGGTTTTCTTCATGATGAGATTCCTTCCCGTGGTTGCCTCCGGCAGCACGCACCGCGCGATCCGCCGATGTCAAGATTGTACCGCATCGCCGCGCCGGGGCAAGCGGGGATGTGCATCCCAAATCTACGGCTAAGACCAAGGTCGGCACATGCCGCCGCGCTTGCTCTGTGTCTGCATCAAGCGCATTTTGCTCGCGGCGCGGCCAGTGCTTAACCGTAGATTTGGGATTACTATCCGGGCTTGACGCCACAGGCCGGTTCGGTGTTCAATGGTTTGGTATCGAAATGAACTCGTGGCACCAGACGAACGTGTATTTCTACTTTAGACTGCCGGACACTCGGTTCCGGTCGGTCCGGTAGACGTCTGCACGGCTGACCCAGAAATGAACCGCGTGTCCGGCAAAGTGCCAGACGCGCGGTTTTGTTTTTAACCCGGGAGAAACTCATGATCATCGTACTCAAGCCCCAGTCCACCGATGCCGACGTGCAGGCCGTATGCGACCTGGTCTCGTCGCTGCGCTACCAGCCGCGAATCATCCGCGGAGTGGAGCACACGGTCGTCGCCTGCATCGGCGACGAGCTCGGCAACCGCTCACTCGAGGCGCTGCGCAACCTGCCGGCCGTGGACACCGTGATTCCGATCCAGCACCGCTACAAACTGGTCTCGCGCGAATACCACCCCGCCGATTCGGTGGTGACAGTCGGCGGCGTGCGCATCGGCAACGGCGAAATCGTCGTGATCGCCGGGCCGTGCGCCATCGAAAGCGCTGACCAGTTCCGCACGGCCGTGCGCCATCTCATGGCAGCAGGCGTGCGCCTGATCCGCGGCATGCCTTTCAAGCCGCGTACCTCGCCCTACGACTTCCAAGGGTTGCGCGATGAGGGCGTACGCATCCTGCGTGACGTCAAGGCCGAGACCGGCGCGGCGTTCGTCTCCGAGGTCATGGGCCCGGCGCACGTTGAAGCGCTGGCAGACGTGACGGACATGTACCAGATCGGGGCGCGCAACGCCCAGAACTACGACCTGCTCGAAAACGTGGCGGCGGCGCGAAAGCCGGTGCTGCTCAAGCGAGGCATGGCCAGCACGGTCGAGGAGTGGCTGGCCGCAGCCGAATATCTGCTAGTAAACGGTTGCACGCAGGTGGTGCTGTGCGAGCGCGGCCTGCGGTCGTTCGATCGTTCCGTGCGCAACGTGCTCGACCTGGGCGGCGTGGCCGTGGCCAAGGCCGAAAGCCACCTCCCCGTGCTGGTGGACCCGAGCCATGCCGCGGGAAAGCGTGCGCTCGTGCTACCGCTGGCCTGCGCCGCGCTCGGCGCTGGCGCGGACGGCCTGATTGTGGAAGCCCACCCGGACCCCGTCAACGCATTCAGCGATGCTGCCCAACAGATCGACTCTGCCCGGTTCGGCGAGTTCCTTGCTGAGCTGCGGCCGTGGCTCGAACTGGCCGCCGCGCGCAAGAAGGCGCAGGCAAAATAGCCGCAAACCAGGCGAATACGGACACGAAGACCAGAAGGAAAGGGGAAGCATACGAAGGGGCTGGCGGGTGTGTTTCGAAAACCATTCGATCTTCGGCTCCTTCGTGTCCAGCTTTCTATTGCCATGGCAGGGCATGGATTCTATGCTGTGCGGCCATGCAATCGGAAACCCTGGCCGTTGGCCAATACGAAGTGAATTGCGTGGCACTCTGGAACGATCCAGCGCAGGCATGGATCGTGGACCCGGGCGCGGATCCGAACGGCATCCGCGATCTCCTGCGCCGTCATTCGCTTCAGGTGGCACAGTACGTCTGCACACACGGACACATCGACCACGTTTCCGCGCTGAACGATCTGCTGTCCACTCACCCTGCGCCGGTCTGCCTGCACACGGCGGATGCAAAATGGGCCTTCTCGGCGATCAACAGCCTGCCCCCATTTTATCCGATCCCGCCGCGCCGTCCCGCGTCGCTGCAGACCGAACTGACTGACGGCGGCATACTCACGGCGGGCGGGATCGAAGTCCGGACGCTCTTCACGCCCGGCCACACACCCGGGGGAATCTGCCTCCATCTGCCGCAGGAGAAGCTAGTCCTGACCGGAGACACGCTGTTTGCGGGATCAATCGGCCGGACCGATTTTCCGGGCGGGAACATGCAACTGCTCCAGCAGTCGCTGCAGAAGCTGATGAGCCTGCCGGACGACACGCGCGTGCTCCCCGGCCACGGCCCGCTGACGACCATCGGAGACGAGCGCCGGGAGAATCCGTACCTGCCGAAACGCTAGTGCTGCTGCTCGCGGGCGATGATCTCGAGCATCCTGCTCAGCGCCGTGGCGATCTCACCCTGCCGCTCTTGGACAACCTGGCAGAGGTTGGCGATGTCGGCGCAGTGGTGCAGCGTGGTCAGACGCGCCTTCTCCATAGCGGAGCGGCGATCCTTAAGGCTGGCGATGACTTCCTCGAGTTCGGCGATGCGCTGCTCGGCGCGCGCCAGCATGCGGCGCGTGTAGAATAACTGCCCCATGGTCTGTTCGGGGGTCAGGTCGAGATCCTCGACCGTCATGCCGTCGGGAATCGGGACCAAGACTTCCTCGGAGCACTCGGTGCAGTTGGTCAGCAACCCTGCTCCGCGGCAGTCGATGCAGAGACTGTGCCCGCAATGGGGGCAGTTGAACACGATGTCAGTCGGCCGGATGTCGTCTTCTGTGGCGCTGCCGGCCTGCAACTTCTGCGTGTCCTTGGCTAGCCGTGCTGTCTTCGTCATCCCGCCCTCCCTTGCGCGTCAGCAGACGCGCAACGGGCGCCGCTGCGCGCCGGGTGATGCCCGTCGCGACCCTACGCCTTGACGATCTTACCCTGCTTGATGCAAGCCGCGCAGACCATGCGGCGGCTGACGGCCCCGTCGATCTTCACGCGCACGCGCTGGAGATTGGGCAGATACCGGCGCTTGTTGATGCCGGTCGTGTGCATGCCGATGCCGCCCTTGTACTTGGCGAGACCGTGCCGTACGATCCGATTGCCCGTTCGCGGGCCCTTGCCGCAGATGTCGCAAACCCTGGCCATGTCTTATTCACTCCTCGGGAAGAAAGAGGTGTCATCGTAGCATCGGCTTTATGCAATCGCAAGCCCGATTTGCCCGTGCCCGGTCAAACTGCTAGGATTCCCGCCATCCGGATTGATCCGGCCGGACCCACGACCATGAACCCGCCCGAACTGTTTGCCGACGATCCGCCTGCCGCGCCGGAGAGTGCCGGCGGCGCCCCGCCGCCGCTGGCCGCGCGCATGCGGCCGGACCGACTGGAGGAGATTCTCGGCCAGGATCACATTCTCGGTCCGGGCAAGCTGCTGCGCCGGGTGATCGAGGCCGACCGTCTCACAAACCTGATCCTTTTCGGCCCGCCGGGCACGGGCAAGACCTCCCTGGCCGAGGTTATTGCGCGCGTCACCCGCCGCCGCTTCGTGCGCGCCAGCGGCGTCACGTCCAACGTCGCCGCTTTGCGCAGCATCTGCGAGACCGCCCGCCACTCGTGCACCACCCAGGCCACGATCCTGTTCATCGACGAAATCCACCGCTTCAACAAGGCCCAGCAGGATGTGCTCCTGCCGTACGTCGAGGATGGCAGTCTCACGCTCATCGGCGCCACCACCCATAACCCGCAGATTTTCGTCAACTCCCCCCTCACCTCGCGCTCGCTGGTGTTCGAATTGCGTCCGCTCGGCGAGGAGGCCATCGCCGCGCTCGTGCGGCGCGCGCTGGCCGACCCCGACCGCGGCCTGGGGCGCGTCCCGGCAGAAATTGCGCCCGACGCGCTGGCTTTCCTGGCGCAGGTCTGCGAGGGCGACGCCCGCCGTGCGCTCAACGCGCTCGAGGTGGCAGTCCTCAGTACGCCGCCGGACGCGTCCGGACACGTCCGCCTCGATGCCGCCGTGCTGCAGGACAGCGTGCAGCGCAAGATGGTCTCCTACGACCGCGACGAGGATGGCCACTACGACACCATCTCCGCCTTCATCAAGAGCGTGCGCGGGTCCGACCCCCATGCCGCCACCTACTGGCTCGCCAAGATGCTCGAGGCCGGCGAGGATCCGCGCTTCATCGCCCGGCGCCTCGTAATCCTGGCCAGCGAGGACATCGGCAACGCCGATCCGCGCGGCCTCTCCCTCGCTGTCGCGGCCATGCACGCCGTGGAGTTCGTCGGCATGCCCGAGGCGCGCATCATCCTCGCGCAGGCCACGACCTACCTCGCCACCGCGCCCAAGAGCAACGCCGCCTATCTGGCGGTCGAGCAGGCGCTGTCGGACGTGCGCGAAGGGCGCGTGCAGCCCGTGCCCGAGCACCTCAAGAACGTCCACGTGCAGGCCGTCGGACGCGAGGGACTCGGCGATGCCTACCTCTACCCGCACAGCTACGCCGGCCACTTCGTGGAGCAGTCCTACCACCCCACCGGCAAGCGCTACTACGAGCCGACCGACCAGGGGTACGAGGACACCATCCGCAAGCGCATGGCCGCGCTGGAGGCGCAGCGGAAGAAGAAGCCGGATGGCAGAGGTCAGAGATCAGAGGTCAGAGATCAGAAGTCAGGGGGCAGAGGGCAGAGGGCAGAAGGCAGCAGGAAATGCCCGCGGGCTGCGGGGGTGGGCGGTGG
>CAIWXQ010000015.1 GCA_903916675.1 uncultured bacterium | reverse complement strand
ATTCTTGGTCTTTGTTTTAGTTCAATCATCTTTATTATTCAGCGTGTATGGCGTAAAAGAAAGGGCGCGGAGGGTCTAAATCTTTAACTTTTCAACCACCAACCACAAAGGAACACCACCCATGTCAACATTCGCTAAGTCATTCAAAGATGAAGTCACCCGTCTGGCCCGCAAGGAAGCCAAGGCCGCAATCGCCCCGCTCCGCAAACCCTCGGGCGCCACCCGCTCGGCCCTGGCCGATCTGAAACGCCGTGTCGCTACTCTGGAGAAAGAGACCCGTCGTCTGGCCGCCCTGCTGGCCAAGTGTCCCCAGCCCGAACCGGTAACCACACCTGTCAGCCCAAGAAATTGGATCAGCGGCAAGGGCGTGCGCAGTCTCCGCCAGAAACTCGGATTGTCCCAGGAGGCCTTCGCGAAACTCGTGGGGGTGACGCCAAACTGTATTTGCCTGTGGGAATGCAAACCCGGCATGCTGCGGATGCGCGATGCAACCAAGGCGGCAGTATTCGCAGTTCGCCAACTGGGCGCGCGGGAAGCGAAACAGAAACTGGCAGAGATGGTGCCAATGAAGAAGGCGAAGAAGGGACGCAAGGCCGGGAAGAAGGCGCGGTAGATAACCGGTGATTGGCAGTCTGGATTCGAAGGGCAACCGATGAAAAAATCGGCGCGGCAAACCGGACCAATCGGCACGCCAATGGGTGGCAATGCACGCAAGGCGGCATGCCGCCGGAATATTTACGGGCTCATCAAGGGCAAGGACATCCTGACCGTCCACGAACGCGGCATCAGCGAGATCGATTCGAACGTGTTAGAAGTGTGCCTCATCGCTACGAAAAGCCCGTCGCTCCTGACCGAAAGACAAAAGAGCATGATCTGGGCCGTGTGGCAACAACTGGCAGAGGCGAACAAACTGCGCGGCATTCGCACCCCGGCGAAATCTGACACCGAGGATACCATCACCCCGCCTTCGCAACCATCCAACCCGCCTTCGCACCTACCGCCAACGCCCGCAGCACCGCCCGCATAACCCTCTCCGGCGCCATCTTCGCCACCCGCGCCTGCAGATGTTCTGCGCGCACTGTGGGCGGCAGTTTTGCAGGAAGAACACGCCCGGATACGCGTGGCAAGAGCGCCACAGCCCGACGCATGGCCTCTGCATCGGAGTGCGAATAGAGCTGATGCACATTCATGTCGCTATGGCCGGCAATGGACATGGAGACTGCCTGCGCCACACCCGCATTGCGCAACAAGGACACCGCGGTGTGCCGTAGGGAATGAAATCCGACCGTTGTGCGGCGCTTAACACCGGCCCCTTTTCGTGGCTCGGAAGTTGCCAAACCACACGCGATAAAATGCGCCTGAATCGGTTTGGTTGTCGAACATGAGCCACGAGTCGAATAACGCCGGGCAAAATCGGGGCTGAGCGGACCGCTCCGTTCTGTTTTGGGCGTTTCTTCAAGAACACGCTGCAACTCGGGGTGCATCGGAATTTCCAGCGACTGACCGACCTTCCGCGCTGTCTTGCGTGGAACGTAGGTAATGACGTGTCGATGCAGATCGACATTTTCCCAATCCATCATGGCAGCATCGCCCAAGCGACAACCAAGGTACAAACCCAGTGCCAGCATGACCCGCAGTTCGCCCGTTGCCTTGCCACAAACGGCCTGCAATTCGGCGACGGTCAGCGCCCGTCTCCCCTGAGTATGGATGTCGCGCTTTGCCAATTTCGCCCACACATTACTGGTCAACCGCGCCTTTTCGGTCAGTACATTGAAGACCCGTCGCAGGGTCGCCCGATGAGCATTGACACTTCGGCCGGACAAGTTCCGCGCGATCAGGTGATTGCAATATTCCTCGGCAATGGGGAAGTCGACATGCCGCATCTCAACGACCTTGGGATGCTGGCTTGTCATCCATTTGGTGAAGTGCCCAAACTCACATTCATAACTCTCCAGCGTGGTCGGCGCAACTTCACGCTTGGTGCGGGCTGCCACAAAGGCCACCCACGCATCCGCCAATTTGAGCGCCGGGGCATCGTCTTTGATCTTTGCCAACTCAGCCTCGACGCCACCGATCCGTGTCGCGATTGTTTCGAGCGCCGTCTTACGGTCAGCCACCCGGAGAGGCGCCATAAACTGCGCCCGTAGTTTTTCAGCGGCTTCGATGGTTGAGACAGGTTTTTCATGCTGATCAAGCAGCCGGCGGACGATCACCTTGCCGTCAACCGTGTAGCGCAGGTAATAGACCGATCCACGTTTGACCAGGTTTCCCGTGCGAGGTTTCATGCGGCGTACCTTTCAGTGCCTTGCGTTCCTTACAGGTACAAAGATACACCACACCAAACAGCAAGTGCAACACAAAAGCTACAAGTCGCACAAATAACCAATGAACATCTAAAAGGCATCTGACCCGCGACCCGGTTATGCGCAAAACCGGCAGCGGGACCGCCGTGGTCGACCTCGGCCTGGCGCTTAACGACGAGTACACCGCGCGCGACGGGAAGGTCGTGCCACAGACCTGCTTTGCCGATGTTGTGGTCTGGGGCAAGTCCGCGGAGGCAGTCAATGCGCACCTGAAGAAGGGCGATCCGGCGCTGGTCGAGGGCGGCTTGGTCACCGAGCAGTGGGAAACGCCCCAGGGGCAGAAGCGGAACCGGCTGCGCATCCGCGCCACGAGGGTCCACTTCCTCAAGCCGCGCGGCAACAGCGGTAACGGTGGCGACGCAGCGCCGGCGCCGGCGGACGACCCGTTCGCGTAAGAAGCAACGGCAGAATGTCGAACCAGGAATAACGAATCATGAAGGGAAGATCGTTCGATCTGGAAGACCGGTTGCTCACACTGGCCGTGCGGATCATCCGGTTGACGGAAACGCTTTCACGGGCGTCGGTCGCGGGACATATCCGCGATCAACTCTCACGCAGCGGCACGTCGGCGGCTTCCAACTACGGCGAGGCTCAAAGTGCCGAATCATCAAGGGGTTTCATCCACAAACTGCGGATCATCTTGAAAGAGTTGCGCGAAACGCGGATCTGGTTGCTGATCATCCGACGTGTGGACTTGACGGAGGCGCATTCAGAGGTTGACGCGCTGGTTTCCGAAACCAACGAATTGATCTCCATTTTCATGGCTTCCGTGCGAACCGCGTCCCAGCGGCTTGCGTGACTTCCTGATTCGACATTCCTGGTTCGATATTCGACATTGCAACTTGTTTCCTGTCTGGCGCTTCTACTTCCCGAAAAGGGGTTGGCGCGCCCGGAAGGCGTGCAGTATGCTGGCAGGGCAATCGGAGGTCATGCCCGTGCCGGACAAAGTCTACCTTTCGGCAAACGAGTTGCTGCTCGACAGCTTCCGGCTGGGGAAGCAGGTGTTGGACTCGGGGTGGCGGCCGGACGTGCTGATCGCGCTCTGGCGCGGCGGTACGCCGGTGGGCGTGGCCGTGCACGAGCTGCTGCTGGTGCGCGGGATCCACACGTTGCACATGGCCGTTACGTGCCAGTCCTACACCGGCATCGGCGTGCGCGGCGAGGTAGTGTTCGAGAACGCCGCTGCGCTCCTGTCGCAACTCCGTCCGGAGCACCGCGTGCTGGTGGTGGACGACATTTTCGACACCGGTGGCACGGCCCGTGCCGCGCTGCGCCTGCTCGCGCCGTGCTGCGCCGAGGTGCGCCTGGCGACGCTCTACTGGAAGCCCAACCTCGCCGTCACGGATATCCGACCGCACTACCATGTTCGCGAGACATCCGCCTGGATCGTCTTTCCGCACGAACTGGAAGGGCTCACGCCCGATGAGATCCGGCGCAAGAATCCTGCATTGCACGATCTGCTGTTCGGAGAATGAGAAGCCCGTTGTGTAGCGGCGGCTGTGTCAGCCGCCGTTGGCACGTAACACGCGCACAGCTACACTGCCGGCCTCGCGCGGACAACTTCGTCCCAGTCATAGACGCCCGCGATCTGTTGGCCGGGCGGCACGAGGAGAAACTCGGTGGGGTCCCAGCACCCCTCGATCAACGCGGCGATCAGGCGCAGATCGCCGGTCAGTTCCGCGCAGCGCTTGCCTGCAGCTTCGGCCTGCACACGAAACCGCTCGGCATGTTTCGCGTCGTCGATCCCCGGCATGCGGATGAAGACCGCATGGTTGGATCCGGAATGCGCAGGGTGCATCGTGTCCCAGACGTAGCGCGCATTCTCCTCACCATACTGCTTCACCAGTTCTGCGTAGGCATCGCCGCCGGCAACTACACCACCTCCCTCCTCTGGCTGACGGAGAAAGTATTCGCCGCGATCGAGATAGCCGTTGGAACTGAACCCTTGGCTGGGGTTGTCGCCGAAATCCCGTGTAAACGCGGCGCGGCTGCCGAGCAGGATGGTGGCGCAGTCGTGGGCGCGCGGCAGCACGAGTGGCGTTTGGCGCGCGGACAGCCCGGCGGTGGCGTTGCCGCAGAGACCGAAGAGGAGCAGGACGGCCTCGTAGCGGTGCGGGAATTTGTCGGCGGCGTCGATGCGTGCTTGCAACTTCTCGCGCAGGCTGTTCGGCTGCGCGTGCTCGCCGAGCTCAAGGAACTCGACGTCCACCGTGTGCGGGCTGCGCGCAAGGCAGGCGCAGGCTTCGCGCTGGAAAATGTTGCAGGCGATGAGGCGCAGGTGCATGTTACCAGCTCTTTCGCACGGGGACGCCATCGGCGTCGAGTGCCTGTTTGATCCGGCCGATGGTGTACTCGCCGGAGTGAATCATGCCGGCAACGATGGCGGCGTCGGCATGGGCCTCGACAAAGGCGTCGCGCAAATGGCGCGGGCAGCCGGCGCCGCCGGAGGCCACGACCGGCACGCGCACGGCATCGGCGATGCGGCGGGTGATGTCAAGCTGGTACCCCTGGCGGGTGCCGTCGGCGTCCACGGAGTTCACGACGATTTCGCCCACGCCGCGTTCCTCAGCCTCCCGGGCCCAGGCCACGGCGTCGCGGCCGGTGCGTTCGCGGAAGCCGCGGACAGTGACCTCGTAGCCGCTGGGGAATCGGGCGCAATCGGGGTTGGCGACAGGATCCATGCCTAGCACGACGCACTGCGCGCCGAAGGCGCGTGCGCCGTCGGTAATGATGGCCGGGTTTTGCACGGCAAGGGAGTTGACGGAGACCTTCTCGGCGCCGGCCAGCAGGGCGCGCGACATGTCCTCGAGGCAGGAGATGCCGCCGCCCACGGCAAAGGGGATGCGCACCACGCGGGCGACGTCGCGCACCATCTGGATGTCAATGGGGCGTCGTTCGGCTGAAGCGGTGATGTCGTAAAAGACGAGCTCGTCGCACCCCTCGCGATAGTAGCGCTCGGCCAACTCGACCGGATCGCCCAGATCGACGTTGTTCTGGAACTTCACGCCCTTGGTGACGCGGCGCTTGATGATGTCCAGGCAGGGGATGATGCGGCGGGTCAGCATGTGGTTCAGCGGTTCACGGGTTCACGGTTCAACGGTTTGGGAGGTTTGTTCGGGGTCGAAGGGGATGCTAATCCATATCGTGAATCTACGTATTTGTTCTCCCGTCCCACGTGGCAAAGTTTTCCAGCAACTGCAAACCCACGCGGCCGGATTTCTCGACGTGAAACTGGGTGGCAACGAGATTGGCGCGGCCGACCATGGCGGCGAAGGTGGCGCCGGCGTAGTCGGTTGTGCCGAGCGTGTCGGCTGGGTTGGCTGGCTGCGGATAGTAGCTGTGGACAAAGTAAAAATCGCTGTTATCCGTGATGCCGGCCAGCAGGGGGTGGGGGCGGCAAATGCGCACCTGATTCCACCCCATGTGCGGAACCTTGTCGCGCGGGTCTCCCGGCCGGAAGAGTGCGACGCGGCCGGGCAGGATGCCGAGGCAGGGAGTGCCGCCGTCCTCCTCGGAGAAATCGAACAGGATCTGGGTGCCGACGCAGATGCCGAGGAAGGGCCGGCCGGAGGCGATGACCTCGCGCAGGACAGGGACAAGCCCCAGTTCATGCAGGTTGCGCATGGCGGAGCCTGCAGCGCCCACGCCGGGGAAAACCACGCGCGCCGCGGCGCGGATGATGGCGGGATCGGAGGTGATGACGCTTTTCTGGCCCAGCGCGTCGAATGCGAGCTTCACGCTGGTGAGGTTGCCGGCCTTGTAATCGACGATCGCAAGCATATGGTTTTCGCGCCTGTGTGCGGACGCAAAAGAAGTCTCCATGCCCGGCAGCGTGGTGTCAATCGCGAAGAATTCAGAATAAACGAAACGGACACGAAGGGGAGGAAGATTTTTGGGAGGCGCACGCGAGGATCTGCCTGGCGCTCTGTGCGCCAATCGCGCCTTCGTGGTCTTCGTGGGAACTTCGCTCCCTTCGTGTCCTGCCCCGCGCCCTGGCATTCGGGCTGCATGCCAAGGCTTGCCTGCGCGTGCGCCTCTGGCTTATGCTTTCGCTGGATTCCGGGAGGGATGGCTGAGTGGTTGAAAGCATCGGTCTTGAAAACCGACATGCCGAAAGGCATCGGGGGTTCGAATCCCTCTCCCTCCGCCACTCGGAAGGGGCACCCTAGCCGCGTTTGGCTGCGACTTCCTGCACGACCTGCTGCAGGAGCAGGGGAGAGATCGGCTTGCTCAGGATGCGGGTGACGCCGGGCGGGCGTTCGGTTTCGTCGTTCATCAGTTCGCCGAAGCCGGAGAGGAGAAGCACTGGGGTTGCTGGCATCCGCTCCTGCACGGCGCGCGCGACAGCGTCGCCATTGGCCTGGGGCATGGCGTAATCCGAGATCACCATATCGAAGCGCTGGCCGCCGGCAAGCTTCTCGATGGCCTCCGCGCCGTTGCGCGCCGATTCGACGGTATGCCCGTCCATCTGCAGCACCCGCAGCAGCAGTTCCATCACCTCCGGATCATCCTCCGCGAGCAGGATGCGCAGCCGCGCGGTGCCTGGCGCGTTGGCCGCAGATTGGTGCGCAGGAGACTTCGCAAGGGATGCGCTATCAGGTGCACTGGGGAGCCGCATGCAGACAGTGTTTCCGCGACCCGGGGCGCTGTCGATCTCCAGCGTGCCTTTGTGGCGGCTGAGGATGCCGGCCACGATGGTCAGGCCCAATCCGGCGCCATGGCTCTTTCCCTTGGAGGAGAAGAATGCTTCCTGGCAGCGGGCCTTCACCTCTTCGGTCATGCCGATGCCGGTGTCGGCGACGCACAGGAGCGTATGCGGCGGCTGCAGGACCGTTGAAAGCGTCAGCATGCCGCCCTCGGGCATGGCGTCTACGGCGTTGAGGATCAGGTTCATCAGCGCTTCGCGCAACTGCGAGGCGTCACCCAATGCGAGCGCATGGGGTGCCAGGCGGGTCTCGGCGCGGATCGAAATATTCCGTGCGCCGAGTTCCTTCTCCCATCGCACGCGGGTCATCTCCAGGGCCTCCTGAGCGACGGCGTTGAGGTCCACGGTGGCGTACTCGGCCTCGTCAGCGGGCTTGTAGATCCAGCGGAGGCGTCCGGTGACCTGCCGGGCGTCGAGCGCGGCGCGGTTGATCCGCCGGAGGGCGTCCAGTGCCTTCTCCCGGTTGGCCAGCGCGGCGGGATCGGCGAGCAGCAACTCGCTGTACCCGAGGATTGGCATGAGGAGGTTGTTGAAATCGTGGGCAATGCCGGAAGCGAGCTGCCCCAGCGTGCTCATGCGTGCCTGCTGGAGCATCTGCTCCTGCAGCTCCTGGAGCGAGCGCAGGGAGTCCTGCAACTTCCGGTTGGACTCTTCTTGCCCCTGCTCCAAGCGCTTGCGCGCCGTGATGTCCAGGATCACGGCGGCCACCTGATTGGGGGCAGGTCGGAAGGCGGACACATCGAGGTATTGCTGCCTCGCAGGGGAATATTGCTCGAAACGGACTGCTTTGCCAGTCAGCGCCACCTTGCCGTACTGCTCGATTAAGTACGGGGCCACATGGGGGCGGCACGCACGGATGGTTTGGCCGATGATCTCGTGTGCTTTCAACCCGGTGATCTGTTCGAATTCCGGGTTGACTTCCAGGAACGTCCAGTCAATCGGATTCCTGTTGGCGTCGAAAATGATCTCCTGCAGGGAAAAACCGGCGTGCATCTCCTTGAACAGCATCTGGTAGTTGCGTTCCGCCTGCCGGTGGGCGGTGATGTCGCGGCAGACCGCCAGCACGGACTGGATGGCTCCTGTTGCGTTGCGCTCGGCTGCGAAGCGGATGTTGTAGAGCGTGGAGCGGTAGTGTCCGTCGAGCAGGGTCTCGATCTCGAACGACTCGCCGGACTGGAATACCCGCCGGACTTCGCGCTCCCAGAACAGGCACTGGCTCTCGGGGAAGCCCAGTTCGCGGTGGCACTTGCCACGGAATTGAGGGGTCGTCAGGCGGGTCACGCGGCTGATGTTATCGGAGACGAACAGGACGCGCGTTTCGTCGTCGAACCGGATCACGATATCCGGCAGTTCTTGGACCAGCGCGCGGAAGGTCTCCTCGCTCTTGCGCAGCGATTCCTCCGCCTGCTTGCGCTGCAGCGCCTCGCCGATGTGCGCGGCGAGGTTCTCCAGGATCTGGATTCCATCAAGGGTGAAGAAGCCTTTCTGCCGCGATGCGACATGGATCAGGCCGACGATCTGGTTTTGTTCCCGGATGGGGATCCAGGCGAGGGAGGCATACCCTTGGTGGATGCACAGGTTGCGCGGATTCAGCCGGGGATCCTGGCTGGCCGGCAGATCCAGCAGCGGGAGGGTGTCGTTGGACCAGCAGCTTCCGTTCGGCGTGAACAGCGGATTAGCGGGGTCGGCCTTTCCAGAGAGGACCAGGCCGCAGACACACTCAAGCCGGGCGCTGCCGTCAGGGTTGCGGCAGATGTCGCCCCGTGCGTCGCGCGCCAGCAACGAATTTTCCGACAGGAGGAACTGTTCGGAAAAACCCTGATGGGAGAAATAGGGGAAATCGTCGCCAATCTGCAGCCGCAGTCCGGCGGCGTCGGCCCCGCTACGTTTCTGGAGGACGTCGAGAATTTTCTGCAACGTCTGCCGCATGCTGCCGGGGCCATTCAGGATCTGCAGCACGTCCCGGTGGATCTCGTGGTAGATTTCGGCCAGCTTCTGGCCGGTGATATCACGGATGTTGCACTGAATCGTCTGGTGCTGGTTGGCCTGGGAGACAGAGCTGCCGAAGAAGGCAGAGCTCACGAACTCGATCTGCCGGCGACCTCCGGCGCTGGTGGTCAGCGTCAGCAGTCTCCCCGGCAAGTAGCGCGCCTGACGCAGGCGTGCGAACTGGTCTTCGTCGTCGGCGATCTCACGGAAAAAGCCGACATCCCAGAATTTCCGGCCGAGCAGGGCGTCGCGCGGGCAGGCCAGCAGGTTCAGGAGGAACGGGTTGACGTCCTCGATTACGCCGGTGTCGGCATTGAGGATCAGCACGCCGTCACTTGTGGTTTCAAACAGGCGCTGGTAGCAGAGGCTTGTATTGTGGAGCGCCTCGGCTGTCTGGGCCCGGTCCTTGTAGTGTGTGGCGACCTGTTGCCGCCAGGCCGCGAAGACACTGCCAGCCACCAGCAGGAGCAGCACAGCGGTCAGGAAAGTGATCTGCCGTAACTGCGACCACATGGGCGCATAGACCTCCTCAAGGCTCATGCGGGCCACCATGCCCCACGGCGAATTGGGAATCTTCTGCATCGCCGCCAGCACGGGTTCGCCCTGGTAGTCAACCCCCTCGAGTATTCCCTCTTCGCCCTGCGCAACCCGGGCCGCAGGCAGGGTGGCGTTGGTCAGCGAAAGCCGCAGGCGCAAAGCTGTGTTGGTCTGGAACCGGAGCTCGTTGAGGAAGACGCACTCGCGGCCCTCCCGGCGGACCAGGAGCGTTTCGGCCGAGCGGCTGGGCAAGGGCCAGCGCTGGACAAGTGGATAAAAGTATACGTACGGATTGATGCGGAAGACGAGTACGCCCAGCGGAAAATGGCCGTCCCGATTGTCGAAGATGGGAAGCGAGACCGACATATGAATGCCGCCATCGACTTCGCTTCGGTGCAGGTCATTCAGCGTAGCCTTCCCCGTGCGGAGAGCCTCGGCGACGCGCGTGCCGGTCTGCCCCTCCCGTTCCGGGGTCTCCGGGAAGGTGAACCGCGTAACGCCCTGTGTGTCGGACAGGAAAACGCCTGCATAAAGGCCTCTACCCGGATAGTTCTGAAACCACAGGGCCAGCGCGCGCCGCGCATCCGGATCCTTTGGTTTTTCGAGGAAGCTCCGGGCCGCAGCTGCGAACAACGGGTTCTGGTATGGCGCGATGTCAGACAGGCGCTCCTCGCGCCACTGCGCCAGTTCTGCCGCTTTTAGGGCTGCGATGGCGGTCAGATTGGCCGCCGCTTCGGCGCGGAAGTGCCGCGCATAGTTGTAATAGGTAACCGCGCCGCCAATCCCAATGCCGGCCGCCAGCAGCAGGAAAACCAGCAGGAACGCCAGTCCGCCACCCGCCCGCGACCTGTGAGTAGCTTTCATAAGGGGAATTGGCAGATAAAATACATGGAATCAGACAAAGAAAACAACCCTCATTTTCGCGTTCTTGCCTCTGCCGCCAGCTTTTTGATTTACTCAATCCGTAGACTCGGGTGCTGGCGGCATCTTTGGTGCCGGGTCGACGCGGAGAGACTTCATGAAACTGGCTAGATATTCGATGGGGATCGGCGATCGGTTCGGGCGCCAGGGGCGCGCACAACTGCAGGCCTTGCAGGCCGTGTGCGCGGCCGGCGTGCCGGTCGTGCCGGTCTGGAACAAGTCGTTCCGCGAGCATTCGATCATCCACTCCCGGCCGATGGACACGCGGCGCGCTGCGGATGCGGCCGTGGCTGCGGAGAAGTGGACCGGCGGTTACCATGTGGACGCCGACCACATCAGTCTCAAGAACGTGGACGCCTTCCTCGAGGCTGGCGACTTCTTCACGCTCGACGTGGCCGACCACATCGGCGTGGCCGCGCCGGAGGCGGACGTGGCGGCCTTTGTCGCCCGACACCGCGACCTGATCGGGCAGCACAAGATCGACGGCTTGGCCCAGCCGCTGCAGGTCACCGCGGAGGCGCTGGCTGCCAGCGCCTGCAAGTACCTGTGCGCCGTGCGCGAAGCCGGCAAGCTCTATCGCCATATCGCCGCGCGCAAGGGCGCTGGCACGTTCGTCACCGAGGTCTCCATGGACGAAACCAACCAGCCGCAGACGCCGCCCGAGATGCTGGTGATTCTCGCGGCCATCGCGGATGAGCAGATCCCCGCCCAGACCATTGCCCCCAAATTCACCGGCCGCTTCAACAAGGGGGTGGACTATGTGGGCGACAGCAACGTCTTTGCCGCCGAGTTCGCCGCCGACGTGTGTGTGGTTCGCCATGCGGTCCGGCGGTTCGGCCTGCCGGAAAACCTCAAGCTGAGCGTCCACTCCGGGAGCGACAAGTTCTCGCTCTACGGACCGATTGCCGAGGCGCTCCTGCGCTTCGACGCCGGCGTGCACCTGAAGACCGCCGGCACCACCTGGCTGGAGGAAATGATCGGTCTGGCCGAGGCCGGCGGCGATGGGCTGGCGCTGGCCAAGGATGTCTACCGGCTGGCGTTCGGCCGCTTCGACGAGCTCTGCGGCCCGTACACCACGGTGATCGACGTGCAGGTCTCCCGCCTGCCGTCCGTGGCGAAGGTCAACAGCTGGGACGGTTCGCGCTTCGCCCGCGCCCTGCGCCACGTGCCAACCTGCCCGGACTTCAACCCCGACTTCCGCCAGTTCATCCACGTCAGCTACAAGGTTGCCGCCGAGATGGGTCCACGCTACCTCGACGCGCTCCAGGCGCACGAGGCAATCGTGGCACGCAACGTCCGCGAGAACATTCTGGAACGGCACCTCAAACCGCTGTTCGGGGTGCTGGCGAAGAAGTAACCGGAAGACCGGCCGATGGGCCCGCCCGCGCTGGCGTGTGTGTTTCCAATTCTGCTATCATGCGCGGCATGCGGTATGTCAGTACCAGAGGCGGCGGCGAACCGCTGCCGTTCTGCGCCACGGTCCTCACGGGCCTGGCGCGCGACGGCGGCCTCTTCCTGCCGGAGGCCATCCCGGACGTGCGCGACCGGCTCGCCGCCTGGTCGCAACTGTCGTACCCCGCGCTGGCGTACGAAATCCTGCGGCTGTATGCCGACGACGTCCCCGCCGCTGCGCTGCGGGACATGATCGACCGCAGCTACGCGACCTTCCGCGCGCCAGAGGTCACTCCTGTCGTGGCCGCTGGCGACGTGCAGATCCTGGAGCTCTTCCACGGTCCGACCCTGGCGTTCAAGGACGTGGCCCTGCAGTTCCTCGGTAATCTCTTCGAGCACATCCTGGCCAGGACCGGCGGCGAGCTGAACATCGTGGCCGCCACCAGCGGCGACACCGGCAGCGCCGCCATCCACGGTGTGCGTGGCCGCCGCCGCATGCGCATCTTCGTGCTGCACCCGCAGGGGCGCGTCAGTCCCATGCAGGAGCGGCAGATGACCTCCGTGCTGGACGCCAACGTCCACAACCTCGCCGTGGGTGGCACGTTCGACGACTGCCAGAACATCGTCAAGGCGCTCTTCAACGACCTCGCCTTCCGTGACCGCTACCACTTGGGCGCGGTCAACTCCATCAACTGGGCGCGGGTGCTCGCACAGATCGTCTACTACTTCTACGCCGCCTTCCGCGTGCAGGAGCGCACCGGTGCCCGGCGCGTCCGCTTCAGCGTCCCCACCGGAAATTTCGGCGATATCTTCGCCGGGTTCGTGGCGCAGCGCATGGGGCTGCCGATCGACCGGCTGGTCCTGGCCACCAACGAGAACGACATCCTGGCGCGCTTCTTTGACACCGGCGTCTACCAGACTGGTGCCGTGGCGCCCACGCTGAGCCCGTCCATGGACATCCAGGTGGCCAGCAATTTCGAGCGTTACCTCTACTACCGCGCCAATGGCGGCGCGCGGCAGGTTTCACGCTGGATGGCGGAGTTTCAGCTTGCGGGTAGACTGGTTCTGCCGGCCGGCGATGATCTCATCCGTGCCGGCCGCTGCGACACCGCTGCGACCCTCGCCACGATCCGCAAATACTGGACCGCCCACCGCTACCTGCTCGACCCGCACAGCGCCGTGGGCGTGTATGTCGCCGGGCAGCACCTCGACCCCTCCGCGCCCATGATCTGCCTGGCCACGGCGCATCCGGCCAAGTTCGGCGACGCCATCCGGCAGGCCATTGGCGAGGATCTCGCGCACCATCCGATCCTCGACGCGCTGGCCGCGCTTCCGACGCGCTGCGCGCGCCTCCCCGCCGATCGCGCCGCCGTGGCAGGCTGGATCGAAACCTCCATCTCAGGATCCCCCGCATGAACCCTCGACGCATCGTGGTGACATCGGCCCTGCCGTACGCCAATGGCGATATTCACATCGGCCATCTGGTGGAGTATCTGCAGACGGACTTCTGGGTGCGCTTTCAGAAGATGCGCGGCCACGACTGCGTCTACGTTTGCGCCGACGACACCCACGGCACGCCCATCATGGTCCGCGCCCGCAGCGAGGGGATCACCCCCGAGGCGCTCATCGCCCGCAGCCACACGCAGCATAGCCGCGACTTCGCCGACTTCGAGGTGGTATTTGATAACTACCACACCACCCACTGCGATGAGAACCGCGACTTCAGCTCCCGTATTTTTCAGGCGCTGGAGCGCGACGGCCGCATCACCTCGCGCCAGCTGCCGCAGCTCTCTGTGATCGCGACGGCATGTTTCTGCCGGACCGCTTCGTCAAGGGGACCTGCCCGAAGTGCGGCGCCGGCAACCAGTACGGCGACTCCTGCGACACCTGCGGCGCCACCTACGCCGCGGAGGAGCTGACCGATGCCTGCTGTGCGGTCTGCGGTCAGCCGCCTGTGACGCGCGACAGCGAGCACCTCTTCTTCGAGCTCGAGCCGTTCCGCGACTACCTTCAGGAATGGATCCCTCGGCACACCGCGCGCGACGTGGCCAACAAGCTGCTGGAGTGGTTTGGCGAGCCGCTGCGCGGCTGGGACATCTCGCGCGACGCGCCCTACTTTGGCTTTGAGATCCCGGGGCATCCCGGCAAGTTTTTCTACGTCTGGGTGGACGCGCCCATCGGCTACCTGGCGTCGCTGCGCAACTGGTGCGAGCGTCGCGGCGAGTCGTTCGACGCCTGGTGGCAGAACCCGGCCACGGAAATTTATCACTTCATCGGCAAGGACATCGTGCGGTTCCACTGCCTCTTCTGGCCGGCCATGCTGCACGGCGCAGGATTCCGCGGCCCGAGCCAGGTCTTCGTGCACGGCTTCCTTACGGTCAACGGCGAGAAGATGAGCAAGTCCAAGGGGACGTTCGTCAGCGCCCGGACCTACCTCGACCACCTGCCGCCGCAGTGCCTGCGCTTCTACTACGCCTGCAAGCTCAACGGCACCACCGACGATCTCGACCTGAACCTCGACGACTTCATCGGCCGCGTCAACTCCGACCTCGTCGGCAAGATCACCAACCTCGCCTCGCGTGGCGCGCAGATGCTCCACAAGAACCTGGGCGGCCGCGCCGGCGCCATGGACGCCGAGGGGCGCGCCCTGGTCGTTGGGGCTGTCGGCCGTGCCGATGCTGTGGCTGAGGCTTACGAGGCGCGCGACTTCTGCCGTGTGATGGTCGAGGTGCGCGGCATTGCCGACCGCGCCAACCAGTATTTTGACTCCCGCGCGCCGTGGAGTCTGGTCAAGACCGACCCCGAGGCTGCACGCGCGGTGCTGACCGCGACCCTCAATCTCTTCCGCGTGCTGGCCATCTACCTCAAGCCGATCCTTCCGGCCTACGCGGCCAAGGTTGAGAAGCTGTTCGGCGAGAAACCGTACACGTGGAACGATCTGCAGACCATGTTCGAAAACAAACCGGTGGGGGCTTACGAGTACCTCGCCACACGCGTCGAAAGGGAGCAGGTGGACAAGATGATCGAATCCAGCATGCCGGTCGGGGCAGGAAGTCAGAAGCCAGAAGTCAGTGCGACGGTTGGACAGTCGGGCAGTCAGCCCGTCCAACCGCCCAACCATCCGACCGGTTCACCCGCGGCTGCGCCGGTCGATGGTGCGCCCAAGGCGCTGATCGACTTCGACACATTTTCCAAATCCGACCTGCGCGTCGGCAGGATCGTCACCGCGGAACTGGTGGAAGGGGCCGACAAGCTCCTCAAGCTGATGGTGGACCTGGCGGATGGCAAGCCGCCGCGGCAGGTGTTCTCCGGTATCCGCAAGTCGTATCCGGACCCCGCCGTGCTGGTCAATCGCTGCGTGGTGGTCGTTGCCAACCTCGCCCCGCGCAAGATGCGCTTTGGCGTGTCAGAGGGCATGGTCTTGGCTGCCACCAACGCCGACGGCGCCATCTTTGTGGTCGCGCCCGATGCCGGCGCCCTGCCCGGCACGGTGGTGAAGTAGGGGGTGTCCGAACCGGCAGGGCGGGGCCGCCAGACCCGCCGGAGTCGCGGACGCGTTTGATCTGGAACGCAGGAAGTCCGGAACATGCGGGATCGTTGGCGTTGCCAACTGGGCCTTCTGATTTCTTGAGTTCCCGATTCGCCATACGGGCGGCAATCCGCCGATGAAGCAACCTGTAACAGAACGCCGGGCGTGGCAGGTGGCGCTGCGGCAGGCGCAGGCCATTGAGGCGGCTTGGAACGATCCGCCGGTGCGGCAGCGCGCGATCCTTGCCTGCCGCCACTGGCTCGCGCAACAGGACCGCCTGCCGCACCTGCACAAGCTTGCCGCGCTGCTCGAACCGGACATGGAACGGCGCCAGCTCGGCGCCGTGCTCGCGCCGCTCGAACGCGTGGCAGCGCAGCAGCGGGTGACGGATGTCGAGATCCTGGAGGCCGATGCGCTCACGGCGCCAATTGCGGGCGGTCCGCCGCTGCCGCTGACCGTGGTGGTGGACTGCCTGCGCTCCGCCTTCAACCTGGGCGGCATCTTCCGCACGGCCGAGTGCCTCGGCGTGGCGCGCATCTGGCTCTGCGGCTACACGGCCGATCCCTCGCACGCGCAGGTGGCGCAGGCTGCCATGGGCGCAGAGGCGCTCGTGCCGTGGCAGGTGTGGCCGCGTGTGACCGACGCGTTGGAGGCGCTGCGCGCCGAGGGTGTGGTGCGCGTGGCGCTGGAGACCGTGCGCGACGCGCCGGATCCCGCGGACTACCCGTGGACGTTCCCCTGCGCGCTGGTGCTCGGCAACGAGCGCTTCGGGCTGGATGCCGCCACGCTGGCGCAGGTCGATGGCGTGGCGCGCATTCCGGTGCACGGCCGCAAAAACTCGCTCAACGTGGCCGCTGCCTTTGCCGTCTGCGGCTATGCCGTCCGCCGCGCGTGGGACCGGCGATAAGACGAAGGCAATCTGGGCGCTTGTTGAATCTGGAACTCAGGAAATCAGGAATGAGCCACGGCAGCGCCGCAATATTCCCGCGTTCCTGAGTTCCCGAGTTCCCGATTCGAGCCAGGCGGATTCCAC
Organism: uncultured bacterium; assembly: GCA_903916675.1. GTDB lineage: Bacteria > Verrucomicrobiota > Kiritimatiellia > RFP12 > CAIWXQ01 > CAIWXQ01. The sequence continues at coordinate 12,691 of CAIWXQ010000015.1, read as the reverse complement.
TGCCGCTACATCCGCTCCCAGTGCACGATCTCCTCGATCGGCTTGCGCCGGGCATGCAGGGCTGCCGGCACAGCGTCTTTCGCGGGATACCCGATCGGGATGAGCGCGACAGGTTCGATGCCGTCCGGAAGCTGCAGGATCGTCCTGGCCTTGACAGCATCGAACGCGCAAACCCAGCAGGTGCCGAGACCGGCCTCGGCAGCGGCGAGCGTGAGATGATCCACCGCGATGGCGACGTCGATGTCGGCGTGGTTCTTGCCGTCCGCGCGGCGCCAGGCCTTGGCCGGTTCGGCGCAACAGACGATCACGGCCGGCGCGGTTCGCAGCCAGTCCCGCGGATAGCAGGCGGCCAGCGCCGCGCGCGCCAGGAGATCTTGGATGACCAGAAAGTGGCACGGCTGGTTATTGCAGGCCGACGGCGCACTGCGGGCAGCCTCCAGCACGGCGAGCAGCGTGTCGCGCGGCACAGGGCGGTTGGCAAACGCGCGCAGCGAATAGCGGGAACGCATCAGGTCGAGTACGGACATGGGGAATCTCCTTCGGGCTTCAGGCGTTGATTGGACCTTCGCGATAAGACAATTATTCCAGAGCGAAATCGAAATCGGGATCTGGATCGAACCTGATTTCGATAGCGATTTCGATTTAGAATCAGATTCCCAGCTTCGCCCGCACGGTGTCGGCCGACAAGCCGGGAATATGCACTTTTTTGATCCGGCCGGTTTCGCCGGCGAGCACAAACACGGCGCGGCGCGGCAGGTCGAGCTTTTCAGCCAGAAATTCCGTCAGCGCCTCATTGGCGCGGCCGTCCACCGGCGGTGCCTGAAGGCGGACGCGCAGCCACCCGGCTTCCGCGCCCGCAATCTCCGTGCGCGAAGCGCGCGGCGTGGCCTTGATGGTCAGGGTGCAGCCGTCGGGGGAACCGGCGATCCAGGAAAGAGGCGCGCGCATGGGGTCACCCGCCAATCCGTGCGATCAGAAACGGGCAGACCGCTTGCAGGTACAGCAGATGCAGGGCAATCAGATAGAGCAGAGGCGTAAGATCGAGGAAGCCGATCATCAGCCGCCGGCGCGTACCGAGCAGCGTGGCGATCCCTTCGTTGCAGAGGATGCCGGTCGCCGGATTCTGCAGCAGCGCGGCGGCGAATGAGCCGACCAGCAGCGCGAACATGAGGTGCAGGGCTGTCACCAGCAGATCGGCGACAGAGAGCAGTCCCATGTACACGAGTTGAATGGGCTGCAGCGTTAGCGTCAGCGCGGGGAGTGCGACGGTGGGCGCGGTGCCCGGCGATGCCTGCGGCGTGGGCGCGGTGCCCGGACTTCCGATCAGGCACAGTACGTACACCAGCACGCCGTGCACGGCCAGCAGCAGGAGGAGTTGCGCCCCGCGCGGCAGCGCGGCCAGCGGCAGTGCGGCGAAGCGGAACGCCTCGGAAGTGCGGTCCCGGCGCCGCACGGGTGTCAGGAACTGGGTCAGCACATAGGCGCCCCAGTAGCAGGCAATAAAGAAGAGAAAGCTCAGCAGGCTGAACGCCAGCGCGCCCGCCACGCCGGGCTCGCGGGGTACGAAGCGGAAGAGGGGCCCGATGGCGACGGCCCATGGTTCCTCCGGGCGGAGGTGGTGCCAGGCTGCGCCGCGGAAGGCGAGCAGGAAGACCAGCAGCAGCAGGGTCGTCAGGCGTTCCGGCAGCGGCAGTGCAGGGCGCAGGAAATCCAGCACGCGGTCCGTCAGCCGTGTGGGCGCGGAGAGCAGCGGATTGAAGTAGAGTTCCCGATCCGGCTGCGACCAGAGGCGCACCCAGAACAGGAGCAGGAGCAGATTGGTGAGTAGTAGAAAAATGTCCATGTGAGTGAAAGAGTAAGCGCCGGCTTCGGTTTGGGCAAGCGCGGATGAATAGAACCTGTCTCAAAATCGCGCGGCCGGCGCTTCCCAGACAGGTCCTATTCAAGCACCAGCGCTGCCGAAGTGCCGTCTAGGTCCATGGCCAAAACGAGGATGGGGCCGCGGCGCAGTTCGGTGGCGGGTGTGGTGACGTAGGCGAGGCCGGGCACGGCGGGTGTTGCGAGCCCTGCCACGGGCGGCAGGTTGCCGGCCGCGCGCAGCAGCACGGCCAGCGCGGCGTGGAGCGCGCCGCAGACGCCGCCGGTGTCGCCACAGAGCGCGGCCGGCGCGATCACGGGGACCGGAGCGCCGGCCAGCGTTTCGCGCAGTGCCCACGCCTCCGCGTTGTCCAGCGCCGGGCAGCCGTTGGCTGACGCGCAGACACAGGCCAGTTCTGCAGGTGCAATTCCGGCCTCCTGCAGTGCGGCGCGGATGGCGTCCGCCGCGCCTGCAGCGCCCGTCGGTCCCAGCCCGCCCCCGCGGATGATGGCCAGCGGTTTGGCGCCACGCGCCACGGCGTGATCGCGGCGCTCCAGCACCAGCACCACGCCGGCTTCGCCGGGAATCGTGCCGGCGTGGCAGGCGTCGAAGATGTGTGCGCTGGTAATGCCCTCCGGCAACAGCGCCTGTTGTGCCGACAGCAGGTGGAATCGCGTGGTACTAAGCGCCTCGCTGCCGCCGGCCAGCAGCACATCGGCTTCGTCGTCTGCCAGCAGATCGCGCGCCGCGATTAGCGCCTGGGCAGCCGCGGCGCGACCCGAGGCGAACGACTGGTGCGGGCCGCGCAGAGACCATTCGATGGCCGCGAGGCTGACAGCGGTGTTGTAGTAGGCGTGCGGGAAGAGGAGCGGCTTGACTAGGCGCGGACCCTTCTGGAGGTAGTCGGCGAAGAAGGCGGACATGGTATCCAGCCCGCTCCACGCGGTGCCGGCCAGGATGCCAATGCGCTCGGGATCGCGGGTGGCACAATCGAGCCCGGCGTGGCGCAGCGCCATGCCAACGGCCGCGAGCAGCAGTTCGCTGTTGCGGTCGATGTAGGTCTTGGGCGCGGCCAGCCATTCTTCGATGCGGAACGCGGGGACCTCGCCGCACAGAGGGGAGAAAGGAAGCGATTGAACCCCGCAGGTTTTCAATGCGGGCTCTCCCTCGCGCAGTGCGGCAACGGTTTCCTCCACGCCGATGCCGAGCGGCGAGAGGATGCCGAGGCCGGTAATGGTAATGGGCTGGTCCATGTTTGGTGAATAGGCGGGAATTCAGAATTCAGAGGTTGGAAACAATGCATGGCATTGCATTCATTCTGAATCCTGAATTCTTCTCATGTCTGTCCTACGCTTTTCTATCTCCTGAAAACTACGCACTACCCAAAATTACCACCGCATTCCCCCCGCCGATTCCGGCGGAGTTGGAGAGCACATGTCGCAGGCGCGCTTCCTGCCGCTGGTTGGCAACGAGGTTCACGCGGCAGTCCGGGTCCGGGGTCTCGAAGTTGGTGGTGGGCGGGATGACACCCTCGCGCAGGGAGAGGATGGACGCGATCGCTTCGATGGTGCCGGCGGCGCCGAGCATATGGCCGAGCGAGGACTTGATCGAGGTCACCGGGATGCGTGGCGTGTGCGGACCAAAGACAGCGGCGATGGCTTGCGCCTCGGCGAGATCGTTGGCCTGCGTGGCGGTGCCATGGGCGTTGATGTGGTCAACAGCCTCGGGCAAGAGGTCGGCGCAGGCGAGCGCCTGGCGCATGGCTTGTGCGGTGCCGGCGCCGTGCGGTGCCGGCGCCGCCATGTGGAAGCCGTTGTTGTTCGTGCTCCAGCCGAGAAGTTCCGCGAGCGGGGTGCCGCCTCGGGCACGGCAGGCGGAGTCGCTTTCGAGCAGCAGGGCTGCTGCGCCTTCAGAGAAGATCGTGCCGCTGCGGTGGCAATCGAACGGCCGGACGCGGTCGCGGGTCATGGTGCGCAGTGCGCAGAGGCCGCTCCAGGCAAAGCGGGAGAGGGCGTCATAGCCGACGACCAGGACGCGCTCGGCGCGGTTGTGGCGGATGAGGCTGGCAGCGTGGGCGAGCGCGGCAGCTCCGGCGGCGCAGGAGAGCGTCAGGGTGGCGCGCGGGCCGGTCAGACCAAGCGTGGCGGCCAGCAGGTCCGTGACGGCATGTGGGCAGAGGTTGCGCGCGGCGTCGGCGACGGGCGACGCATTTTCCGTCAGTGCCTTTTCGCCGTGATCCATAGCGCCAAAATTGGTGGCCGCGATCAGTGCGACCGGAGAATTCGTAATTCGCAATTCGCAATTCGTAATTTCTGATTGCGCCTGCCCCAACGCCTCCCGGCAGGCGGCCATGGCAAAGGCAATGGCGCGGCTGCCGGCGAGCGGCGCAAGGCCGTGAATCTGGCCGGCCTGCGCGCAGGCGAGTCCGTCGAGTGGAAAGAGGTCCAGCGGCCCGACTGCACTGCGGCAGGCCAGCAACCCCTGCCAGGTCTCGGCAACCGAAAACCCGAGCGGCGTGATTGCGCCCAGGCCGGAAACGACGATGCGTGGCAGGGTGGGGTGCATGATTGCGATGCAGGCAGTATAGAGAACCGCCGGACAGAGGCAAAGCGAGTTTGAAACGATTTCGATCCCGACAGAACAAGTGCGCCGGAATATTTTTCTGCCACTTGACGCGACCGGCATAATTATATATTATCGTACCGAATTACGAATTAAAGGACAAAGCAAGGGCGCATGGGCAGCATTATTCATATCTCAGAGGCGGTTACGATCGGACTGCATGCGGCCATCTGTCTGGGATCAGACCCCGAACGGAACTGGTCGGCGCGGGAGATTGTGGAACGGTTTTCGTTTTCCGAGGCGCACCTGGCCAAGGTGATGGCAGGTCTGGCGCGCGCGGGGATTGTCCGCGCGGAGCGTGGCCGGCACGGCGGCGCGCGGCTCTCCCGTGCGCCGGAAAATGTTACGCTGCTCGAGATCTACGAGGCCATTGACGGTCCCATGGCCATGGAGGACTGTCTGCTGGCGCCGGATGGTTGTGGATCGAAGTGTTGCCAGTTGGGTCCAAAGCTGGCTGCGCACAACGAGGCGCTGCGGAAGGTGTTTGCCACCACTACGCTGGCGGATCTGGCGTATCAAGGGTCAAGCGCCCGGCGCCCGGCGACAGGTGCCAGGCGCCAATGACCAATGACTTCTCCTCCTATGAAACGTAACATCGTCCAGATTGATCCGTCCAAATGCAACGGCTGCGGCCTGTGCATCGACGCCTGCGACGAGGGGGCGCTGAAGCTGGTCAACGGCAAGGCGCAGCTCGTTTCCGACACCTACTGCGACGGCTTGGGCGCTTGTCTCCCCCAGTGTCCGGTGGATGCCATCCGGATCGTAGAGCGCGAGGCTGCAGTGTTCGACGAAGAGGCTGTGAAACGCCATGCTGCGCCGCCAAAGCAGGAAAAACCTGCCTGCAATTGCCCCGGCGCGCAGGCTGTGGACTTCCGTGCGGCTGCGCCAGCCAAGGACGAGGCGATGAGTTCGGTGCCCTCACAGCTGCGGCAGTGGCCGATCCAACTGCACCTGATCAACCCCACGGCGCCCTACTACCAGGGGGCGGACGTGCTGCTGACCGCCGACTGCGTGGCCTACGCGCTCGGCGGCTATCACAGCGACTACCTGAAGGGGAAGTCACTGGCGATCGCCTGTCCCAAGCTTGACGAGGGGCAGGACGAATACATCGAGAAGATCAAAGCCTGGATCGACGAGGCCAAAATTAACACGCTGACCGTGATGATCATGCATGTGCCGTGCTGCCGCGGCCTGCTCGCGCTGGCCCAGCAGGCGGCTGCGCAGTCCCAGCGCAAGGTGCCGGTCAAGTATGTGATTGTCAGCCTGCAGGGTGAGATTCTGGAGGAGTCGTGGCTGTAGTCGATGTCGGGGTCGGCGTCGGTATCGGGGTCGGCGTCGAAAAAGCCACGGCGGGTAGACGAGAAATATGACCCCGAAGCCACAGCGTTTTTGAACCAACGAATCGTTGAACCTCTCAAACCAAATAACAGGAGCGATGACCATGAGTGATGCAGGCATGTTTTGTTTTCAATGTGAACAGACCGCGGGCGGCAAGGGGTGCACGCGCGTCGGCGTCTGCGGCAAGCAGCCGGACGTTGCCGGCAAGCAGGACCAGTTGACCGCCGCGATGATCGAGGTGGCGCGCGCGGCCCACGGGAAGGCGGCGGGTGGTGCGACCGACGAGTTGCTGATGCAGGGGCTTTTCGCCACGGTCACAAACGTCAACTTCGACGGCACGCGCATCGATGCGCTGATTGCGCAGGCCAAGGCTGCCACGGCGCGGCTCGGCGGCGCGCCGGCGTACGATCCGCAGGCGCTTTTCCACGGCGACGCGGACGCCACCTCGCTGCGCGCCACGCTGCTGTTCGGCCTGCGCGGCATGGCCGCGTACGCGTGGCATGCGCATGTGCTGGGCGTGGACGACCCGGTCGTGACCGGCTGGCACTACAAAGGGCTGCTGGAGATCGGCCGCGACCACAGCGTGGAGGAGTGGCTTGCCCTGCTCATGGAGTTCGGCAAGGTCAACCTGACCTGCATGGAAATTCTCGACCGCGCCAATACCACGGCCTACGGTCATCCGGTCCCCACGAGCGTTTCCACGTCGCGCGAGCCGGGCCCGTTCATCGTGATCACCGGCCACGACCTGCTCGACCTCAAGGATTTGCTCGAGCAGACGCAGGGCAAGGGGATCAACATCTACACGCACGGCGAAATGCTCCCGGCCCACGGCTATCCCGGGCTGAAGAAGTACCCCCACCTCAAGGGAAACTACGGCACGGCCTGGCAGAACCAGCAAAAGGAGTTCGACAACCTGCCGGGGCCGATCTTCTTCACCACCAACTGCATCATGCCGCCCAAGCCGTCCTATGCGGACCGCGTCTTCACGACCTCCGTGGTCGGCTTTCCCGGGATGGCGCACATTCCGACCGGACCCGGTCACCGGAAGGACTTCACGCCGGTCATTCAGAAGGCGCTGGAGCTCGGCGGCTGGAAGACGCGTGTGGAGGGGAAGCCGCTGATGACCGGCTTCGCGCGCAACGCCGTGATGTCTGTGGCCGATCAGGTGATCGGCGCGGTCAAGGCCGGCCTGGTGAAGCACATCTTCCTCGTGGGCGGCTGCGACGGCGCCAAGCCGGGGCGCAACTACTACACCGAGTTTGTGGAGAAGACGCCGAAGGATACGCTCATTCTTACGCTGGCCTGCGGCAAGTATCGCTTCAACCACCTCGATGTCGGCTCGATCGGGCCGTTCCCACGCGTGCTGGACATGGGGCAGTGCAACGACGCCTACTCGGCGATTCAGGTCGCGGTGGCGCTGGCGAAGGCGTTCAACTGCAGCGTGAACGAACTGCCGCTGACACTGGTGCTCTCCTGGTACGAGCAAAAGGCGGTCTGTATCCTGCTGACGCTCCTGGCGCTCGGCATCCAGAACATCCGGCTGGGTCCGACCCTGCCGGCGTTCGTCTCGCCCGCGGTGCTCAGCGTGCTGGTCAACAAGTTCGGCCTCAAGCCCGTCACCACTCCGGATGCGGATCTTGCGGAGATCCTGAAGAAGTAAGCGGGACGCGCAGGACAAGAAAACGCCAACGGGCGGCCGGCGACGGCCGCCCGCTTTGTTGTCCGGACGCGGCGGATGGAGCAACGCAAGCAACCCTGCAGCCGCCGATGAATCGGACACGAAAGGTGGGAAGAGCTCAGGGAAGGTCACGAAGGAAGGTGTTGGCGTTGCCGGGCGGCGCGAAGCGGCAGCCCGGCCTTCGCATGCTTCGTTCTGCCTTCTCCCCTTCGTGTCCGCATTCGTCCCGCAGTTGCGGCTAGGCCGGCGCGGAACCTGCCCTATTGCACGTGGATCAATTGCTGCGCGGGCAGCTTTCCAGGATCGATGCTGACCAGCGTGTAGAGGTACGCGAGCAGGGAGAAGACGCTGCGGTTTTCGGTTTCATGCGCGTCTTCGCAATCGCCGATGGTGTAGGTCGCGTCTTTGTAATCGAGTTCGATCAGTTTCGTCATGTGTGCCAGCTGGTCGGACGTGGAACTCGTCATGGCGATCAGCGGGCGGATCTTGGGAAGCGGCGATTCCTGGGAGGCTGACGAAATCGCGACAGTCGCGTACATGCCGTAGTCGTCGTTGGCCACGGTCATGCCTGCGGGCAGCCGGGACTTCTGCGGACATTGCCAAGCGCGGCGGAAGTCGGATTCCTCCTGACCAACCGCATACATCGCTGCTTCGAACGTGCGCATTTTCAGGGTGGAAGCCTCTTGGGCAAATCCGCTGAAAAACTCGTTGTGTCCCACCGTCTGGAAGGTGTGGGCCATTTCCTTCGTCAGCGCCAGCGAGGGCTTTTCCATGAATGCGGGATTTCGCTTGAACACCACGTGATCCGGCTGCGAGACGGTATAGGTCGTGCCGCTGCTGTCGCAGGCCACCCGGCAGCCGGCGGCGAGGGTCGACAGGACCTCGCCGATCCGCAGGTCGCGGTACACATAGCGCCCCTCCGCCGCTTCAGTCTCCACGATCAGGTAGCGCGTCTGCTGCGCCTCGCGCAGCCAATGGCAGAACGCCAGGAACATCGGGTACGTGGGGTCCTGCGGCGTGTTCACGTACGTCATTCCTTGTACGGTCACAGAGGCCAGCATCGTCCGGGCGAGGATGTCGGCATGGAAGCCCTGGTCGTAGAACGCATAGAAGATTTCCTTGGCAAACGGCGCAACCAGCGCGTTGGCAAAGCTGGTTCCCGTGAGCGGGATGAATTGATACGAGGGCTGTTCCTGGGCCGTGGCGCCGATGCCCCCGCCGAACACCCGATCCGCTTTGCGCGTGAAATTTGCCGCGTTGAGGCTGACCGAGCCGCTAAACAGATAGGACGAGCTGATCTGGCCCAGCTGAATGAAATACGGCGGCTCGTTGCGCGACACGCGCGCTAGATTCAGCAGCAACTGCCGGTTGGACAGCTCGGCGTATTCTTCCGAATACTCGGTCGAAGCATGCCGCAGCGGCACGCTGGCACATCCACATAACCCCAACAGCAAGACAAGCGACACCCGTCTCATCGTTTCACTCCGTTTCGTTCGCTGACACCCTTTGTTTGGCCGGTTTGCGCAACTCACACCTTAGCTCTTCATCTTACCGACATTCTACCGGGCGCAACAAATCCTTTTTCGACGGCTGGCGTTGGATTCGTGCAATCGGATTTCAATTCTCCGCGGCGACATGGTTTTGCCCGCGAATCCGGCGTCGGCACTCGAGGTCACCCGAATGTTTGGCAACCTTGACGAGGCGGCGATCATGCGCTATGGATGAGAACAAGGTAGTCTCTGATCCAGACCATTCACGAGCAAAGGAGCGAAGGACATGAACGCAATCAAAGGACTTGTACTGGTGTTGCTGGTGGGGCTGGGTGTCGGCACGGTGCTGGCGGCGGAGGTTTCCATCTCCGGCGCGGTGAAGGACCCGGCGGGCAAGCCGCTGGGCGGGGTGACCGTCAGCGTGGCTTCGGCACCGGAAATCAGGACTGTGACTGCTGACGACGGCAGTTTCCAGCTTAAGGGTAGCTATACGCCCAAGCTTCGCAGCACGGAAGCCCTCTCGCCCGTCTATTACAAGATGCTGTCCGGCAAGATCACCGTGGCGGCTGCGAAGGCCGGGCAATTTTCCACACGGGTGCTGTTTCCGGCATCAGCCAGCGGTGTGCAGGTGACGATGCACCCGGAGCCGACCGGCAACATCACGTTTGTCGGCAACCTGCTGGGGCCCTCCCACCTCCGTGGGTTGACCGAGGAGGCCCAGGCGGATCACAGCGTGTTCCTGCTGGCTTTCGACGGCCACCCGGGCATCAAGGCGGAATTCGACCAGATCCTGAAGGACTACTGGCCCGAGGGCGGGGCGTTGGACGGCGATGCGGCCCTGGAACTGGAGGACCAGTTTTTCCAGCGCCTGACGTATTACCTCGACGGGGAAAAGCAAAATGACATTTGGCGCTGTGTTCGTAGGCACCCCTACGATAACGCGGCGACCGTCACGGGCGAAATCCATGCGGACAAAGATGGGCAGGACAAGCGCTGGATTGCCGTCTCCCAGTTTGGCTACACCACGTTCAAGTATCCGGAAAAGATGGTTGCGCCCTGCAAGCCCTTCAGGTTGCCATCCAAGCCCCCGCTGGAGATCAAGCTCAACGACACGGTCTCGATCAAGCTGATCTACATTGCCCCCGGTCGCTTCTACATGGGCTGCCCGCTGTATCAGATTCCTCACTGGGAGGAGGCGCCCCAGCACATGGTCAACCTGACGAAAGGCTGCTACATGGCCGAGACGCCGCTGACCTACGAGCAATACGCGGCGATCACCGGCGACACTGCGGCGGGCGAGGGGAAGAATCCCGATTCGGCCGCGGGCGTGTCCTGCAAAATGTTTCTGAATTTCTGCAAGCTGCTATCGGAAAAAGCAGGCAAAAATGTTCGTCCGCCAACTGCGGCGGAATGGGAGTATGCGGCCCGGGTTGGCACCTCCAACCCCTCCTGTGCACCCGCCGGCAAAGGGCGGGGCATTGTGTTTCCCGCAGATCCGATTGCGGAAAATGACCCCTTTGCCCCGGTGAAAAACACGCGGCCCAACGCCTGGGGGTTCTACCAGACGATGGTCAGCGGTTCCTCGGAGCGGACGAGTGACGGCGAGTTCAAGTCATCCATCGCACACGGCGAAGTGACGGGCCCGAGCTATCCCCTGAAGAGCGACGAGAATCCCGAGACCTGCCTCGGCGGACAGAACAATAATCAGCACTGCTGTAAAGGCTCGCTCGGTTTTCCCGTCATGGAGATGATGCGCTCCGGCGGCGGGCGCGGCAAGCCGTTCGAGCCCGAATGGAACAGCATGGCCAAGCGCGAGCGCATCGTGATCGAGGACAGTGCGCCGGTGGCTTTGGCCAAATAACGACGAACGCGCCTGCCGCCAGCGTGGGCCAGGTGCCGGATCTGGCCGCCACCTAGCCGTAAATTTCCTCGATCACCTGCCGCGTGATCTCGACCCAGCGGCGCACGCGGGTAGAGTCGCCCTGGACGGTCTCGACGTCCTTGAGCGTAATGTCCGTGTGGCAGTGACAACAGGCCGCGAGATCGCGCCGCAGGATGGCGCGGATGCGCGCCGGGTCGAAGCCGTAGCTGACCATGTCAGCCGGGCTCGGGCGGTAGCTCAGCACGTAGTCGCGGCCGATCTGCTCGGCGCAGCGCGCCACGTCGGCGAACGGCGACACCGCGATGCGCCGCAGGTTCGGGATCTTGCGCAGGATGTCGATCTTGCGCGTGAGGTCCTCGCAGCAGCCGTAGGCGATCAGGCCGAACTTCTCCATGATCGGCATCTGATAGGTCAGGAGAAACTCCTCCTGCATCTCCGGGGAGACGCTGGTGAACTCCTGCGAGGCAAAGAAACCCCAGAGCTGTCTGCGGCTGACGCCGTTGACATTGGCCGCCGGGGCAGGCAGTTCCTCGGCGTAGGGCATGCTCTGGTTTTCGTGTGCGCACAGCCCCCAGTCGCTGGCACGTTCGGTCTCATCATGCACCTTCAGGATGCCGTCAGACATGAACTTCATGAGCTGCTTCAGCCACTCCGGGTTGTCGATCATGTCCAGCATGAGGTTCTCGATCCCGCGCAGCAGCCCGAGGTCATTCGAAATCTCACAGGCCCCCTTCCGAAAGGCCGATGACCGGTCAATGTTGATGGTCAGAATGTCGCCCAGCACCTCCTGCAGTTGCGCGTGGCGCTCGGCCGTCTGTCGCTCATCAATCCCGTGCCAGGGCATGCGCAGCTTGGCAAGATCGCCGGGCTCGCGAATGGGATAGTCCGCCTTCCATGCGCCGCCAGCCTCGCCGCTGTGGTTGTAATGCATCTCCACGCCCCACCCCTCACAGGTAGTCACGGCCGGCAAGGTCAGCCACGGCTCAAAGATGGAGTCGTCGCCCAGGGTATGCCAGTAGAGACGGTAGCGTAGGAAGTTCTCATACCCCCGCCAGAACGGGTCCGTGAGCTGGCACTTCGCCTCCGGCAGTTCGTGCCATGCCGCGGCCCGCACATAGATCAGCGGACGGTCGGACTTGAGGCTGTTGTGCTGCCGCCAGGCCGCACGCCGCCGGTCCATGACTGGAGCTGCCGTCACGGCGGCGTAGCGCTTGGCCAGATCGCGAAGCAGGGTTTGTTCTGTCGAGGGCATGGGCTCTCCGGGGCAGGGGTCTTCCCTGCGCCAACACTCTATCCGATCCGGGTGGCGAAGATCAACGTGCCTGCGTGTCACCGACCCCTGCGGCCATGCGCTGCGGGTGAAGAAGTTCTGGAAAAAAAGAGGAGTGCCGCGCGCCTTTCGATCCGTGTTGAAATCCGATGGCTGTAGCATCGGGGTCGGCGTCGGTATCGGAATCGGGGTCGACTGCTTGTATTGAATCCGCTGATTCGGTGGCGCAAAGGTATCGCCCGCCGAACTGATCATCGAGCCGTGCCTCGACTTGTCCCACCTTCGCGATCCGTCGCGTCCTTCGCGGTGGAAACTCTCTCGCCTAACAGCCTTCAGCCTTCCCTCGCGCCCCGGGTGGTGATCTTGACGTTGATCTGCGCTTCTGACAGGCTCCCCACCATGACATCGCGGCCTTTTGCCGGTTTCGGCATGCTTTCGGCCCATGCGGGCCGGTGCCGTCCGGAAAGCGATTTCTTATCAATAGGACACGAAGTGAATAACTCGACCATGACGGCAGGTGAAGTTTCCCTTTTGAAGGTGGAATTGGCGGGTT
>CAIWXQ010000014.1 GCA_903916675.1 uncultured bacterium | reverse complement strand
GCGCCCATACGTATCCCCGATAAACAACCGGTCGTCGGGGGCGTAGAGTGCGATCAACAACCGGGCCGCATCTTCCGGCCCCGGAGGCGTCTCCATTCGTATTGGTGAGGCCTCCCAGATGTCGGCTTCGCCGTAACCGTCACCCTCGGCCAGACGGTTGGCCATGAACTTGGCCGCGTCGAACGGTCGGACGATGGGTTGCGGCACCTGTTGCGGGGGCGCAGGCACGCGCCAGCGCGGCGGACCGCCGCGACGGGGGGCGTTGGCCAGCCCCTGCGTCGCCTTGGCCACCGCGTCTGTGATCTCCCGGTCCGGCACACGCCGGCCACCGGGAGGGGTGTTTGCGCGCAACGCTGCGGCCACCTCCTCAGGCGGGACGCCAGCGCGTATGCCGATGTTGGCCACGCCCAGCAGGCGCGGGTGGTACCCGTTGCCGCCAGGCCGGGGGAGAGTGGCCAGGGCGGACTCGAAGTTGGAGCGCAGGATCATTTCCCGGCGCTCCCTTCGGCGATCATGGCCGCGACACGGCCGGTCAGGAGGGCCTCAACCTCGGCCTCCAGGAACCCGCTGGCCCGTACCCGGCCGGGGAACGTCCGCTTGTGCAGCGTCCCGGACTGCGCGAGGCTGTCGACCGTGCGCAGCGAGACGCTGAGCCGGTCGGCCACCTCCTGCCGCCGGATCAGGCACGCCTTCACCGGCGCGACGGGCGCCGTGTTTCGTTCCTCCGGGGGCGGCCCGTGGCGCAACAGCGTCACGAGGCGGTTTCGCTCACCGGGGTTGACGGACGGATCGGCCGTCAGGATGCTTCGGATAGCTTGTAGCGTGGTCGGCAACATGACACGTGCTCCTTTTCCTTTCGCGGCGTATTGCCGCGTCTAGAAAGGGCCGATGTCAAGCAGCCAACCCAAAAATCTTCAATTTCACCTGTAAAGTTGCGTATTTCGTGTCAAGCAAGTGTCAAGCATTTGTCAAGTTTCGCTCTCCTCGTCTGCTGCCCGCTCGATGGCTTGCTGTGCGGCAATTTTCCGCATTTGCTCTGCAAGCTCCTCGTTATAGGAATAAGTGCCTTTCGCGAACAAGCGGTGCGTGCCGGTCTTCCTCTCGACCTTTGCCAACAACTGTCGAACAGCTTCACGGGACCGTGGTTTGCCCGCCCGGAGCGGCAACTGCGTCGCGATATAAGAATGCGGCCGCCCCGCTGCCGCCAGGGTGGCAGCGGTGCGTTCGGTCTCAGTGAGTATGTTGGATTTCTTCAGCAGCTTTATCAACATCTCGCGCTGGTCAGCGCGGAAGTGGGGAGCTAGATCCTCGATCGTCTGCTCCGTCTGCTTAGTGACGGCCAGCACCGTCTTCTTGCCCAACGTCTTCATGGTGTCGAGAATCGGTTCCAACTCCCGGCGCAACGTCTCGGCCGTAATGGTAATCGGGACGTCCGTTTTGATCCGCTGTACGGCAGCAGCCAGAACGTCGAGGCGCTTCTCGATCCGGCCGACGACATCCACCGGACCTTGTACGGGCGTCGCCGCCGGGGCGGGTGTCAGGGTGTGACATTTACGCGTGCCTTGCTGGTACTCGCGCACCATGCGGTTCAGGTCCTGCCGCAGGTAATTGCCGCGCCCTTGGAAGACATCGGGCGAGCACAAGCGGACAAGCCCCTCGTCATCTGTCTCGCCGCCTTCCCAGACGAGTACGGCACGTTCCCACTCAATATCGGGGCGAATGAACCCCTGGCCGGTGAAGGTCACAGATACCAAGTCCGGTGTCCCGGCGATCCGCAAGGGACAGTTAGCCAGCAGGCAGAGAATCACGTTCTCGCCGACTTCCCGGATCGTGTAGTTGACTTCCCGCCGGTTCTCGGCGAGTTCGTCGGACCATTTCATGGCATAACACGGCCGGCCGTCGACCGTGAAACGCAGCAGGCGCGGGGTGGGCGAAACTTGATGTGTCACGGTGTCACACTCCATTTCGGTCTTACCGTGCGCCGCTTTCATGCGACGCGTTATCCATGCAGCCGCAATCGGGCACCCTTGACGGCCTAAAAACTGTACCGTTTATGTACCGGATATGAAGGAGCCGGGTGCAGATTGCAGGAGCGGATAAGCGCACGGGTTTTGCCAGGCCCTGAAACAAAAAACCCTTAAAACACTGGCACTTTTGCGTGTTTTAAGGGTCTTTTGAGTGGTGGCGGCTACAGGACTTGAACCTGTGACCGACGGATTATGATTCCGCTGCTCTACCAACTGAGCTAAACCGCCAAAGCTGATATAACTTGCTTGAGATTAATGGGTTAAGATAATCAGGTTTGCGCGCCAAATTTCACCCAAAAAGGTTCCGCAACAGTCCGGCATACGGGGCCTCTTTCGGAGAAGCGGGGATAGAATACAAGACCCCTCGCGGAAATCAACCCCTTTTTGGAATTTGCGTTTGAAAATAAAGAAGCTGACAGTATAATTTCCTAACTGCTCTGTTTGGTGTTATCGTCTTTTCGATCTGCTTGCCAGAAAGAGCAAGGAAGAATAATTCCACTGGTTACATTACAATCCGAGAGTCAGTAAAAGGAGCCCCTCATGCCCAACATCGCCAGAGTATTCAAAGACGAAATCATTCGGCTTTCCCGCAAAGAGGCCAAGGCAGCCATCACCCCTGTCAAAAAGCCCTCTATTGCCGCCCGGAAAGCGCTTGCTGATATTAAAAGACGGGTCTCTGCCCTGGAGGAGGCAACGAAGAGTCTGTCTGCCCTGTTGTCCAAAATCAAGATGCCTGCGCCCGAACCAGTAGAAGGCAAGAAGGCAAGGATCACTGGCAAGGGAATGCGAAGCCTGCGAAAGAAACTGCGGCTGACCCAGGGGGAGTTCGGGAAACTGGCAGGGGTATCCTCGCAGAATGTCTACCAGTGGGAACGGAAAGACGGGGCGTTGCGGGTCAGGGCTGCGACCCGGGCGAATATTCTTGGCATTAGGGATTTTGGGGCTAGGGAAGCGAAGGCGAAACTGGCGGAGATGTCGGTGGGCAAGAGGAAGAAAAAGGCGTTGTAATTAGTTCACCCGCCGCAACCGCAGTCGCCGCCGCACCTGCCGTGGCCGGCGCTGGGGCAGGCGGGGCTGGTGACGCAACTGTCGCAGGCCTTGGAGGCAGCGGTCGGGACGCGCGCGGCAAAAGGCGAAAACCCCTTCTGCAGCTTGGTCGCGCCGCACGTGGGGCATTTCTTCGCTGTGTCGCGCAACGTGCGCGCCAAGTGGTCGAACCGGTGCCCGCAGGCGGAACAGTTGTATTCGTAAATTGGCATGGTTGTCAGTCCGGCGCAACTTGTACACCATCGCTGCGGGCAGAGGCAATGGCAATCGCGCCGGGAATAGGTGGGTCCGACGCGGCTCGGGTTGCAGGCGAAACGCCTGCGCCAGAGGATAGCTAGTATAGACTACCGCGTCGGCCCTTCAAAATCCTTCGTGTCCTTCGGATTCCCTTTCTCCGATCTCCGTGCTCGTAGGTATCCTGCGTCTGCCAAACCTGCGACCCGTACGACCTTTTCGTCACGCTTCTCGAACCGATGAATCGGTCCGCCGATCGCCTCTAACCGGCCATTTGGATGCACGCGCAGCATGGCTGGCGTGGTAATGCCGAACACGGACGTGCGCGCAGGCTGCCGCGCCGCGAGGAAACGCAGTTCGGACCAGCCGTCGTCCTCAGCGTGCGTGTCGCAGATCACGGGTGCCAGGCCGAGACAGGGGAAGACGTAGGCGCTGGTGTCGGCGTCGGCGTCGCGCCATGCGATCCATGCGTGGCCGAGCATGATGCTGCCGGCCGAGAGCCCGATGAACGGTACGCCGGCTTCGAAACGCTGCCGCAGCAGCGGCGCCGTTCCTACGGTGTGCAGCGTTTGCATGCCGGCTTCGACGTCGCCACCGCTGATGAAAACGACGCGTGCCGCATCGAGCGCGCCTCGGAACCGCGGAAGAACGGCCGGACCGTACGACGGCGCGAGTGCCACCTGGCCGGCGCCGGCATCGGTCAGCAGCCCTGCGATACGGCGGATGAAAGCGGCGTTGTCGCCACTGGCGGCGCCGACGTATGCCACGGCCGGAGCCTGGCAGCCGGCAGACGCCAGCGCCAAGGCGAGAAGCCGCGTCACATGCCGGCGATCGCTTGCCGGTCCGCCAGCCAGCAAATGGAGGGGGGCGGTCATGGCGCGGCAGCAAGGCCTTCGAAGAGCGCGTCGCTGTCAAACGGCTGGCTGCCGTGCGCGATGCGGTGCTTGCCGGAAGGTTCCGGCGCGATGGCCGGTACAGATTCCACGGCCACGTCGGCAGTTCTGTAGAGTCCGGTCAATTGTTCGCGCAGGCGCGCGGCGCCGGTAACGGGGTCGTCTTCGAACACGGCTGCGGCCGTTAGGCGGCGCGGCGCGGTCTGCGTCACGCGGTATTCGAGTACGGATGGCACGGCGGCCACGGCAGCATCGAGGCCGGCGACGGTGATCGGCCGGCCGGCGGCGTCGAAGGTCAGATCCTTGACGCGCCCCTCCATCCGGTCCACCACGACCCCTTCGCGGATGCCACACGCGCACGGCTGGTCCGGCGGGCGGAGGCGGACCAGGTCGCCCACATCGAAGCGGAGCAGCACCCGCCACGGGTTTCCGAGGCTCGTGAGCGCGATCCGGCCGATCCCCGGCAGGTCGAAGCGTGCCGTGAGCGGCTGGAACTCGACGCGCACGAAATCGACGTTCTGGTGAAGGCAGCCGCAGGCGCACTCCATGAACACGTAGCCCGCCTCGGTGCAGCCGTAGGAGCTGGCAATCGGGCAGTCGAACGCGCGCCGCGCCTGCCGCAGGTGCACGGCCGACGGAAACTCGTAGGTCAGCACGATCAGATGCGGGGTGTGGCAGCGCAAGCCGAGCGCCATGAGCCGGCGCGCGAAGCGGGCGAGCTGGGTCGGGTTGGCTTCGAGCACCACCGGCTGAAACCGGTCCATCTCCGCGGCCATGCGGCGCACGTGGTCGTCGGTCCAGTCGCGCGAGTCGTCATACTCGTTGAGAAACAGAAAGCGTGCGAGCCGGCGCTCATTCCAGTCGAGCGACCGGCCGTGGCCGCGCACACCGACGGAGAGGGGGCTGCACAGGATCGCCTCGGGATGATCGTCGAGGCCTGCGGTGTGGGCGTTGATCGTCCAGGATGCGCGCTCGCAGGCATCCCACCAGGCCTGCGTCCAGACGAGATCGACGCGTTCGTCGGTGGTGCCGCTGGTGTGGGTGACGCTGATCTCGTTGCTCGCCAGCGCGGCGTCCACGTCGTACCCGGGCGCAGCCAGGCCTGTCAGGCCGGCGCGGCGGATATCGGCCTTGGTGAGCAGCGGCAGGCGGCGGAAACGCTCGTCTACGGAGCACGCAGTTTCGCCCGCAAGGATCGCCTGCCAGGACGCATAGGCCGGCACATGGTCAAGCCCCAGGCTCAATTCGGCCTGGCAGCGTGCTTCATAACTGGGCGGGTAGCGATACATACGGCGTTGCAATGCAGTATAGCGCCGTGGCGCCGGATTCGACACCGGAATCGCCGGCGCACAGAACCGCGGGCCACTTACCCGGCGCCCCTGTTGTGTCCGCCGTGGGCCGCATTTTTGCGCCTTGTGGCAACCGGCAGGTTGGCCTATCTTTATTTGCCTTTCGTGCAAGGGCTTGCGCGGGCGGGCAGGAGCGGAGAATGAAACAGATCGGCATCGGCTTGCTGGGATTCGGCACCGTGGGAGCGGGGGTCGTGGATGGCCTGTGCCGCAACCGCGAAATCCTGATGCACCGCTTGGGCGTCGAATTGGTGCTGCGGCGTATTGCGGATGTCGACATCGACCGCGACCGTGGCGTCCCCGTGGACCGCGCCCTGCTGACCCGTGATGCCCGCGAGGTCATTCACGATCCGTCCGTGGACATCGTCATCGAGCTGATCGGCGGCACCGGCGTGGCGCGCACACTGGTGGCCGAGGCCCTGCAGGCGAAAAAGCCGGTTGTGACCGCCAACAAGAAGCTGCTGGCCGAGTATGGCGAAGAGATCTTCGGGCTGGCCGAAAAGGGAGGAGTGGACCTCTACTTCGGCGCCAGCGTGGGCGGCGGCATTCCGATCATCCGCGTGCTGCGCGAGGGGCTGGTCGGCAACCAGGTGCGACGCATGCTTGGCATCCTCAACGGCACCTGTAACTACATCCTGACCCGCATGGACACGGAGGGTGCGGCTTTCGACGACGTTCTCCGGGCGGCGCAGGTGGCCGGCTATGCCGAGGCGGACCCGAGCCTCGACATCGACGGATTCGACACCGCCCACAAAGCCGTGATCCTCGCCTCGTTGGCCTACGGTTTCCACGTGCCGATGTCCGCCGTGACGGTCGAGGGAATCCGCGGCCTCTCAGACATGGATGTACGCTATGCCCGCGAGCTTGGCTACCGCATCAAGCTGCTGGCCGTGATCTGCCGCGACGGCGATGAGATCGAGGTGCGCGTGCACCCGATGCTTGTGCCGATGGACCACATGCTGGCATCTGTCAACCAGGTCTTCAACGCCGTGATGGTGCAGTGCGACCTCGCCGGCGACACCCTATACTACGGCCGCGGCGCGGGGCGCGACCCCACGGCCAGCACCGTGATCGGCGATCTGGCCGACGTGGCCCGTAACCTGGCCTCGAAACAGCCGCGCCACCACCGCGGCGTGCCGCGCGCCTGCCGCATCCTCCACGTGCGTCCGCTGGCCGAGGTCACCAGCCGCTACTACGTGCGCCTGATGGTCCTCGACAAGCCGGGTTCGCTTGGCATCTTCACCAGTATCCTCGGCCGGCACAACGTGAGCATCTCGGCTGTGACCCAGCGCGTCGTGCCGCAGGAGGGCGGCCACGTGCCTGTGGTGGTGCTGACGCATGCCGCGCGCGAGGCGGAGCTCGACGCCGCACTGGCCGAGATCCACGCTGCCGGCGTGGTGGGCGAGAAGCCGAGGAAGCTGCGGATGCTGGATTAATCGTGAGAATTCAGGATTCAGAATCCAGAATTCAGAATGAGACACCATACGAATTGGGCGTCCTTCTGAATCCTGTTTCACACAAAGAAGGCGACGCACATGATCAAGGTCTGTAAGTTCGGCGGCACCTCGTTGGCAGATGGCGGACAGCTCAAGAAGGTCTGCGACATTGTCCTGGCAGATCCCTCCCGCCGCATTGTAGTAGTCTCGGCCCCCGGCAAGCGTAGCAAGCAGGACACGAAGGTCACGGACCTGCTGATCGACTGCGCCAACCGCGCCCTGGCCAACAAGGATCCGGAACCGGCCCTGCGGGAGATCGTGGACCGCTACGCCGAGATCCAGCGCACGCTGGGGCTCGAAGCCGGCATCGTGGCGGAGATCGACGCCGATCTGCGCCGCCGCCTGGCAAGCAACCGCAGCCACGACGGGATGTTCCTGGACGCCATGAAGGCCGCTGGCGAGGATAACAGCGCCCGCATCACGGCTGCCGCCTTCCGCGCGCGCGGCGTGGCAGCCGAGTACGTGGACCCGCGCGACGCGGGGATGCTCCTGACCGACGAGTTCGGCAACGCGCAACTGCTGCCCGAGTCGTACCCCAACCTGGCTGCGTCACTCGGCAACCGCCGCGGGCTGGCGATCTTTCCCGGCTTCTTCGGCTACACCAGGAGCGGTGCGGTGGCGACGTTCCCGCGCGGCGGGTCGGACATCACCGGCGCGATCCTGGCCGCGGCAGTAAAGGCCACAGTGTACGAGAACTTCACGGACGTGGACTCGGTTTTTGCCGTGGACCCGCGCCTCGTGCCGGAAGTGCGCCACGCCATTGCCACCATGACCTTCCGCGAAATGCGCGAACTCTCCTATGCCGGGTTTGGCGTGTTCCACGACGAGGCCGTGCTGCCGGCCATCCGCGCCGGCGTCCCGATCAACATCCGCAATACGAACCGGCCGGAGCAACCGGGCACGATGGTGGTGCCCAAGCGCGAGGTCAAGCCCGGCGAGTGCGCTGTGGTGGGGATCGCCAGCGACACCGGGTTTGTCAACGTCTACGTCGACAAGTATCTGATGAACCGTGAGGTTGGTTTCTGCCGCCGACTGCTGCAGATGTTCGAGGAGGAGGGTGTCTCGATCGAGCACATGCCCTCCGGCATCGACAACGTCTCTGTCGTGATCCGCGAGGCGCGCTTCGATGCCGCGCGGGAGGCGCGCGTGGTGGCGCGCATCCAGGCGGAATTTCATCCGGACAACATGCTGGTGGAGCGTGGCCATGCGCTGATTATGGTCGTGGGCGAGGGGATGCAATACGCGGTCGGCATGGCCGCGCGCGCCAGCCAGGCGCTCGCCGACGCCAAGGTCAACATCGAGATGATCAACCAGGGCGCCTCGGAGATCAGTATCATGTTCGGCGTCAAGGCCGCGGACCGCGACCGCGCCGTGCAGAGCCTCTACCGGGCGTTCTTCAAGTGATGGGCCGGTGTTGTCGCCGGGCGGCAGCCAGACCACTTTTCAAAAGGGAATCGTTCATGGCGTTCTCCATCGGAATATTGGCGGAGCTGCCACTGCGGCTGGGGCGCGTCGTGAAACGAGCACTCGGGTTTGGGCTGGCACTGCTTATGGCGACCTGCCTGCCCGTGCTGGCTGCCGACGTGGCATCGGTCTGGGGCGGCGCGCGCGGCACGGTCGTGTTGAAGTCTGACGGCACGGTGTGGACGTGGGGCGCGAACTTCGGCGGTAAACTGGGCATCGGGCTGAACCCGGCAGCCACGAACCGCGTGTTGGCACCCGTGGAGGTCCATGGTCCGGGAAATGTCGGATTCTTCAACCAGGTCAGCGCCATCATGGGCGGCGAAGTGCACAACGTGGCCGTGCGGTCGGACGGCACCGTCTGGGCCTGGGGTGCGAACATGACCACCATAGGCCTGCTGGGGAACGGCACCACCAACGATGCGAGCGTGCCGACGCAGGTCAGCGGCCTGCACGACGTGGTGGCCCTCGGCGGTCGCGACTACCATACGCTGGCCGTAGAATCCAACGGCACGGTCTGGGGCTGGGGCTGGAACTCGACCGGCGCGCTCGGCAACGGCACCACCAATGCGACGCTCGTGCCGGTTCAGGTGGTCGGGCTGACCAACCCCGCCGTTGTCTCCGCTGGATATCACTTCAGCATTGCTCTGATGCCCGACGGCACGGTGTACCAGTGGGGCCTTGGCCGTGTGATCGGCAGCAGCTACACCCCCCAGAAAATTTCCGGATTCTCGAACGTGGTTGCGATTTCCGCGGGGTGGGACCATGCGTTGGCATTGAAGTCTAATGGCACAGTCTGGGCATGGGGCAAGAACGACTTTGGCTGCCTGGGAGATGGAACCGCCAATAACAGCACTGTGCCCGTCCAGGCCGTCGGCCTGAGCAATATGGTGGCGGTTTCCGGCGGGGATTTGCACTCCTCGGCGCTCGGAGCGGACGGCACCATCTGGAAATGGGGAAAGAACGATGTGGGAGAATTGGGCAATGGCACCACCAACAGCGCGGCGAATCCGGTGCCGTCAAGGATTTTGACGGACAGCTACGGCGCCGGGTTCAGCAATGTGGTCAGGATGGCCGCGCGGGACTACCACAACATCGCCGTCAAGGCGGACGGCTCGGTCTGGCAATGGGGCGCCAACGACCAGGGGCAGTGCGGCGATGGGACGACAATTGACCGCTGGCGCCCCGTGAATGTCAGCGGTCTCGGCCCCAGGGTGCCGCTGCCGCTCGGTCTGCAACCCAGCCTTCAGCAGGGTCAGGTTGACATGACCTGGCAGAGCGCCACGGGAGAATTCTTCACCGTCCAATATACAACCAACCTGCTGGATGGCTTCGTGGGAACGCTGCCAACCAACATCCTGGCCACTCCGCCGACCAACACTTTCACCCTTCCGGTGATGGGTGATCGCTGCTTTTTCAGGCTGAAATTCTGATCGTGTTGCGATCGAGCGGCAGGCTATGCGGGTGCGGGATTGCGGGAATCTCAGGAGCAATGCAAGGCACGTCTGTGTCGTGTTTTGACGCGCCTCTGCCGGACGAGGGACGCTAGCTCGCAACCTCCCAGCTTTTCTTTCCGGAAACCATTTCCCGCCGCCGGCCGGGCAGTTCCACCGTTGCTGAAATCCCCCGGGGCAGTGCGAGGGACACCCGAATCCTCGCTCCCTCTTTCTTCCAGCAGACCAAAACCGGGCCGTGCGGCGTAGCCACCTTGCCTTCCACGGCGGAAACCTGGCAGAAACTGGGCGCGAAGCGGATTCGCTTCCAGGCAACGTCTTCCTGCCAGACGCCGAGTAGGATGTTGGAGAAATGGATGATTGGATGCGCGCTCCAAGCATGGCAGAGACTGGTGTGCCCCGGCACGGCGCCCCATATTTCCTCGAAGGTCGTCAGCCCCCGGTCGAGCATCCCGCCCCACCAGCGGTCGATGTTGTCGACCACCGCATCCATCCACCCCAGCATCTTCAGCGCCTCGAAAATATAGTGCATGTAGAAGGGCGATGGCGTGAGCGGATCCTTGTGGTCGCCCGCCACCAGTGGCAGCAGGAAGCGCTCGGCGAATTCGGCATGATGTTCCGGCAGGAAGCCTGCCAGGATCGCAATGGCATAGAGATGGGCCGAGTTCTGCTCCACCGGCCGGTTCTTCCAATCGCGCCCTCCGTGGAGGGTCTGCCGCTTCGAGTCCCAGAGGGTCGTTCGCAGGGCCTTTTCCAGCGCAACCGCCTTCCGGCGGCATTTCGCGGCCTCGCTCCTTTCGCCAATCAACAGGAACAGATCGGCCGCGCTTTTTAGCGTCATGAAGTAAAAGATGTTGTAAATGCCAGAATACCCCTCTTTGAAGACTGGGGCCCAGTCCAGGAAAAGCCAGTAGCGATGGTCATAGGCGAGGAGGCCGTTGTCGCCGGTCCACTCCTCGAAATAGGCCAGTGCGTGGACAATACGGTCCTTCATCTCCTGAAAAAGGCTGACATCGCCCGTTTGGTAGTAGTAGTCCCAGTGGGTCATGATCCAGGTGAGGGTGAAATCGGGCAGGATGCAGCCGTGCGCCGCGGTCGGCGCGTGGCCGTAGGTCAGCCCGTTCGGAATCTGCTGGGTGCCGATCTGGCGGATGCCGCGCCTCAGCAGGCGGGCATCGGCGGCAAGATAGAAGGTGTTTTTCCCCTGCACACGAGCGTCGCCCCACCACTGGGCCTGTTCGCGCCACGGGCAGTCGACATAGGCGTCGAGCGTGCAGCACTTCTGGGTCTGGACCGCCGCTTCGTAGATCCGGTTCAACCGTTCGCTCGACGAGTGGAACGCGGCCTGAATGTCCAGCGGATAGCCGACCTGGCGGAGCGACACGCGGACGGTAAGCGGCCGCGTTGTCCCGCGCGCCGTGAGGATCAGGTAGCGGAACCCCCAGTAGTCGAACTGCTCGTGGTGCGTGGCCCCCTCCCGGAGAACCAGGCGATTGGCAAACGACATGCGGCAGTCGATTTCCGGGGAGACGAACAGGGGCCCCTTCTGCGCGTCGGCACCCTCGCACACGGTGCTGTCGATGATCTCGCCGCCTGCGCCGCCCGCCACTTCGAGGCGGATCGCGCCGACCACCTCTTTCCCGAAGTCGAGGCAACAGGAGACGAATTTTCCCTCTCCCGCGGCCGGGAGCTCGACTTGCGCGGCGTTTCGGCCCGGCACTGGTTTCCATGCGCGCAATTCGTTGAAATACAGCAGGCCGAGATTGAGGTTCTCCCGCTCCGCGCCGGCGCCGTTCTCCCCGGCGCACGCAAAGCAGATGGCGCGGGGCAGCACAAGTTCCTCCTGCAGGAGCGGAATGCCGCGCGGCTCGAAATCGTGCCAGGGCATGCCGCCCGCCACGCGCTGGGAGAAGCGGCTCAGCCAGCCGGAGTCATCGTAATCGGGGGCGGTCCAGTCGCCGTCCGTCGCGCGGGCGTCGAATTCCTCCTCGAAGCCGAGTTGTATCGAGACGCGGGTGATGTTGGGCCTGTAGCCAGGGGCCTGACGCACCCGCCAGTTCGATCCGGTGTCCAGACAGGCGGTTCCAGCCTTCCCCTTGAGGATGAATCCTCCCGCGCCCTGGTTCAGGTGCTGGAAGGTCGAGATGCCCTCGCAGTGAACCAGCGCGGCAATGGCGTTTCGGCCCTTCTGCAGAAAGGGCGTGAGATCCATCCGGTCGGTCGGTTGCGACATCTGATAACCGCGGGCCGGGCCCTGGCAGACATACTGGCCGTTCACATAGAGGCGGTACCGCGTGTCGGCTGTGACGAGGACTTCCGCCTTCCGCGGAACGGACGCAAGGACAAAGCTCCGTCGCGCCTGCATGAACGAATGGATCGGGTTCTTCTCCAGGCGATCCCACCAGATCCAGTTCGCCCCCTGCATCTCCTTGAGCAGCGAAGCGGTGTGCGTCTTCCGGTTCATCGTTCCTCCCGAACAAGCCGTCCAGCCGGCTGCGGTTTGTGTGTGAAGCCCCTTGGACCGGGCGAAGCGCGTGTGAGGGTTGCTCTATGCGGAACGCGGCTGCCCTTGGGTTGGCGCGGAGCCCCGGGCATCTTCCAGATTCAGGTACTTCATCTCCTTCGGCGTCAGATGCACGTCCAGCGCCGCGAGGCTGGAGCGCGTCTCAAAGATCTGGCGTGGGCCGATCAGCGGGAAGACCGGGAACGGCTGGCACAGCACCCACGCGAGCGCGATGCTGATCGGCTCGACCTTGTACTTGGCCGCCAGCTCGATGGCCCGGGCCTGTCGCCGGAAATTATCGTCTGAGTACCAGCTTTCGGCCAGTTCCGCGTCGTCGCGCTTGTCGGGCCGGGCACGGTCAGGCACGAAGAAGCCGCGTGCCTGGCTGGACCACGGCAGCAGCGCGGTCTGCGTGCGCTTGAACCAGGCGCGGTCCGCGGCGTCGTGCATGTGGAGGCAGCCGGCCCAGACAGGCTTGACCATTTCCGCCAGGGCCAGATTGTTCGAGACCGCTGCAAACCCCTGCAGTCCCTTGCGCTTGGCGTAGGCGTTGGCCTTCTTGACGCGCTCGATCGTCCAATTGCTGCCGCCGAACACGCGGATGCGTCCGGCGCGCACCTGCTCGTTCAGCGCGTCGATGAACTCGCCCACCCGAATTTCCGGGTTGTCGCGGTGCAGCAGATAGACGTCGGCGTGGTCCGTGCCGAGCCACTCGAGCTGTGTCTGGAGCTGCGAAGCCATGTCCGAGGGGGTGCAGTTCGGCGTGTGGGCGCCCTTGGCGATGATCACGACGCGATCGCGGATGCCGCGCGACGCGATCCAGCGCCCCAGCAGGCGGGATTTGAGCTCGCCGTAGGCGACCGCGGTGTCGAAGGCGTTGCCGCCGCGTTCGAAGTAGTCGTCGAAGATCGTGGCTGCGTGCGGCATGGTTGTCTGATTGTCCACGCCCATGATCAGGCGCGCGACCGGTTTGTCCAGTCCCGCGAGGCAACCGGAGGGGATGGGCTTGGCGGCGCGCACCCGCAACGGCCGGCTGGCCACGGTGACCGGCTGGAGGTTGGCGGGCTTTTCCGCTTCGTAGGTCAGGCCGATGGCGGCGCGCCAGGCATCTTGCACGCGGAGGTTGCCGAGCGAATCAGCCCACGTCATGGCGGGCGCATCTGGCTGCTGGCGTCCGGCGCGAATGGCGCGCCCGCAGACGTCGGCCTCGTGCGTGAAGCTGGTGAACGGCGAGTCGGCCATGACTTCGCGCGGCGCCTCACCATTGCGATTGACGATAATCGTGCCCGGCTGGGGGCTTTTGCGCCCTGCCGCGTACGGGTTGGGGACCAGGATGTTCCCCTCGCTGCCGAAGATGCGCAGGACATTCTCCTGGTTTACGTCCACGCCGGTGGCGAGGGTCGCCACGATGCCGCTGGCGAACCGGAGCGTGGCCACGGCCCGGGTGTCCACGCCGGTCTGCGGGTGCAGAAAGCCTGCGCCGCTGACAGCAACCGGATCGGCAAATGGCAACCCCTGTGCAGCACCCGCCACGAGGCGCGTGATGGAGGTGGTGTAGCCGCCGACATCCAGGATGCCGCCGCCGGCCAGCGCATTGCTCCAAAGGCGGCTGGCAATATCGAATCCAGCTTGGAATGAGAAAGTGGCCTGAATCACGCGGACCTCGCCGATGGCCTTGGCCTGCAGCAGTTCCACCAGTTTGGCAGTCTGCGGATGGCAGCGGTACATGTAGGCTTCCATGAGGAAGACCCGATTGGCCACGGCGGCCTCGATCATGGCCTGCGCTTCGTGTTGATTGATCCCCATGGGTTTTTCGACCAGGACGTGCTTGCCGGCTTCCGCCGCCTGGATGGCCCACGCAGCATGCTGCGGGTGAGGCGTGGAGATATAGACCGCCTCGACAGCGGGATCGGCCAGCAGTGCCTCGTAGGAACCGTGGCACGCCGGAATGCCGAACTCCGCGCCGAATGCCCGCGCCTTTTCCAGCGAACGCGACCCCACGGCCACCAGTTCGCCAGTCTGCGATACTTGCACGCCTCGGGCAAATGCCTTGGCGATTGCGCCGGTTGCCAGCAGGCCCCATCGAATCTTTGTGCCCATGGTCAATCCTCTCTTCCACGGTTGCCGCTATCAGCAGAATATTTTCATGATAAAGGCGACATCCAGTGGAGGCAAGACATGAGAGTCTGCGCCGCCCCGCCGCATCGGGGTCGGGGTCGCTATCGGGATCGGTATCGAAAGGCAGGCCGCAAGTTATGTCCTATCTTGGCAGGGGTCAATAAGCGGCAATCCCTCTCCGCTTGCCAATCTCCCCTCAATATTCCATCATTCACTTTTTGGAATCTCCGCCATGAACCGCTACATCGCCAAAAACATCGCTGCGCTGACTGCCTACACGCCCGGTGAGCAGCCGCAGGATCGCGGGATGATCAAGCTCAACACGAACGAAAACCCGTATCCGCCTTCGCCAAAGGTGGCTGCGGCGCTGACCTCGTTTACTGCCGAGCGGTTGCGCCTCTATCCTGACCCGCGCGCCATGACCCTGCGCCGCCGCGTGGCCGAGATCCACAACTGCCGCGTCGAGCAGGTCTTCGTCGGCAATGGGTCGGACGAGATCCTTGCGCTCGCTACGCGCGCCTTTGTGGAGAACAACGGCAGCGTCGGCTATTTCGACCCTTCCTACTCGCTCTACCCCGTGCTGGCCGACATCCGCGGCGCGGCGCAACAGCCGGTGGACCTCGGGCCGGACTTTGCCTGGCGCATGCCGGACAAGTTCCGCGCCTCTCTCTTCCTGCTGACCACGCCCAACGCGCCCACCGCGCTGCAGTACGACCGCGCAGCTGTGACGGCGTTCTGTCGGGCGTTCGACGGCGTGGTGCTGCTCGACGAAGCCTACGTGGATTTTGCGCGCGACAACTTCATGGACCTGGCCTTGGCGCCCGGCAACGCGAACACGCTGGTCATGCGCACGCTGTCGAAATCGTTCTCCCTGGCCGGGCTGCGGCTCGGCTACGTGGTCGGCCCGGAGCCGTTGATCGCGGCGATCGACAAGATCAAGGACTCGTACAACCTCGACATGCTCACGCAGACCGTGGGGCTGGCGGCGCTGGCTGATCTCGACTGGATGCGCGCCAACGTGCGGCGCATCCAGGCCACGCGCGAGCGGCTGCGCGCCGCGCTGGCAGCCGCGGGGTGGCGCGTGCTGCCGTCCGAGACCAACTTCATCTTTGCCCGGCCGCCGGACGGCAATGCCCGGGAAATCTTCGAGCGCCTGCGCGCCCGCAAGATCTTCGTGCGCTACTTCCCCGGGCCGCGCACCGGCGAATTCCTGCGCATCACCATTGGCACGGATGCCGAGATCGACGCGCTGCTGAAAGCGCTGGGATGAAGGCGCAAGGATCGGAGCGCCTTGCCGAGGTTGTGGCCAGGTCCCATCGGAGATGCAAATGAGATGTCTGATTTTTGGTTTGCTGCTGCTGGTAGCCGGATTCGCCCAGGCCTCCGAATATGTGATCGCCGTGAGCGTCGACGGCATGGGCACCACTTACATGCAGCGCCTGATCGACGCCGGGCAACTGCCGCATTTCAAGCAGATCGAGGCGGAAGGCGCATGCACCACCAACGCCCGTGCGGATTACGACATGACGGTGACGCTGCCCAACCACACCTCGATGCTCACGAGCCGGCCGGTCAAGGCGGCGGGCGGGCACCTGTGGACCAGCAATACGGACCCGGAAGAAGGCATGACAATCCATTCGAACGCCGGTCAGTATGTGGCCAGCGTTTTCGACGTGGCCCGCGAGCACGGTCGCCGCACAGGGCTCTGGTCCACCAA
Source organism: uncultured bacterium (assembly GCA_903916675.1). Lineage (GTDB taxonomy): Bacteria > Verrucomicrobiota > Kiritimatiellia > RFP12 > CAIWXQ01 > CAIWXQ01. Next base: position 22,024 of record CAIWXQ010000014.1, on the reverse strand, counting down.
GACCAAATTCTCGCTCTATGCGGTTTCGTACCACCCGGACGTTTTCGGATATGAGAAAACATCCGAAGAGCTGACCGCCAGTTTCCTTGCCGCCATGCAATCGCAGCCGTGCCACTTTGCCTTTGTGCATTTCGGCGCGACCGATGCCGCCGGCCACGCCACGGAGTGGGGCAGCGATCTCTTCAATGCCGAGCTGATCACGGTGGACCACTGCCTGGGGCGCATGATGGCACAGATGACCAACAATCCCACCCTGAAAGGGAAAACCACCCTGATCGTCACGGCCGACCATGGCGGCAAGGGAAACAATCACGGCGATCCGGCCGAGCCGCTGGACTACACCATTCCCTTTCTCACTTGGGGCGCGGGCGTGACAGCCGGCGACCTGTACGCTCTGAATGCCGCCACGCGGCGCGCGCCCGGCGCAGACCGTCCGGATTACGCGGCCAAGCACCAGCCGATCCGCAACGGCGATCTCGGCAATCTGGCGCTCTCGCTGCTCGGCCGGAATGCCATTCCCGGCTCGCGGATCAATGTCCGCCAGGATTTGCGCCTGCGCCCGGCCAGCTTGCCATAAGGCGCAGAAGTTTCTGTAGCCGTGCGCTGTTTGTCGGCAATCCCTGCCTTGTGCGGTGCTGGGGTTTAGAACATAATGGGCGCACATCGCAAGGAGACACTGCCATGACCGCACGCCGCGCCCAGCAGCATCGCCAGACCCGCGAAACCGACATTGCGGTGTCGCTCAATCTCGACGGCACGGGCCGCTGCCAGATCTCTACAGGCATGCCGTTTCTGGACCACATGCTCGAGCTGTTCGGCCGTCACGCGCTGGTGGACTTGAAGATCAAGGCGCGCGGCGACCTGCCCGTGGACTATCACCACACGGTTGAAGATCTTGGGCTGGTGCTGGGCACCTGCCTCGACCAGGCGCTGGGCCAGCGCAAGGGGATCCGCCGCTACGGCTGGTGCCTGCTGCCCATGGACGAGTCGCTCTGCCAGGCAGCCGTGGATCTCGGCGGCCGGCCCTACCTGCAGTACCGTCTGGCCAGCCGCACGCGCCGCATCCGCGACTTCGATGTGCGCCTGCTGGAGGAGTTCTTCCGCGCAATGGTCGTGCAGGGGCGCATGAACCTCCACATTCAGCATGTGTACGGCGACGAGATCCACCACGCTTGCGAGTCCATGTTCAAGGGATTTGCCCGCGCCTTCCGCATGGCCGTCGAACTTGACCCGCGCGAGAAGGGGATCCCATCGAGCAAGGGAAAGATTTGACAAGCGAAAGGACACAGAGGGAGATTGAGCACACAGAGCGATAACTTTTCAGGACACAACATCCTCTGTGACCTCTCTTCCCGCTCTGTGCCCTCTGTGTCCCAAACCTTTTATGTCCCAAACCCCCTATGATCATTCTCCCCGCCATTGATCTTCAGAGTGGCCGCTGCGTGCGGCTGCGCCAGGGGCGCGCCGAGGATGCGACCATCTATTCTGATGATCCCGCAGCCATGGCGCGCCAGTGGCGCGAACAGGGCGCGAAAGAACTGCACGTGGTGGACCTCGACGGCGCCTTTGCCGGCGCGCCGCGTCACTTTGAAGTCGTGCGCCGGATCGTGGCAGCCATGGAAGGCGTGCCAATCGAGCTCGGCGGCGGGCTGCGCACGGACGACGACGTGCGCCGGGCCTTTGATGCCGGCGTGGCACGGGTCATCATCGGCACGCGCGCGTTGGCTGACTCTGCGGCGCTGCGCCGCCTGGTGCAGGCGCACGGCGAGCGCATCGCCGTGGGGATCGACGCCCGCGACGGCCGCGTGCAGGTCAAGGGGTGGGTCGAAACCTCCGACACGCGCGCCACGGACCTGGCGCGCCGCGCCGCAGAACTGGGCGTCGCCACGATCATCTATACCGACACGGCCACGGACGGCATGCTGGCCGGCCCCAACCTGGCGGCCATGGACGAGATGTGCCGCACCGTGCCTTCCTGTCAGGTGATCGCCTCGGGCGGCGTGAGCGCGCCGGAGCACGTGCGCGAACTGGTGCAGCTCAATCACCCGAACTTGCGCGGCGCAATCGTTGGCAAGTCACTCTACGACGGCCGCACCACCCTGGCCGAGCTGCAGGCTGCGGCGCTACAAGGGTGAAGGACACAGAGGGCACAGAGGAAGATTGAGTGCACAGAGAGATTTGGTTGGATTCATTCCGGATCAGGTGAGAGATGGAGAACGGCAAAGGGACAGGCAGGGAAGACGATCCATTGACGCGGCGTATCATTGCCTGTGCACTGCAGGTTCATCGGGAACTTGGTCCCGGGATGCTGGAGTCAGCCTACCAGAAGTGTTTGTCGATCGAGTTTGCGGCAGCCGGGCTTGCCTTCGAGGAACAGCGTGAGGTGAATGTCACGTACCGTGACGCGACCATCGAGGATGCCTACCGGATGGATTTTGTGGTTGAGAACGAAGTCGTTGTGGAGATCAAGGCGATCGCCGAACTTCTGACCGTGCATGAAGCGCAAATCTTGTCCTACCTACGTTTTTCTGGCTTCAAGAAAGGGCTTCTGATCAATTTCAACGTTCGTCTGCTGAAACACGGTCTCCGCCGCTTCCACCTCTGAGTGCTCAATCTCCCTCTGTGCCCTCTGTGCCCTCTGTGTCCAAAGGATTTGTACCATGCTTGATCATGTCCAACTGACCACGCTACCTAATGGTGCCCGCGTGATCACCGCGCCGCAGCCGGATGCGGAGAGTGTCGCAATCGGTTTCTGGGTCAGCGTCGGCGGGCGGCACGAGACGCCCGCAGTGGCCGGCGCGAGCCACTTTATCGAGCACATGCTCTTCAAGGGGACGCGCCGCCGCACAGCGAAGCAGATCTCGCAGGCCATCGAAGGGCGCGGCGGGTACCTCAATGCCTACACGCAGGAGGACGCCACCTGCTACTACGCGCGCCTGCCGCACGAGCGGCTGGCCGAGGCGTTCGACGTGCTGGCAGACATGTACCGCGAGCCGAAGTTTGCGCCGGCGGACATCGATCGCGAGCGCGGCGTGATCGTCGAGGAGCTCCGCATGTGCCGCGATCAGCCGCAGCACGTGGTGCAGGAGCAGCTCATGGACGGCCTCTGGGACGGCCATCCGCTCGGGCGGCCGCTGGTCGGGAACGAAAAGACGCTGCGCGCCATGACACGCGCCGACCTCGATGGTTTCCGGCGGCGCCACTACCAGCCCGCAAGCACGATCTTCGCTATGGCCGGCCGGCTCGACCACGAGATTGCCGTGGAACTGGTCCGCGCGGCCATCGGCCGCCTCCCGGCCGGCCGGCGCAAGACGTTCCGGCAAGTGGACCGCCGCGTGTCGCAGGCGCGCTTCCGTCTGGCGCGGCGCGATATCGAGCAGGTGCATGCGGCGATCGGGTTCCGCGGCTTTGGCCGGAATGACGGCCGCCGCTTCACGCTGCGTCTGCTCAACAGCATTCTCGGCGAGAACATGAGCTCGCGGCTCTTCCAGATCGTGCGCGAGAAGCACGGCCTGGCCTATGCCGTGCAATCGAGCTTCCAGCTGTTCGACGAAACCGGCGCAACGGTGATCTCAGCCGGGCTCGACCGCGCCCGTGCCGCCGATGCGCTGCGCCTGATCGCCCGCGAGACGGCGCGCATGCGCGAGAAGCCGGTCAGCCGCGGCGAGCTGCGCCGCGCCCGCGACTATCTGCTGGGGCAGTTCCGCCTCGGTCTGGAGGGGACAGGCAGCCAGATGCAATGGATCGGCGACACGCTGCTGAACTACGGGCGCATCGTGAAGCCGGACGAAGTGCTGGCGCGCCTGATGGCAGTCACGGCCGCTGACATTCAGCAACTGGCCGCCGAGCTGTTTGCCCCCCGGCGCACGACGCTTTCGTTGGTCGTCCCCGAAAAGGACGCCACGGACGAGCAGACCTGGCTGGGGACATTGCAGGCGCTGGGGTAACGAGAAACGAAGCCGCGGCATGTAGCAAGGAGAGAGACCCTGAAAAACAAGAACGGCATGATCTCGGAAACGCAGGTACTGAAGAAAATCGTCGAAGTTCTCCGGGCCAAGCCCGAGCTGGTCAAAACGCTTCCGGAAGGATGCACGCGCCCGGACTTCTGGCGCCGGCTGCTCGGGCGGTCCGCCGAGACCCGCCGCGTGATGCTCCTGCTGCGGGAGCTGCCGGCCTTCACGGAGTGGGCAGCCTCGCCGGCGATGTGGAAGAAGATGCTGTGGGAGGACACGGGCGACGGCATTGATCGCATCCTGCGTGACCTCATCGTGCGCGCCAACCGCAAGCCGGCCAAGCGCCGGCCGATCCGTCGCTGGCGCGACGCGTTCGGCCCGAATGAGAAGAACCAGCGCGTGCGTCCGAAGGAGAGCTTTGCCTGGCTGCCGAATCCGCATCGCGGCACCACAACCTTCCAGCGCTTCCAGGGCGATCCGCTCTATCCGACTTGGTTCTCGTCCGACACCCACGGTCCGCTGGAGTTCCCGAAGGTCAGGGGGCGGCTCGCAGAAAACATCAAGTACACTCCCCGCACCACGCTCAGCTACTGCCGCTGGCCGTGGGCCGTGCTGGAGCCGCGCAAGGGGAAGTACCGCTGGGACATCATCGACGGCGCCCTGCGGGCAGCCCGCGAGCATGGCCAGACTCTGCAGGCCCGTTTCGAGCCCTACACGGACCGCGTGGACTTCGACCAGACACCCTGCACGGCCAGGCGTCATCCACCGGAGCGCTCCGTAAACGTGCCGGACTGGTACTGGGATACCGGTGCGCGCTGGATTCGCAAAGGGCCGTACGCGGCCAATGAGCCGGACTGCAACGACCCGCACTACCTCAAGCATTTTGGTGATTTTGTGCGCGCCTTCGCCAAGCGCTACGACGGCCACCCGGACCTCGAGAGCATTGACATTGCTTACGCTGGGTTCTGGGGCGAGTGCGGCGGTAACACCACGCCCCGCACGGCCGCGAAGCTGGTGGATGTATATTTGAAGAACTTCAAGCGGACGCAGCTGTTATCTATGGAGGGCACCGCGGGATGCACCCACGCCTCCAAGCGGACCGCCGGCACGCGGCAGCACATCGGCTGGCGCGCCGACTGCTTTGGCGACCTGCGCTGTCCGGACCATCCAGACGCCCCTCGCGGCCTTACGTTCAACCATACGTTCGACGCGTACCCCAAGTCGGTCGCGCAGTGCGGGCTCACGAATGCCTGGAGGCACGCGCCCGTGACCATGGAAACCTGCTGGGCAGTAGCGAGTTGGTACCTCGACGGCTACGACCTGGACGTGGTCGTGCGCGAAGGTCTCCGCTACCACACCTCCGTCTTCATGCCCAAGGCGGTGCTCTTCCCTGCGGCCACGCGCCCCAAGATGGAGGAACTCGACCGGCTGATCGGCTACCGGTACGCGCTGCGCCAGATGGTTCTGCCGCTGGAGGCTGCGCGCGGCGCGCCGGTCAAGATGTCGTTCTTCATCGACAACGTCGGCTGCGCGCCGATCTACCGTCCGTACCGCCTGGCGCTGCGCTTCCGGCAGCGCGGCCGGAGCGTGGTGGTGCCGCTGAAGGCCGATATCCACCAGTGGATGCCGGGGCACACCTGGTTTGAGGAGCCGGTCGTGATTCCGCGCACACTTCGGCGCGGGGAGACCTGGGTGGACCTGGCGATTGTGGGCGACGATGGCTGTCCCCGCGTCTGGTTTGCGCTCGACGCCAGGACCGCCGACGGTTGGCATCCTGTCGCCCGGATGGATGTGACGGCGACGCGCCGCTGAACTACGGGCGCATCGTGAATCCGGATGAGGTGCTGGCGCGCCGGATGGCTATCACGGCCGGGGACATTGCAGGCACTGGGGTGGTGGAAAAACGAAGCCGCAGCATGCGGCAGGGAGAGAAACCATGAAAAACAGGAATGGCATGATCTCGGAAACGCAGGTACTGAAGAAAATCGTCGAAGTTCTCCGGGCCAGGCCCGAGCTGGTCAAAACGCTTCCGGAAGGGTGCACGCGCCCGGACTTCTGGCGCCGGCTGCTCGGGCGGTCCGCCGAGACCCGCCGCGTGATGCTCCTGCTGCGGGAGCTGCCGGCCTTCACGGAGTTGGCGGTGACGCCGGCTTTGTGGAAGAAAACGCTGCGGGGCGACCCGGCGGGCGGGGTCGAGCGCATCCTGCGCGAAATCATCGTGCGCGCCAGCCGCAAGCCGGCCAAGCGCCGGCCGATCCGCCGCTGGCGCGATGCGTTTGGCCCGAACGAGAAGAACCAGCGCGTGCGTCCGAAGGAGAGTTTCGCCTGGCTGCCGAATCCGCACCGCGGCACCACCACCTTCCAGCGCTTCCAGGGCGATCCGCTCTATCCGACCTGGCTCTGGTCCGACACCCACGGTCCGCTGGAGTTCCCGAAGGTCAGCGGCCCGCTCGCGGAGAACGTCAAGTACGTCCCCCGCACCACGCTCAGCTACTGCCGCTGGCCGTGGGCCGTGCTGGAGCCGCGCAAGGGGAAATACCGCTGGGACATCATCGACGGCGCGCTGCGGGCGGCCCGCGAGCATGGGCAGACTTTGCAGGCCCGCTTCGAGCCCTTCACAGACCGCGTGGACTTCGACCAGACACCCGGCAAGGCCAAGCGTCATCCGCCGGAGCGTTCCGTCAACATGCCGGACTGGTACTGGGACACTGGCGCGCGCTGGATCCGCAAGGGGGATTATGCGGCGAATGAACCGGATTGCAACGATCCGCGCTACCTCAAGCATTTTGGTGATTTTGTGCGCGCCTTCGCCAAGCACTACGACGGCCACCCGGACCTCGAGAGCATCGACGTTGCCTATGCCGGCATGTGGGGCGAGGAGGGCGGCAACTCCACGCCCGGCACGGCCCAAAAGCTGGTGGACATCTACCGGAAGAGCTTCCGCAGGACGCAACTGCTCTCCATGCTCGGCACGCCGGGGTGCAAATGTGCCGCGAAGAGCACGGCTGGGACGAACCGGCACGTGGGGTGGCGCGCGGATTGCTATGGCGACCTGCGCAATCCGGATCATCCGGCCGCGCCCCGCGGGCTTACGTTCAACCATACGTTTGATGCCTACCCGCGCCAGATCGAGCAGTGCGGCGTCAAGGAAGCCTGGCAGCATGCACCGGTGACCATGGAAACCTGCGGAACGGTGGCAAGCTGGTACCTCGACGGCTACGACCTGGACGTGGTCGTGCGCGAAGGTCTCCGCTACCACACCTCCGTCTTCATGCCCAAGGCGGTGCTCTTCCCTGCGGCCACGCGCCCCAAGATGGAGGAACTCGACCGGCTGATCGGTTACCGGTACGTGTTGCGGCAGATGGTGCTGCCGCTGGAGGCTGCGCGCGGCGCGCCGGTCAAGATGTCGTTCTTCATCGATAACGTCGGCTGCGCGCCGATCTACCGTCCGTACCGCCTGGCGCTGCGCTTCCGGCAGCGCGGCCGGAGCGTGGTGGTGCCGCTGAAGGCCGACATCCGCCAGTGGATGCCGGGGCACACCTGGTTTGAGGAGCCGGTCGTGATCCCGCGCACACTCCGGCGCGGGGAGACCTGGGTGGACCTGGCGATTGTGGGCGACGATGGCTGTCCCCGCGTCTGGTTTGCGCTCGACGCCAAGACCGCCGACGGCTGGCACCCCATGGCGCGGATGGATGTGACGGCGCCGCAGTGATTGAGGTGGTTCCGGACACGAAGCGGGCGAAGGGGCGGGGAGGATCGCGAAGGAAGTTTCCGCGCGCCAGGCGCGCAGAAACTCACCCCTTTAGGTTCTTCCCGGCCTTCTTCCTCCCCTTCGTGGCCGCACACCGCAGACATTTCAGGCTGGATTTGGCCGCTAGGCGCGTTACGATTCACGAGTAACGGGCAGCCGGAACATACGGTGTCCGATCCGTCGTGGAAACGAAGGGGGCTGGTGCAATGGATGCCGCGCTGCACGTAATTCTTCAACTGGGGCTGCTGATCCTGGCAGCCCGGCTGGGCAGCGCACTTTTTCGCCGCTGGAACCTGCCGGCCACGCTGGGCAGCCTGGCGGCCGGCATTCTGATCGGCCCCCACGCGCTGGGCGGTATGTTCGCCTCGGCCGCGCTTTTCGGGGCAGAGTCGGCAGATGCCGGCGGATGGGCGGCTGGCGGCATGGCCGGAGTTGTCACGCTGGCGATGCTGGTGCTTCTCTTTCTGATCGGGCTGGAAACAGACGTGCGGCTGCTGCGGCGGCATACGTTGGCTGCTGCTGCGGTGGGGCTGGGCGGGACGCTGGCTGCTCTGCTGGCCGGCGGCGCGGTGGCTGTCTGGCTGGCCGCAAGCACGCTGGAGTGCGCGGCAACGTGGCAGGTGCCCTCCACCTGGATGGCCGCGCTTGCCGTGGCAGGTGCCTCGGTTGGCGGCATGGCGCGCCTGCTGGCCGGGCAGCACCGGATGGAGTCGGCCGAAGGGCGCGTGGCGCTTTCCGGCGCGGCGATCGACAATCTGCTGATCGTGACGCTGCTGTCGACCGTCACAGGTGTGGCGCTGGCTGGCGGCGAACCCACGCCTGTGCTGGCGGTGCAGGCCTTTCTGAAAACGCTGGCCGCGGGCGTGGCAGTGGGCGCGGTCGCGTCGGCGATCGCGCAGGCCGGCGGCCGTGTGACAGCGCTCGGGATGGACGCCAACGGCTCTGCCGTGTACTGCATCGCGCTGGCGCTGCTGGCGGGCAGCGTGTTCTGGCACCTGCGGCTTTCCCCGCTCATGGGGGCCTACGTGGTGGGGCTGGCCTTCTCCGCAACAGAGGCGCGCCATCAGATTCAGGATCGCCTGGAGTCTGTGTACGCAGTGTTTGTCCCGCCCTGCTTCGCGCTGGTCGGCGCCATGGTGGATACTTCGCTGCTGATCCAGCCGGGCGTGCTGTTGTTCACGGCAATCTTCGCGCTGGCGGTGTTGCTGGCCAAGGCGGCGGGCGCTGGTCTGGCAGGCCGGCTGGCTGGCTTGAACGCGGTCGGCTGCCTGCGCGTGGGGGCGATCATGCTGCCGCGCGGCGAGATGGCTCTGGCTGTGGTGGTGTCTGCTCTGGCTGCCGGGCTGCTGCCGGCGGGTCTGCTGGCAGCCGTGGTGGCGATCTTTTTCGTGGCCGGGTTGCTGGCACCGATGCTGACGGAGCGGGCATTTGCGCGCGGCGGTTCCGGCACGCGCAACGGCTTTGCCGCCGGCGAAGACGCGCGACTGGTCTTCACGTTCCCCTCGCACAGCGCGGCCGAGCTGGTGATGGGCCGGCTGATCGAGCTGTTCGAGGACGAAGGGTACTACGTCAATCTCCTCCACCGGCGCGAACACCTCTACCAGTTCACCCGCGACACGAGCGCGTTCAGCGTGCAGAACCCCGGCACGCGGATCGTCTTCGCCTGCGCGTCGCAGGATCGCGAGCTGATCAACACAGCCATGCTCGAGGTGGCTGCCGGGGTCGAGCAGAGCCTGCGCGAGCTGCGCAAGCCGCTGGATGCCGCCGCGCTGCGCCGGCAACTGCTGACAGAGCCGGAGAGCGTCGCGCGCGTCGCCACGCCGGCCGTTCTGCGGGGCATATTCCAGGCGGGCTCCTTGGTGCCGCGGCTGCAGGCTGGCGACAAGGCGGGGATCATTGCCGAGCTTGTCGACCGGCTGCATGCTGCCGGCGTGGTGCGCGATCCGGGCGCGGCACGGGAGGCCGTGCTGGCGCGCGAGCAGACGTTTTCGTCCGGCCTCCAGCACGGCGTGGCTGTTCCGCACGCCCGCACGGACGCAGTGGACCGGTTGGTCTGCGCCGTGGGGCTGAAGCCTGAGGGCGTGGCGTTCGACGCGCTGGACGGCAAGCCCGCGCGCATCGTCGTGCTGACTTTGGCGCCGCGCCACACAGCCGCGCCACAGCTCCAGTTCCTGGCAGCCGTCAGCCAGACGCTCGGCGAGCAGGGGCGCGCGGCGCTTCTGGCGTGCGACACCGCGGAGGACATGCAGGCTGTGCTGACGGGCGGCGCGCCGCGCAACAGCCGCCAGCCCGTGGCGCTGGCGAGCCTGGCCTGGCAGAGCATCTCGCTCGATCTGCGCGCCGGCACCAAGGAGGAGGCGCTCGACCAGCTCATCGCGCTGTGCGCGCGAAGCGGCGCGGTGACCGCGCCGGACGAGGCGCGCGCGGCGATCTTCGCCCGCGAGCAGAAGGCCGCCACCATCATCGAAAGTGGAATTGCACTGCCGCATGCCCGCACGGGCGCAGTGGACCGCATGGTCTGCGCCTTCGGCATTTGCCGCGCTGGCGTGCGGTTCGACGCCGCGGACGACCAGCCGGCGCAGTTCCTGGCCATGGTCCTGGCGCCGGCAGAGGCGACCACGGCATACACCCGTCTGATTGGCGCGCTGGCGCGCGCGCTGGACGCGGAGGGGCGGCAGGCGCTGCTGGCGGCCCGCTCCAGCCAGGAGGCGCTGGCGATCCTTTCCGCGCGCGGCGAGCGGCGGTAGGGGGCTGGCAGGCCTCCTCACAGTATCCGAACAATCGAAACGGAACATTCGTCGGCTCAGTACGGGAGAATGCGATGGCGGCCAAACAGACAGTCAAACATTGGGCCGGGTTCGATCTGGGCGGCACCAAGATGCGGGTCGCCATCTACAACGACGAATTCAGGGCAGTCGCCTCGGCAGAGGGCAAGACCAAGGGGTTTAAGGGCGTGCGCGACGGCGTGCGGCGCATGTCGGACCTGCTCGACGAGGCCTGGGCCTCGGCGCGCAGCCGGACGCCGCGGGCGCGTCTGGCGGGCGTGGGGCTGGCCTGCCCGGGGCCGGTGAACGTGGTCACGGGCGTGGTGCGGGAGATGAACAACGTGGGGTGGCACAATGTGCATCTGGGTGAGATGCTCGGGCGGCAGTGCCACGCGCCGGTGGTGGTGCTCAACGACGTGGATGCCGGCACATATGGCGAATACCGGTTTGGCGCGGGGCGGAACAGCCGCTGCCTGGTGGGGGTGTTCCCCGGCACCGGCGTGGGCGGCGGCTGCGTGCGGCACGGCGAACTGCTGACCGGCGCGGAGTGGAGCGCGCTCGAGATCGGGCACCTGCCCGTGATGCCGCGCGGTCCGCTCTGCGGGTGCGGCCAGCGCGGCTGCCTGGAGGCTGTGGCGAGCCGTCTGGCCATTGCGCAGGCAGCTGCGGCCGCGGCGTACCGCGGCGAGGCGCCCTATCTGCTGGCCGAGGCCGGCACAGACCTGCAGAACATCCGCAGCAAGGTCCTGGCCAAGTCCATCGCCGCGGGGGATGTTGCGGTGGAGCGCATCGTGCGCAATGCCGCCATCTGGATTGGCGTGGGCGTGGGCGCCGTGGTCAACCTGCTGGCGCCGGATCGCATCGTGCTGGGCGGAGGCCTGGTGGATGCCATGCCCGTGCTCTACCGCGAAGCCGTGACCATCGGGGCGCGCAAGCGCGCCATGCGCACCTACCAGAGTACCTTCAAAATCGTGGTGGCGAAATTGGGCGACGACGCCGCCCTGATCGGCGCCGCCGCCTGGGCGGAGCAGATGGCGATGCAGAAGCGGAAAGGATAAGAATTCGAAATTCAGAAGACAGAATTCGGAATTTTCCTGCAGGTGGTAGATTCTGAATCCTGAATCCCGAATCCTCCCCCAATGGCCGAAAAAATCCAGCGCCGCGAGGCGGCCGTCATCGAAATCGGATCGAGCTCCATCCGCATGGCCATTGCGCGCCGTGAGGCGGACGATCGGCTGCGGCACATCGACGACCTGGACCTGCCGACAGAACTGGGCCGCGACAGCTTCGCCACGGAGACGATCTCCCCGGCCACGACCGAGCGGTGCGTGGCTGCCATCCGCCAGTTCCAGCAGGTGCTGTCAGAGACAGGGATCGCGCCGGCGGACGTGCGCGTGGTGGCCACCAGCGCCGTGCGCGAAGCCCGCAACCAGGAGGCGTTTACGGACCGCTTGCTGATCGCCACGGGCCTGACGGTGCAGGTGCTGACAGAATCCGAGGTGAGCCGGCTGACCTATCTGGCCGTGCACCCCCTGCTCAAGGGCGAGGCTATGTTCCGCGCCGGCAACACGCTGGTGGTGGAAGTCGGCGGCGGCAGCACGGAGATGCTCGCTTTTGTCGAGGGGCGCGTGCGGACCTCGATCATCAATCGGCTGGGTTCGCTCCGCATGCAGCGCGAACTGGGTGACTATGCCCGCGGTCAGCACGGCATGGCCGCCTTCGAGGAATATCTGGCCGTTCCGGTGGCCCAGATGCTCAGCGGGCTGCATCTCGGCAGCGGGGCGCAGATGGTGGTTCTGGGCGGCGAGGTGCGCCTGGTGCGCGACGCGTTCGGCTGCGCGGCGGCTGGACAGCTGGCCGCCGTCGAGATTTCACAGATTCGTAAGTTTATCCAGGAGCGCCTGACGTGGCCGGTGGCGGAGATTGCCCGCGAGCACGGCATCAGCGAGCACCAGGCCGAAACCCTGCTGCCCGCGCTGGCGGTCTATGCCGTGCTGGCCGACGCGCTCGGCGTCCGGCAGATCCGGATCGGCGATGTCTCGTTGCGCGATGGCGTGCTGACCGAGATGTTTGCAGGTCAGGTCTGGGAGCGCGAATTCCGGCGCCAGACGATCCATTCGGCGACCGAGCTGGGGCGCAAGTACCGCGTGGACCGGAAGCACGCGGAAACCGTGGTGGCGGTGGCCCTGAAGCTGCTGGACTACCTCTCCCGCACGGTGCGGTTCGATCCGCGCGACGAGACCCTGCTGCACGTGGCCGCGCTGCTGCACGAGGTCGGGATGTTCGTGAACGCCCGCTCCTACCACAAGCATAGCCTCTACCTGATCGCCAACAGCGAGATTTTCGGCCTCGACGCCGCCGAAATCGCGCTGGTGGCGTGCATCGCCCGCTACCACCGCCGCGCGGCGCCGCGTCCCACGCACGAGGAATTCATCGACCTGCCGCCGGCCGACCGCATCCGCGTGTCCAAGCTGGCCGCCATCCTGCGCGTGGCCGACGCGCTGGAATTCAGCCACGCGCGCGACAAGGACGCGGTGAGCTTCGAGACGCGGCGCGACGAGCTGGCGATCGTAATCCGTACCGGCGAGGATCTAACCCTGGCGCAGCGGCAGGTGGACGCGCGCGCCGAAATGTTCCGTACGGTTTTCGGCCTGCGCGTGGTGCTTGGCTCTGCCGTCGGAACGGAGGAGGCGTAACATGGCCCCCGGCAAGGATTGTCCGCTGACGAACCGGGAGCTGAGCTGGCTGGAATTCAACCAGCGCGTGCTGGCAGAGGCCGAGGATCCGTCCGTGCCGCTGCTGGAGCGCCTGTTCTTCCTCGGCATCGTGGCGTCGAATCTGGACGAGTTTTTCATGGTGCGTGTCGGCGGTCTGCACCTGCAGTGTGCCGCCGGCATCACGCGGGCCGATCCATCCGGCCTGGCGCCGGTTGAGACCCTGCGGCAGGTGCGGGTGCGGGTGCGACAGCAGGTGGCAGATCAGAACGCCTGCCTGGCGCAGAAGATTCTGCCGGGGCTGGCCGCGCGGCAGGTGTCGCTGGCCACGGGCGAGCAGCTTTCCCCGGAGAAGACGCGCCTGCTGGAGCCGGTGTTTGAGACGCAGATCTTTCCCGTGTTGACGCCCGTGGCAATTCCCGGGGATGGTATCTTCCCGCTGCTGACGCCGCTGTCGAACTATCTGGCTGTGCGGCTGGTGCCGGGGCCGGGTAAGGATGCGCCGCGCTGGGCGTTGATCCGGCTGGGCCCGGGGCTGCCGCGTGTCTGGCGCGTGCCCGGAGCGGCCGGCGAGGTGCGGCAGTTCGTGCTGCTGGAAGACCTGGTGCGCGCCTTCCTGCCGCGCCTGTTTCCGGGGCGGGCGGTTGAGGAGACAGCGGTCTTCCGCGTGACGCGTAACGCGGACATGCCGGTGAACGAGGAGTTTGCGCCAGACCTGGCGACTGCCATGCTGCAGCTGCTGCACGAGCGCCGGACCGGCCCCTGTGTGCGGCTCGAGATCGAGGCCTTCGCTTCGGAGGCTCTGGCTGCGGCGCTGGGCGAGTGCCTGGCTGTGGCTGGCGAGGACGTCTTCCGCATCTCCGGGCCGGTGGACTTGACCAGCCTGCGGGAGCTGCGCGCGCTGGCCGCGGAGGGGGCGCTCTGCTATCCCGCCTGGACTCCGCAGCAGAATCCGCTGGCAGACCCCGGCCGTTGCCTGTTTGAGCAGATTGCGCGGCAGGATATCCCGCTGGTCGTGCCGTACGAGAGCTTCGATCCGGTCCTGCGGTTGGTCGAGTCGGCCGCAGCGGATCCGGACGTGCGGGCGATCAAGATCGTGCTCTACCGCACCAGTACCAAGGGGCCGCTGGTGCGCGCCCTGACCGCGGCCGCGCGCTCCGGCAAGCATGTCACGGCGCTGATCGAGCTGAAGGCGCGGTTCGACGAGGCGCGCAACATCGACTGGGCGCGCGGCCTGGAGGAAGCCGGCGTGCAGGTGGTGTATGGCGTGCGCGCCCTCAAGACGCACGCCAAGGTCTGCCTGGTGATCCGCCGTGAGGCGGACGGCGTGCGCCACTACCTGCACTTCGGCACGGGCAACTACAACGAGGCCACGGCCAGAATCTACGCCGACGTCGGGCTGCTGACCTGCGACCCGGCGCTCGGGCGCGACGCGGCGGTCTTTTTCCACGCCGTGACCGGCTTCTCCGAGCCGCAGAGCTACCAGAAGCTGGTGCAGGCGCCGAGCGGGCTGCGCGACCGGCTGCTGGAACTGATCCAGTTCGAGACCGGGCAGGCGGCAAACGGGCAGCCCGCGCAGATCCTCGCCAAGATGAACTCCCGGGTCGACCCGGAGCTGATTGCGGCGCTGTACGATGCCTCCCGCCAAGGGGTCGAGATCCGCCTCTGCGTGCGCGGCATCTGCTGCCTGCGGCCGGGGCTGAAGGGCGTGAGCGAGAACATCACAGTCACCAGCGTGGTGGACCGGTTTCTCGAGCACAGCCGCATCTTCTGCTTCCAGCACGGCGGCCGGGAGGAAGTCTTCTTTTCCAGCGCCGACTGGATGCCGCGCAACCTTGACCGCCGCATCGAGCTCATGGTTCCGGTGGCGGATCCCGCCTGCCGGCGGCGGCTGCTGGAAATTCTGCAGGCCAGCCTGTCCGACAACGTCAAATCCTGGCGGCTGCTGCCGGACGGCAGATACGAGCGCACGCGGCGGCCGCACGGCCAGCGTGCGATCCGGAGCCAGGCCGAACTCTGCGAGCGTGCGGCTACGGTGGCGCGTCAGGCGCGCAAGGCTGCTCGCACGGTCTTCGAACCACACCTGCCGCCGGGGCGCAAAGCGTAACGACCGCGGTTCACGGCTGCGCGTACGCGGAACACCATGCGTTCGTCGCTCGGTGGCCAGGCAGCGGGCACCGGGTCGGCCGCACGCCGTGGTTCGACAAATTCATTTGATAAATAGTAGTTTGACCCCTGCAATGGTGAGAATGATTGCCAGCAACCGCTTGATAATGACTGGCGAGAAACTTCTGCTGCCCAGGTAGGATCCTGCCGTTCCGCAAACCAGTGCCGTGGCGACAAACGACCAGGCGAAGGTCGGGAAATATTTTGTGGCACTGAGGTTCCCTGCGAGACCCGAAATGGAGTTCGCAAGGATGAAAAGCGCGGAGACAGCGGACGCCGTCTTGGTACGCGCCCATCCCATCAAAATAACCAGTGGGGTGAGGAATATCCCTCCTCCGGTTCCCGTGCATCCTGCCAGAAGGCCCAATCCCGCTCCGACGCCACAGGATACCGGTCTCGATGGGGGCTGGATAGCAGACTTCTCTTTCGGATCAATTATGAACTTCAGGGCTGAGAGTAGGAGCACCACGCCGATCAAAAGTTTGAAAATGTGAGCGGGAAGATTGAGGTAGCCACCCAGGAAGGCACAGGGAATCGACAAGATGGCAAACGGCCAGAACAGACGCCAGGAAAAATGCCCGGCGCGCCAGAACTGTACGGTTCCAATGCAGGCGACCAGGATATTCAATATCAGGGCCGTGGGCTTAATCGCGGCTGGTGCCATGCTGAACAGTGTCAGCACCGCGATATATCCGGACGCGCCTGCATGGCCCACGGCTGAGTACAGGAACGCCACAATGCCAATGCATACGGCCATGTAGACGAGATGATCTGGATGCAAGGTAGCTCCTATGTCGTCCAACAAGTGTGCCAAATTTCGCGGCGCCGCGCCGCGTAAACTTCAGCGCCTGGTTCGACAGCATGTGTTTCTATGGTTGGCCAGCGGCTGGGGCAGGCGCGCGGTCAAGCGGCGCCTGCGCCTGTAGGGAGTGCTCGGGTTTGGGCCGTCATAGTTTTGAGCAGCCGCACTTCCTCGGGATCAAATGGCGAGCCGTCCTGTCGGAGAAGGTCATGAAACCAGACGGCAGGTTCCGGTGTGCCCGCGGCTGTTCCCCAAGGATAGATTGTTTGGGTTTTCCCATTGACCAACCCCCAGTTACAGCAGCCCACACGCTGTTGGCAGAACACCGGCAGACACGTGGCAACATCACTGTGCCCTCGACGCAACCACTCCGTGCAGATGAGCGGACGCCTGTGTTTCCGCAGTCTCGCGATCTGCGAGGCCAGATCGCCGGCGTCTCGGTAATTGTGAAACGTCAACACGTCCGAGGCTTCGGTCTGAAATGTGTTCAAGCTTGCGTTGTCGAACCACAGGCCGGCCGTGAGCGGTTGCGACGGTTCGGCGCTCCTGGCCCACTCGAACACATGGCAGAGCAGCGGCAGCGATTGTTCTGCCTGTTTGTTGTTGCCGGGTTCGTTGTACAGGTCCCACATCAGGACGCGAGCGTCCTGCCGGAATGTCCCGATCACATTCCGCACATAGGTCTCCAGCCGTGGCCAGCTGCTGGGATCATTAACCCTGGCGACACCCGGGCTCTGAAGCCAACCGGAGTTGTGTACGCCGGGAACCGGTTTCGGTTGTCTTCCCGTCTTCGGGTTTGCGTTCCAACAGTCGTCGAAGATTACCAGGATTGCTCGTATGCCGCGATTCGCCGCAAGACGCAGAAAACGATCCAGTCGGGACGTAAAGCCGGACGCATCAAGACCCCAGGCAAGGTCATGCAGATAAACACGCACCACATTCATGCCCAGGTCAGCCGCCCAGCCGAGTTCCCGCTCAATGGTCGGAATGTCAAAAGTTTCAGCCTGCCACATCTCCAGCTGGTTGATCGCAGAACTCGGGATGAAATTGCACCCGACAAGCCATGGCTGACTGCTGTACCACGCGTTTGCTTTGTCGACGTCCCATCTTTTCATCGTGTTTTCTCGGTCTAATGTCACGGGGCATGCGCGGCGCGATTCGCGACGCCGCGTGCACTCGTGGGCTGGTCTTCCCCGATTTCTCTGACGAAATGATCCTTGTCCTCAATAGATACCTTCGTGGCGCTTCCGGATACGATTCCACGGAGAGACTCCACAATCAGGCGACCATGGGGATCGCTGATGGTCCAGCGCGTGATGTTCGGCAGGCTGGCAATGACGTGTTCAATCTCGGGCTGGGATAATGGGCCCAGGGATAGGTTGACGTCTTTGATTGTCGGCGATTTGCTCAGAGCCAGGATTCCGGTTGAACTCAGAAATCGGCATTGTTCGACATTGACTCCCGCAAGATGGGGAAAACCCGTAGCAAGTATGTCGAAGCCGCGATCCGTGATGGCCGTGCCAATCAACTGGAGCCCCTCAATCGTCGGGAAGTTGGTCAGGGCAGTCAGGCCGCGATCAGTCACTTGCGCGGCATAGGCCAAGGATACCTGCCGGATGTTCGGGAAGCTGAGTTTGGACAAGGCGAACAGGTGGTCGTCTGTGACACGTGCTGCGTAATCCCGGGCCATGCTGAAATGCTGAAGATCGTGAAACTTCTCAAGTTTCTGCCAATTGGCAAGAGGGAGGCCATCAATCACCACCAGTTGCTCTGACGCAGGTGTGAGTCTGATTGACCAGGCGGAACGAATCGGCTCCGGATGGTGACCGCAACCACCTGCGACCGATGCGATCGCCAGCAGCATCACGATCCTGATTTTGATCCTCATATCCTTTGTGCCTGTGCGTAACGTTACGGCTCTGCCCTGGCAGCCGATTGCTCACAGCGCCTGCTGCCGGGTCGCCAGCCGATGCAGCAGTTGCTGGCTCGGAATCATTTGCTGGCTTCCCGGCGTTGGATTCAGTCTCTCAGAAGGCGAAACTGTTTCGAGGAGTGCAGCCAGATCGATCGAGAGCAGGTGCCGCCCGGTTCCCGTTTTGACGAGGTCCTTGTAATTGTCGATTACGTACACGGTGAGCGTGTCAGAATCCCGTTGGCATCTAAAGCCTTTTCGATGGGTCATGGGCAAAGAGAAGATGAGCCGGAAGTTGTCGCCGGTTTGCGCATAGAGTCTGAGATCTTCCGATGGAACTGCAGATCCGATGTCCTTCGACAGGGCGTAGAACGTGGTTGACTGACATTGCCCCGTGAATTTCAAGAAGCCGCTCGCCGACTGATCAGGAAGTTCAACATATGAGTTGAGCCGCATGGGCGGTGTGGCATTTGTCGGATACCCAAACGCGAGGAGCACCGACAGCAATACGAGAGTTTGTGCGAGGATAATCTGCATGTGTCTCCCTGCCTCGCGAAATCATGGAGGTGCGGCGCGCGTTGGCCACATCACCTCTGATGACTGGTTCGGATGCTCCTCCCCCTGCTCAAACAATTTATTTGCCTTTTTCAGGGCCGTTTTGACGCGTGGGTCGGATCGTGGATCGTTAGCCGTCAACCGTCTTCCTCGACCCTCGATTTCGATTGGCATGGCTAGACATGTGAGTCGTTCTCGTGTTGACGACCAGACGCGGACGAGCGGAATGTTTTCGGGTGCTGGAGCGCAATCCTCATATCCGCAGAAAGCCCCCACGTAACAGCGTTTCCCCTCCGCAACGACAACAAAATTGGAGCACTGTAAGCCAAAGTGGAAAGTCGGCAATCGTGTGGTGGCGTTCGTACATAGGGTCATGGTGTGGGTTGCCCAATCATAGACGAGCAAGTTTTTGTCCGTTAGGACGGGTATCGACATCAATTTGACAGCATCTGCATTTGTTTCCGGGTGCCACCAGGAGGAGCTCTCGGTCACGTATATGGCAAAGAGGTAATTAGTTTCCTGCTGGGCAACAGACATGGTTGCCCGGATGGCAAACAGAATGAAGAGCGCGGTTCTTTTCATAGCTCTCATCCGAACGGCAGGCATGTGCGGTCGCTTGTTGCCAGCAACTGTGCCGGGTCCAGTGCTGGCGGGTAGCACGACGCCTCGGTTAGGCATTGGTCTGGAATGCTAAGGCAAGGTGATGACAATCCAAGTGCAGACCCTTCCGTAGATACAGTCTATGGGCAGCATGTCTGGCATACCCTGAATCCAAATGCACGCCTTTGCATCCGCGGGATTTTGCGTGATCGATCAACCAGCTCAATAGTCTGTCGCCGTGTCCACGCCCTCGGAACTCAGGTAGCGTGGTTAAATCATCGATGTACAGCACAGTTCCCCACGCCAAAAACTCGGCAAATCGAAATCCAGCTGCGCTCAGAATCTTGCCGTCTTCCCGCAGTGCCAGGATTTGGTATGACTCTCTCTGCTGTCGTCTGACCTGTTTCAGAAAGGTTCCCATTTCAAGATGAGGTCGTAGCACCTTGAATGCATCAAAACATTGTTCTATTTCCCGGTCTGTTTCTGCAATCAAGAGTTCTATCGGCATGCTTGTAACACTCCTGTTCTTGCTTCCTTGCGTCAGTGTTCAGGTTTTGGCGCCGGCGCGACAATAACCTGCGGCACCTGGTTCGAGCTTCCCTTTGTCAGCACCTGCTCAATCTCTGCGAACTTTCGCTTCTGCGCCAGCTGGAGAGGCGTCTCTCCGCAGCTACTTGTTAGTTGCGGGCTGTATTACCGATGGCGCCGTTATTTCCATCAGGGCGATCTCCGCGGGCGTGGCATCGACCACCACGCGGAAAATCGGGGTGCCTTCGTAGTAACCGCCGTTGTCCTTGTTGGCCCCATGCTGGTTGGGCCGGACCTTGCCGTAAAACCACCCGCCACGCGATTTATACAACGGTCCCCGGCTGCCATCCTTTTCCACGTATTTCTGCACCGGGGTGGCCGGGCCGGGCGGGTCCACTTCTGTGCCGCGGAAATTGCACATCTTGTAACTGCTGGTGGTGTGCCAGCCGCAACTGAGCATGTCATACAGTCCCCAGCCGTTGGGCTGCTTGGTCCTGATGTCGAGAGAGGGAATGCCTTCCGCCGGCTTGACCGCGATATGGCTGAACTGGGCACGATACTTTTCGTCGAAATTTGGGTTGGAGTTGCCGACCCGGGCTGCGTATTCGAATTCCGCATCGGTCGGCAGGCGAACGGTGCGCTGATTCTTTTCCGAAAGCACCCGGCAGAACTCCTTGATGTCCGTCATGGACACACTCTCGACCGGTTTGTTGGGCCCTTCATTGGTGCTGGGGTTCTTATTCATAACCGACTCGAATATCTCCTGCGTAACGGGTGTTTCCGCCATGTAGTACGGTTTGGTCAGCGTGACTTCATGCGGGAACTCGTCCTGGTAGCGAATCTGAAAGAAAGGCGAACCCTGGTAGAACTTGCCCGCAGGCAGCAGGATGCATTTGAATGAAAGCTTGTCTGTCACCTGCAGGGTGAGGGTTTTGCCGCCGGCCTTCACCAGCTGCTGGTCGGGGAGCAGCATCACTGCCGGCACCATCTTTTCCCTGGCGTAGTCCCGGATCAACTCCACATCCTTGCTGGGTGTGATCCACTTGACGCCATCTTTTTCGCTAACCACCCCCGTGACCCGGACATACCACGATCCGTACTCAATATCGTGATGCAGCTTATCTCGGCCGGGATACGGCCCGACGAAGTACTTCAACTTGGCGCACCATTGTTCGTTGAGTTTCTTCGCCTGCTCGCAGTTGAGGATGTTATTGGCGGGCCAGCATTCCTTCATGATGGTCTCGACTTGGGCCTTGATCTCCGGCGTGCCATCGAGGGCGATGAACACGGGAAAAAACGGGCTGTCTTTTTCACAGGTTCCCAGAGGGGGAACAAAGGCCCGCTCGCACAACACGTTGCCGATGAGCGTGATCTCAGAGCCGGTGGTCGCGGGCGGAGTATCTTTCGCACTGGGTACGCCCTCGGGCAGCGGAGGATTGGCCCCGATCGCTGACAGGGCGATCGCCAGCAACAGGAATAATGCCAGCCCTAACCTCATCCTGTTGATAATCATCAGTAAAACTCCGGTTTGTCCGTGCCCACATCCACGGTGAACCCCTTGCAGATAGAACAGCCTGCTTACTAAGATTGCCCGAAGAGTTACGGTATCAGGCTTTATTGCGTGATAACGGCGCGGCTCAGCCGCTGAGTTCATTGTACACGGCACCTACGGTCCATGGCTAGTCGCGGCAGCAGCCGGTGGTTCGACATCATCTTCAATCGATGTGATTAAAGGTGACCCACTATTTCTCCCGCAGACTGGCTCCTAAGATAGCCTTTTCGCTTCGGAGGAATAACTCAGCCGCAACGCGGTTGTATGGACCCAATTGGATGCCTGGGCCAACAATCAACCACTTCATTCCCAACTCAGGAAGGTTCTCGGCTGGTCGCCAACTTACTTTGTCCTCTGAAACTTCATTCCCAGGGACGATCCGCCCTTGCTCGGCCCACTTCACCAACGCATTCGTCGCCATTGGTCCGTACACCCTGCCATCCGCAAGTCTGATATACCAGTTGCGGTCATCGAATGAGACCGAAGAATTGGCGTTATCGCTGGGTGCCTGCCTTCGATTCGAGATTACCCACGCAATAGCGCCTATTGCCACGACGATAACAACTGGAATTGCCCGAGTCTTGATCCTTTCTCTGCCTTGGCGATCTCTTGTTCCGAACCATAGGACGTAACTCACCAAACACGCAACAATCGCCCACAAGATGATCATCTTCTTCACAATCTTGTCCTCGGTCATTTCATCTGGCGAACACGCCAGCGCTGCTC
>CAIWXQ010000013.1 GCA_903916675.1 uncultured bacterium | reverse complement strand
GTGACTGTCATGGCGGACGGCGCCAGGTACGCGGGAGGGGGAAGACCTGAAAGCGCCGGCATTACACGCGATGGCGCCTAGCGCTCCACTTCGCCGGCCCAGTGCTGCACGGCTCCGGCGGAACCGTCCAGACAGGAGGCGGCGTAGAAGGCGGTCCACTTGCCGGCTGCCAGGGCGAGAACTATGCAGGGTTTGGCCGGGGTTAGACACAGCCGCACTGCGGGCGTGGCCCCAGCGTGTAGAAAAATCCGGTTCATGGCAACGGGGGGTTTTTGACAGGCAAGACGTTCGGCGCCGGACCTCGTCCGGAAGCGCTTGGCAGGCGGAGCCGACCCTCGTCGGGTTCATCGAAAGCGTGGCATTCGGTCAGGCATTGTGTGGCGGCCTCGTAGGAACCCAAGGGTAGCTCGTTTGTGAACTGTTGCGCGAAGTCCATGACTCTGGCAAGCGTTTCTGGCGCGCCCTTGCGTGTCATGGCGCGCAGAGCCAGCAGGTAATCATCGCGGAGCACGGTGGGAACGATGATGCGGCAGAGGCCGTTATGGGTAAGTTCGGCGTTCATCATGGCGCGTGCGATGCGCCCGTTGCCATCTGTGAATGGGTGAACTTCCGCCACCAGGAACATGATGAAGATCGCGCGGGGCAGTCCGGGGTCAACAGCCATGGACAGTTCGTAGCCCTTGGCCAGCGTTCCCTGGACCAGTTCCGGCGCCACAAAGTGGGTCTGACCGGCACGGTTGGGGTCTGTCTTGAATTCCCCGGGAAGTTTCTCCGGCCGCCCCTCCATGATGACGTGGTGCCGGGCCTTCAGCAGGGCGAGAAACTCGTCGAAGGCAGAAGGAACTTTGCCCATTTCCTCCGGGTTGGACACAATCCGGTATGTTCCCAGGATGTCATGTGCATCCTGGGGGCGACGTGCGGGAATCTTTCCCTTGAAGACAATGTCGTAGGCCTCGCCAATTTCGAACTCCGTGCCTTCAATGTAGTTCGAGAAATAGGACTCGAAAAAAGCCAGCAGTCTGTTTTCGGCCGGTGCGCGCCGAGTTTCCGTTCTCGCGGGCAGCGGGGATTGCCTCAGATGGGCGAAGAGGCGACTGAATGCGTTGACCCGTTCGGCGTCGCACGGCATGCCGTGCGCCCTGGCGCGAGCCGCGCCGGACACCAGTATTGTGGCCGGCCGCGACCGAAGGATGGCGCCGATCATGCCATTGAGTCTTTGGAACTCCTTCTCCATGCCCAGCACGGGGGCGATGATGCGGGCCTTGTCGCGCAGGTCATTGAGGGCGCGCTCGCCCTGGATCTGACACAGGCGATCCAGACATTCCTCCACCGTCGCCTTTGGCAGGGTCTTGGGCGTTGATCCGCGTGTACGCGACAATTGGAGGTTTTCGAGGTAGGCCCGATGCCGCGAGGCGATAAACAGCCCGTCCAGAAAGGGGTGGTCATCCTCCAAGCGCTGTTGGCCTTGGAGGAGGTGAATGGTCGCGCCCGGGATCCTCACCGTACGGGAATACTTGTATGTGAGGAAGACAGTCCCGTCCGCAGTCGGTTTTCCCTGCAAGGCGGTGCGGTGACTCAGCACGGCGCAGGGGAAGAGTCGGCCGAGGATCAGGTATAGGTTGCGGGCCACAACGACGGCTGGTTCGTCCTGCAGATTGGAGGTGTAAACCCGCGGGGCGATCTTACGAATACGCTTCGTGTGGACCAACCGGCTGATACGCTTCGATTCCGCCTTGTCCGCACTCGCAAAGAGAATCTCTGGGAGATTTTCTTGCATAGAAATAGCCTCCTTGCTTCTTTGTGGGGATTATTTTCTATTAGTGGCTCACTTGCGTCAAGTATTTAATCAATAGGAGATTATATCATTATAGCTGGTGCTGTCATTTTGTTGTCTTTCGGCAAATATTTGGATAATCGCGTGTTTTTTCAGACCGACCCGGGCGAAAGGCGAATTTTTTACTGTAGTTGTCGAAGGGCACGCGCTTCTCGCCGGCCCGGTGTTGGGCGGCCACAATCGTTCGTGACAGGCAGCGCCAGCAACAGGGCACGGATTGTTTTTGCGGTCTTGGGAGAAAGTTGTTCGGCCAACTCACGGACTTTGGTCGCGGAGACTGTCGCGGCGGCAGCCGGTTTTAGCAGCCGGGGTGTGCGCCGGCCGGTGATGTCGGGGAGTGCGGCCACAGCATCGCCGGCAGCGGCCTCGCCAATGTGGGTGTAGTGGCGGGTCATGGCAGGACTGGCGTGCCCGACAATGGCCTCCACCACGGCAAGCGGGGCACCAGCCGCACGGCAAAGGCTGACGAAGGAATGGCGCAGGGAATGGAAGCCCACCTCCAGCACGGCCCGTTTTCCGGGTTTGACGCGTTCTCCCTGGGCGTCATATGTAATGCCGGTTCCGGGAGCGTACAGGCGGATGCCGCAGTTTCTGAAATGGCGCTGAAGGGTGTCCGTCACAATTGTGCCGTCGCGGCGATACGCAGCGGCAAGCTCCGGCAGGACATCGCCTCGGCGCTTTTTTTCCGGTGTGCCGGCCAGAATGGTTATCAGTGCCTGGTGAATGGGCACTATGACGGGCTTTGGGTTTCGCCGCGCCGTCTTGGCGGGGATTCGGCGGATCACATGGCGGACAAGGTCCACCTCATCCCATTGGAGGGTGACGCAATCGCCCAGACGCAGGCCGGTATAAATCCCGAGGGCCAGCAGGAGTTGCAAATCGCCGCCCGCCTTGGCGCACACACGACGCAGTTCGTTGATGGTCAATTCGCGGCGGGAGTGCGGCTGGAACCTCTTGCCGGCAATCTCCGCAAACGGGTTCGAGGAAAGCCTGGCAGACTTAGCGAGGATGCGGAACACCAGGCGCAGGAGGATGACGTGCCGGTTGAAGGTGGAAGGCCCAACCTTTTTGCCAAGAGCGGCGACATAGGCGGCTGCGTCCGCTTCCGTCACGTCGCGCAACGCGCACTCGCCACGCGTGGCGACGATCGCCGCGACAAATCGCTTCCACTGCGATTCATAGCCACGCAGCGTTCGCGGGCCGGAGTCCGGCCGATTGGGGGCGTCGCAGTAGGCGGTCCATGCCTCGCTGATTTTCAGGGACGGGCTGGAAGCGGCCTCCAGGCGTTCGGCTTCGGCTTTACGGCCGGCCACACGACCGGCGATTGCTTCCAACGTGGCCACCTCATTACGGGCTGTGAAGGGGGCCACCAGTTGCGCCAGTTTCTTCCGCGCCTCCGCTTCGTCCCGCTCATGCGTGGCCACACAGTGCGATTTGCCATTGGCGGTCCAGCAGGCGTACCATTTCTTACCACGCTGCTTCAAGTAGCCTTGTGTCGTTTTCATGGGAATTGCCGTTTCTTGAGCTTTGCTGCGCTACGGTGCTCATACTACCTGAAACGGGTTTCCATAAACAGTACAAAAACGGTACAATCGCAATATTTCTTAGGAATATTGGCAAAGCAGCGGAATCATAATCCGTCGGTCACTGGTTCAAATCCAGTAGCCGCCACCATTTCCCAGCGGTCCAACCGGATACGGCTGCGCCGTTTACATTTTTAGCCGGATTTGTCCGCCGACCCCTGTTCAGGCGCGGTTCGGGCAGCGCACCGGTTGTTATGCCCTGCCCGACCGCTTCCCCGACTGGGTTTCATTCTTCAACCACGAAGCGCTGCCGGATCATCAAATATCTGTTGCGCTGATCACCGCCCAATTCCTTCCCGACATTGCTGTTGTCGTTCAGCAGTTCCTGTATGGGATAACCCGTGTTACCACCGTTCGCGTGGACATGGTCTTTGGCCGGATTGGCCACGCAATTCTGCATGGGATACCGCGGGTCTGTCATCGCGGGGATATACGTTTGATCGCTGAAGAAACCAGCGTCGCAGGAACGCTCGGATCCATCGCTGAACATCATCCCGTAAAAACCCCAGCTGTTCGGCTTCTTCGACTTCACCGGCACGGTGCGATCGCACGTTTCGCCGTAGCGGTTGCCGAAATTGAAGTCCCGGTTCTTTGGGATCACGCTGAAACTCAGGTCCGAGGTGCCGGAGCGGGCAGCATATTCCCACTCAGCCTTGGTCGGCGCCCGGATGACTTTCCCGGGATTCAGCTTCTGCAGAGCCTTGACATAGGCGTCGAACATCTCGCAGGAGATGTTCACAGCCGCATCCGCGGGATAGTTCTTCGGGTTGCGCGTCGTGTCGCCGGTGACCGCGGCATATTCGGAGTTCAGGATGGGGTGATCAGACATGTAGATGCCCTTGGTCAGCGTCACCATGTGCTGGGGCGCTTCCTGCCAGTGCGTCGTCTGCTCCAGAGGACATCCCATGTAGAGTTTGCCGGCAGGAACATAAATCAATGTATCCGACAGTTTGTCCGCAAGCTTGATGGTCAGCCCTGGTTTGACCGGCAATTTAACCAGCGGCTTGTCCGGCCCCATCAAACGCTCCGGATAGGTCGGCCCTTTGTAGTCCCCAAAGGCGGTGGCGGTGATATACTTTTTGCCATCCTGTTCGTGAACCGTTCCGGTGATGGACATGAGGGCTCCACCTCCATAGTTGTGGGCCTTCAGCAGCTTCTCGTCCACCATCGGCCCATCCAGATAGAACATCAGGCGCGCCTTAAACTGGCCTTCCAGCTCCTTGGCCGCGTCGCCGTCAAGACTGCTGTCCGGATGATAATCGGCCCAGATCTGGTCGTATTCGGCCTTGATGCCCGGAGGACCGTCAAACGCCATCAAAAAGAGAAACTTCAATTTTGCGCCGCCCTCTTTTTTTGAACCACCCGCGTTCTCCCACTGCGCATCTTCCCTCACATGGACATGACTCATCCGGAGCCCCATCAGCGTCACGGGCGCGCCGGTGAGAGCCGGGTAGAGTTTCACCTGCAGGTCTTTGGCCGAGGCGCCCGGAGCCAGCACCTGGGCCGTCATGCAGCCGGCCTTGGCCGCCGCCACTGGAACTTTGGTCTTTCCCGGCACATCGGGGATGGTTCCTTTGAGCGAAAACGTGCCGTCAGCGCCCGACGTGGCCTTGACCTTTGCGTCTGACACAGCATACACATCCGCACCGGCAATCGCCTTCCCGTCGGCGTCCTTGACCGTTCCGGAAATGGAAAGGCTGGCGCCGTACACAGGCGCCAGCGCCAGGGAGGCGGCGCAAAAGAGCCCGATAACTGCCCAAAAACGAGTTGGATGCTTCATGCCGTCCTTGCCTTTCGTGTGTCGGTTGTCTTTGCGGAACGCCGTTTTGCGCGCATGCTGCCAAACTATCCTCTAGAAGTTTTTAACTTTATGGCACTGCCGCCGTCTGTTCAAGACCAATCACCACGCCGCAGCACATTGACATCCCGCAGTTCCTGTAGGATTATGACAGTCGCGTCCGGCGGCAGGCGAATTTCAGAATTCTCAATTCTTTCCTGTATTCCCCCGCCCGCGCAGGAAATTTTCGTCATGAACGATTTCTCTCTCGCGGGCATGCTCGCACAGGGGTGGCCCATTCTTGCCGTTCTGGCGGTCATGTCCGTCTTTTCCATGGCCACGTTCATCGATCGCTTCCGCGCCCTGCGCCGCGCGCGCTGCAACGCCGTCCAGTTTGTGCGCTACGTGATCCGCGTGATCGAGGAGCGCGGACTCGACGCCGCCGTCAACTACTGCGCCAAGCACCCGGTGCCCGCGGCCCGCGCCGCGCTGGCCGTGCTGGAACAGCAGGGCGGCGGCCGCGAGTCCCGCGAACGCGCGCTGGAACACGCCGTCGAGCGGGAGATGCACGAACTGGAGGGCGGCGTTGCCGCGCTCGGCACCATCGCCAGCGTGGCGCCATTCGTCGGTCTGCTCGGCACGGTCATCGGCATCATCAAGGCCTTCGGCAGCATGGCCATCAGCGGCGGCGGCGGCACGGAGGTCGTGTCGGGGGGGATTGCCGAGGCGCTCGTCACCACGGCCTGCGGCCTGCTGGTGGCCATCCCCTCCGTGGCGGCCTACAACTACAGTGTCCACAAGATCAAGAGCCTCGCCAAGGAGACGGACCTGGCGGTCTACGAACTGGTCGACTGGCTCGCCAACCACGCGGAGCCGCCAGCCGTGGTTGCCGGCGGCAGTCGCCTTCCGCCCGTACGCGAGCCCAATCTGCGCTGAACATCATGAGAACCGGCCCTGCCAGAGAGAAATACGAGGTCGTGGCGGAGATCAACATGATCCCGTTCATCGACATCGCGCTCGTACTCCTGATCATCTTCATGGTGATGACGCCCTACCTCGTCAAGGAGCAGATCAAGATCAACCCGCCCAAGGTCAAGACTAAGGGCATGGACGTCAACAAGCGCGAACTCGTGCAGATCAACGTCACCCGCGACGGCGCCTACTACATCAACGGCGAGGCTGTGCCGGCCGACAGCATCGATGCCGTTGTCCAGCGCCGGCTCAAGGACCCCGAGAACCAGCAGGTGGTCGTGGCAGCGGACAAGGACGTGGTCTTTGACCGCGTCGTCCAGGCCATGGACGCCGCCAAGCGCGCCGGCGCCACCAAGATCGGCGTGGAAGTGAAGCACGACGACGTCACGCGGCGCGGAGCGCGCAAGTAGCGCTTCGTTGGAGGCGCATCGGCCGTGATGCCCGCCATCAGCGCGCATAAGCGCTGTGGCCGCGGCCAAGGTAGTACAGGCGTCCCGCCTGTCAGGTCGATACGAGGCCGGCAACCGTTAGTACTGTCCGGCTTCTTTCGCCGCCTCAATCATCGCCATGAAATTTTCGCGGGGTGTGTTCTTCTCCAGGTAGTCCGAAGCCGCGAAGATGAACCGGCCGCCGGGCTTACCGATGGCGACGATCTCGCGTGTCCTAGCAGCAACCTCGGCAGGCGTGGCGCGCTTGAGAAAGTCCACCTGATCAAGGTTGCCGAGCAGGCAAATCCTGTCGCCCAGCGCGGCCTTGACATCGGCGAGCCGGTTGTCGCCGCGCGGCGGCTCGCAGACGGTCTCCCAGACGGTCATGCCGAGTTCCCGGTAGTTCGCGTACAGCGATTTCGCACACCCGCAGTTGTGATAGACGCTGAACTTGCCGGCTGCGTGAATCGCGTCGGTGAGGCGTTTTTCATACGGCAACACGAACTCGCGGAAGAAATCCGGACCCGTCGTCGCCCCACCAGCCATGTGGCCCTGGATGCCGATGCAATCGATCGCTGTCTCGCCGAACGCGGCGCTATAGGCGCACATCGCTTGGGCGACGCGGTCCATCAACTCCCGGTAGCGCGGCTCGTCCTCGTACGGCGCGACGTAAAAATTGTCCAGGCCGCAGAGGTCGGCGCAGAAGTTGAACACGCCGGCAAACCCCCATGGCGCCAGCACGCCGCGTTCGCCGAGAATTCGACGCCACGTCGCGGCAAGCTCGCGCATCTCACGCCGGTCGGCGTCGCCGAGCGCCGGCAGATACTTCAGGAATGCCTCCGTGTCGCCGGCATCCTGCAGCAGCGTGCGCGTGACATGGAACCGCACGCCGGTGGTGGCGGCGCCGCTGTCGGGTCCGGTCTCTTCCTGCACGAGCGTGCGCGCCGGCGTGACGATTTCGAGCTGGCGCCGGATCATGCCGCCGCCGCGCGACTCGATCCGGCGCAGCTCCCAGTTGGGGTAGCTGCGGCGGAAGAAGTGCGGGGTTTCGAGCGCCCGAGGCTTGGCCATCAAGTCGAAATCGAGTTCGCTGGCCAGCTCGACGGCGTCGATAACCCGGTCGACTGTGGCTTTGTGCGGGTAATAGAACGACAGATACTCTTCCTGCACAAAAGGCGCAACCGGCACACGGTCGGCGATCTGGCCGCGCAGTGTGGCGAGCAATCGTTCGCGGGGTGTCATGGTCATCGTGCGCGTATGATACCAACCGTGGAAATCTTGTGCTACGACCTATCGCACCCGGCAGAGCAGTCCCTTAAGGTAGAGTCCCTCGGGGAACGCCAGGCTCTCGGCATGATCCGGCGCTTGTTCGAGCCGCTGCAGGAGCTGCACTTCGCGCCGGGCGTCGCAGGCGGCATCAGTCACGATCTTCTGGAACAAATCCGGCGGCATCAGGCCGGAGCAGGAAAAAGTCGCTAGCATGCCGCCGGGACGCAGCAGCTTGAACCCCAGCAGATTGATGTCCTTGTAGCCGCGGGCCGCAGCCATCAGATGCCCCTTGGATTCCACGAATTTCGGCGGATCGAGCACCACGAGGTCGAACGACCGCCGCGCGTCGCGGAATTTCCGCAGCACCTCGAAGACGTTCCCCTCGACGAACTCCGCCTTGGCCTCGTCCAGCCCGTTGCGCGCCGTGTTGGCGCGTGCCAGTGCCAGTGCCGGGGCCGAGAGGTCCACGTGCGTCACAGCCACGGCGCCCGCCCGCTGCGCCGCAATGCCGAACCCGCCGGTGTAGGCAAAGGCGTTGAGCACCTCGCGGCCGTCGGCAAAGGCCGCCACAGCGGCGCGGTTGTCGCGCTGGTCGAGGTAGAAGCCGGTCTTGTGCCCTGCCTTCACGTCCACGCCGTAGCGGCAACCATTCTCCCGGATCTCCACGCACGCCGGCGGCTCCTCGCCTGCCAGCACACCCCTGGCCGGCTGCAGCCCTTCACGCTCGCGCACGTCGAGGTCTGATCGCTCGTAAATCCCCTTGCACGGATGCAGTTCCTGCAGCGCTGCCACGATCTCCGCCTTCCAGCGCTCCACGCCAGCCGCGGCGAACTGGCAGACCAGAAAGTCGCCGTAGCGGTCCACCACCAGCCCCGGCAGGCCGTCGGACTCCGCATTAATCAGCCGCAGCGCATCCGTGTCACGCCGGCTGGCCGGCAGCGCCTCGCGCGCGACCAGCGCGTCCGCGATCCGCTCCGCAAAAAAAGCCGCGTCCACAACACCGCCTGCGCCAAACATCCACATGCGGATGCGGATCTGCGATGTGGGCGACCACGCGCCGAGCCCCATCGGTTCGCCCTCGTCGTTGCGCACCTCCACGGTCTCGCCCAAGGCCGGGTCCGAACCCTCCTGCCGCGCCACGCCGCCGGAGAAAATCCAAGGATGATGCCGCAGCACGGTGTGGTCGCGCCCCTGCTTGAGGAAGATCGTGGTCATGTCCGCAGTTTCCCCGCTGAAGCCGGCAAAGACAAGTGGAAAGAATTTGGAGCAAACAATGCGGGACACGAAGGGGGAGAAGAAGAATCGAAGACCACAAAGGAGGATTCGGCGCGCGGAGCGCGCAGGTTCTCACCTTCGTGTTCTTCGCCCACCTGCTTCCTTTCCTTCGTGTCCCGCATTGTCCGGCCGCCATGTGTTGACGCCACCCCCTTGTTTCTGCTGTAATCGGATGCCATGCCTCACATGAACATCGCTTTTCTTGGCCCCGAAGGGACTCACTCCCACGAGGCCTGCATCCGGCGCTTCGGTCCGCGCTTCACGCCCCGTCCCTGCCGCACGCTGCGGGAAGTGGTCGAGGCGCTTGCCGGCGTGGACGCCGCCCTGGTGCCGGTCGAGAACTCCCTTGAGGGGCCGGTGACGCAGACCCTTGACCTGCTTGCGCAGCGAACCAATGTGGTTGTGCGGGAGGCATTTGACACGCCCATCCGCAACCACCTCGCCGCACGACCGCAGCTGATCTCCCTCAACGACGTGCGCACTGTCTACAGCCATCCGCAGGTGCTGGGGCAGTGCGAACAGTGGCTGCACCGCCACCTGCCCCATGCGGATCTCGTTCCTGTGGCCAGCACTGCAGAGGCCGCCCGCCGCGCCGCCGCCGAGCGCCGTGCCGCCGCGGTCGCCGGCCAGGTAGCCATCGGCCTCCATTGCCTGCGGATCCTCGCGCCCGACATCCAGGACATGGCCAACAACGCCACGCGCTTCCTGGTGCTGACCGCGCCCACGGGACCGCGCATCGCGCTCCCCAAGCCGAAGGACGCCGCCCGCCCCCGGACGCGCACGCTCATCTACCTGATCCTGCACGACTGCCCCGGCGCACTGCTCGCAGCACTGGCGCCGTTCGACCGCAATGGCGTGAACCTGACCTTCATCCAGAGCCGTCCCCTCGCCGGCCGCGCGTGGGACTACGGCTTCTTCGTCGAGGTGGACGCTGCCGGCAACTCGCTCCCTTTGCGCCGCACCCTCAAGGCGCTCGCCAGCGAGACACAGGTCTGCCGCGTAATCAGCACCTACCCCTGCTATGGGATGGGTGACGGGAAAAAGAGGGTCGTTTGACGGACGCGGCTAAAAAACGGAAGCCAGCATCCGGTTCCGGCATTCTCTGCCTCTGATTATCTCGCCATGTCTTCTAATCTGAACGAATTGCGCGCCCGCATCGCCAGCATCGACCGCGAGCTTGTTGCCGCCCTGGCGGCGCGCAGTCGCCTTGGGCCGGCCACGCCGCCGCCTGCCAGCGAGGAGCTCGATAGCCTAACCGCGCGCGTCCAGACAGAGTATGCGGAGCAGGTGGCCGCGATCTGCCCTGCGAGTTCCACGATGAACAACGCTGCCGCCTGTGAGGCAGCTGATCGCGAAGTCGTCGCCGCCGTGCTGCGGCGCCTGCACATCGTGCTGGAGATTGCCCGTGTCAAGGCCGACGGCGAGACGCCGCGCTTCCGCGCACTCGTGGCCACACGCGACGCCGCAGGAATCAAGCAAGCCATCACGCAGCCCGCCGTGGAGGCGCAGGTCGTCGCACGGGCTGTGGCTGCGGCTCACGAATTGCACGCCGCAAGTCTGCCGGTCGATTTTTCTGACCGTGTGGCCGCTATCTACCGCAACTGGATCATCCCGCTCGCCCGCAGCATCCAGGTCGAAACGCTGCTGGCGGAAGCGCGGTGACCGAAGCGGCGCGCGCCGATTGGTATTACGGTGCAGGCGATTTCAGAAATTGTGTGGCCGGACAAGGGCGCGCAGTCCCTTGCGCGCCGCGGCGGCCAGGGGACTGGCCGCCCTACCTTTCATCGGCATTCCGCCGTGAACTGCGACAGCGCGGCATCGCAGGCTCCAGCGCGTATATCCTTGTCGCGCAGCGTCAGGCGCGCCACCAGTGGCCGGCCGAGAAGCTTCTCCATCTCGCGCATGGCGCGCTCCGCGCCGCTGCCGCCCTGCGTACAGAAGAACGCCGCACGCCGCATCTGCGTGGCCTCGCGCAGCAGCCAAGTGCGAACCGCAGGGCACATTGTGAAGGCCCACACCGGCGTACCGACGATCACCAGGTCGTAGTCCGCCGCCTGCTGCGTGACAGGCAGTAGATCGGCCG
This sequence comes from uncultured bacterium, assembly GCA_903916675.1. Taxonomy (GTDB): domain Bacteria; phylum Verrucomicrobiota; class Kiritimatiellia; order RFP12; family CAIWXQ01; genus CAIWXQ01. The sequence continues at coordinate 39,124 of CAIWXQ010000013.1, read as the reverse complement.
GCCGCTTCTGCATGGCGTCCCGCCCTGCCAGCAGGTACCCCTTGACACCGCTGCGGTCCGCCGTCTCACGCAACTCCTCCAGGTCCGCGCCCAGTTGTGCGGCCAGCGCCTCCGCCACCCGGCGCGTGCAGCCGGTGCGCGAGTAGAACACGATCAGCGTCTTCATGTCAGCCCTCCTGCGATATGCAGGGCCCATGCTATCGCACCCCGGCGCCGGGCGCGACGCCGGACTGCATATGAAATCTCGTTGAAAAATCGTCGTCATTCGCTATCCTAATCCGTTGCCTGCGCTATCAGGACGCGAAAAAACGCGCGTGCCGGCGCAGCCGGGAGTCCGTCATCGTGCAAATTACCGAAGGCCTTTTCAGCCACATGGTGCTGCAGCGCAACAGGGCCGGCGTCAGCCAAGCCCGCACGGCCGGCGTCTGCCGGGTTGCCGGAGCAGTAGAGGCGCACGTGCGACTCGGAGGGCGGACGCTACCAGGATGGAACTGGAAACGCGTGGGCGCGGCGCGCAAACGGAAGTTCGCCGCCCGGCTCGACGGGTTGCGGACCGGCGGGCCGTACGACATCGTGCTGCGCATCCGTGAGCGCGGCGTCACGCGGGGAGAGACCCGCGTCCGCGACGTGCTGGTGGGCGATGTCTGGGTTCTGGCCGGGCAGTCCAACATGGAGGGGATTGGTTGGCTCTGCCACAAGCTGCCGCCCGTGAACCAAGTCCGGGCCTTCTACATGACCGACGACTGGGATGTTGCAACCGATCCGCTGCACACGCCCTGGTGCGCCGTGGACACGGTGCACAGCGGCTCCCCCACGGCCACGCGCCACAAGATGCAAACCCACACCGGCGTAGGGCCTGGCGTAGCCTTCGGCCAGTCGTTGCTCAAGGCCACCGGAGTACCGCAGGGGCTCATCGCCTGCGGCCATGGCGGCTCCAGCATGAGCCAGTGGGATCCGACGAAGAAGAAACTCGGCGGACGCAGCCTGTACGGCGCCATGTGCCGGCGCGTGCGCAAGAACGGCGGCGCCGTGGCCGGCGTGTTCTGGTACCAGGGGTGCAGCGACGCTGAGCCCGAAACGATCGCTGCCTACACGCCGCGCATGGTGCGGCTCGTGCGCGCCATGCGGCGCGACTTCCGCGGTCCGCGCCTGCCGGTCGTCCTCGTTCAGATCGGCCGTGTCTGCCGTGCCGGTGACGGCGCGCACTGGAATGCGATCCGCGAACAGCAGCGCCTGCTGCCGAGGCTCATTCCGCGGCTGACCGTCGTACCGGCAATTGACCTGCCCATGGACGACGACATCCACATCAGCGGCGCAGGCCAGAACCGGTTGGGATGCCGCGCGGCGCAGGCCATGCGCGTGCTGCGTGAGGAAAAATCGGCCGGCCTCCCGCCGATCGATGTGCGCGACATCCGGTTCAGGACCAATCCGGTCAGCAGGCAGGCTGACATCGTCGTGCGCTTCCGGAATGCGGCGGGCGGACTAGCTGCCGCCGGCCTGCCGGCGGGCTTCAGCCTGGAGAATTGCAACCTGCGTTCCTATCGCACGGACCTCGCCGGTGATTGCGCCGTCCTGCACATTGACATTGTAGCCGACTCTGCGGTCATCGCCGGCAGTGTCAGCTACGGTGCGGGTTTTGACCCGTACTGCAACGTCACGGATCGCGCCGGCCGTGCGCTGCCCGCCTTCGGGCCGCTGCCGATCCTGACAACCAAGCCGCGCGCCTTGACACCCTTTGTCACCGTGCTGCGCGTGAGCCCTATCCTGCCGGGTGCGGACATCCGCAAGCTGCGCTTTCCGTCCCGGCTGGACCTCACACCGCGGCAATTCTCCGGCACCTTCTGCGACCGCCATCTGGAACTTGGCCCAGCTGGCGAGGCCCTCGTGTACTACGCCTTCGATTTCCGCTGCGTAATACCGATGAAGCTCCGCCTGTTGTTTGGGTACGATGGTCCGGTCAAGGTCTGGCTGGACCGCAAGGAAGCCTTCTGCGACCCCAAGGGAACAAATCCCGCCCATCCCGAGGACGCCGCCATCCCTTTCCCCGCCAAAGCCGGGCGGCACACGGTGCTGGTGGCGCTCGGATCACACGGCTCTACCTGGGGCGTGTTCCTGCGCCTGGAACGCACCGGCATCGCCGCCGCTACCCTGCGCCGCCGGCGGTACAGCGTCCTGCTGCCGGAAATCCTGGGATGATCTGCCACCCGGGTGGCGTATCAATTTGTACTGTTACCGCAGGATTCGCAAAGGCAGGGCAGGACCGCCAGACCTGCTGCATTTGCAAATTGACACCCTGCTCGCCACCTACCGCACCTTGCGAAGGCTGGGCGATTGCTGGTAAAATATAGAAATGGCAGGTGTCGCCTGTCGTGTACACGTTCAACCTTGGAGAATCCCGATGAACAAGCTGAGCGAATTCGTGAAGACTGCGGACTTCAAGAGCGAGAAACACGTCCCGGTGATCGACTGCCCGGATGCGGTCAAGGCCGGCGAGTGGTTCACGGTCAATATCACGGTCGGCAAGGAGATCGCGCACCCCAACACCACGGAGCACCACATCGCGTGGATCGCCGTGCACTTCCTGCCGGCTGGCGCCAAAACCACTCTCGAGATCGGCCGCTTCGAGTTCAGTGCGCACGGGCAGTCGCCGATTGGCCCCAACCAAGGCCCGGTCCACACCGACAGCAGCGTCACGGTCCGCGTCAAGGCGATCACCGGCGGCATGATCTTCGCCACCGCGTACTGCAACATCCACGGCCTCTGGGAGTCTGATAAGACCGTCGCCCTGGTATAACAGGCGCGTGTCTAGTTTTCGCTGAAGCGGCGGCTATTTCAGCCGCCGTTGTGTTCTTGCGGCCACACTGTTACTGAGTTTGTTCGCGCAGCGGATGTGGCCGCAACTCATTTAAATTTTGGCAGCCACTTGCCGTGCGCCTCGATCAGGTCATCGCACAGGTTGCGTATCTGGTCAATGGTCAGTTCGCTGGCCGTATGGGGGTCGAGCATCGCAGCCTGGTAGATGCGGTCACGGCGGCGTTCGAGCACAGCCTCGATGGTCAGCAGCTGCACATTGATGCTGGTGCGGTTGTAGGCGGCGCACGGTTCCGGCAGTTCGCCGACATGGCACCCTTGCACGCCATTGGCATTCACGAGGCAGGGGACTTCCACGCAGGCCTTGGCTGGCAGGTTGGGGATCAGGCCATGGTTGAGCACATTGCCGCCGACTTCGATCGTCTGGTTGGTTTCCATAGCTTCGATGATGGCAGATCCATATTCATGCGTACGTGAGTGCGTGAGGCTGGGGTTGCTGGCCAGTTCCAGGCTCATGGTCTTCCAGCGCTCGATCTGCCGCAGACAGCGGCGTGGATATTCGTCGAGCGGGATGTTGAACTCGCTGATCAGTTCCGGGTGGGCGGCCTTGATGAAGTGCGGCACGTACTCGGAGAAGTGCTCCGAGCTTTCCGAGATGTAGTAGCCAAGGTGGAGCATCATCTCCAGTCGGATCATGTCGCGGCTCTTCTCCGCACCTTTACGCCATTTGCGCAGTTTGGCGGCGGCGAGTTTCTTGATCTCGGGGTAGAGATCCACCCCGTTGTGCTCGATCTTGAGCAACCACCCCATGTGATTGATGCCGGCCACATACTGGTGTACCTCGTGCGGCGGGTATTTTTCGAGCAACCCCAGCGCACTCAGCAGGTTGGCGGAACAGATCTGCACCGAGTGGCAAAGACCGACGGTGCGGATGGATGACCCGCGCAGCATGCCGCCGGCCAGCATGCAAATGGGGTTGGTGTAATTCAGGAACCAGGCGTCCGGGCAGACGGTTTCCATTTCATGGGCGAAGTCGAGCATGACGGGAAGTGTGCGCAAGGCGCGGAAGATGCCGCCAATGCCGAGGGTGTCGGCAATGGTCTGGCGCAGGCCGTATTTCTTGGGAACCTCAAAGTCGGTGATGGTACAGGGGGCGTACCCGCCGACATTGATGGCATTGACGACATACCCGGCGCCCTGTAAGGCCTTGCGGCGGTTGGCCACGCCGAGGTGCGCGGTGATACGCGCGCGCCCCTGGTTGACGTTGCGGTTGATGGTTTCGAGCATGCGCATGGATTCGCGCAGGCGCGTGTTGTCAATGTCGTACAGGGCGATGTGTACGTCCTGCAGCGGTTCGCGGGTCAGGCAGTCGCCGAGGACGTTTTTAGCGAAGATCGTGCTGCCGGCGCCAAGGAATGCGATTTTGGCCATGGTGAGGTCTCTTTTTCGGTTTTACGAGGCTGCGGAGCGGTCCTGGCCTCGCTTAATCGAGTTGCTTGTGAAGCCAGCGTAGAATGTCTTGGTTGAATTTCCGCGGGGGGAGATAGTGTTCATGTTCGTACCAAATCTGTTTCTTGGGCTCCGGCATGGCTTTGAACAGTTCTTTGCCGCTGGCACGGCTGTCGCTGCCAGCGTTTACCATCAGCACCGGCGTGCGAATCCGTGGCGCAAAGTTCAGGGTGTGGCCAAATTTTAGGAAGCGATCGTCGGTCGCCGCTTTCGGCAATGCGCCCGTTACCGTCAGCACCACTGCGGCGAGTCGGTCTTCCAAGCCGGCAACGAGCGTCCCGTAATAGCCGCCCATGCTCCCGCCCAGAAGCACGAGTTGGGACGGGTTGACCTCCGAACGCGAGACCAGATAATCCAGTCCCCGCCGTTGATCCGTCACGGTTTGAATGAGGTTGTCCCGCCAGGCATAGGCGCCGGTCTCGTCACAGCCCGGATTGCCCGGCTGCTTCCGCTCGCCAAACCCGAACATGTCCGCCACCAGAACGCACCACCCTTCCCGCGAAAGGATGTCCATCCACTCGCGCGACCAGTCCTCATTCTTGCCCCAGAAGCTGTTTCTGCCGTGGAGAAGCAGAATGGCGGGGCCGCGTGTGTCGCGGGACACCTTGGGGTGGGTGAAGAAAGCCGCAACCCATTCCCCATGGGTGCTGGCGAACGTTACCTTCTCGATGATGTAGGGTACCCGGTGGGGCCACACGTCAATGATCTTTGCCTCAAGGGGCAACGATTGATCATAGCCGTAGTAATCGGCAATCGCGCGAAATATCGCCCGGCTGACCGGCTTTCGATTGACGGCCTTTTCAGCGCTCACGTGTAGGACCCCCTTAAAAAGCGGGAAATCGCTTTCTGGACGCTGCCGACGCAGACCAACAAGGATCGCTTGGAACTGGCGCATCCATGAGAAGAAGTGTGCCCCAATCGGAGAAGCTTGTCTAGAACACAGCCGCGCGCCGTCTTGCCTGCCAGCCGCGCGGCGGCTATCCTGTGCTCCATGAGCTCTTTCGACCTCGTCGTCATCGGCGCCGGTCCAGGCGGCTATCCTGCCGCCATTCGCGCCGCGCAACTCGGTAAGCGCGTGGCTATTGTGGAACAAGAGGCGTTTGGCGGCACCTGCCTCAACTGGGGGTGCATCCCCACCAAGACGCTGATCGCCTCAGGCGACCTCTACCACCGTGCCACTCATGCTGCTGCCCTAGGCGTGAATGCCGCTGGTGTGACGTTCGACTACGCCCGCATGGTCGCGCGCAAGAACGAGATCGTCAGCCGCCTTGCCAAGGGCGTGCAAATGTTGCTGCAGGCCAATGGCGTTACGCTGATCTCCGGCCGTGCCCGCTTCGTGGATGCCCACCACCTGGCCGTGCAGGCTGCCGATGGCAGCGTGCAGCATCTCGAATCGGCGAACGTCATCATCGCCACTGGCAGCGTCTCGGCCATGCCGGGATTCCTGCCGAATCACCCGCGCGTGCTCGACAGCCGCAGCTTTTTGGACCGCACCGCACTCCCCGCCAGCCTCGTCATCCTCGGCGGCGGCATCATCGGTTGCGAGTTCGCCTGCCTTGCCGCGCAGCTTGGCGTGCGCGTGACCGTGGTCGAAATGCTGGAGGACATCGTGATGGCGCTCGACCCAGATGTGCGCCGCCTTCTCAAGCGCCGCATGGGACTGCTCGGCATCACAGTCCTCACCGGCGCGCCACTCACCGGCATCGCAGCGGACGACACGCAGGTCACGGGCCGCTACAAGGATCAGGCCGTCTCCGGCGACCTCCTGCTGGCGGCCGTAGGCCGCCAGCCCAACACGATAGGGCTCGACCTCGCGCGCGCCGGCATTGCCTGCGACGAGCGCGGCCAGATCCCGGTGGATGCTGCGGGCCGCACCTGCGTGGCGTCGATCTTCGCTGTGGGAGACGTCATTGCCGGCAGCACGCAGCTCGCACATGCCGCCACCGCGCAGGGCGTAGCAGCCGCGGCGCAGATAGCCGGACTCGACACGCCGCGCGAGACCGTCATTCCCGCCTGCATCTTCACCACGCCGGAGATTGGCGCCGTAGGGCTGAACGAAACGCAGGCCAAGGCCGAGGGGCGCACCGTGAAGGTCGGCATCTTTCCTTTCACCGCGCTGGGTAAGGCCCTGGCTGCCGGCGAGACGGACGGCTTCGTCAAATGGATCGCCGACGCAGCCACGGACTGCCTGCTCGGCGCCGTGGCCATCGGCGCGCACGCCACGGAGCTGATCGCCGAGGCAGCGCTGGCCGTGCGCAGCGGCACGACCGCCGCGGAGCTCGGCCGCGCCATCCACGCCCACCCCACCTTCTCCGAGGCCTGGATGGAGGCTGCCCACACGATCCACGGCACCTGCCTTCACCTGCCGCCGCGGAAGAGGTAGTGAATAGATTTCGCGCCCGCAAAATCTATGCTCTGGGGTGAAACTTCCGGTGCACGGCCACCAGCCGGTCCTGATCCACGTGCGTGTAGATTTGCGTGGTGGCGATGCTGGCGTGGCCGAGCATCTCCTGGATGGCGCGGAGCTGTGCGCCGTTGGCCAGCAGGTGGCTGGCAAAGCAGTGGCGCAGCGTGTGGGGCGTGAGACGCCCGCTGAGCCCAGCCACGCGGGCGTAGTGCATAACGACCTTGTAGAGACCCTGCCGCGTAAAGCCCTTCCCTTGCTGTGAAAGAAAGAGATGGTCGTCGGCGGGGTTCTTCTTCGCCCAGCGCGAACGGACCTTGTCGAGGTAGCGCCGGAGGCTCGCGGCCGCGACGCTTCCCAGCGGCACCACGCGCTGCTTGTCGCCCTTGCCAGTGCAGCGCACGAAGCCGCCGTCGAACTGCACATCTCCCAGCCGCAAAGCAGCCACCTCGGAGATGCGCAGGCCGCAGCTGTAGAACAGCTCCAGGATCGCGTGGTCGCGCACAGCCTGCGCCTTGTCGCCAGCCGCCGCGTCCACCAGCCGCCCGACCTCCGTGGGCGTCAAGATCTCTGGCAGTGTGCGCCAGAGCTTCGGCGAGTTCATGGCCTCGGCCACGTTGCGGTCGAGCAGCCCCTCGCGCTGCAGGTAGCCGAACAGCACCTTCACGGCCACCAGCCGCCGCGCCACCGTGCTTACGGCCAGTTCCTGCCGGCGCTGGTCGGTCAGAAACTCCACGATGTGGCGACGCGCGACCTGGTTGAACAGGTGCACGCCGCGCGCCGTCAGGAAGGTGGCAAACGCCTGCAGGTCCGTTGCGTACGCCGCGCGCGTGTTCGCCGCCAGTCCGCGCTCGAAGGCGATGTGGTCCAGAAACTGGGCAATGATCTCCTGCATGGCAGGAACGTAGCGAAGGGACGGCAAGCAGGCAAGGAAGAAGCAGATGATGGGGAGAAATCAGGGCACCCCTGCTCAATCCCTCTGCAGCCCCGGCTGCACGCCAATGGGCGTGGGATAGCGCAGGACCACCAGGTAGGAAGAGACCAGCATCGAGAGCACGGTCGCGAGCTTGACCAGCGCAGCCATCTCGGGCGACAGAAGGTTCTCTTGCGTGCCGACGACCGCGATGATCAGCGCGAACTCGCTGGCCTGCCCCAGGCGGAATCCCATCTCGCGGGCGAAGTCGGCAGGCTCGCCCGCCCGCCGGAAGAGCCACGCCAGCAGGAACGGCCGCGCGCCCGCAACAATCGCCGTGGCCAGCAGCGCCGGCAGCCAGATGCCGCGCAGTTGCCCGATCTCAAAGCCGGCGCCCAGCACAAAGAAGAAGAACATCAGGAAGAAGTCGCGCAGCGGCTTGAGCTGCTCGGAGAAGAGCAGCGCGATCTTGCCGCGCGCGATCGACACGCCGGCCACAAATGCGCCGATCTCGTGCGGCAGCCCCAGCTTCTGCGCCAGCAGCGCCACGCCCACGCACCACCCCAGGCAGAGCATCACCAGCACCTCATTGTAGGTGTCGGCGCGGCGCATCATGCGGCGCAGCACGAACGCCTCGCCCGCAAAAGTCGCGGCCAGCAGCAGCAGAAAACGCAGCGGCAGCCAGAGGAGCAGCTCGATTGCCCCCGCGCGCGCCGACGACCCCGCAAAGAGCAGCACGAGCACGGCCAGCAGATCCTCAGCAATCAGCACCGCGATACAGAGCGAGCCCATGCGCTTCTGGTGCAGCGTGGTCGTCGGCAGCAGCTTCACCACCAGGATCGTGCTGGAGAACATCAGCGCCAGAGAGGCGATCAGGCTGTCGCGCAGCCCAAAGCGCCAGACCATGAGGAAGGCGAACATCACGGCCCACATCAGCGCGCACTTGCCGAGCGTCACCACCACAGCCGTGCGGAAGAAGGTGTGCAGGCGATCCACGTGCAGGACCAGTCCGGCCAGGAAGAGCAGGAGCATCACGCCCAAGCGCGAGATCTCGTGGAGCGTCCCCACGGCGGGTGTCACATCTGGCGTGCCCACGGACGAAAAGAGCTGCATGCCCACCGGCCCGAGCAGCACACCGCAGAGGAAATAGCCGAGGATCACCGGCTGCCGTCCCTGGCAAGCCAGCCATGCCAGCAAAGCACTGCCGACTGTCACGGCGCTGATGGCGATGAGAAGGTTGTCCATGTGTGCTTTTACCGCAGAGGACGCAGAGGTTCGCAGAGTAAAACCTTTGCGGGGTGGTGTCAGGGGTTGAGATTATTCACAAAACGACGGATGCCATCCTTGAGGTGCAGCACATGAAAATTGATCAGCAAGCCAATCGGTTTGCCGCTCAGCCGCAGATACGAAATGATCTGCGCATCGTGAATCGGCGCGAGTGCGGTGATTGCTTTCAGCTCCACAATGACGGCATTGGCGACCATCAGAGCAATCCGGTATCCAAGGTCGATGCTCTCGCCATCGTAGATCACCGGCAACGCAAGCTGGCATTCGCATTTCAGCCCGCGTTTGCTGAGTTCGTGGCGCAAGCAAGCCTCATAGGCAGATTCCAGCAACCCTGGTCCAAGGGCTGAATGCACCTTCATCGCCGCATCAACAATGATGCCGCTGATCTCGTTCGGTTTCACGACCACCCCCGCCAACAAGACACCCTCTGCGAACCTCTGCGTCCTCTGTGGTAAAAATTTTCCCCCGCTCTATTTTCCTCGCAGATCCAAACACACCAGCCGCTTGCTGTCGCGCAGCAAAAGCAGGCCGTCCACAAACGCGAGCGGGCCCCAGGCGTCGCGGCCGGTGCCGTTGAAGAGGTCCGCATGCGCCAGTTGGTGGCAGCCGGCGGCATCAGCCGAGAGCAGGTGAAGCACGCCGGTATCGTCGAGCACCAGGAAGCGGCTGTCGACGGCCACGTACGGGCCGAGTCCGAAGCGCAGGTCGCCGCCGCTGGTCCAGAGCACCTTGCCCTCGAGATTCATGCAGGCGAATTCCTGCCGATGGTCGCCGGCGTCGTTGGGAAGCACCGTATAGAGCAGGCCGTCGCGCAGCACAGGCGTTTGCTGCTCGCAGCCGAACGTGCGGCGGTCGGTGCGGAAGAGCAACTCCGCCTGCCATTGGCCGTTGGACTGCGCCACGCGGAACATCGCGCCGCCGGAGCCGTAGCCAGCAGTCATGAAGAACCGGTTGTCCGAGAGCGGCACGGGCGACGGCGCCACCACACTGGGCGCAAACACCTTGGTGCGCCAGAGCAGCTGGCCGCGCTGCGGGCCGTCCGCCGCCACGCCGGCGATGCCGCCCACCGCGGCATAAACGAACTGCCGCACGCCGGCGGCGGTCAGCACCATCACGGAGGAGTGCGACATCTCCCACTTGTCGGGGTTGGGCGTTTCCCAGTTGACCTTGCCCGTGGCAATGTCCACGCCGACCAGCAGCGCATCACGGCCGGCCGGAGCCAGCACGGCCTCACCGGCATCGAGCAGCGGACACTGCCCAGCCCACCAGAGCGGCACCTTGGTCCCGTAGCGCTCGACCAGGTTCATCCCCCACCGGAATGCGCCGGTCGCGGCGTCCACGCAGAGCACGTGGCATTGCGGACCCAGTGAGACTACGCAGGCATCATCCACGGCCGGGATCGTGCGCGAGATGCCATGGTTGCGCTTGGTTCTAACCTGGTAGAACCGCTGCCAGATTTCCTGGCCGGAGTCGAGCGCGAAGCAGCGCAACACGTCACCCTCGCGCGCCTCGTCGTAGTCCAGCAGGTAGACCCGGCCGTTGCGCACCGCAGGCGCGGCATGCCCCTCTCCGACCTGCAGTTGCCAGAGCTTCCGCGGCCCTTCTGCAGGCCAGGTTTCCTGCAGCACGCCATCCCACGCCGCACGGTTGTCACGACCAAGCCCGCGGAAGCCGGGCCAGGCAGAGGAAGGCGAAACTATCACGCCGGAAAACTCGCGGAACTTGCCCGCCAGATTTACAACCGCGTTGCTGTGCGCTACACGCGCCTCGGCCAGTGAACCCTCTGCCGTCGGCCGGCGCGGTTCCGGCGGTGGCGGCACATCGCGCAGCCAGGCGCGCAGCGACAGAAGCGCCGCCGCCGCTGCTGCCATTGTCGCCACCCATGGAATCCATCGTCGCATAGCGTCAAGAGTACGCATTGCGCGCTCCGGCGTCGAGGCTTTCCAGAAAAACTCCGGGACGCGGGCGTCTCGCCCGCATCCGCAACAGCAGGGCACGAAGAAAAGGAAGGTCGTCGAAGAGTGCGAAGGATTCGGTTTTCGCGCAGAGGCAAAAAGGCGCAGAGAACCCGCCTTCGTGACTTTCTGTCGGGCTTTCGCCCCTTCGTGTCCTCGCCAAAAACAGCGCCCGTCAGCTTGCCAGTCCGATGGCACGCGGGGTATGCTGGAGACGTTCTGCGATGACGGCCTGCCGCAGGTCGCACCAGAACGCGAAAGGCAACTCATGAACCACGTTTTTTCCACCGTCGGCTGCAAGCGCTACCGCTACCCCACCCATACGAACGAACTGGTATTCGACCGCTCTGCGGCCAAGTGCTCCGAGGTCTTTCTCGTCATCCTGGAGCCGGGCGAGGCACCGCCGTTGCACGTGCACAACGACACCGAGCAGGTCTTCTACATCACCGAGGGGCACGGCACGCTCACGGTCGGCAAGGACAAGGCGCAGCGCCAGTTCCGCGTCGAGTCGGGCAACGTGGTGCTGATCCCGCCCGGCACGCCGCACTCAATCCGGTCGGACGCCGGCGGCCGCCTGTGCTACGTCTCCGTGGACTGTTTCGGCGCAGCCCCCCGCGAGGAAGCCACCTGGGACGAGCACGTCCGCGTCGTCTGCCAGAAGCAGGGGTGGGACTACAACCAGATCGTCGGCGGAAAGAAGTAGCCTCTCACGCCCGAGGATGGGCGTTGCGGTAGATTTCCTTCAAGCGCTCGACCGTCACCTGGGTGTAGATTTGCGTGGTGGTGAGGCTGGCGTGGCCGAGCAGTTCCTGCACGCTGCGCAGGTCCGCGCCTGCGTCGAGCAGATGCGTGGCGAACGAGTGGCGCAGTTTGTGCGGCGTGATGCCTGCCGGCAGTCCGGCGGCCGCCAGCCAGATCTTCATGTTGCGCTCCATGGAACGCGGTGTGAGCGGACCGCCCTGCAGATTCAGGAAGATGGGGCTGGACGCGCGGCGCGTCTCGGGCCAGAGCAGTTCCGCCGTCTCAAGCATCTTCTCCAGCGCCTGCACGGCCGGACGCCCCAGCGCACAGAGGCGCTCCTTTTTTCCCTTGCCGCGCACACGTGCCACGCCGGCTATCAGGTCTACCTGCCGCCGCGTCAGCCCCGCAGCCTCGGCAATGCGCGCGCCAGTGCTGTAGAGCAGCTCGAAGATCGCGGCGTCCCGCAAGGCAGCGTACACCGCCTTGGGATCTTCATGCGGGACGCCGCGATTCCGCGCCGCCAGCGCCTTGATTGGCGCATCGAGCAGCGCCTGCACCTGTGTCACGGTCAGGATTTTCGGAAGGTGTTTCGAGAGCCGCGGACCGCGCAGTCCGCCGAAGGGGTTGCGCTCGATGGCCTCCTCGCGCTCCAGGAAGCGGTAGAAGGCGCGCATCGAAGAGAGCTTGCGCCGCGTGGTGGCCGGAGAGGCGCCGCTCTTCGAGAAGCGCACCAGAAAGCCGCGCGCCGCAAAGCGGTCCGGCTCGCGCCAGTTGTACGGCGGCCGCCGCGCACCCCAGACCATCTCCGTAAACTGCGCCAAATCCTGCAGATAGCCGCTGACCGTATGCTCCGAGGCGTTGCGCTCGTCCTCTAGGTGCCGCACAAACTGCTCCACCCACGGATCCGCCTGCAGCTTCGGCCGCCCCTGATCCTCCGCCACGCCGCCGATCTGCACCGGCGGCAGTCCGGCGTCGGCATCCGGCACAGCGCTCCGCACGCGGAGCGTCACGCGCCGGGGGCGATGAATGTTATGCCTGACTGCCACAGATCCGCCCTCATCTGCCACGGGCATCGCCGCAACCACAGTTTCCCTTCGCGGCCCTTCGCGCGCGAATTACTCCTGCGCCGGCGCTTCGGGGACGGCGGCTTCGGCCGCCTGCTCCTTGTTCTTGCGCAACCCGAGGCGCAGCACCGCCGCGTCGAACTCCGGAATCTGCTCCTTGTAGCGGAAGATCATCTTGCCGAGCGCGAAGCGCTGGCGTGGCGAAAGACTGCGGCGCTGCTGGTACTGGCGCGAGAGGCTCTCGAAGAACTCCTTGTCGTCGAAGGTCTTTTTGCCACGTTTGACCGGCTCACGCCAAGTCGCGATCTTCGCGAAAATCTCCAGCAACGGACCGCTCTCATGATCCGGCCCCGCAGCCTCCGCTGCGGCATTGATGCCCAGCGTCTGGCATTCCTGCGCGAAGTTCGGGATCACGGCCGCGTGACGCAGCAGGGCGCGGTCGAGCGCGGCGGTCTGCGCGGGAGTCAGACGGCGGCCCGAGGCCTCCTGCTGCGCAAGGGAGTCGATGAATTTGCGGCCGCGTTCGTCCAGTTCAATGGTCTGCAGCAGCTCGAACTTGCGCAGCGCGATCTCGCGCGGCGGCGCGTTGCGCTCCTCCTCGACCATGGCCGCAAAACCGGCCGTGGCCAAGCTCGCCTCGGCGTCCGGAATCTGCGCACGGTAGCGCACGGCGATGCGGCCGAGCGCGTCAAGCTGGCGGTCGCTGATCGCCTTCTCCCCTTCCTCGATCTGCTCGCGGATCGAGGCGACGAACTTCTCGTCGCTGTAGGTGCGCTTGCCGCGCTGGGTCGGCGGTGCCCACTCGCGCACAGCCTCCAGCAGCGCCAGCACGGCGCGCACGCGAGTCATGTCCGCCGGCGGCTCCTTGGCCTTGGCCATCCAGTCGCTGAACCGCTCGTAGAACTCGCCCAGCATGGCGGTCCACTCGACGTCGCCCGCCTCGACCTTGTCGAGCGACTCCTCCATGCCGGCGGTGAACCCGACGTCGAACAGATCGTTGAGCTTGAGCACCAGCAGGTCGCAGACCTGGAAGCCGAGGTCCGTGGGCATGAGCTGGCGCTTCTCGCGCGTGACGTAGGCGCGAGCGTCGAGCGTGTCGAGGATGGCCGCGTAGGTCGAGGGGCGGCCCACGCCGTTGGACTCGAGCGCCTTGATCAGCGAGGCTTCGCTGTAGCGCGCGGGCGGCTTGGTCTCCTTGCGGTCGCTGCGCCACTCCACCAGATCCAGCACTTCGCCCTTCTCCAGCGGCGGCAGGCGCTCGACCTCGTCGTTCTCCTCTTCGGCATCCTCGCCGCCCTCACGCACCTTGCGGATGTCGAGTTCCATGACCTTGAGGAAGCCGGGGAAGATCACCTCCGAGGCGGAGGCCGTGAACTCGTAGCGATGCTGCTGCGCGGGCGGCGGCTCGGAGGCAACCACGCCGGTGCGCTGCGCAATCTGCGCGGGGGTCATCTGACTGGCGAGGAAGCGCCGCCAGATCAAGTCGTAGAGGCGCAGCGCCGCGGGCTCGAGTTTGCCGGCAAGGCTCTCCGGCGTGCGCGCGGCATCCGTGGGGCGGATGGCCTCGTGCGCCTCCTGCGCGCCCGAGCGGCTGCGGTAGACGTTCGGCGTCTGCGGGACAAACGCCTCGCCGAAGCGCGAGACGATCAGCTGCCGCGCCGCCTCCTGAGCGTCGCGGGCAATGTTGACGGAGTCGGTGCGCATGTACGTGATCAGACCGACCGGACCCTGACCGAAGTCCTGTCCCTCGTACAGATGCTGCGCCAGCCCCATGGTGCGCTTGGGTGAGAGGCTCAGGACGCTCGAGGCGGCCTGCTGCAGCGTGCTGGTGATGAAGGGCGGCAGCGGGCGGCGCTGCACCGTGCGGGTGCGCACATCCGCCACGCGCAGCGTGCGGCCGGCAAGATCGTCCAGCGCAGCCCGGGCGGCTGCCTCCGAATGGATGTCCACCTTGGCGCCGTCGATCTTCGCCAGTTGAACAGAGAACGGCTCGACCGGCGCAACCTGCTTGTGCACTATTGCGCCCAGTATCCAGTAGGGTTCGGGCTGGAACGCGCGGATCAGCCGCTCGCGTTCGCAAACCAGCCGCAGCGCGACGGACTGCACGCGCCCGGCGCTGAGCCCGCGCCGCACCTGCCGCCAGAGCAGCGGGCTGACCATGTAGCCGACGATCCGGTCCAGCACGCGGCGGGCCTGCTGGGCGTCCACGCGGTGCATGTCGATTTCGCCGGGGTGTTCAAAGGCTTCGCGTACGGCCCGCGGCGTGATCTCGTTGTACTGCACACGAAAGACCGGCTTTCCCTTGCTGGCTGCCTTGAGCGCCTCGCGCAGGTGCCAGGCAATGGCCTCCCCCTCGCGGTCCGGATCAGGAGCCAGATAAATGGTCTCGCACTCCTTGGCGGCCTTGCGCAACTCTTCCACCACCTTGGTCTTTCTGGGCGAGATCACGTACTTCGGCTTGAAGTGGTTCTCGATGTCGACGCCGATCTCGCGCTCCGGCAGGTCACGGATGTGTCCCACGGAGGATTTCACCATGTAGTCCTTACCCAGCAGCTTACCAATAGTCTTGGCCTTGGCGGGGGATTCCACAATCACGAGGTTCTTGGCCATACTTTAGCTTCCTTGTTCGATACAGGATTCAGGATGCAGGATGCAGGATGAAAACAATCACACATGAATTGCGGGCCAGACTGAATTCTGAGTGCCTTTTCACTTCTCACGATTTCTTCACCATGCCGCCCGGCAGCAGCTTCACACGTCGCCGGATCTGCAACCCGACCAGCAGGGCGTTGACCATGCCGGCCGGAAGCCCGCTCTCGCGGATCAGCTCATCGACCTGCACCGGCTCGCTGCCGAGGCTTGCCAGCAGTTTCCGCTCCTCGGCCGTGGCGGGCGGTTCCGGCGCGTGCTCCTCGGGTGCAGCCAACCGTATCACGGGGCGGACCGTCGTGGTCGGGATCAATTCCTGCAATTCCTCGATCACTTCGTCGGCCGACGTCACCAGCCGCGCGCCATTGCGGATCAGCTGGTGGCAGCCGGCCGAGACAGGCGAATCGGCGCGGCCAGGCATGGCCATGACGGCGCGCCCCTGGTCGAGCGCCTGGCCCACAGTAATCAGCGTGCCGCTGCTCTGCGGCGCCTCAATCACCACCACGCCTTTCGACAGGCCGCTCACGATCCGGTTGCGCATCGGGAAGGTCTGGCGGTCGGGCTGGCGGCGGAAGGGATATTCGCACATCACGGCCCCACCCTGCCGAGCCATTTTCCGCGCCAGTTCCTCGTTCTCCTTCGGATAAAGGCAGTCCAGCGCACCGCCCACCACGCCGACGGTCCGGCCGCCGGCCTGCAGCGCGCCGAGGTGTGCCTGCGTGTCGACCCCCAGTGCCAACCCGCTAACCACCACATAGCCGGCCCCGGCGAGCTGGAAGGCCAGCTTGTGGGCCATCTCGCAGCCGTACACCGAGGGATGGCGCGTGCCGACAAGCGCCACGCAGGGACCAGCCAGCGCCTCCGCCTTGCCGGTCAGGTACAGCACCAGCGGCGGATCAGCGATCATTTTGAGCAGAGGAGGATACGCCTCATCCGCCCAGGTCAGCAGTTGCACGCCCAGCTTGTGGGCGCGGGCGAGCTCGCCATCTGCACACACGCGGTCCAGTTCGCGACGGAACGACTGCGCGCGGCCGGCGCCGATGCCCTGGATGCGCGGCAGGTCCGCTTCCCGGACTTCAAAGATCGCGACCGCAGACCCGAACGCCTCGATCAGCCGCTTGACGGTGATCGCGCCTAGTCCTGTCACCTGATTCAGGGCAATGAATGCTTCCCGCTCGGTCACAACATGCCTCCGCACGCCACACTCCGGCGAACGAAGTGCGGTGAATAGCACACTTTCCCGGCGTGCGCAAGCGTGGAGCGGCGTCTTGACGAGTCTGGGAAGCTCGGGTCACGAAGAAGGAGAAGAAGAACCGAAGAACACGAAGGCGGGGTTTGCGCGCAAGCGCGCAGAAGCATCCATTCGTGCGCTTCGCCCCCCTTTCTCCTCTTCGTGTCCGAACTGCCTGCACAGATCAACTCGCAGCAGCTTCCCCGCGGTAGCGGGCGACAGCGGCGCGGAAATCGTCGGTGCGGCAGTAGCCGCAGCCATTCAGCTCCGGACAGAAACCGCGGTAGACGCACTCCGGCACGCAGACGCTAGCCAGCTCGGGCTCGCGCGATGCCAGCGCGTCGAGAAACGCGCGCCACGCCGCCTGCGTCTCGGGCGAGGCCTGCCGGCAGAGACGCTTGCGAGAGATGCTGATGATGGCCTGCGCGTTGGCCAGGCACTCGTGGTCCACGGCAGCGGACTGCGCGATCTGGTCGCGGTCCGCACCGGTGCGGTCCGTACGCTGCGTGCGCACGAAGTGCTCGATGCCGATCTTGTGGCGCACGAAGTGCACACTTACCCAGTACTTGAGCCCGCGCCACTTCCACTGCACCATCAGTTGCCGGATCGGCGAATGCTCGGCCAGCAGCATGCGGCGCTTCCAAGCGGAGGACGGCTCGCCCGTCCCCTTCTCGCGCCCCACGGTCGTGCGCGCGGCATCCGCCACCTCGCGCCACGTGCCACGTATGGTCAGGTCGGTGATTTCCATGAGGAAGAGATTCTATCTGGAACTCAGGAAATCAGGAAGGCCCCGCATGAGTTCTTGAGTTCCAACTCAAACCTATCTCCTTCCAACCCCTTATTTTTTCGCGAACTGGTACGCATTCTGGAACATCCGCATCCACGGCCCGGCCTCTCCACTGAAGAGGTTGGCCGGCTTGTACGAGAGTTGCGCGCTGCGGAAACCGCGCTCTGGATGCGGCATCAGAATCGTCGCACGGCCGTCCTGGGACGTGAACCCAGTAAGCCCGCCCTGCGAGCCGTTCGGGTTCCACGGATAGCGCTCGGTTGCCTGCCCGCGGCCGTCCACGAAGCGCAGGGCCGCCAGCCCGCCCTTGATAATCGTTTCGCGGTCCGCCGGCTGATCGAACACTGCCAGCCCCTCACCATGCGCCACGGCGATCGGCACGCGCGAGCCGGCCATCCCCTTGAGCAGAATCGACGGCGACTCCAGAATTTCCACCGTGGCGAAGCGCGCCTCGAACTGCTCGCTCACGTTGCGATGGAAGAGCGGCCAGTGCGCCGCACCCGGGATGATCCCGCGCAACTGCGACACCATCTGGCAGCCGTTGCAGACGCCGAGCGTGAAGGTGTCCGGCCGCTGGAAGAATGTCTCGAACATCGCCAGCAGCCGCGCGTTGTACAGCACCGAGCGCGCCCAGCCAGAGCCGGCACCCAGCACGTCGCCGTACGAGAACCCACCGCACGCCACCAGCCCCGAGAAATTCTTCAAGTCCACGCGTCCAGCCAGCAGGTCGGACATGTGCACGTCAACCGCCTCGAAACCGGCCAGCGTGAATGCCGCCGCCATCTCGACCTGCCCGTTTACCCCCTGCTCGCGCAGGATGGCGATGCGGGGCGGCTGTTTGCGGGAGAGATCTGACCGATCCGACGGATCCTTGTCCGGCTCGTAGGTGAGCTGGAAGCTCATGCCGGGGTCCTGCTCATCCAGCGCGTTGTCGTACTCCTGCTGGGCGCAAGCAGGGTTGTCGCGCAGCTTCTGCATCTGGTACGTGAGCGCGGACCAGAGGCGTCGCAGCTCGGCAACGCTGCTGTCAATCGCGTTTTTGCCGCCCACGGAGATGCGCACGCGTTTATTATCCGCCGGCGTGCCGATCACGCTCACCGCGTCCTTGAGCCCGTGGTCCGCGAGGATCCCCGTGACGTCCTTCAGTTTCTTGCGCGGCACCTGCAGCACAGCGCCCAGTTCCTCTGCAAAGAGCGGTCCCAGCGGCGCGGCAGGGTCGCCAAACAGGTTCGCGTCCACACCCCGGCCGCCGGCCAGGGCCATCTCGATCAGCGTCACGGCCACGCCGCCGTCGGAGCGGTCATGGTAGGCCAGCAGCAGCTGTTGCTCGACCAGTTGCCGCAGGACGGCAAAGAATTTCCCGAAGAGCGCAGGGTCGTCCAGATCCGGCGCGATGTTCCCCACCTGATTGTAAACCTGCGCCAGCGCGCTGCCGCCCAGGCGGTTCTTGCCCAGGCCGAGGTCCACCAGCAGCAGCACGGACTCACCGGGCTTGAAGTCCGGCGTCAGCGTCTTGCGCACGTCGTTGACCGGCGCGAAGGCGCTCACGATCAGGCTTAGAGGGGCGACCTGGCGGTGTGCAGCCCCCTGGTCGTCCTGCCAGACCGTGCGCATGGAGAGCGAATCCTTGCCGACCGGGATCGAGACGCCGAGCTTCGGACAGAGCTCGAGCCCGACCGCAGCTACAGTGTCGAAAAGGTTCGCGTCCTCACCCGGCTCGCCGCAGGCGCACATCCAGTTGGCGGAGAGTTTCACGCGGCCGATGCTGCCGACGTCCGCAGCCGCAATGTTCGTCAGCGCCTCGCCCACGGCCATGCGCCCGGCGGCCGGCGCGTCGATCAGCGCCAGCGGCGTGCGCTCGCCCGTGGCCATGGCCTCGCCCGTGGTCGCCTGATAGCCGGTGATGGTGACCGCGCAGTCCGAGACCGGCAGCTGGTACGGCCCGGCCATCTGGTCGCGGTGAACCATGCCGGTCACGGTGCGGTCCGTGATGGTGATGAGGAATGTCTTGTTGGCCACGGCCGGGAGCTGGAGCACGCGCGCCAGCGCCTCCTGCGGCTGCACACCGGCAAGGTCCAGCGCCGGCGGCTTTGTGGCGTCCCGCGCCACGTCGCGCAGCATGCGCGGCGGCTTGCCGAGCAGCACGCGGATGTCCATGTCGATCGGCCGGTCGCCAAAATGCTTGTCCTCTAGCACCAGGCGGCCGTCGCCAGTGGCCTGGCCGATGAATGCCACGGGGCAGCGCTCGCGGCGGCTGATCTCTTCGAAGCGCGCGCGGTCGTCATGGCCCACGGCCAGCACGTAGCGCTCCTGCGCCTCGCAGCACCAGATCTCCATGGGGCTCATGGAGGGCTCCTCGTTCGGAACCTCGCGCAACTGGAAGCGCGCGCCGGTTTTCTCGACCAACTCAGGGCAGCCGTTGGAGAGGCCGCCAGCGCCGATGTCGTGAATGCTGAGGATCGGGTTCTGCGCGCCGAGCGCGGTGCAGGTGTCGATGACCTCCTGACAGCGACGCTCCATCTCGGCGTTGCCGCGCTGGACGGAATCGAAGTCGAGCGCCTCGTCGTTGCTGCCGGTGGCCATGGAGGACGCCGCGCCGCCGCCCAGACCGATGCGCAGCGCCGGACCGCCGAGCTGCACGATCCACGTCCCCGGCGTCAGATCCTTCTTGTGCACCTGGCTGCGGCGGATGTTTCCCATGCCGCCAGCCAGCATGATCGGCTTGTGGTAGCCGCGGTACTTACCCGCCACCAGTTCCTCGTACGTGCGGAAGAAGCCGCAGAGCTGCGGCCGGCCAAATTCGTTGCCAAAGCCGGCACCGCCAATCGGCCCCTCAAGCATGATCGCCAGCGGCGAAGCCAGGCGGCGCGGAAACTGTGCGACCTCGCGCTCCCACGGCTGGACATGGCCCGGCACGCGCAGGTTGGAGACGATAAAACCGCAGATGCCTGCCTTGGTCTTGCTCCCCGTGCCAGTGGCGGCCTCGTCGCGGATCTCGCCGCCCACGCCGGTGGCGGCGCCGGGCGCGGGCGAAATGGCAGTCGGGTGGTTGTGCGTCTCCACCTTCATGATCACGTCGATCTGCTCCTGGGCAAAGGCGTAGCGCCTGGTCTGCGGATCGGGTGCAAAAATCTGCCCGGGGAACCCTTCGATCACGCCGGAGTTGTCCTTGTATGCCACCAGCGTTCCTTCGGGATGTCGGGCGTGCGTGTGCTTGATCATTTGGAAGAGCGACTGCTCCTGTGGCTGGCCGTCCACGCACCACGAGGCGTTGAAAATCTTGTGGCGGCAGTGCTCGGAGTTGACCTGGCCGAACATCACCAGCTCGGTGTCGGTCGGGTTGCGCCTGGCCTGCGTGTAGGCATCGCAGAGGTAACGCATTTCGTCGTCGCTCAGCGCGAGCCCCATGCTACGGTTGGCCTCCTCGATGGCGACCAAACTGCGTCCGAGCACGTCAAAGACGCGTCCCGGCGCCGGCGGGCGGTGGTCAAAGAAGTCGCCGAGGTCCGTGTACACGCCTTCGGTCATGCGGTCGTGCAGCAGTTCGAGTGCCTTGCCGAGCGTGCGAACGTCCACCGGCTTCCCGACCTTGTCGAGCACGCGGAAATGGATACCGCGCTCGACGCGCTTCGCAGCGACCAGGCCGCAGTTGTGGAAGATGTCCGTGGCCTTGGACGACCATGGCGAGATGGTCCCCTTGCGCGGCGTGACGTAGAAGCCGTCCGCGCCGGGCGTAGTGTCGCGGGCGTTCAGCAAGGCGCTCACGCGGTCGGCGGACTGGGCGTCAAGTGGCTGTGCCAGGTCGAGCAGGAAGACAAAGGTCGCTTCGATCGACGCCAGCGCGGGGATCTGCGCCGTCAGGGCTGCCGTAAGGGCCTCGACACGGAAACGCGACAACGCGGCATGGCCTTCCAGAAAAAATGGTTTCAAGTCAGGCTCCTTGGAAAATCAGGTCTTCCTCACAACTTCGTGCGCATCTCCTCGTTCCGCAGGATGTCTTCCACCAGCAGCGCGTTCAGGCGCTGCCAGACGGGTCCGGGGCGGCCGTCCGCAATCAAGGCGCCCTCGTAGGCGCGTGCAGCAACGACGTTGATGGAGGTACCCACAATCAGCAGCTCCGCGGCGGCGCGCACATCATCCTCAGAGATGTCGCGAAAACGAATGGATCGCAGTTCGCCCGATGCCAGCAGCGCCTTGGCCAGTTCCAGTCCCCGCAGCATGGTGGTGCCGGCCAGAATGTTCTCCAGGCGTGGGAAAGCCAGCTCGCCGGCGCGCGTGACGATCCCCACGTTTTCCGTCGGCCCCTCAGTCAGATGCCCCTGCGGGTCATAGCCGACCACGAAATCCACGCCCCAGTCCACGGACTCGCGCTTCATCAGCACGTTGGGAAGATAGTTACAGTTCTTGATCTCGGCCATCTCGGATGGCTTGGCCGGGATCGTGGAGCGCCGCACCGTGGCGCCCTCGGAATGGAGGTCCATGAACGGCTGACCCAGCCCATACACAACGATGTAGAGCGCCGGCGTGGGCGATTCGTACGGGTTCACGCCAAAACCGCCGGGGCCGCGCGCGAGGATTACGCGGATGGAGCAGTCGCGGCAGTTTGCCGCACGCGCGGTCTCCAGGGTCAGCGACCGGACCGCTGCCATGCCGGCCGGCCAGCGGATGCCGATGGCGGCGGCGGAATGCTCGAGGCGACTCATGTGCGCGCCGAGCTGGTAGATCGCGCCGTCCACGCACTTGCAGGTCTCGAAAACGCCGTCGCCGCGGTGTACGAGATGGTCATCCACCGGAAGCTGCATGAGCGCCGGATCCGTGACCAGCCCGTCCAGCGGGCTCGAATACATTGCAAAATAGCTCGCCTGGTACGGGCGGCGGCTGCGTTCCAGAGCAGCCAGGTAGTTGGAAGAGTCGATCCGTTTCATCTCGGGGTGCACCGCGCGGTCCGGCATGCGCGCCAGCCGCGGGCGATGACGGTAAGGTAACATGTCCCCGCGTCAGGCGCAAATGGCGGCGCTTGGCAAGTGCGCGATCAAGGACACAGAGATCACAGAGGAAGAATGAGGGCCCAGAGGATTTTGTGGCTGTGGCGCGCAATCCTCGGGGTCGGAGTCGCTACCGGCACCTGTGTCGAAAAGCAGCGAGGTGAAAACACGGTGCCGAATAGTAAAAGCTACATCACCTTCCGAATCCTTGCCAGGGCTTCCTCGACATTCTCGCGGCTGTTGAAGGCGCTGATGCGGATATAGCCCTTGCCGCAGGAGCCGAAGCCGGCGCCGGGAGTGGTCACGACCTGGGCTTTTTCGAGCAGGCGGTCGAAGAACTTCCAGGAGTCCTTGCCGGTCTGCACCCAGATGTAGGGGCCGTTGACGCCGCCGGTGAGCTGGTAGCCGAGGGAGGCGACGGTTTCGCGGATCAGGCGGGCGTTGCCGAGGTAGTAGTCGTTGATGGCCGCGATCTGCTGTTGCCCCTCGGGCGAATAGACGGCCTCGGCTGCACGCTGGATCGGATAGGCCACGCCGTTGAACTTGGTGGTGTGACGGCGGTTCCAGAGCGGGTGCAGCGGCACAGCCGCGCCCATGCGCGTGTAACCGACGCAACTTTTGGGGACCACGGCAAACGCGCAGCGTGTGCCGGTGAAGCCGGCGGTCTTGGAGAAGCTGCGGAATTCGATGGCCACGTCGCGCGCCCCCTCGATCTCGTAGATGCTGTGCGGGATGGCCGGGTCGCGGATGAACGCCTCGTAGGCGGCGTCGAACAGGATCAGCGCCTTCTGCTCGCGGGCATAATTTACCCAGCGGGCGAGCTGCTCGCGCGTGGCCGTGGCACCGGTTGGGTTGTTCGGGAAGCAGAGGTAGATCAGGTCCGCGGGCTCGGCCGGCAGGTCCGGAACGTAGCCGTTCTCCGCCGTGCAGGGGAGGTACGTCAGCTTGCCGTAGCGGCCGCCGCGGAACTTGCCGGTGCGACCGGCCATGACGTTGGTGTCGACGTAGACGGGGTAGACCGGGTCCGGCACCGCAATGCGGAGCTTTTGGCTGAAGATCTCCTGGATGTTGCCGGTGTCGCACTTGGCGCCGTCACTGACAAAGATCTCGTCGGCCTCGATGGCCGCGCTGCGGGCGCGGTAGTCGTGGGCGGCAATGGCCTCGCGCAGGAAGTCGTACCCCTGCTCCGGGCCGTAGCCGCGGAAGGTCGCGGGGTCGGCCATCTCGTCCACGGCCTTGTGCAGGGCCGCAATGCAGGCGGGCGGCAGCGGCTGGGTGACGTCGCCGATGCCGAGGCGGATCACGCGCTGGTCGGGGTGGGCGGCCTGGTAGGCCTTGACGCGCCGGGCGATCTCAGAAAAGAGATAGGAGGACTGCAGCTTGGAATAGTTCTCGTTGACGAGGATCATGGCCGGACGCTCCTTGCGCGGTTGCCACGACGGCGGCCGCTTGTGCATGCGTGCAGAGTGTCCGAAGCCGCAGGGAAGCGTCAAGCCGAATTCGGAGCGCGGGGTGCGGAGCTCTCTGTGGTAAATCACAACCAAACCGCAAAACCGCAGAACAGCCGAGCGTCGATTGGTGAAGGCATACTTCGACATTCTACTGTTGGATGTCCGTCCATTTGCGGTTCGCCTCTCCCTTTGGCGGCTGTCGCCTGACCCCTGGAGATTGATCCTGCGGCCGGTGCCCGCAGTTACAGCTCCCGCAACCTTTCGCACCCCAGCCTTGACCCGGAGAGGCAGGCCGGATATGGTTACAGCGCTTTTAAACGGACGCGGTCTGATGCCGCGCACCGGATCGGCCAAGGGGAATCAGGTTATGGAAAAGAGCGCAACGTCGGGTTCGGCAGGTCTTCCGCGCGGGGTTCTGATTGAGGCGGATTTTGTCGTGCTTTCTGGCATGGAAGTCTTCATCGCGGCCTTCACAGCGCAGCTGGGCAAGGAAGGGATCAAGGCCAACCGCGATCTGCTGCTGCGCTGTCTGGTCGGCAAGACGCCCGCCCGCGGCATGGCCGCGCTGCTGGAGAAAGTCGGCAAGCCCGGCGATGCGGTCGCCCTGGCAGCGGACTGCACAGCTGCCTATCTGGCCGCGCTACAGGAAACCAAGGGCAAGGTGCGCGACGGCGTGCAGACATTCACCAAGGACGTGGCAGCGCGCGGCATCAAGGTCGGCCTGATCACGCAGCTTCCCGAAGAGACGGCCAAGACGGTCTTCGCCGACTGGCTGGGCGACAACGTGATCGTCATCAGCGAGACGCCGTACCACTTCTGCCAGCATGGCTGGGAGGGTTGGCGCCGCGCGGCCCGCAAGCTGCAGATCATCGAGCGGCTCTGCCTCGCCATTTCCTCTCCCGCCTCCGCGCGTGGCGCACTGTCTGCCGCGATGCGGATTGTCGCGCTCCACGACCCGGTGCAGGATCATTTCGACTGCGGTGGCGCGGACCTGCTTGTGGAGAGCTTCACCCCAGCCGTGCGCACGTCCGCCCTAGGGCTGCTCAAGATCGAGGAGTAAGCTCCTCACCCGGCTGCCACCAAGCCAATCGCTGCATCCGGAGGTCGCCGCTGCCATGAGCACACCCGCCACGCAACCGGCGGCGCCACAGGCGCCGGGCGAAGGCGTGGCGCGCCTCTGTGCGATCCTGGCGCGGCTGCGCGGACCCGGCGGCTGCCCGTGGGACCGCGAGCAAACTCTGCGCACCCTCAAGCCGCACCTCCTCGAAGAGACCTACGAACTGCTCGAGGTTATGGACGGCGACGACCTCGCGGCGCACGCCGAGGAGCTCGGCGATCTCCTGCTGCAAGTCCTCTTCCAGTCGCGCATCCGCGAGGAGCAGGGCGCCTTCACGCTCGACGACGTCGCGCGGAAACTCGCCGATAAACTGATGCGGCGGCATCCGCACGTCTTCGGCGATGTGCAGGTGGACGGCAGTGCCGCGGTGCTACGCAACTGGGAGGCCATCAAGCGCACCGAAAAGAAATCAGCCGACGGCGCGCCGCGCTCAGCTCTCGACGGCGTGCCGGCCGCCCTCCCCGCGCTGGCCCGCGCCCAGCGCATGCAGTCCAAGGCCTCACGCAGCGGATTTGACTGGCCGGATGTGGCAGGTGTCGAGGCCAAGCTGACCGAGGAACAGGCCGAGCTCGCGGCCGCGCGGCAGGCCGGAGACGACGAAGCGGTGCGGCACGAGGCCGGCGACCTGCTCTTTTCCGTCGTAAACCTTTGCCGTTTTCTGAAGGTTGACTCCGAGGAGGCGCTGCAGGAGGCTTCCAACCGATTCAACCGGCGGTTCCGCGAAGTCGAGCGGCGCGCGGCGGCTGACAGCCGCGACATGCGCCACTGTACGCTGGCCGAACTGGACGTGTACTGGGAGGCGGCGAAAAAGGCTGAGCGGACGGTTCATTAGTCAGTGGTCATCAGTCATTGGTACAGCGGAGAGATGCCCCCCAATGACTGATGACAACTGACCAATGACTCACTTGGTCTTCGGCAGTTGCGCGGCTTCGGCGTCGATGGCCGCAAGCAAGCCCGCGTCAGTGGCGTTCTTCCGGGCCTGCGCGTAGAGATCCCGCGCCTCGGCATAGGCCTTGTCCGCCTCCGCAGCGGCGGGAATGCCAGCGAGGATATCGCCGATACGTTTGGCGTTGCGTCCCAAGATCATCTCCTTGGGATAGCTTCGCCCCGTGGAGGGGTCCGGAACATCGGAGCCCTTGGCCGCACGCAGGAAGTCCATGAATTCACGGAAGTACTTCACCGCCTCGCACGGCTCGTGGCGTTGCAGCGCACGGTGCGCCTTGAGCTTGGTAATGGCCGCCACATGCCACTGCTCGTCGCGGCCGGGGCCGGGGATGCGCGCCTCGGCCAGGGCCAGCGCGCGGTCGTAGTCCTGGACCAGGAAGCAGCCGTCGAGAATTTTGCTCCGGATCTCGTTGCGCGCGTTCTCGCTACCGGCCAGCGGCACCAGACGCTCGCCCAGTTCGATCAGCTGGCGAAGCGCCGCAGGCTGGCTGGCAAAATCGTAGAAATGCCGGGAAAAGAGCGCGATGACAGCCGCGGCCGGTGCCGGCGTGTGCAATAGGGAGTCCAGCCGGAGGGGGAAGGCGCTGCGGTCAACTGCCATCACATTTTCGCCCCAGATGCGGGCTGCGGTGGCCAGAACCGCTTGGTTGCTGGAGGCGGCTGGACCGAAGAGCACTGCCTCGGCGCAGGCATCGACCGCCCCGCGCCGGTCGGCGCGGGATGCGGCGGTGGTCACCACATGCAGCAGGACGTCGAGTTCGTCATCGGGCAGAACACCGACCGCGGCGGAAAAATTGCGGGGCAAGGCGGTCCAGTCGCCGCGCGCGGCGGCCAGGCGCGTCTGTGTAACGATGGTCAGCCGCCGCAGCGCCACCGCGTCGATCTTCCGACCGGCGGCCAGGATCAGAGCCTGTTCGGCCCGTTCCGGACGTCCGGCATTGAGAAAGGCTTCGATCGCCTGCCGCGCCAGGGAGGCCCCCTCCGACGGCTTCACTGACTGCAGCGCCCGGCCCAGCGCGGCCAGCGCCTGCTCATCCTGGCACAACGCGATCCGGTCGCAGATGATCCAGGTGAACGCCTGCGGACGCATGTCGGGCGCCAGCGCCGCGTTCGCCGTCAGTTCCTCCGCCCAGGCCAGCGTGTTGGAGGCATCGCCCGTCTCGCGATAGTGGAGATAAATCACCCCGCAGGCGCCGGTGGCGAGGAGCGGATCGGAACTGGCGGCCAGCGCGCGCCGCCACGCTTCCCGGGACCGCCCCACGCGGAGCAGGGCCTGCAACTGCGCGTCAAGAATCTGCGGGCGGTAGCCGGCAAAGGCCGGATTACGAAGGGCGGCATCGATGCAGGCCAGGGCCTCGTTCGTGCGGCCGGCGGCAAAGAACTCGTTAGCCCGCGCAAAAGCCGCATTGATCTCCGGCAGCGACTGCCGCTCGTCCGCAGCCTTGCCGCCCGACGAAGATGGCGGAGCAGCCGTCGGCGCACGGCTTCCGCAGCCGGATACCGCCAGCAGCAGCGCAGCCGGCAGCGCAAGGCAGACCCGCAGGCAAACAGGGAACCCACTCATGCGACAGACCTCCCGCACATTCCTGAAAACGGTTAATAGTTTAGAGCTCCATGCCAGCGGATGCAAGCCGTTCCAGCCGAAAGGCAAGGCAGCCGGCAAAGGCAAGGCGGACACGAAGAAGAGGAAGAAGACCGGAAGAATACGAAGGATGCCGTTGCACGCCGCCCGGCGTGAAGAAAATCTTCCTTCGCGGGCTTCGAGTCCCTTCTTTTTCTTCGTGTCCCGGTCTGCCGTAGTCGCCCCCGGCCCATTTTGCATCTTCGTTCTTGTGCCGAACCGGAGATTCCGATATAAATTGCACCTCTTTCGGAGTGCACCCGGCCGTGTGGGCGGGGTTGCACAGAAGCGAACGACCCGCGGGTTCAGCAGGGCTGCGGGCAAAGCGGATTAACCGGAAGCCGGCGCACTGCGCGGAACGGACACCCCGTTCCCGGGCTCCGCTTCCACAAGGGTTCAAGGAGAGACATGGACACGCCTGCCACGACGAGCCTCACCGGCCTCACGCTCAAGGATCTGCTCGATGCGGGTCTGCACTTCGGTCACCAGACCAAGCGCTGGAACCCCAAGATGAAGCACTACATCTTCGACAAGCGCAGCGGCATCCACATCGTCGACCTGACCCAGACGCTGCCCCTGCTCGAGGAAGCGGCCGCGTTCCTGCGTGCGACCGTGCTCAGCGGCGGTCGCATCCTGTTCGTAGCCACGAAAAAGCAGGCCCAGGACGCAATTAAGCAGGCCGCCACGGACTGCGGCCAGTTCCACATGACCGAGCGCTGGCTTGGCGGCACGCTGACCAACAACCAGACGATCCGCAAGAGCATCAAGCGCATGCGCCAGATCGAGACCATCGCCCGCAACAACAACGGCGTCCTCTCGGTCCACAAGAAGGAAGCGGCCAATCTCCGCCGCGAGCTCGACAAGCTGCAGATCAACCTCTCCGGTATTGCCGACATGGACCGCCTGCCCGCCGCGATCTTCGTGGTGGACATCTGCCGCGAGCGCATCGCCGTCGAGGAGGCCCGCCGCCTGAACATCCCGCTCGTCGCCGTGGTCGATACTAACGCCGATCCGGATCCGATCGACTACGTCATCCCGGGCAATGACGACGCAATCCGCGCCATCAAGCTGATCGCCGACGCCATCGCCAAGGTCGTGAAGGAAGCCTCCGAGCAGTACAACCGCGTAGCAGCTGAGAAGGCCCGCCAGGTCGAGGCCGAGCGTGCCGCGTCCGAAGCCGCTGACCGCGCCGCCCGCAAGGCACGCGCCGACAAGGAAAAGGACGGCGACGCCGAGGCTGCCGAGGCCAAGGTCAAGCTAGCCCGCCAGCGCCGTACCGCAGCCAAAGCCGCAAAGGATTCCGTAGTCGCGCGCGCCGCGTCCGTCGAGACCGCCGCCCCCGAGGCGCCGGCCGCGGAACCCGCCGCGCCGACTGCCGAGGCCTGAGTTGGAAACTGGTGTCCGGGCCCCGGAATCCGGTTTCCGGACACCGTTCTCTTGACCATTGAACCCTGATTTCTTACTGGAGCTCAACATGGCAGAACTCACCACCGCAATGATCACTGATCTGCGTGCCCGCACCAACGCGGGCATGATGGACTGCAAGAAGGCGCTGCAGGAAGCCAACGGCGACATGGACGCCGCCATCAAGCTGCTGCGCGAGCGCGGCCAGGCCATCCAGGTCAAGCGCGCCGCCAAGGAAGCCAACCAGGGCCTCATCTGCGCCGCGGTCTCCGCCGACGGCCAGGTCATGGCCCTGGCGGAAACCAACTGCGAGACCGACTTCGTCGCGAAGACCGACGGCTTCAAGAAGTTCGCCGCCCGCGTGGCCGACAAGGTGCTGGCCGGCGACGAGAACGTGGCCGAGACCATGAAGGACGACCTCGTGGGCATCGTGGCCGCCACCGGAGAGAATGTGAAAATCCGCCGCGTGGCGCGCTATGTCCTCGCGGGCGCTGGCCGCCTGGAGTCCTACATCCACATGGGCGGCAAGGTCGGCGTGCTGGTCGAGGTCGCCTGCGGCAAGATGCAGACCGCCGCCAGCCCCGCGTTCGCCGAGCTGATTCACGACCTTGCCCTGCAAGTCGCAGCCGCGGCGCCGCGCTGGCTAGACGGCGCTTCCGTGCCGGCCGACGTGATCGCCGGAGAGAAGGACATCTACCGCACACAGGTCACGGGCAAGCCTGCCAACATCATCGAGAAAATCCTCGACGGCAAGATCAAGAAGTTCTTCGGCGAGGCCTGCCTCGTGGATCAGGTTTTCGTCAAGGACGAGTCCAAGTCCAAGACCATCGCGCAGCTCGTGGCCGAGACCGGCAAGCAGGTGGGCGACACGCTCATTGTCCGCCGTTTCGTCCGCTACCAGCTCGGCGCGGCGTAAGTCCCGCACCTGCCATGCCTCGTCCGGCTCGCAGGCCGGGTGGAGGTGGGCTTGACGTCCGCGCGCACGAATCGATATTGTCCCCTCCGTTCCGGGCCAACGTAGCTCAATTGGTAGAGCAGCTCATTCGTAATGAGCAGGTCGTCGGTTCGATTCCGACCGTTGGCTCCAATTAAATAGCATATTTCGATTTTGGCAAAACGCCGTGTCTAACCTATGTCTAACCTGACGGCCGATTTCGCCGTCCTTTTTCCGGTTGCACGCCGTTGCCGGTTTTTTTTGATCTACCCGCAGGTTGCACCCTGCGCCCAGTCGTCTTCCATGAACGCTTCATGCCGTGCCGACAAGCCTAGGCGTTGTCTCCCCTGCCCCGCCGTTGCCTTTCCCAGCCCCGGTCCGTGCGGCGCATGGCTGGCGGCAGGACGCCTAGAATCGCCTTGTAGTGCCCCGCCGTCGCCTTTCACGCCCCGGTCCATGCGTCCCCCTCGGGGACGCCCAGCAGCGAGTGCCTAGAATCGGCGGGCTATTCGCTTCGGCGGATAGGGCAGGATGGCCAACACCCGGGTTAGGCGTGGCGGGGCGTGCGGCCATAAGTTGCGCGCTGGGGACGGGAGTACCCCAGTGGTGGGATTGGGCGCGATCGGCGAAAGACATCCGTGAGGTGGAACTAACAACTGCCGCCTACTTGTCCGGCATTGTTATCGCCAGGTCGACCTTCCACTCTCGACAACCGCAGTGGAACGATGGTTGAATGGCCCCGCCCCGCATGCACGCGGTCCCGGCAGGGGTTGCGGGAAGCCGCCGCGCGTTGATACGGCACGCGAGTGCGCGGGAGACGACATGACCAGATCGGATCGAGACGTACGGTGTTGCGGGACGCAACTCCATCTTTTGCCGGTGCAGACGCGCGTACCACTCAAGTTCGGCAGCGAAACCCTGACACAAGTTACCTGCGCGCGCGTCCGGCTCGCTGTGCGCGACCAGCGGGGGCGCATCGCCTGCGGCTGGGGCGAAACGCCACTCAGCGTGCAATGGGTCTGGCCTTCGCCGCTGTCTTATGCCGCGCGACACGAAGCGTTGCTGCGCTTCTGCAGACGGCTGGCAGCGGCCTGGGCGGAGTTCGGCACCAGCGGGCATGCGATCGAAGTCGGCCATGCGTTCCAGGAACAGGTCATGCCGGGACTGATGCGGTCGCAGGCGCAGGAGGAACCGCAAACGCCGTTGCCGTATCTGGCGGCGCTGGTCTGCTGTAGCGCATTTGACATCGCGCTGCACGATGCGTACGGCAACCTCCACAACGTGGACGTATACCAGACCTATGCACGCGAATGGCTCTCGGCCGATCTGGCTCGCTATCTCGACCCGGCGGCACAGGCGAACGTTTCTTTTGCCGGCCGTTATCAGGCGGATTTTCTGGTGATGCCGCCGCCGACAACGTTGCGCGCGTGGCACCTCGTCGGCGGCCTCGATCCGCTGGAGGCCGACGAACTCCCCGGTGACGCGCCGGACGACGGATACCCGGTTCTGCTGCGCGATTGGATCCGGCGCGACGGACTCACCTGCCTCAAGGTCAAACTGCGCGGCAATGACAGCGACTGGGACTACCGGCGGCTGGTGCGTGTCGGCATACTCGCGATCGAGGAGGGCGCGCAGTGGCTGACGGCCGACTTTAACTGCATGGTGACCGACCCCGCCTATGTCAACGACCTGCTCGACCGGCTGATGCTCGATCACCCGCGCATCTACGGCATGATCCTGTATGTTGAACAGCCGTTCCCCTACGATCTGGAGGCTCATCCGATCGATGTGCACAGCGTCTCGGCGCGCAAGCCGCTCTTCATGGATGAGAGCGCGCACGACTGGAGGCTCGTCAAGCTGGGCCGCGAACTGGGCTGGACCGGCGTGGCGTTGAAAACCTGCAAGACCCAGACCGGCGCTTTGCTTTCGCTCTGCTGGGCCAAGGCGCACGGCATGACGCTCATGGTGCAGGACCTGACCAACCCGATGCTGGCGCAGATTCCACACTGCCTTCTGGCCGTGCACGCCGGCACAATCATGGGCGTCGAGACCAACGGTATGCAGTTCTACCCGGCCGCCTCGGCCGCGGAAGCCGCCGTCCATCCCGGGCTCTACACGCGGCGCGACGGCTGTGTTGACTTACGGAGCATCAGCGGGGCCGGCTTCGGCTACCGCGTGGAAGAGATCAGCCGCGCGCTCCCCGCCCCGGCGGCCGTATGCGGCGACTGCGGATGATCCGCATTCATCTGTCCGTAAAATACTCCCGGCCCCCTACCCTAGGCGCCTCGATGCAGATGGGGCTCTGGTAATCGAACCGGTTGAGGATCCGGATGTATGCCCGGTGGTTGATTTCGTCCTCGGACATGCATCGAAAAGCGGCAGGGCGACAAACACGCGAACCGCAGAAGGTGCGCAGGCCTTCATCATTCTGACCTCTTCAATCGTCTAATCTGCGGTTCGCTCCGATGGTTCCAGTTGAAGGCCAAACACCTGGGCAGGCCAGAGGTCTGCACCACGCTAGTTAAGAGCCAACCTTCATTCGGCGGTCTGAGGCCGCCGCCACAGTCAAAAACGAGCGCCTACCGAAGCGCCTGCCGAAGCGCTGCGCTGATCTTCAGCAGCGAGCGTCGGGCTTCCACGTCGTCCGCATACCCCATCTGCCGCAGATTCAAGATCGAGGTGTCGATGCCATCGCTCTTGCCGCCGGCGCCAAACCACCAGAAATTGTCCGGCTGGTATTTTTGTGCATCGGCCACATCCTGCGCCCAGCTCCGCTCCAGTCGCTGACGGTCTGTCCAGCGTGGCGCCTCCCATTCGTACGTCATGACGCCCCTGGCCAGGGAGTAGACATTCAGGCCCAGGCTCTTCTGATAGGTCACGCCCTGCTTCATGCACCAATCGTAGTCGCCATCCGGCAGCCCCTTGTCGTAGTTGTAGTTGATGCTGGCCCAGTTGGGACAATCGCGGCGCATCATCTCCACGTTGACCATCTGATTCCCGGGCGCCGGGATGACACGTGTCGGGGCGCGAGTTTCCGACAGTTTGTTGATCGTCGCCAAATCGCCGCGGAACCCCTTGGCACGAACCGCCTGCTCAACCGCCTGCGTGGCCCGGATGATTGCGGCGGTCTGGTAGTCGAACCAGTTCGGATCCTGCAGCCCGGCGGAATTGCTGTAGGCCGGACGGTTGTTCGCCTTTGCCCAGGCATTGTAAGGTGCCACCCGGTACGGCATGGGAACATGCACGTCCTCCATCTCCAGCATGAACCCGTCCGGATGGGGAAATTCGTCGAGCAGCTCTTCGAAGATCGCCGTGCCCTGCTCGATCATGCCCGGCGAATCCGGATCGTAGAATCCCACGTTGAACAGGCAACCCAGAAAACCCGGCAGCACACCGCGCGGCGTCAGCTTGCACACGGCCGCATCGTAGTGGCTGGTCACCACGCCCAGCCAAATCTTGATCTTCCGCTCCTTCGCCGCTGCCATCACCTGCCGGACCAGCTGGTTGTTGGATGCAATGTTCTTGTTCAACGGCGACTGTTCCAGGAACGGCAGCTTCGAGCGATAGCCGGTGGTGAACCACTTGACCATGAGCATGAGTGAGTTCATGCCGGCTCCGGCCATATCGTCCAGCGCCAGCAGGTAGTCGTCGTAATCGTACGACTCAAAGCCGCCGCAATAGGGCGTGGTGTATTCCCAGAAGCCATATTCGCCCAGAAATCGCTGCGGGACTACCGTGGTCGTCTTCTTTTGGTTTCTCATGTTCACTTTCTGTTGTGCGGGTGGATTTGTGCGAGCCGCCGGCGAATTAACCGGATTCTTCGCCATATCAACTATTTTGCTGCCTTCAGGAGTTCTCTGGCCTGCGCCGCGGATTCTGTGCCGGCGTCCCGCGCGACAAGTTGTTGGAGCAGAATTCCGGCTGTCTCCGGCTCGCCCTCGGCCAAGAGGAATCTGGCATGTGTTAACAGCATGGTTTGCTGTCGTTTCTGGGCGGCGAGCTGTGGATGCGGATCAAGGCTCAGCGCGGACGGTGGGGTTGCTGTGGCCTGCTGCCGCCCAGCCGGGTCCAAGGTGAGCGGGTGCGGATAGGCATACGGAACGTAGCCCGGTTTGACCGTGTTGTTGTAATAGTCGCGGTTCTCTTTGATGTGCAGCTGAACGCGAAAGCGCGTCATTAAATTCGTCCCAACATTTGTGTTAAGCTTGATCTCCGCATGCTTCCCATTCAGGACATTATTCCACTCGTAGAAAGGCTCCAGTTTCTGCCCGGTCGTGCGACCGACCTGGTCCTTGCAGGGATACCCGCTGGGGTCTTGATTGCCATCAATCGGGTTCTTGCCGTCGCACATGCCCCATGGGGGGTAAGCATTGGCCGACCGATAGTTGGCCAGCAAGATCGAGCCGCTATAACCGGTCAGCGTGTTGTCGAACACCACGCCCGTGCCTCCCCGGAAATGGAACGCCCCTCCGTGGTAGGTATTCGGGTCGGTCATGAATGTGTTTTCGTAATATTCAAAGCTGTGCGGCGAGCGATAACCACCGGAATCGAGGCCATGGTGCCCGGCACAAGTGTTAATCAGGGTATTGTGGCGGAAAACATAGCGGGCGCCGCTGTAGGCATCTATGGCTCCATCCGCCATGCTGCCATAGTTGAAGATGCAATCCTCAACATACACGGCATTGGATGAACCAAGCGTAATGGGCCTTTCCCACGAAGCATTGCCATCGCCCATCACGCTCACTCCCTGGACGGAATTTCCGCCGGACTTGATGATGACACAGTGATCAATGACCCCGAAGGTATAGCCAACAGTCATGATTCCGCGACCGTTGTCAGACTCACTGGCATCATTGCTGATCCGGCAATGGTCCACGCGGAAGTTCTTGCAGGTTCCACTGATGTTGACCATGCCGGATTGGCATCTGGCCCCATTGAAAGTGAAGCCTGTGATCCGGAATGGTTTGCCGTCCACACCAATCGCCGCCAAGGGGGATTGTGTATGCCTGGTGGCGGCAGTGATGATCGTCTTGCTCATCCCCGCCCCTTGCAGGGTAATGGCTTTTCCGGCGATGGTCACCGGCGTGTTCCAGGTGGCGCTGCCGGCGGGAACCGTCACCGCGTCGCCGTCGCGGGCTGCGTTGATCGCCGCCTGAACGGCGGCTTGCGAACAACTGGTGGCGACGACGCCCCGCCGGACGGTTGGCAGCGTCATGGCGGGTGTATTCGGCTGCGCGGCGGGTTCTTTGGCAGCGCCCTCGTGTGGCATACAAAGAAGGGTGCCTACCCCAAGCACCGCCGCGGCAGATCTGGCGAGCCGTTCGGAGCACCCCATTCGCAACTTGTCACCGGCGGCGGCGGGTACGATTGTTTTGGCACTCATGCAATCCCTTTACCTTGCGATGGCGTCTACGCGCACAGTAGCCGAACCTGAATCACTGGTTGCCGGATAGAACATAACAGATGTCATCATAAATTAACCACATTTACAATCATTACTCGAATAAGCTTCGCCACTCATCCTCTGCAAAAAGATGCAGGTTTGGCGATTACACATCCGCCGGGTCGAGGGCCAACCTTGCGAAGGTCTCTCATGCCCCGCTTGATTTCATTAGCGGCGACGGTTGAGCGCAATGAAGCGCTGCGGCGCAATGCTGTGCACAGCCTTGAAGCTCCGGGAGAAATGAAACGGATCAGGAAACCCCAGTTCATCGGCCACTTCCTTGACCAGCAGATCCGAATTCTGGAGGCGGTCGGCGGCGTAGGTCATCTTCTGCCGCAGCAGATGGGCATAGGGGGTCGTGCCGGCAAATCGTTTGAACACCCGGCAGAGATAGGCGGGGTCGTGGTGGCAGCGCCGGGCAATATCCTGCAGCGTCTTCAGTGTCATGAACTCCTGTTCGATGCAGTTCCGGCATTGGTGGTAGGTCTGCAGCGCACGTTCATCGATCCCGGGTCGACCTTCGACCGCCCTTTCGTCAATGCGCAGCACCAATACCTCGAGCAGCAGCCGGCAGATCGCCTGCGCCTGCGGATGCCCTGTCCGCGCGCTGCGGTGGATCTCCTCGTAGATATCCGCCACAGCCAGTGGATCGGAGACTTGCACCGCGCCAGCCCGCAATGGCTGGCACCGCGCGAGTAACGCCGGTGCCTGCCGGCCGGTGAAGTCGATGAAATGCTTTGTCATGGGCGCAGTCGGGTCTGTCACAATCCGGTGCGGCGTCCCGGGGCCATAACAAAACACCACTCCCGGACGAAGCGCATACGGTCGGCTATTCAAGACCAGCTGCCCGCGGCCCGCTGCCACAAATTCGATGGCATAGTAGTGGAAGCGCTCGCGCCGAATCTCATAATCGGGCCGACACTGCTCGAGACCGCCACAAACAACCTCCAGGGCGACACGCGGCGAAGGAGTCAAATTTAAATAGTAGTGGCGTGCCTGCTGCACACGCTGCGAGAAGAACCCCGGAGGCGCAGTGACACATCCAGGTGAGGCATCTCTGCGTTGTCGTGGCGTTGCGTGCATGGGGCAACGGTACGACGCCCGCGCGGCTACAACAAGTCAATAATCGGCATGTATGAGTCAAGAGCATCCATTTTCAACGGCCGGGTATGGCCTCATACTGTGTGACCTGTTGAGAGGGGGTCGGCTCGCGCGAGGAGTAGTGCAGGCGACCTTCGGCGAGCCGATTACACGCGGATTAAAAGCCACAGACGCAAAATGAAGGGGTTTCGCTATGCGTTCAATTCCCAAGACCATGGCCGGGGCCATTCTTCCCGGCAACAGCACCGTGGAAATCAAGCAGTTCCAAGTACCGGTACCGGGCGAGCGCCAGGTGTTGGTGGCTGTAAAGGCATCCTCGATCTGCGGCAGCGATATCCGCGCCATCTACCGCGAGCATCTCGGCAAGGGGCCGGAAGCCTATCAAGGCGTTATAGCGGGGCACGAACCCTGCGGCCAGATCGTCAAGGTCGGGCCTGGGTGTCGCGTGCGCAAGGTGGGGGATCGCGTGGTTCTCTACCATATTTCCGGCTGCGGGTGTTGTCCGGACTGCATGCACGGTTACCAAATCAGCTGCACGAGCGCGCACCAGCGCAAGGCCTACGGCTGGCAGCGCGATGGCGGACACGCGCTCTATCTGCTGGCGGAGGAGCAAGACTGCGTTCCGCTGCCGGACGCCCTGACCTACGTGGACGGCGCGTACATGGCCTGTGGCTTTGGCACGGCTTGGGAGTGCTTGACCCGCATGCAGGTAAACGGCCGCGACCGGTTGCTGGTGACAGGATTGGGGCCGGTTGGTTTGGCGGCTGCCCAGTTGGCCCGGTTGCTGGGTGTGACCGAGATTATTGGCGTGGATGTCGCGCCGGGACGTCTCCAGTTTGCGCGATCCCTTTCCTATCGCAAGGGCGTGCCGCTGGTTGACCACGTTCTGCCGTTCGATGACCAGAACCTGCATGCCATTCAGGCACTTACGGACGGCGCCGGATGCGAAGCCAGTGTGGATTGTTCCGGGGTGGGTGCCGCACGCCTGCTGGCGTTGAAGAGCACCCGACAATGGGGACGTTGCGGTTTTGTCGGCGAAGGCGGCAAGGTCGAGTTTGATGTGTCGCCGTTCCTGATCCACGAGCAGATCACGCTTTTCGGTTCGTGGGTTACATCGCGCAAGCACCTTTCCGATCTTGCTGAAGTATTGGCGCGCCAGCAGGTGCATCCGGAGAAGACCGGCGGCCCGCAATTGCCGTTGTCGCAAGCGGCCAAGGCCTACGATCTGGCTGACAAGGGACAGACCGGCAAAGTGTGCATCGTATTTTAAGGAGTCTGATATGAGCGCTGCTGCCAAAGCAAAGCTGTTTCATGCCCCAGATGGCGTGGATGTTGAACAAGTTCCGAAACACACACTGGCCACCGGTGCCCGGATACCGGTTATCGGGCTGGGGACGTTCGGATCGGATGCCGTATCCGGCGAGACAGTGGCGGCTGCGGTTCGGGATGCCGCCTCCGTTGGGTATCGGCACTTCGACTGCGCGTCGGTGTACGGCAACGAGCACCTGATTGGGCCGGCGTTGCGGGATATCCAGGCGT
Source organism: uncultured bacterium (assembly GCA_903916675.1). Lineage (GTDB taxonomy): Bacteria > Verrucomicrobiota > Kiritimatiellia > RFP12 > CAIWXQ01 > CAIWXQ01. The sequence goes on along the minus strand of CAIWXQ010000013.1, from coordinate 1,233 downwards.
CTGGCATTAACCGCGAGGAGTTGTGGGTCACTTCAAAACTATGGAATGACATGCATGCCCCGCGCGATGTGGAAGCCTCATGCGAGCAGTCACTCAAGGAGTTGCAGGTCGACTTTCTGGACCTGTATCTGGTGCACTGGCCGTTTCCCAACTTTCACCCACCGCACTGTGATGTTTCCTCTCGCAGTCCGGATGCCCGGCCATATATCCACGAGGAATATATGCGTACGTGGCGTGCGATGGAGCGGTTGGTGGAGCGGGGGCTTGTGAAACACATCGGAACCTCGAACATGACGATTCCGAAACTCCGCCTGTTGTTGCGCGATGCAGAGATCAAGCCGGTTTGTAACGAGATGGAGCTGCACCCGCATTTTCAGCAGCAGGAGTTGTTCGACTTCGTTCGGTCGAGTGGCTTGTTGCCGATCGGTTACTGTCCGCTCGGGTCGCCGGGACGTCCGGAACGCGACCGCACCCCGGAGGACACCGTGGACATGGAAGACCCTGTCATTGTTGCGATCGCCCGGCGGCTGAACGTGCATCCGGCTGCAGCTTGTCTGAAATGGGCGATTCAGCGCGGGCAAGTGCCGATCCCGTTCTCAGTCAAACGTTCAAACTACCTGGCCAACCTGAAGGCAGCTACCCTGCCATCATTGACCCTTGCCGACATGCAGGCCATTGCGGGCATCACGCGAAACACGCGCTTGGTCAAGGGGCAGGTCTTCCTTTGGAAGGCTGGCCAAAGCTGGGAGGATCTTTGGGATCTGAACGGCGAGATCACTTCGTGAAAGGCGGTCCCATGAGCGCGAAAAAAAAGAAAGGTAGACGCACTGGACGTGAGGGCACGGTTTGGCAGGAGCGGTTGCGGCGGTTGTTGCCGGAATACGGGCATCGCAACTGGATTGTGGTTGCAGACGCTGCTTATCCCAAGCAGAGTGCCTCGGGGATCGAGACGGTTTGCACCGGGCAGGAACCGCTGGCCGTGCTGAAGCGCGTTCTGCAGGAGATTGCGGGTGCCCCGCATGTTCGCGCGGTTGTGATGCTCGACGCGGAGCTGGATTACGTTGCGGAAAAGGATGCACCCGGGGCGGGAACTGAGGGGCTCCCCAATCGTTGGACAGCGAAACGGCTCTGCTAAGAGGTAAAACCGGCCCTGCTTTTTGCACTGTGTGCGGGGCCGTAGCCGCACTTCCGTTGGTAAGACTGTATCCGAGGCGTCCTCGTGATGCAATGAAG
>CAIWXQ010000012.1 GCA_903916675.1 uncultured bacterium | reverse complement strand
CTGGCCGGACCAAGTGCAGACGGCTGAAGCGCCTCCCGGCGTATTCGCCGGGTTGTGCGCGGCAGCCGTGGCGCGCGGAGCCGCGCTTGCGCGGCGTGCCGGAGCAGCCACGTTGAGGCGGCGTGCCTTGTTTGTGACAGGGCGGCGCAGGGAAGCGGCGGGCGTGGCCGGCGCCACTGGCGCGGCGGGTGCCGCGAAGCGTCTCGCACCCGCCGTGATCAGGGGCGACGGAACAGCCTTCCGCGACCGGAGCCGGCCGCAGGCGGGTTGCTGTTTGTGACACGCGAGAACGATGAACACGGGGCGCGGCAGGTGTTGCGTGTACGTGGCGGGTGGCGTGGCGTGTGAGTGCGTCAGCCGGGCCGCCCTTCCCCGCCGCTACCCGGCGGCGTGGCGGACCGGCGTGTAGTTGTTCTTTTGTGACGGCGTGGTCGGTGGTGTGGCGGGTGCTTTATTTTGCCGCCTCGACCAACTCCATTTCGGATCGCAGTAGCAGATTGACCACGGCGGAGACGTCGGTGCGCTTGCGTTCCGCGATTCGCTCGACGAACGTCTGAACCTTGCCGTCCAAATAGACCGGCACATTGAACTTGGCGTTGGGTCGGTAGAACTTACCCCGCACGCCCTTGGAAAAGTCGTATTCCTTTTTCATCATGTCATCCCCCGTACTGGTCGGTCTCGTTCTTCGTAGCCTTTCGGCTGGAGAATATCCGGATTTGTACCTTGTTTTCGTCTATTTCCTCGAACGTATGATGGACCACGAGGAGTCCGCCGCCCGCCGATATTCCGAGAGTAATCCAGCGATCTTCTGCGCTGCTGTGGGTGTCATCGAACACTGACATGGCCTTCGGATCGCGAAAAACCGTAGTCGCGTGTTCAAAATCAACCCCGTGTTTCCGGCGATTCGCTTTGGCTTTGACCGGATCCCATGCAAAGTCGTACTTCACCGAGTCACTCCGTTACGGCCGCTAGTTCCAACCGCATGAACATTACCCCCTGCGTTGATGGGCGTCAAGTGATGGGCGGCGGTTGCTTTCCGTTCGTGATGTAGAGGAGCGTGTCATGTTGTTCGAGGCAGGAAAGGCGGGAACTACCAGGGGAAGGTCGAAGGAACGTTGCGGCGGGCGGACACCCGCCGCGATGCGATGACTGCCCGACTAGCGCTCCACTTCGCCGGCCCAGTGCTGCACGGCTCCGGCGGAACCGTCCAGACAGGAGGCGGCAAAGAAGGCGGTCCACTTGCCGGCTGCCAGGGCGAGAACCGTGAGCGGGGTTGCTGCGTTATATGCTCTGCGATACCCGCCGATGTTCACGGTTTGGCAGACGCCATCCAGGAGCGGCCTTTGTCGGTGAGGCGGTATTTCTGCAGGCGGCTGCGGGGTTTGCCCGGCATACTCATCTCCAACAGTGTCATGGCAATCAGGCGTTTCAGACCACGTTTGAAGTTCCCGGTTCGCGCGGCGTAGCCCAAAGCCGTCAAGAGTTCCGGTGCGCTGTGCGGGGAAACGAGACATGTTTCCATGATCCGACGTTCAGACCAACTGATCGAATCATGGCCCCCTTCATGGGCCTCATCATGGGCCTCATGGGCCTCGTTATGGGCCTTGTTCTTGCCGGCGCCAGACCGAGCCGATCGACTGGGACGGTCGATGTGTGCAACGCGGTCCCGTTGTGGTCGCCAGAGTGTCTGGACGAACTGACCGCCGTCCTCACGGAACTCGACTCCGCGCAATCCGGCTTTGCGACAGCGCGCGAGCATGTCAAGAATGCCGCTGCCGGCTTTCTCGGCATAGGTGGCGAGGAACATGGGTTCGGCAATGAGCGGGTTGTGCGGAATGGATGCGTGCGGCTTCCGCAATTTTTCGAATGTCAGGGAGGCCGGAAGTTGGCCGGGATTCCAGATCTCCAGCCGGTCGGCGAATAGCATGACCTGTACACTGGCGTTGCTGGTGTAGTCGCGATGGGTGACGGCATTGACGATCGCCTCACGCACCGCCTCGTATGGGATTTCGTATTGGATCAGGCTTTTCACGGCGTTGTTTTGGGGGATGACCGCGCGGTCGATCTTGGACATGACAAAGTCCGATGCCTGGTCCACCAGTTCGAACACCGTACCCTTGTAGATGTGATAGGACGGAATAGGCTTCTCCACTTCCGTGCCGTGGAAGTGCATGCACTTGACCTCGGACGTGATCAGGAAGCGTTGGGGCGTCTTGCCGAAGAGCAGAATGGCCGCATGGCTGGGGTGTTTGCCGTCGAGCAAGTTGAGATGGGCCAAGGCCTTGGGCGTGGAAGTCTTGGGGCCAAGCGCGTATCCGCGCTCTGCCTTAGCAACAGACAGAAACTCGGCAAGTCTCTCGTGGGAAATGTCGGCGAGGGTAGCGTCCGGACAGGCGGCGGCGTCGAAGGGCTTGGTGCGAAGATCGCCGGTGCGTTCCAGGTGTTCGACCAGACTGGCATACACCGCGGCCGTGAGTTCTGCGGCACTGGAAAAGCGGCGCCGCACCAACTGGGAACCAGCTTTCCGCACCAGCGCCGCCATCTTTGGGTGCCGGCCCTTGTCGTCCACGCCCTTGACGAAGATGAGCCGTGGTTTCCCCTTGGCGGTGGCGAGATTGAACTCCCGTTCGGTTGGGGAAACGCCTTGCGCGTCCTCGGCACCATACTGCTGGCCATACAGACCGATGTAGATGTCGCAACGGGAGACCTGGTCTAGATAGAGATCGTCCGCCCTGCGGTCGGTGGCGGGTTGGTCTTCAAACAGCCAGACGTCGAAGAAACGCCGGATCAACGGATCGCCGCGCACAAAGTCACGGATGGCGTGCCGCTCCGCGGCCAGTTCCTTCTGCACGCTGCTGATGAAGATCGTGTGCTTCGCCATGGCGGAAACATTACTCTTTTGCTCCCTGCGCTTCAATCTTCACGTAAGGGAGCGGCGGAACTTCATGCACTGACCATTGACAACAACTCGGCGTCACGTTTTATTGCCTTGCGCCAGGGCGCGGAGTTCATCGCGGACTGTCTCCCATGTCTGCTCGTTGAGTTTGTCGGCAAGCGCTAGGACTACCGTGGCGTCGGTCATGATCTGCTTGGCCTTCCCAGTTTTCCCCGCCGCTGGTAACAGGGCGCGTGGTTTGTTGAAGACGGCCGGCAGGGTGGCGACAGCCTGTCGCATGGCACCGTCGCCCACGTGCGTATAGACCGCGTGCACCGCGGAGTCGTTGTGGCCGACGATGGCCATGGAGACTGATTCGGCGGCGCCAGCCTCGCGAAGCAGGCTCACCGCTGCGTGACGCAGGGAATGAAACCCAGCGACGATGGCGCGCCGTTTCCCAGCGCCTTCACGAGCCACTGTTCGTTCGAGTCCGCAGGAGGAGAAGTGCTCCTGAACCAGTTCGGACACACCAGCCGGGCCGATCCGCTGGTATCGGCTGGCCATGTCTGGGACGATGTACCCTTTGCGATCCGCAGTTGGTGTCTCGGCAAGCAGGGCATAGAGTTCAGGGTGCATGGGCACGATGAGTTGCGTACCAACCTTGCGTGCGGTCTTCCGCGGCGTGTAGCGAATCTCACGTCGCCGCATATCGACGTTAGACCAACGCATCATGGCGGCATCGCCCAGTCGACAGCCAAGAAACAGGCCCACCGCCAGTAGAAGGCGCATCTCACCTTTCGCTCCTTGGCAAACCTCACGCAGTTCCGCCACACTCAGCGGGCGGCGCGAGACCGGGGTTTCATCGCGTTTGGCGATCTTTGCCCAGGGGTTTTCGGTAAGACCCGCCATCTCCTTCAGCACGTTCCAGAACGCCCGCAGGAAGGCGCGGTGGGCGTTGATGGTGCGTCCGGTTGAAACACGATCTTTCTTGTCCTTGGCGGCCAGGTTGGAGATGTACTTTTCTGCGACTGCGAATGTGACATGGCTCAGATCCTTGACCTCCGGCTCGGAGGTTGTGAGCCAGTTCGAGAACCGGCGCCAGTAGGCATGGTAGTTCTTCTGGGTCCACGCGCCGATCTGGCGGCGGTTACCGGCGTCGAGGTAGGCCTGCCACGCCTCGGCGATTTTTGGGGCCGGCTCGCGGGTCTGGGCATCGAGATCGGCCGTTCCCCGCTCGACACGCGACTGAAGTTGTATTAGGGTTTCGACGGCTGATCGTTGCCGGAAGGGTGCGAGGATTTCGGCAGCCCTGGCCGTTGCCTCGCGCACCGTACGGAAGGTGGTAGTTTGGCGATGACGAACACCCCGGTAAGTCCATTGCACCCACCACACGCCGCCGCGTTTGAACATGCCGCCCTGTGTGCGTCTCATGGCGTTTGCCTTTCTTTGCTGGTCTTTGCCGGTCTTAACTGGAAGGTACACCAGCGGCGGTCAGGGTTCAACGTTTTATTGCCACAATCTTGCCACAAACGTATGTAACTCATTGGTATGCAACAGGTGTGTTCAGCCTCCGAAGCTGAAGGTTGTGGGTTCAATCCCCGCCAGGCGCACCACGTCTTCTGCCTGCCCTGCGTTGCCAGGGCTTGCAAAATCAGTGGCTATTGGCCTTTTCTGCGGATATTCCGGCGCCCCCTGCACCACCACCTTTCAGGTGGCTTTTGCCAGCAAATGCCACGAAAGGCCCCCTCTTGCCGGAATCTGGTGCAAGCTTTTGTGCAAGCCATGAAAGGCAAGTCACGGTGTCGACCAGGCTGCCGGTTGTGCCTTCAGCTTGCAACAGGATGGCTTCTTTTTCCGGGGCGTCCGCATCAAGTGGCAACTCAGGCAACGAGCGCACCGCACCAGCGATGTCCAGCAGTTCAGGGTCGGTGTAGACGTTCGCCCGTGTCCTTAGGTCGAAACGAGTGTAGGTCCGGGATGCCATCAACAGGTAGCTCTAGGGGGTTCGGGTCCATTGGCGCTTACTGGTTCAGCTTGCTCAGACGGCCCGCGTTGGTGATAACCGTGAACCCGGCAGTGGCAGTGAAGTAGCAAGGGGTCCGGAAAGGGGTACCCCTGCCCTCTTGTCACGCATCCAGCACTTCGCGCACCTTGCGGCTGAATTCGGCACGGGAGAACGGCTTGGGGAGGAAACTCAGCTTGTCGTCGAGAATTCCCCGCTGTGCCAGCACGTCGGCAGTGAAGCCGGAAATGAAGAGGCACTTGAGGGAAGGCCGCACTTCCAACAGACGCCGGGAGAGATCCCGGCCATTCATGCCCGGCATGATGACATCCGTGAGCAGCAGATGGATCTTGCCGGAATGCCCGGCAGCCAGGCGCAGGGCTTCCTCCGGACTCCCGGCGACGAGCAGGGTGTAGCCGAGGCTGGTCAGAAAACTGCGCGCAACGGCGCGGACCGATTCATCGTCCTCTACCAGCAGGACGGTTTCGCTGCCGCCGATCGCCTTTGCAGGGAGTTCTTTCACCTCCGGGCGGATGTTCTGATCCGGAAGCGCCGGCCAGTAAACACCAAACCGGGTCCCCTGCCCCGGCTCGCTGTTGACGCGGATAAATCCGTCGTTCTGCTTGACAATGCCATACACCGTGGCCAACCCCAGTCCGGTTCCCTTGCCCACCCCCTTGGTGGTGAAAAACGGCTCGAACAGATGCGCGCGGGTTTCCGGATCCATGCCGCAGCCGGTATCACTGAACGACAGCATCACGTAGTTTCCCGGAACAGCGCCGGGATGTTCGGCGCAAAAGGCGGGATCCAGCGTAGCGTTGCCGGTCTCCATCGTGATGGTCCCCACGCCCTGGATGGCATCGCGCGCATTGGCGGCCAGATTGGTCAGGACCTGATCGATCTGGGACGGATCGACCTTCACCGGCCAGAGGTTTTCGCCCGGACGCCAGACGACGTCGATGTCCTCGCCGATCAGGCGCTGCAGCAGATGGAGCATATCGGAAATAGTGGTGTTCAGATTCAGAACTTTTGGTGAAATCAGCTGCTTGCGGGCAAAGGCGAGCAGCTGGCGTGTGAGCAGCACGGAGCGCTGGGCGCTCTTGCCGATCTCGTGCAGCCATTTGTGCACGGGATGATCCGGCTCGATCGCTTGCTGACACAACTCGGTGTACCCCATGATGGCCATGATCATGTTGTTGAAGTCATGCGCCACGCCACCGGCCAGGCGTCCGACGGACTCCATTTTCTGGGCCTGCAGAAGCTATGCCTGCAGCCTCGCCTTCTCCTGTTCGCCCTGTTCCCGCAGCCGCACATTCGACAGCATGTTGGCAAAGAAACCCAACAGGCGGGTTTCGCTGCCGGAATACACGTACGCTCTCCTTACCCAGTTGAACCCGAGAAGTCCCTCGCACTTATTCTCAACCATGAGGGGGATTGCCAGAAAGCTCCGGACCTCCTGGGATTCGAGGAAAGCACGCCACGCCCCGGGCGGCAGGGACGAGACATCCGCCAGATAGACCGGCTCGCCGCGACCATACGACGCCAGATTCTCCGGTGAAATCGACAGCGGGACGGCCTGCAGTTTCGCAGCGTGCGGCTCGATCCCGTTCGCGCACCATTCGTGGATCTTCCGGGAGATCTCCCGGTCGAAGTCAAAGATCGAAATCCAGGCGCGATCCGCCGCGACGAACTCTGCCAGGTCCTGCAGCGAGGCCTGAATTGTCGCGTAGGTGACTTCAGCCGGCAGGTTGATGTACGTGGCGGCCATATTCATCAGCAGCAGCTGCAGCGCACCCTGGCGATGCAACTTCGCTTCGTCCTGCTTGCGCTCGGTGATGTCGTGAATGGTCCCCTTCATCCTCACGGGGCGGCCCTGGGGGTCGAATTCCAGCCTGCCCCGGCCGTAGACCCACCGTTCCGCACCGTCGTTGTGGCGAATGATGCGGTATTCCTTGGCAAAAGGCTGGTGGCGACCCAGCACATGCTCCCGGAAGTATGTGCCCATCATGGCCCGGTCGTCGGGATGGACGAGGTTGGTCCATCCTTCCACCGAGCGCTCATACGCCGGGCCGATCCCCATCACACTGTCGAGCACCAAGGAAGATCTCCATTGGCCACCGGGGATTTCCAGCACATAGCTGCCCAGACTGGCGATGTCCTGCACTTCCCGCAGGAAGCGTTCGCTCTCCTGCAGTGCTTCGCCCGCCTGCCTGCTGGCAGTGATGTCAATAATCGTCCCTTCCAATATTCCCTGCTCCGGATAGAGCCGCACCGATGTGCTGCAGGTGATGACCCGGCCGTCTTTCCGGATCAGCCGGCACTCCAGATTGTCCACGTGCCGTTTCGCCTGGAGGGCCCGGATCATTTCCTCCCGCGTCTTCGGGTCGGCCCAGACGGGTTGCGTTGGCCTGCCGATCATTTCCGCGCGTGTCCGGCCGAGGATGGAAAGATATTTGTCGTTGATATCCAGCATTTCCGACCCGTCGAGACGCGATCGGAATATCCCAATTTCAGCGTTGTTGAACAGGTTCCTGAATTTGACCTCGCTGGCCTGCAATGCCGTGGCCGTCGCCGCCTGCTGCTGGTTAAACCAGAGATATTCCCGCCGCCAGTACACGACCGCACAGGCTCCCGTGCCCAGCAGCAGCGCGAAGATGAGAATTATCATTTGCCAGAGCCGTTCCCGCAGTGGCGCATACACTTCTGCCGAGTCCATCTTGGCGAGCAGCACCCATGGCGAACCTGGAATCGTGCGCGCGCAGGCCATGACCGGCATACCGCGATAGTCCACCCCCTGCAGTTTCCCGGTCTGCCCCAGAACCGCCCGAACTGCGGGAACCTCGGTTCGCGCCAGTGGAATGCGGAGGTTCAGGGCTGTGTTGGTTTGGTTGCGAAGGTCATTCAGATACAACGCATCGCTCCCGTCCCGGCGCAGCAACAGCGTTTCCGCTGTCTGGCTGGGCATGGGCCAGCGCTGGATGAAGGGGTACAGATAGGTGGCCGGGGTCATGCGCAGCGCCAGAACAGCCAGCGGGCGCCCGGCACCCGACTCATCGAATATGGGAGTCAGAACACCCAGATAAATCTGCTGGTCAGACTCGTGCCGATAGAAGTCTTGAATGGTAATTTGTCCTGACACCAGAACGTTGGAGATGGCCACTGCAATGGTGCGGCTGGGCGGCTTGATTCCAGGCAGGACCACCAGCCGCGGCACCTGTTGCGCATCCAGCAGGGCAATCTGACTGTACGGATAGCAGTCTTGAATCTTGCCCAGCCAGATTTGCAGCTGCTGTTGGGCTTCCGTATCCTCCGGATGTGCCAGAAACCGCCGCACCAATGCGGAAAAGGGGGGGTTCCGGAAGAACATCGCGCCGTCCGCCAGCCGCTCCTTGCGGAATTGCGCAAGTTCTTCCGCTTTCATATCCGCAATGCTGGCCAGTTCGTTTTCGATCATTCGGCAGTACTGCTTCTCGTACTGCCGGTAATAGAGGTAGCCTCCAATAACAATGCCGGTCAGCAACAGCACGAGAATCGGGAAGAAATACCAGCGCGCGGGGGGTTGTTTCTCGCGGGGAGCGCCGGGCGCCTCGGCAGGCGGCCTGCCCAAGCCCAGAAGCGCCATGCCGAGTAAAAAAAAGATGAGGATGGAGGGAGCTGCCGGCGGAATAACCTTGCCGCTGTAGAGCAGGGATGCGGCATACACATACGCCAGCAGAAGAAAGAAATCCGCCGTTAACAACAGAATGGCAAACCCTGTTGCCAGGAAAACGCGCCAGAACGGAAGCTTTGCCCGCGAAAGGGAAGCAAGCATCGAACCGCCGGCGAGCAGGAAGAAGCACGCGACGATGGGTGACATGTGCCCGGCGGGCGCTCGGCCGGGTATTGCAGCGAAAGTGTCCGAATAGAAATGCTCCCACTCCCGGGGGATATCCAGGCAACCCAAAACAAACAGCAGGGCCGCGAACAGCATCACGGCAGAGCCCGCAACCAGGGTGAACCAGAAAGCGGACCGGCTTTGCGGCATCCAGGCGCGCCACGCAACGACGGCGCCACACAGGAGAGACAGGACAGCCGTACTCGGGGCCATGGGAATCAGGTTCGCCCGGAAGCTGGCCAGCGTGTGGTATCCGGACAGCCACCCCAGTAATGCCAGAAGGGCAAAACCAATCGTTCCGACACCTGCCGCAAAAATCAGCCACTTTTGCGGGAAGGCGCCCCGGATGGGCTGCGTTCGGTCGTTTTGCTCTTCAGCCATGATGCCTAGTCGCTTGCAAAGGACACCTGAACCCTGGCTACGCAGTCCCGCCGGCACCACATGAAGAGCAACCGGAACTTACTGCCAAGCACACAATTCGTTACCAAGGTACATTTTCCCAGCAGTCGATTCCAACCATTTCTGTCATCAAAATCCATGTGGCCGGAACAGGCCCACACCGCGACTTGCGAATGCCCCGCGCATCTGTTTCAATGGCGGCGGATTGAACGTGTCTGTACGATCCAACCCATGTTCGAGCGACGGGAAAAGTTTCTTTCGCTGACGCCGCCGCTCCTGCGCCAGCTGCGGTTCTATGACCGCAAGGCTTTCCTCGGCGATTTGCAGGCCGGCGTAACGGTGGCCATCTTTGCCGTGCCGCAGGTCATGGCCTACGCCATGCTGGCAGGCATGGCGCCGATGCAGGGCCTGCACGCGGCGCTGGTCATGTCCGTGGTGGCGGCCCTGTGGGGCAGCTCGCCCTACGTCAACAGCGGCCCCACGAACTCCTCCGCCCTGCTGACCGCCGCCGCGATGCTGGCGGTCGCCCGCGTCGGGAATCCGGCCGTGATGCTCTTCGCGCTGACGCTTCTGGTCGGTGTTTTTCGCATAGCGGCCGGCGGTTTCCGGCTGGGCTGGGTCATCCAGTTCGTGCCCGCATCCGCGTTTCAAGGCTTCACCGTGGGCGCCGGGCTACTGATCGCCCTTGGCCAACTCCATCATCTGCTGGGCGTGGCGGCTGCCACCAGCCGGTGGTTTCCCGCCCGCATCGTTGACACGCTGATGCGCCTGCCCGAGGCTCATCTCACGCCCATTCTGCTGGGTCTGGGCTGCCTGGCTGTCATGCTCGCCATGGATCGCTACTCCAAGCGCTGGCCAGTGGCCCTGCTGGCCATGGCTGGCGCCATCGGCGTCAGCCGCTGGCTGGGAACGGATTCCGGTTTGCTGCTGGTTCGCGACCTCGCGCCGCTGTCCGGCGCGCTGCCCTACCCTGAAGCGGCGGCGGTGCGCCCGGAGCATTTCATCTCGCTGGTTGTCCCGGCCCTGGCCATCGCAGCCATCGGGCTGATCGAGGCGGTCTCCATCGGCGAATATCTCGCCGTCAAAAACCGGCAATCGCTCAACATCAACCAAGAGTTCTTCGCACAGGGGCTGAGCCAGATCGTGGCCGCCTTTTTCCACGGATTCCCCGGCTCCGGCTCCTTCACGCGCTCCGCGCTGATCGAACAGACGGGTGGACGAACCGCCGCAGCGAACGTCGTGTTCAGCCTGGCGCTGCTCGCCGCGGCGCTGGCATGCCCCGGCATCCTCGGGCAAATTCCGGTCGCCGCGCTCGCCGGACTGCTGCTGTACGTGGGCGTCAAGCTGGTCGACATCAACCGCATTCGCCGGATCGTTCGCATTGCCCGGGGCGATGCCGTGGTGATGGCTGTCACGCTTCTGGTGACGGTCTTGATCCGGATTGAGTACGGACTGTTCGCCGGCGTCCTGCTGGGCCTGCTGCTTTATCTGCGGCGGGCCAATATGCTGCGCGTGCTTGAGCTCGTGCCAAATGCCGACGCCTACGGCGAAGTGCCCTATGAGCGCGAGGATACGCACACGCGCAGCGACGTCGTGGCCGCATCCATCCACGGGCATCTCTTTTTCGGCGTGGCCCAGTCGCTACGGGAGACCCTCGGCGAGATTGCGGTCCGCCAGCGCCCTTGCCACCTGATCCTGCGCCTGCGCCGCGTGGAGTCGATCGACTACACCTGCTGGAATGCCCTGCTCGAGTTCGCGGAAGCCTTCCGGGAACAAGGCGGCGAACTGTACCTCTGCGGCGTCCGAAATGACATCGCACAACTGGTGAATGGCGCCGGCCGGCCGGAGGTCCTGCCAGCCGGGAACCTGTACACGCACACGCCGGTCCCGTTCCAGTCGCTCGATCAGGCCGTCCGGCGCGTCCTGTCCGAGTTGCCACCCGGGGCGGAACTCTCGCCGGCCTGGCGAACGCGGGCGCAGCAGTTCCCTCCCCTGCAATCATCCAGCCAACCACAGGAAAAGACACGAGCATGAAACCTGCCACCCTTGCCAGTGCCTGTTTCGCAATCGTTCTCCTGACCGGCAGCGCCGTTGCCGTGGCCATCTCGCCGGAGCTCGACCGCCTGATCGTCGGGCCCAGCCTCTGGAACATGTCCGCGTCGGACTTCATGCTCGAGAATGCGCCGATCGGCTTTGGCTACGAGTCGCAGCGCCGGGATTGCGCCCGGTCAGTCAACAAGCGCCTGACGTTTCTGGGACAGCCGATCTGGGAGGCGCTGGTATATTTCGAAACCGGCGCCGTCAAACGCGTCGAGATCTCCCTGTACAACCGTGGCGACGCCGGGGCCCTCGAGGAAGCCAACTTCCGGCAGCGCGTGCAGGTTCTGAACGGCGCCCTGTCGCACTGGGCGGGCAGCACGGTCACGGCGCCGGATGAAACGACCAAGGACCGCGCCAACTACGTCACCAGCAAGCGCACGTGGATCAAGCCCCCGTTCGCCGTGCAGCTTTCCCAAGCCTATGTGGAGCCCCGTCTCCTGAACGGCACGAACATTCCGTTCCGCTCCGAATTCGTCAAGGTTGCCGTCCAGCGCCTTAACAGCGACGCACAGGTGGTGAAGGACGCCACCACCGTAAGCTGGATGCCGGGCGCCGGCGCCATCACCATCCGAAAGAACGTACGGCGGTCCGACTCGGGCGATGTCTGGATCGACGGTCTGCCCATGGTAAACCAGGGAACAAAGGGCTATTGCGCGGCCGCCTCCGCGGAACGGCTGCTGCGCTACTACGGGCGCGCCGTGGACCAGCATCAGGTCGCGCAACTGGCTGACACGGCTGCCAAGGGCGGCACCACACAGGAGGGAATGCTCCAGGCGCTGGAGATCGTCGGCCAGCAGTTCTCGCTGGAGATGAAGGCGATCATCAAGCTGGACTGGAACCGCATGTCGCGCCTGATTGACGACTACAACCGCACTGCTGCGCAGGCCGGCAAGCCGCTGCTCTCGACCGACAAGCGCGTCATCCAGGTCTTGGCGACCTACAACAACATGGACGCCGCGCTCCTGCGCAAGACCAAGGCCAAGCAAACCGGAGAGATGACGCAGTTCAAGAACGACGTGAAGTCGTACATCTCTGATGGCGTGCCCCTGCTCTGGTCCTGCATCGTGGGGAAGTTCCCCGAAGTCCCCCCGCTTTCGATCACGGGAGTGGGCGGGCACATCCGGCTGATCGTCGGCTATAACGAAAAGACCAGCGAACTGCTGTATTCCGACTCCTGGGGCGCCGGCCATGAACTCAAGCGCATGCCCATGGATGACGCCTGGGCCATGACCATCGCGCTGCACGTCCTGAAGCCAAGATAATCGTAGCGCCGCCAGTTGCCCCCTTTACCCAAGCCAGCGAATCGGCAATAATAAACCCATCGCGGCATGTGCAGCCGCGGTCGAGGAGACTGGCCATGAAACATCTGCCTTCATTCGTCGTCGCAGGCTTGCTTGCCCTGTCCGGCTGCTATTCGACGGAAATCCGCAAGGAGGAGGAGGCTGTCCAGCCCGGCTGGCAGAGCTCGCGCCAGCCCCTGCCCATGGCGCAGCGCAAGAGGGTCGCCGTGCTGGAGTTCGACGACCAGACCGACTATGGCCATGGCCGCATCGGCCGCAGCGCCGCCAGCGTGCTGACCACCTACCTGGACCGCTCGCAGCAGTTCGCCCTGTACGAGCGCGAGCGCATCGGCCGCCTTGTCGAGGAGCAGCAGGCCGCCGGCAAGTCGGACGTCATCGCCGCGACCGCAGCCGGCCGGAAGGCGGGCGTGGACTTCGTGATTATCGGCACGGTCTCCGGGTTCGGCTGCCGGACCCGCCGCAGCCAGGTGCTCTTTTTCGGTTCCAGCGTGACGCGCGAGGCCGAGGCTACTGTGGATGTCCGGCTGGTCGATGTCGCCAGCGGCCGCATCATCGCCTCCGAGAGCGGGCGCGGCGTGGTCGAAGTCGGCACCAGCCAGGTCCTGGGCGTCGGCGCGTCGGCCGGCTACGACGAAACCATGGCCGGCAACGCCCTGCGCGCCGCCATCAGCAAATTCGTCGACAAGCTAATCGACCAGGCCCTCGACCGGCGTTGAACCCCTGCCCGATGCGCGCATTCCCGATTATCGTGCGCTGCCTGCTGCCACTCCTGCTGGCTTTTGCCAGCGGATGTGCCACGCCCGGCTACATTCCGGCCCGTTATCAGGCGGCGCAGAATCGCTTTGGCGCCATCCACCTGATTGCCGGCAGGAAGATCTACGTCTGCCCCACCATCGACCGTCTGACGGACGACGATCGCGAACGGCTCGACTCGTCTTTCTCCGCCTGGGAGCATGTGACCGACGCCGTGGAAAAGGAACTCCGCGCATCCGGCATCTCCCCGGTGCGCGCCACCATCGCCTTTGGTCCGGGATTCGACAGCCTCCAGCAGGCGGTGCGGGAAAAGGCCGTCAAGTCGGAGAAAGCCGTTTACCTGGGGACCGAACTGCTCCGGCTGACGCCGAACCGATGGACCCTGGACGCCCGACTATTCGATCCCGCCGGAACGGTTCTGTTCGAAAAACGCGGCCTCTGCGTCGTCTTCGACACCGGACCGGACGCGCAGGAGGTCGCCCACATGGCCCTGCGCCAGATCCTGGCAGATCCGAAATTCCAGGCAGCCATCCGATGAGCGCCGCACCCCGACAACTCTCCGCGCCGTCCGGCCGCCTCCTGGCGGCCCTGCTGCTGCTCGGCGGGGCGGCCGGCTGCGCCTCGACGTCGCGGATCCCTGCCAGCTACTACCTGCAGCGCGAAGCGATCCGCATCGCCGTCATCCCCAGCGGCAACACCACGGATTTTCCGGAAGCCTCGATCGTGTTCGACAAGGCTGTCGAAGAGGCCCTGCGCCAGAAGGGTTTCCAGATCGTCAGCGCCGACCAGGTGCTGACCTATGCCTCCGCACGCGGCCTCTCGCTGCGCGACCTGCCCAAGAGGAAAGCGTCTGAAATCGGCAGCGACCTCCACGCCGACATGCTTTTCTTTACGGAGATCGACACGTGGAAGACGTCCTACGTCCTCGTGCAGGCCAAAGCCCATGTTGCCGGCGTCTGCCGCATGACCGACGCCTCCACGGACGCCCTGGTCTGCCGGCTGCGGTGGCGACAGGAACAGGCCAGCGGCGGCGGCTCCCTTGGCGGGTTGATCAACGCCGCCGTGACCGCCGTGGCCGATTCGGCCTTTGACAAGTGCAGCCGGCTGGGCGAGCATGCCGCCTGGATGTCCGCCGCCGCCCTGCCGCAGCCGGGATTCGCGCCGCGCGATGCGCCGCCCTGATGCGTCCTCCCGCTTTCGAAAGTTCCTGATGGAACCCAAACCGAAGGCACACCTCACGGAGGTCCCCATGCGCAAACCGGCCCTGTTCCTGGTCTCCGCTTTCCTCTGGATCGTGGCGCTGGCCCACGCAGCGCGGCTGGCGTTCCAGGTCCCTGTCACGGTCGGCAATGTCCCGGTCCCGCTGTGGCTGAGCATGCTCCCGGTCATCGTCCTTCCGACGCTCGCCATCCTGCTACGGAACGAGGCCCGGAAATCGTGAGCCTTGCGAATATGAGAGACATGATCCGATCGGCAGGGACGCCTCTCCGAGGCGTTCGCGGACGGTTCGAAGAACCTTCCCTACCCCGCTTGTAGTACAAACGACGCGAATGCGATTGCCTTGTGCCGCGCCCCGCCGTACTATTTCGGCGTGATGATTCCGCAATGGGTGATTGAAAAGAAGCGCGATGGACATGCCCTGCCGCCGGAGGAAATCCGCGCTTTTGTGAGCGCCTATGCCGCCGGCGAACTGCCGGACTACCAGATGTCCGCGCTGGCCATGGCCATTTTCTTCCGCGGCATGACTGCGGCGGAAACCGCCGCGCTGACCGACGCCATGCTGCACTCCGGTGAGGTCCTCGATTTTTCCGGCTGGCCGCGCCCCACAGCTGACAAACATTCCACCGGCGGCATTGGCGACAAGATCTCGCTAATCCTCGCGCCGCTGGCCGCAGCTGCCGGACTCGCCGTGCCCATGATCTCCGGCCGCGGTCTCGGCCTGACGGGAGGCACGCTCGACAAGCTCGAGTCCATTCCCGGCTTCAACACCCGCCTCGACCACGCCACCTTCCGACGCGTGCTGGCCGAGACCGGCTGCGTCATCGTTGGCCAGACCGACCACCTCGCGCCGGCTGACCGAAAGCTCTATGCCCTGCGCGATGTCACCGCCACGGTGCCCAGCATTCCGCTGATCACCGCCAGCATCCTCTCGAAGAAACTCGCCGAGGGCGCCACCACCCTGGTATTCGACGTCAAGTGCGGCCGCGGCGCCTTCATGCGCACGCGTCCGGAAGCCCATGCCCTGGCCGCCAGCCTGCTCGACACCTGCCGCGCCATGGGCCGCCGCGCCGCCGCCTTGCTCACCGACATGGAGCAGCCGCTCGGCCGCACCGTAGGCAACGCGGTGGAGGTCGCCGAAGCTGTTGACGTCCTGCGCGGCCGCGGCCCGGCCGATATGCGCGCACTGACGCTCGCCCTCACCGCGAAAATGACCGTGCTTGCCGGCATCCACCCTGACGCAGCCATTGCCACCCGCGAACTCACCGCGCGCCTCGACGACGGCCGCGCCTGGGAGATTTTCCGCCGCATGGTTGCCGCGCAGGGCGGCGACGCGCGCGTGGCCGACGATCCGCAACGCATCCTCCCGCAGCCAGGAGCCACCCTCGAGGTTTCTGCCTTGCGCGCCGGCCACGTCGCGTTCGTGGATGCCGAGAAGATCGGCCGCGTCGTGCTGCAGCTCGGCGCCGGACGGCGACGCACCGACGATCGGATCGACCCTGCTGCCGGCATCTCCGGCCTTGTTCAGTGCGGCGAGGCCATCGTGCGCGGTCAGCCGCTCCTGCGTTTGCACGCCCGTTCCATTGCCATGGCCGAGGCCCTGCGCGCCGAGGCTGCGGCCGCAGTCGAGATCGTGGATGTGCCGCAACAACGGCCATTGCTGGTCCTGGAGACCATCGCATGAAAACTCGACGTTCCCTTTCCGGCAGGGCGGCCAGTCCATTGGCCGCTGCCCGCGGTTGCGGCGCGCAAGGGACTGCGCGCCCTACCCAAAACGCCCTCCTCGCTGCCGCGCGAGATGCTGCGACGCGCGCCTACTGCCCCTACTCCGGTTTCGCCGTGGGCGCGGCGCTGCAGGCTGACGACGGCCGCATCTTTATTGGCGTTAACGTGGAGAACGCCTCCTACGGCCTCACCCTCTGCGCCGAGCGCATTGCCCTCGCGCAGGCCGTGGCAGCCGGCGCGCGGAGCTTCCGGGCGCTGGCCATCGTGGCCGGCGCGCGCACACCTGCCACGCCCTGCGGCGCCTGCCGGCAGGTGCTGGCCGAGTTTTGCAGTGACCGGCTGCCCGTGTTTTGCGCCGCACACACCGGCGCCGCCATCCGCCGCACCACCCTGGGCGCGCTGCTGCCGCACGCCTTTCGCCTGCACGCCAACCGACGTAATTGCCGCGGGGTTGCTCTGCGGTCAAACCAATAAAGGATCCATCGCATGTTTGCCGAACCGTCTGCCGCACCAGTACCGGAGAATCCCCGCACCCAGCGTGCCCGCACCCGCCGAGCCACCAAGCAGGGCGCGCCTGGCGGCGTCCTGCCGGCGCCGGCCGTCGCGCAACAGGGGGAGACAGCCGCCAAGAAAACCTTCGTGCTCGACACCAACGTGCTGCTGCACAGCGCCCTCGCGCTGGAGTCGTTCACCGACAATCACGTGGTCCTTCCCATGGCTGTGCTGGAAGAACTGGATAACTTCAAGACGCAGTCCACGGAGCTCGGCCGCAATTCGCGACAGGTAATCCGACGCCTCGACGCGCTGCGCGGCCAAGGGTCGCTCGCCAAGGGCGTGCCGATCGCCGAGGGCGGCACGCTGCGCGTGCTGGTCACGCCACCCGAGGTGGCCAAGACCGGCCTGGAGGCGGATACTCCAGACAACGCCATCATCCGACTGGCCTACGCGCTGTTGCAGGGCGGTGAGCGCGTGATTTTCGTCACCAAGGACATCAACGCCCGCGTCAAGGCAGACGCGCTCGGCATCGAGTCCGAGGACTTCGAGCGCGAGAAGGTCAACTTTGACGAGCTGTTTACCGGCTATGCCGAGGCCGTAGTGCCGCGGGAGCTGATCGACCGCATCTACTCCGGCGAGGCGCTTGAGACGGCGCGCCTGCAGGGGTATCCCAACATGTTCTTCGAGCTGATCGCCGCGGAGGACGACAGCGTACGCGCCCTGGCGCGCGTGCGGCCGGACGGCCGGGTGGTCGAGATCGACCGCCGCATCGACAGCATCTTCGGCATCCAGGCGCGCAACCGCGAACAGCGCATGGCGCTGGAACTGCTGCTCGACCCGCGCGTGAGCATCGTGACGCTGGTCGGCCAGGCCGGCACCGGCAAGACGCTTCTGGCGCTTGCGGCCGGGCTGCACCTCGTGCTGCACGAGCACACCTACGACCGCATTCTGGTCTCGCGCCCCATCGTGCCGCTCGGCAAGGACATCGGCTACCTGCCCGGCCCAAAGGAGGAGAAGCTTTCGCACTGGATGGAGCCGATCTTCGACAACCTGGCCTACCTGCTACGCCAGCCGTCCAACGCGGTCCCTGCTCCGATGCAGAAAAAGGGGCACAAGGTCTCGCCGCAGGACCGCATCCAGCAACTGATGTACGATGACATCCTCGAGCTCGAGGCCCTCACCTACATCCGCGGCCGATCCATCTCGCGGCAATACATGATCATTGACGAGGCCCAGAACCTCACGCCGCACGAGGTCAAGACCGTGGTCAGCCGCGCCGGAGACGGCACCAAGGTAATCCTGACGGGAGACGCCTACCAGATCGACAACCCCTACCTGGATGCCTCCAGCAACGGCCTTATTTACGCCGCCGAGCGGATGAAGGAACAGGGGATCCACGGCCACGTGACGCTTCATACCAGCGAGCGCAGCGATCTGGCTGCTGCTGCCGCGAAGTATTTGTGAGCGGCAAAGAAGGCTGCCGGCTATCGGCTGCCGGCACGCCGAACGGGAGACGCATGCCCAGTGTTGATAGCCAAATAACGAATCTTCGATCCCGATTTCGATTCTGGCAGCCTAGTCTATAGTCTGCAGCCTGACGTCCCCGACAAGGAACATTGACACATGATCGCCCGCCTGACAGTCCCGCATCTCGACGCCAACCTGGTGGACGTGACTGTCACGGCCTGGCGCAAGGCGCCAGGCGACCACGTGCAGCCCGGAGAGATCGTGGCGGAACTCACCACCGACAAGGCGACCTTTGAATTCGAATCCGTTGCCGTCGGCACGCTACTCGCCATCCTGGCGGCTGAAAAGAGCGTCGTGCCAGTCGGCTATATCCTGGCGCTGGTCGGCGAACCCGGCGAATCGGACCCGGCAGCTGCGGCACACAATACTGCGCTGCTGGCGCGCTGCCGGGAGACGGCGGCCGCTGGCAGCGACTGCGGCAAGGCCCCTGCTGTCCCATTGCAGCCAGCCTCGCGCGTGCGCGCCACACCGCGCGCCCGGCGGCTCGCGCAGGAACAGGGGATTGATCTAGCCCGTGTGCAGGCGGCGACCGGCGTGGAGACGGTCGACGAAGCCGCGCTGCGGAAGTTTCTGCAGGGTGCCGCCAGTGGATGTGCGGACTAGCAAAGGGTGATCTGACGCACTGGCGCAGCGTGGATCGTAGTTTGGGGCGGGCTGACGCGCGTACGACGCGAATCGGGGCCGCACAGATCGCGCGTGATATCGGTCCGTCTGCGGTGTTTCTCGGGGGTCGGCGGATATGTATCCAGCCAACCCCGTCGAAGCCTTGCAGCCGGGCCGTTCTGACTCGTTCCCGTGCGGCAAAGACACCCGATTCGCGCCGCGGGGGCCCCTTCTGCGCTGGCAATTAGATGGTTTTTGGGGGCGACGGGTCGTGGGATCGAAATGGTTCCTGTGGGTATGCGGGGGCAGCGAATTGCGCGCCGCGGGGGCCCTTTCTGCGTTGGAAGATACACGATTCCAACGAGATGTTCGCACAACGGGCTGGCGGCCGAGCTATCCGCGCACATCCAGCGGGATGAAGGGACGCTCCACGCCGATTGCCTTGTAGGCGGGGCGGATGATCGGGCCGCTGTTGACGATCTCCTCGATGCGATGGGCGCACCAGCCGACCACGCGCGAGATGGCGAAGAGCGGCGTGAACAGATCCATCGGGATGTTCAGCATGTCGTACACGAACCCGGAATAGAAGTCCACGTTGGCGCTGAGCGTTCGCGGCTTGGGCCGCCCGCGGTTGAACAGCTCCGGCCCGATGCGCTCAATGATCTCGTACAAGCGCAGCTCGTCCTCGCGCCCCTTGGTCTTGGCCAGGTCGCGCGCCTTTTCGCGCAACGTGCCGGCGCGCGGGTCGGAAAGGGTGTAGACGGCGTGGCCGAGGCCGTAGATCAGACCCGTGCCGTCGCCGGCCTTCTTCTGCAGGATCTTCAGGAGGTAGTCGCCCACCTCCCGCTCGTCGTCCCAGCGCGTGACGGCACGCTTGATCTCCTCCATCTGCTGCATCACGCGCAGATTGGCGCCGCCGTGCCGCAGCCCCTTGAGCGAAAGCGTGGCGGCGGCGATCGCGGAATAGGTGTCCGTGAAGGAGGAGGTGACGACGTGCGTCGTGAAGGCCGAGTTGTTGCCACCGCCGTGCTCGGCATGCAGCACGAGGCACAGGTCGAGCAGTTCGGCCTCCAGCCGGGTGTACTGACCGTCCTCGCGCGTCAGAAACAGGAAGTTCTCGGACGTGCTCTTGCCGGTAACCGGGTGGCGCAGCAGCAGACTGTGGCCGAGGTGGTAGTGGGCCTTGGCCTGATAGGCGTAGGCGGCCATGACCGGAAACCGCGCGATCAGCTCGATGCACTGGCGCAACTGGTTCGAGAGCGAGAGATCGTCGGGCTGCGCGTCGTACAGGTAGGAAGTCAGCACCGCGCGGGCGATGCTGTTCATGACGTCCTTGCCCGGCACGCGGGTGATGGCACCCTCCTTGAAACCGTCCGGCAGCCGCCGGTTCGTGTCAAGCACCGCCTGCCAGCGGGCCAGCTCGACCGGCGTGGGCAGGTCGCCGAACAGCAGCAGGTAGGCACACTCTTCGAAGCCGAAGCGCTTCTCGCTCTGGAAGCCCCGGATCAGGTCGTGCACGTCAATGCCGCGATAGAAGAGACGACCGAGGGCGGGGACCTTCTCGCTATCGGAAATGATGTAGCCGTGCACGTTGCCGATACCCGTCAGCCCGACCAGCACGCCTGTGCCGTCGGCATTGCGCAGACCGCGCTTGACGTTGTATTTCTCGTACAACGCCGGATCGATCACGCCGGTGGCGCGGATCTTCTCCGTGTAATTGGTCAATGTCGCTTCGTCCAGCGCGACGGATGGTGCTTTCGTGTCCATGCGCTTTGCCTCTCGTGCGATCCCGGCAGCCCCGGTTCCATGAAACGTGGCTTGAGTATGAAGACAATCCTACGGCAGATCAAGCGGAAGAATGGACCTCCTGAAAATTGCGAGTTCCTCCACAGAAATCCGCGGGCTGCAGGGCCGAAAGGGGTCAGTCGATGTGCCCCCACCGCCGGGAAGTGAACGGCCAGTAGACACAGGTAGCGGGCCCCAGGAGGTTGCGGCGGGGGACCGTTCCCCAGTAGCGACTGTCCTGGCTGTTGTTGGTGTTGTCGCCCATGGCGAAGTATTCGTCGGATTTCAATTGGATGCTGTCGGCGGATGTGTGCAGCGCGCGCGGGAACCGCGCCGGATCCACTGCGCCGATCGCATGATACCCCGCATACGGCGGCGCCCAGCCGGCCAGTTTCTCCCGGCGCGCAATGCGGGCGATGGCGTTTGGCTCGTACACGGCGTTCCCGTTGATCCACAACTCCGGCTCATGCAGCGAAAGCGTCTCGCCGGGCAGGCCACACATGCGCTTGATGTAGTGCGTCCCCTCCGGCAGACCGCGGATGTTCTGTGTCGAGAAGACCATGACCTCGCCACGACGCGGCGCACGGAAGTTCCAGAGCCAGCGATTAACGAAGACAAAGTCGCCTTCCGTGACCACGCCCGACCAGAGCAGCTGTCCGGCGGGGAGCGTCACACCGCAGCCGGAGACCAGCGGGAACCAGGGAAGCGCCGGCGAGCCGGACGCCGCAGCCTCGGCCCAGCGGCTCAGCAGCCCCTGCAGTTCAGAACAAACCTGTCGCTCCTGGGCCGGAGAGACCGCCCGGCCCATTCGCCGCAATTCGCAGACCTGATACGCGGCCAGCAACGTCTGCAGCGCCCCCTCCTCCACCTGGCCGCCACGTGACCAGTTGAAGACTGTCAACACCACGGGAAAAACCTGCTGCAAGGCATACAGCCGGCCATTTTCCGCATCAAAGGTGGTGCTGACGGCGTGCTGCAGCAGGAGCGCGTCCTTACGCAGCGTCTCCGCCACCTGCCCCTGAGCCGAGGCGCAGGGGAGAAAATCAGCACGGTAAATCCCCACATGCCGGGCGGCGACATCGTTCGGCAGGAAGAACATGTCATAGCCGCGATCCAGCGCGGCCAGCCCCATGTGGCGCCCGGCCGCGGCAAGCTTCCGCCGCAAGAAAGTGTCCTTCTGGCACACGGATTCCGGCGGGAGGACGCCCGTCCAGTGCCCGCAGACCACCGTGGTGTAGCCGGGAACACGGTCATCGTTCCAGAGCACGGCGACCTTGTCGTCGCGCAGCGACTCCACACGGTTGTACCACTCGCCCGTCACCAGCCAGTTGGCGGCCTTGAAGAGCGGCGCATCAAAGGTCCGCGGCGCATCCTGCTCGCGGGAACTGATCCCGTACAGCGTCGGCTGCATGGAGCCCGTGGGGATCTGGAAGGGCTGGTAGAAATAGGCGCGAAACGCCATGGCCACACCCAGGGCCACCACCAGCACCTCGAAGTTCTCGCGCCACCCCGGCAGAACGCATGACGGGGTCAGCTCCTCCATGCGTTCCTGCAGCTCCAAGGCGGCGTCCTCCATCGCCTCGCCTTCGCGGTCTTCGCGGTGCGCCTGTTCCGCGGCCAGCAGCGCCGCGTCGAGACCGGCCCGCTCGTCGGCCGTCAGCACGTCCTCGCGCATGTTGCGGAACGCGCGGGCATGGTGGATCAGCGCCCGGAGCTGCTTGCGCTGTTTGCGACGTTGGAAGATGTTCATGGCAATGGCCTAGGGTTCAGCGGTTCAATGGTTCACGGTTCAACGGTTTGGCGACAGATCATCCCGTCGCGTTCCATGTTCACGTAGATAATTGATGAATCCACGGATGGCAGCACGTGTGCGCCGCGCCTGCTCGTATCCATCGGCAAACTCTTCCGAAGTTAATGTACGCCTCATCCAGAGCAACATACAGTTGGCTCTGCACTTCGGTACAGGATCGTTTGGCAATCCGGAGAAACCGAAGAAACTCGGCATTCGTCTCGGCGTCGAATCCCTCCGCCGTGTTGTGCAGCGCAGACCCGGCCGCACGCTGGATCTGATCTTTAAGGCCGTAATCGCCGGCAAATTCATCCTTCCGGGTCAATCGGTAAACCTTGCGGGACAACTCACGCGCGAGTTGCCACGCCTCGATGTCCTCAAACCGCGTGATCTTCATACGGCTCCAACCGCTGCACCGTGAACCGCCGAACCGTGAACCTAATCCTCCGCCCCTGCCCCGCCCTTCAGCACGGCGATAAAGGCGCCCTGCGGCACGCGCACAGTGCCGAACTCCTTCATGCGCTTCTTGCCTTCCTTCTGCTTCTTTAGCACCTTCTGCTTGCGCGTCACGTCGCCGCCGTAGAGCTTGGCGGTCACGTCCTTGCGGAAGGGGCGGATATCCTCGCGGGCAATGAAATTGCGCCCGATAGCGGCCTGCACGGGGATCTTGAACATGTGCGGCGGGATCGTGTCGGCCAGCGCCTTGCACATCTGGCGGCCGCGCGCCACGGCCTTGTCCTTGTGGACCATGCAGGAGAAGGCGTCGACCACCTCGCTATTGAGCAGAATGTCCATGCGCACGATGTCGCTGACCTGGTAGCCGGCCGGCTCGTAGTCCATGGAGGCGTAGCCGCGGCTGACGCTCTTGAGGGTGTCGTGGAAGTCGATCAGGATTTCGTTCAGCGGCAGGCGGCAGGTCATCAGCACGCGCTTGGCATCCACGCTCTCCGTGGCCTGCATCTCGCCGCGGCGATCCATCACGATGCGCAGCATGTCGCCGATGCAGGTGTTCGGACAGATGATGGTGGCCTTGATGACAGGCTCCTCGATGTGGTCGATGCGCGTGATTTCCGGCAGATGCACCGGATTGTCGATCTCCACCATGTCGCCGTTGCTGAGATGCACGCGGTAGACGACGCCGGGGTGCGTGTTGATGATGTCCAGGTCGAATTCGCGGCGCAGGCGCTCCTGCACCACTTCCATGTGCAGCAACCCCAGGAAACCGCAGCGGTAGCCAAACCCCAGCGCGACCGAACTTTCCGGGTGGAAGGTAAAGGCCGAGTCGTTCAGGTGCAGCTTTTCCAGCCCCTGGCGCACCTTCTCGTAATCCTCGGTGCTGACCGGGTAGATGCCACTGAAAACCATCGGCCGGATTTCTTTGAACCCCGGCAGCAGTTCGGTCGCGCCATCCTTGGTAAAAGTGACCGTGTCGCCAATCTTGATTTCGCTCGGATCCTTGATCGTGCCGACGAGGTAGCCCACCTGTCCAGCCTCCAGCACGGGCACGGGCTTCTGGTCCGGGCTGAATACACCGACTTCGCGCACCTGTGTGGTCACGCCACTTCCCATGAAGCGCACGCTGTCGCCAACCTTGATTGAACCGTCCACCACCCGCACGTACGTGATCACGCCGCGGAACACGTCGAAGACCGAGTCGAACACCAGCGCGCGCAACACCGCAGCCGGGCCGCGCGTCTTCGGCGGCGGAATGCGCTGCACCACGGCCTCCAGCACGTCGGGCACGTTCAGGCCGGTCTTGCCGCTGATCAGCAGCGGATTCTCCATAGAGAGGCCGAGGATGTCCTCCACCTGCCGCTTGACCTCTTCTACGTTTGCGTTCGGCAGGTCGACCTTGTTGATGACGGGGATGACTTCCAGGCCGTTCTCAATCGCCAGATAGGCATTGGCCACAGTCTGGGCCTCGACCCCCTGCGCTGCGTCCACCAGCAGGATGGCGCCCTCGCAGGCGCCCATGCTGCGCGAGACCTCATAGGAAAAATCCACGTGGCCGGGGGTATCGATGAGGTTGAACCGGTAGATCTGGCCGTCGCGCGCCGTATAGTGCATCGAGACCGGGTGGCACTTGATGGTGATGCCGCGCTCGCGTTCAAGATCCATGGCGTCGAGGGTCTGCTCGCGCATGAGGCGCATCTCGATCGTCCGGGTCAGCTCCAGGATGCGGTCTGAAAGCGTGGTCTTGCCGTGGTCGATATGGGCAATGATGCAGAAATTGCGCGTGTTTGGAATGGTCTGGTCCATGTTCAACAGGTCCTATTGGTCCGATGGGCCCTATAATTCTTTCCCATAGGCTGCGGCAGCTGCCTGGCGCATCTCGCGTACGCCCGCTTTCAGGTCCGTCTGGCGGAAGAGCGAGTTGCCGGCCACAAAGGCATTGGCGCCGCGCGCAGCGCAGGCCGCGGCTGTGGCGGCGTTGATGCCGCCATCCACCATCAGCAGGAGGCCCGGCTGTCCGCGACGGATCGCCTCGCGCCGGATTGCGGCGAGCTTCGGCAGCATCCCCTCCAGGAACGACTGTCCGCCGTAGCCAGGCTCGACAGTCATGACCAGCACCTCGTCCACCAGTGGCAGGAACGGGAAGACCGCCTCGGCCGGCGTGGCCGGCTTGATCGTCACGCCGGCGCGCACCTTGCGCCGGCGGATTTCCGCCAACGTTCCGGCAACATCGCAATCCGCTTCCACATGAATCAGGACGGTCGCTGCCCCCGCCTCAATAAACCGAATCGCGTAGCGATCCGGTTGGGTCATCATCAGGTGGGTGTTCAGGGGGAGGTCAGGTTCGGTGCGATGGGCCATGGCTGCCACGTCCGGACCGAAGCTCAGGTTCGGCACGAAATGGGCGTCCATAATGTCCAGATGCAGCGCATCCGCGCCCGAGGCTGCCACCTGCCGGCAGGCATCGGCGAGATGGCCGAAGTCGGCGGCCAGAAGGGATGGAAGGATCGCGATCTCCATGGGGCGTTAGTTTCGCAGATCGTGCCGCGAAACGCAATTCCGGGGCGCGACAGGGTTCGCCATTAGGGCGCTCAGGCTGAGACACCCATTACCACAAAGTTAAGATTTAGACCCCTGCGCCCGCCATGCTTGCTTTTCCGCCTCTGTTTTGATTAATCTTCTTTATGCGAATGTTTACTCCACTTCTTCGGATGTTTTCGTCAGCGTATAAGCCCTTGCTACCGCATAAGCGATTTCTTATCACAGGGTTTCTATTCGCGGTTCTTGCGGCGGGTACAGGGACAGAGGCGGTGGCACAAACGGCTGACCAGCAGGCCGCTCCGGAACCGTCCAGCACGAAATCGCAGGGTGATGGGTCCGGTGGAATCTCCCGCGCCTTCTGGAACAACCCGTATCCCTCTATCTACGGTCAGGTCGAGGCGCTATTCATCAAGCAGGAGTCCCGCCCCAGCGGCCAGTCGATCATCGTCGACGCCTTCACGCATGCGCCGTTCATGTCGGAGCCCGACTTCGGCTTCGATCCCGGCTGGCGAGCCATGGTTGGCAAGCGGCTTTGCAATGGCTGGGCGCTGGAGTTCTCGTACTTTGGCCTTTCGGAGAGAACTGCGCCCGCAGCAACCGCCAACCCCGGCGCCGGCGCGTTTCTGATTTTTCCGGGCAATTTTGCTGGCAATGTATTTGTCGGCATGGACGGGGCGCAGGCGAATTATTCTTCCAGGCTGTATAGTTTCGAGCTGAATTTGCTTGGCAATTGCGGATCCAGTGACCCATGCGGCACCGAAAGCAGTGGGGACCGCTGCCGATCCGTTGAATGGTTTGGCGGCCTGCGCTATCTGAATCTTGGCGAAGAACTCAACATTTCAGCCCAGAAGACGGTCGCCGGCGCACTCGAGGAAGGCAATTACAACATTCGCACCGCCAACCATCTTCTCGGCGCGCAAGTCGGGGCTCGGTTGCGGAGTACGTGGTCCCGGTTCGGCTGGGAGGCGACAGGCAAGGCCGGTCTCCTCGGCCGCGATGCGCAGCAGACGCAATCGGTGACCGACTTTCCCGCTTTCCCGTTACGGCCGACTGTATCACGCAGCGGAACCGGAGTTGCTTATCTTGGCGAAATCAATGTTTCGGCGCTCTACCGCCTGACAAAGGTCTGGACTCTGCGGGCGGGCTACAACGTCCTGTGGCTCGACGGGCTGGCGCTCGCCCCAGACCAACTCGATTTCAATTTCGCGACGACACCGAGCGGCAACCATTTGCACGCCGGCGGCGGCCTGTTGCTGCACGGCGTAAACGCCGGGTTGGATGCGCGCTGGTAAGGCATCAGTGATGGGGCCCGGTTCGCGCCTGAGCAGTTGGGAACGGCTATTGGCGGCAGACCTGACCCCATGCGCCGAAAGGCCCGGTACTATTTCTGTTCCGCCTACGGCGTCTGCACCTGGACGCGATAGAACCGCGCTGCCACCGCATTGGTGTCGTTGAGCGACATCTGCCCATCCAGACCCGGGGTCCAGGTCGCACCCGGCAGGTTCGTCCATACGCCGCTGACCAGGTTGGTCGCGTACAACAACCGGTAGACCCGTCCCGCTGACGCGGTCTGGAAACAGACCACCCGGTTGGGCGGTGGGCAGGGACGAAGGAACCGCAGAATATCGAACACTGATGTTTACTGAAGGGCGGACAGAGCGGAGTGCCATTTCTACTCGCTGTTCTCCGGGTTGACAAGACGCAGGCCGCAGAACAGACTGCCACCAGGAAATGACAGCCACCCTATCCTGTTCACACGCGCCATTGATCCTGCGGGGCGTACTCTTCGCGCCACCGCTTTTTTGCGCTCCCATGGCCGGTATTACCCACAGCGCCTTTCGCCGCCTGCTGGCCGACTATGGCGGCACGGGCGCGCTCTGGACCGAAATGCTTTCCGCCAAGATGATCCTGAACGAAAACACCCTCGAATCGCCCTGGCTCAAACGTCGCCCACAGGAAGGCAAGGTGATCTATCAGCTTCTTGTCACGGACGTCGAGCGTCTCTCCGAGACTCTGGATCGCCTCTCTGTGCTTCGTCCCGATGGAATTGATCTCAACATCGCCTGCCCCGCCCCCAGCATCCGGCGACAGCGCGGTGGAGCTGACCTGTTCGAGGATGCCGGCCGCCTGCGTGACATTGTCCGCGTGCTGCGGCGTGATTTTCCGGGCCCCCTGCTGGTCAAGACCCGCCTCGGCCGTCAAACGCCGGACTGGCGCACAAAACTGCATGACCGGCTGCACCTGCTGGAAGACGAGGGCGTAGATGCGCTGACCATCCACCCGCGTTATTCCGAGGAGAAACTCAAGCGATCTGCGCGACACGCCCTCTATGCTGAACTCGCGGCCGAAACCCGTCTTCCGATCATTGCCAACGGCGATATCCTCGGCCGCGATTTTGTTTGCGATCATTCCGCCCAACTGGCACCCACCGCCGGGCTGATGATCGGTCGCATGGTTGCTGCCCGGCCGTGGTTTTTTGCGAAGTGGCAGCATCCTGAACTCACGGTGGATTATTTAGCCGTGTGGAACCGCCTGTGCGACTACATTGCCGAAGATTTTCCTGCCAGACATACACTGGGCAGGATCAAGATCCTTGCGCCCTACTTTGCCCGTAACTTCCTCTTCGGACACACCCTTTTCTCGAAGATTCAGTCGTCGCCAGATTTCGGCACGGCCCGATCCAGGGCCGCGGATTTTCTCCTCCAGTCCCCCGACCTTGCGACTAACGTGACACTGGGCGGCATCTGATCGGACGGGGGGCCAGTCAGGCTGTCGAGCGGCGAGGGAGGAAATGGACGAAGTGGATTGGGGGACGGAGTGGGGAAAGAGGCTGTTAGGCTGTAGGCTATTAGACTGTTAGGCAGCCGGGCGGCGGGCTGTGGGGGAAGATTGAGATTACGATTAAGATCAAGAGTTGGAGGTCGGAGGGCAGAAGGCGGAGAGGGAGAGCGGCGGCGAAAGGACTCGACGCCCTACCCCGCGGCTGGAGGCCGCGGTTACAGGGGACGGGGGAGAGAATTACGAGTGGGCAGGCGGCGCGCGTCAGCTGCGCGGGTAGATCGCGGGGTTCTGGCGCTGGCAGGCTTCGATGAAGTGGCACGGCAGGCAGTCAAAACAAAATTGGTTTGTATTGTGACCTGACCCCGATGCCGCGTGCGTTTGTCGCGAGCGTCTCGTGCCGGGGAGGGCTGGATCGGAAGCGTCCCCTGGCGTTCAGTCTTCGGCATCGAGCAGAAATGCCGCCACATCCGCGCCTGTGACAACGGCGGGGCCAGCCGCACTAGAGACATGAGAGGCCTGTCTCCCCGTGACTCCACCGGCGCGGAATGCCGCTGCTGTCTGGGGGCGGTTGAGATGATCGCGGGGCGACACGACTCGGATGCGTCGGGGGGCGAGCGCGGCGCGAAGATCAGGCAGGTCGCCATGCTGCAGGAGGCCCGGCACAATCACGGCCTCGGTCCAGGCATATTCACGGTTCTCGGCCAGCGAAGCGAGGTTGGCCGGTGGCGCATCCTCCACCACACGGCGAATGCGCGGGTCGAGGATCGCCGCGAAGAGCGCAGGAAGTGCGGCTGAGCCGCGGCCATACACGGCCAGACGATTGGCGCACACGGCTGAATCCCGGCACAGCCAGGCGGCGGCCAGCAGGATGTCCGCCGTACGCAGGCCGGCCAGCGATTTTCCCAGCAAAAGCGCGTCGTAGGTCAGCTGGGCCTCGACCAGTGGAACATAATCGAGCCAAACCTCGTGCAACGGCTCCAAGCCTGCAGCGTCCAAGTCGAGCGCGGCGATGCCGGCGGCAGCGAGCTCGCGGCAGAAGGGATCGGTCCGCCACGCGAAGTCAGCCGGCTTGGCGCGCGCCACCAGAATGGCTGGATAACGGCCGCGGCCGGATGGCCGCCACAGGCGTGCTGTCACGACCGGACGGCCCGGCGCATGGAATTCGAGCAACTGCACGGCCGTGCCGCCGGACGCCGCACAGGCACTACGGACGAGGGCGTGTGGCGCGCAAGCTGGCACATCCAGCAGGGTGGTCAGGAGCTTGCGCCAGGCAGCCGGCGTCAGCTGCGGCCGTGTTCGCGCGAGACGGCACGATTCAACGGCATTGTATTCGGCGGTGCTCTTGCCGCCCAGCGATGTCAGGACGATGCCGGTCTTCGTGCACCAGGTGGCTGGCTCCGGCGCGATCGACTGGGCGGGGTCATGATGAAGCGGCAGTTCCGTGTTTTGCAGGCAGCGGCACATCCAGCGATAGGTCTGCGAGCGCGCGGCTGGCGTCAGGCAGTGCCCGCCCTTGGCCACGGTCAGCGCCAGATGCTTCGCCAGTCCGATGCGCCGCAAGACCTGCCGTGCCTCGCGATAGCCGGTGCGCAGGCCGTCGAGCGGAAAGATGTCACGAGTCGTGCCACTGAGCGAAACCGGCCGCGGCGCGCAGGCGAGGAGAAGATCGGAGGCTTCGATTCCCTGCGAAAGGAGGCCGAAGGGATCCTGCTCGGGATCGGGCTCGGCATCGACGGCGCGGTTTTCGATCCGCCGCCGGAACGTGGAGAAAGCACAGTTGGCATGCACGGCGCGGATGCGCGGGTCGAGCGCCGCCAGCCAGAGCGCTTCCCATCCACCGCCGGAGCTTCCGGTCGCGCCGACGCGCCGGCTGTCGATGTCCGGCCGGAGTTGCAAATAGTCGACGCACCGGATCGCGTCCCAGAGACGGTGGGCGCCGAAGTTGCGGCCGAGCAGGTAGGCTGGAAGCCCGGCAGCGCCGTGCGCACGGCAGGCGCGTGAGACCGTGCGCTGCCCGCTTTTCCGGTCCACGTACTCGTCCCGCTCGCCCTGCCCCGGAGGATCGAAGATCAGCACCGCAAAGCCCAGTTGTGCCAAGGAGGCTACCATGCGCTGGTAGGGAGGGAAGGCTTTGGCCTCGAAGCTGTGGCCGCAGCAAAACAACACAGCCGGAAACGGCGGCAAGGCGACGACCGGCAGATAGAGGTTGGCTGTGACGAAGAAATCCGGGCGTGACTCCAGCACGATGTGCTCGACACAGAAACCATCGCCGCGGAAGGCAGGCGTCACACGCGGGCGCAGCGGCGTGCGTGCAGGCCAGGCTTCGACCCCCTGTGTGCGGCGAAGAAGGGTCCGCAGGCGGGTCGCATAACGCAGCACGCCGGCGCGCGTGTGCAGTTTCGCCAGCCGTTGCGCGTGTCGGCGCTCGTTCTCGCGAGCCAATCGCACGAGCCAGTCGAACAGCGGCCGCTGCGCACCGGACGGCTCGCAGGAGCCAGCCTCCGGCCCGGACGGCGTACGCCAGCCGACGAGCGAGACGTCCTTGCTGAACCGGTGGCGCAAGGAAGGGGGGGGTGTTTTCATGCCGGCGCCGACCGCGTCAGCTGCGCGGGTAGATTGCGGGGTTCTGGCGCTGGCAGGCTTCGATGACGGCGATCTGCCGGCGCACCTGCTCGGGGGTGATCTCCAGCGGCGTCCCGCGCGTGAGCGTGCGGTACAGCATGCTGTAGAGGCTGCCGGTCGTGTCTGCGCCCGGCGCGCCCGGAACGTAGCCCGTTTTGGCCGGAGCGGTCGCGGCGTCTGCGGGCCATTTGCCGGTCTGCCAGGGAAGCGTCTCGCCACAGTAGGCGGGCGTGCCGTCGGGCTTCGCGAGCGGGGCACGGATCAGGCGCTGCCGCGGGGCGGCGGACGGCTTGAACCAGCGCCACTCGACGGTGTTGGAGGTCGCGGTCAGCCCGCCGCGCGTGCCGTACACCCGGTAGAGGCTCGGGGGGTAGGCGCAGCAGGAGGAGATCTCCAGGTCGATCGTCGGATGTCCCTTGCCGCTGAGCATGATCTTGACGTGGTTCTCGGCGTTGCCCCAGGTCCCCTCCTGCGTACGGTCCATGCGGCACCACACGTCGGGCATGCCGTCGCCGAAGAGCTTGAGCGCTTGGTCGAGCGGATGCGGCCCGGTGTTGAGCAGATTGCCGCCGCGGAACTCCCGGAGCGTCTGCCAGTCCCAACGGCGGGAGAACCCGCTGAAGGCGACCGAGATCTGCACGATGCGGCCGAGGACTCCGGAGCGGATCACGCGCTGGAGTTCGACGAAGTACGGGCAATAGCGCGATTGCTGGAACACCGCGAGCACCTTGCCGGCGCGCCTGGCGGCGGCGATCATCCGGTCCACGTCGCGGACCGTCGGCGCGAACGGCTTATCGCACAGCACGTGGTGACCGGCGCGCAGGGCCTCGATCGTGAGCGGCGCGTGCTGATAGCTGTAGGAACAGTTGACGACAAGGTCGAGATCGCGGCGGGCGATCAACTCAGACGCGTCCGCGTGCGCCTCGCAGCCGTATTCCTGCACGGCCCGCGCGCAGCGGTCCGCCAGCGCGTCGGCCACGGCCACGATCTTGAACCGCGGATCGACAACGAGGTAGACCCCGTGGATGTCCCGCCCGCTGCGTCCCTGTCCGATAATCCCCACGCGAATCGGCTTCATCAGACTCCTTTGATTGATCAGAGCTTCAACGCTCTGCGGCTGGGTGTTCGGCAATCTGATCGATCAGAAATCATTTTGTGTCCCCTGCCCCGCGGGCGCACGCCCGCAGAAACCGGCAGGCAGTCGCGCATTCGTGGCGGGAAGCATGCCCAAAACGATGGAAGATGTCCAGCACACAGCGACACGCCAACGCGGGAAATGGACGAAGGGTGTGGAGAAGACTGTTAGGGGGCGCGAGATCGCGGATTACGGCTTCAGTATTCGCAGCGCATTATCGCGATAGATCTTCTTAAGGATGGCGTCGTCCAGACCGAAGCCAGAGTATGCCCAGTGATAATCGAAGATCGGCGCATAAAAGTGTTCATCCTCTGTCTCCAGTATTCGCAGCAGGGTGCGATAATGCTTTGCGGAAGGCCCCATGTCTGTTCCAAAGAGGATGCGATCCTGATATTTTCGGAAGAATCGGATTGCCGCGCGCGGCGTGGCGGCGATCTCCGCGTAGCGCCCCGAATTGTCCACATACAGGTTGGGACAGCGGTCCAGCAGTTTTCCAAGCCGATCCAAGTCGTGGCCCAGGTTGGCGAGATGACAGGCGATAATGGTGGTGCGTGGATGCCGCCTGGCGGTGCGCTCCAGAATGTCGATCATGCCATCGAAACCCACGGTGTCATCCTTCCCCTTAGCCGGCTTCCGACTATCAATCCGATAGATCTGGGCGTTCATCATGCCGTCATTGTTGGTGTCGATTTTCTCGTACACCCAGATGGGATCGGCCACATGAATGTTGACGGGCAATTTCAGCTCCGCGCATTTTTCAAACAGCGGATCCAGGCGCGGATCGTCGGTATGCATGCCCTGCGCACCGGCGATGCTTTCACGCTTCCCCACGCCAAATCCCCTGCCCTTGTCAACCAGCTCGCCCACGCCTTTGGCGCCCTTCCGGACGCACCGCTCCAATTCGGCCACCGCGGCCGGACCATAACCGGGCTGGTCAAAGTTGTTGGTGTCAAAACCGCACCACACCTCGAATCGATCAGGATGCTTTGAAAACTGCTCACACAAGGTGTCGAATTGATTGCCCACCGCCCTGGTCAGGATGATTTGCTTCTCAATGCCGACATCGTCCATGATTTTTATCCAGTCTCGAATGGCGGCCTCGACTCGCGCCGGATCGCCCATTCCATCCGGCGTCGTGGCCCTTATTTCGCGGCTGATGTAGGGGTGCGAATGCACATCGATAATCGGGTATTTGCTACGTTGGATATCGGTGACCGGCACCTTGTGGATGGACTGCGGCCGGTAGTCTTTCAGCAGGATCTCGTCGGAGGCAGTCTGGTCATTCGTGGCGGACGCTTTGTTGATCGACTGCGGTTGGCGGTCTTGTGGCATGGTCCCGTCGGGCGCGACAGTGCAACCGGCGACCAGCATTAACAGCGGAGCAAGACGACAGCATATGGTGTTCATCAGATCATTTCCCCTCAATCGATCTCCATCATCACGCGCATACCAACGCGATCCGCAAGACGCCCAGTTATCTGAGCATCGCTCTGGCGTATGCCCAAGGAGGTATCGAACAAGGCTGCCTTAACACCATAGGTCAAGCCGCGAAGTGGGTGACTGCCTGCCGCCGCGCCGCCATCGGAGCACCAAACATAAACCTGTCCCATCATATCATAGAGACCAAACGCATTGGGTTTCTTCTGGCCGACAGGATGGGTTGTGTCGCCGGAGTTTGTTGCACACCAGCAATAGTCGGTCAACAGTTGCATGTCATCGCCCCAATAGCAACGCGTTGCAGTGCCCGCGCGGCAGGCGTATTCCCATTGCGCTTCGAATGGGATTGCCATGTGCTTCTTCGATTTCTCGGAGCTCTTCTTGCAGAACTCATTCGCGTCGGCCCACTTCACATTATCGGCAGGGTTATTGGTTCCTACGTGCTTACTCGGATTCTTCCCCATGATTTTCTCGAATTCGGCCTGTGTCACCAGGCACTCGCCCATATAGAAAGGCTTGGTGATGTTCACTTCCTTTCCAGAACTCTCCTTGAACTTTCCGGCCGGGATCAGAACAAACTTCATCGCGACTCTGCCCAAATCGATCTCCGTCTCCTTCTTTACACCCAATGCCTTCGCCACCTCATCCTGCCGTTTGACGGCTTCCTTGGCGTCGAAGGGCCATGCGGCGGACGCTTGCGACACGCCGCCGTTCGTTCCGATCGCGATGCCATTCGCCGTAGACTCCGCCGAGAGCGCCCACAAAAGCGAGATTCCCCAAAACGCCACGAGCATCGACAAAAAATGCGGCTTGTCATTCTCATCGGGTCCTCCATCTCGTGTGTTTCCTGTGTAAGGTGGCTCGCGCGTTCAACCGCGCGGGCCACTTGAAAAGACTCACGGCTGTACCCTCACCTTGAAAAATTCATTCGCGGCTCTGCTGATATCCACCGTGGTTGTGTTCAGCGGATAAGTTGCCAGAATGTTGGAAATCACCGGGACGAAACTGAAGAGCAGATTGGTGCTGTAGTCAATCGTGTACACCTTTCCGGCCTGACTGCTCCAGACCAGCACCATCTTGTTGGTTCCGCCGGCAGCCGTGGTGGTTTGCGCGCTGGTGCATTTCAGAACCGAAGCGGAGTTGGTCGGGTTGGTGCCGGCCAGATACTCCTGCCAGGTCGGCAGGCCGTCATAATCCGGATCGGCCAGTTCCGCGGCATCGAAGTTGTTGGTGTAACCATACTGTGCCAGCCACCACAGCGGCGTACCATGCGCAGCCAGCAGCGCGACAAAGGATGCGGAGATCGTGTGATTGGTCGTCACGTTCGAGAACATGTACTGGTTCGTCGCGCCAACCGGCAAACCATCCACCAGCACATTCTGTATCTGGTAATAGGCGTTTGCGCTGATGCTGAAGTTGGTACTGGCGCCATTAGCGACCGTAATGGAGCCGGAGGGCGAAATTGTGCCGTTTGTGACCGTCTGGACGGTGATCGTCCAACTCACGGTTGGAATGTCGTAAACCGGCGCGGTTGTGCGATAAATTCCATGATCAGATGCCACGTAAATACGGCCATCCGAGGAAAATGTTATGCGTCGGCACTTGATCAAGGAAGGCAAGCCAGTATTGCAAGCGGCCCAATTTAATCCATTATTCGTTGAATAATAGACGCCATAGCCTGTTGTGGGCTGAACACCACTCGCATACATCACATTGTCTGGCGCCAGTTTCATATCTATGGTTGCTGAGGCACCCGGAATACCACTGGCTGCGGACCAGTTTCCGTTTCCCGTGTAACGCATAATTGTACGTCCGAACAGAAGTATTTCACCCTTGGCATTCATGATCCCACCATTGCAGTTACCCATGGTGGATGCATTATACGTGGGACACAGATTGGTCCACGTCTGGCCATCATTCAGCGATTCGAGCAATCCCAATGTTTCGGTGCCTGCAAACAGCACGGAAACGCCGTTGGTGTCAACACAGCGATCAATCCCATAAATTCCGGCATTAATGGTGGACAACAAAGTAAAAGACGTGCCGTTGTTGGTTGAACGCCACACTGTACCGCCCCAAGCTATGGCCGCCAGTAAGTTTCCCTGGCTATCGAGTATAGACGTGGATTCATAATTGCTAAGAGGCCCGGCAGCCTGCGTCCAGCTCGTGCCATTGCCTGCCAGCAGAAAAACACAGGGTAGATTCTGGCTTGCGCTATACATGATCATGCTTGCAATAACTTCGCCGCTCGCATTCAGACACAACCGCCACACCCAGCCGTTTGTCGACAGCCCCTGATTGATCGCAGTCCATGTTGTGCCGCCATCTTGTGACCGACAGACATTATAAGTACTATTCGCGCAGTACATGTCTCCATTGGTGGTGAAAATGACCTGCTGGGCATCATAATTGGTCATCACCGGCTCCCACGCAATCGTGGCGTGGGCAACTGCGGCGTTGAGAAAAAGGAGAGCCACAGAAGCAAATATTGTCAGTTTTCCCATTGGTTTCGTGCTATTGCAGATTATAACAGGCCACTCTTTCATGATTGCGCACATAGAGCCGGCCATTCAGGAGCAATGGGGGCGTGATAAATTGGAAACCGCTTCTCGTCAGAACATTTCCCGATGGACTCGCCGTATCGCTGACGACCAAGGCGGAATCGACAAAATCGGCATCGCCCAGGACCGTGCACCCTTTCGCCGACACGTTCGCCATTTCGATGTGACCGGTGCCGTCGAGGATAATCATGTTATCGCCGGCCATCATGAAGGCGCCGCCGTCGATCCAGATTTTCTTGCCGGCAGGCGGAAGCGGACCCCTGGATTGCGGCGCGTTTGACTTCCACAAAACCTTGCCCGTCTGCAGGTCATAACAAATGAGCTGGCCTTTCGCATCCTGCGGGGTATTGACTGGAAAGATGTCGCTTGTCAGATAGACACAGTTGTTCCGGACGATGGGCGACTGACTGCGTTGCCCGGTCAGGATTTCGGATTTCCAAATCTGCTCCGCTTTGTTGTTCTTGATTTCGACGCAAGTCAGGCGCGTGCTTCGCGCGCCCGCAACCCGGTATGCAATACAGACGATGTGGTTGCCGCTGACGGTTGGCGTGTTGAACAGGTCTTCCCCATTGGGGTTCTTCTCGAAATCCTGTTTCCATAGCATTTTGCCATCGGCAGGGCTCAACCCGACCATGTTCGATCGGGATACACACACAACCGTCTCCTGACCGTCAAACGTGCCCAGCACGGGCGATGCCCAACGACCACCACCGGGCGGCGTCATCCAGTCGGTCTTCCACAGTTCCTTTCCGTCCGCCAGCGCGAATGCCCGGATGGTTGCTCCGGCGAGCACGATCACTTTTTCTTTATGAACAAGGGGAGAGGAACCATAGCAATAAATTCCCGCCTGTTTTATTCCCATCGGCGCTTCCCATAATACAGCGCCGTTCTCGGCATTCAAACATGCGAGTTCGCCGTCCGGTCCTGCGGTGATAACGCGATTGCCCGCAATACTCGGGGTAACCCCCGCGACGTCCTTCTTCGTCGTATTGATCGTGTACTCCCACAGCGTTTTCCCCGTAGTCGCGTCCAGGCAGTATGTCGTGGCGGAACTCAGGTTCTTGCCGGAATTTCCCGTAGTGTAGATGCGGTCTTTTGCGATTGTCAGACTGCCGTAACCGATACCCCCCAGATTGACCTCCCACAACTTTTTCGGGCCTTTGGCGGGCCATGCGGTTGTCTCAGGCGAAATGTTATCGCGATTGGGGCCACGGTATTGCACCCATTCAGCAGTGTCGGCGGCAAGCGCAAGGGGTGCATATGGCAGGCCTGCCACGGTTGCGAGTGCAATCCACATCCAAACTCCGGAAAGCCCGGATATTCCCGTCAATCTCGACTTGCCATCGGTCATCATTTCGCCTCAGTTGAAGTCTGGATGTATTTGATTGTCTTGACTGTGTCCACCGATGCATTTGCCGAAAATGGCGCTGGAGCCGTTCGGAGCGTGTTTGGATGCGCCCCGAACGACTCTTTTCATGAGCGACACGAATTATTTACCCTTTGTCGCCGGTTTCTCCGTCTTTTTCTCCTCGGCGGAAAGGATGGTGATCTTCGTGGCGGTCCGGGTATCACCGGCATTGTCATACACCACGTCCACCGTTCCACCCACCTTGATGTCGGCCAGAGTCTTCTTAGCCTCACCCTGAACAATCTTCGTGGTGTCTGTCACGGTGAAGACCAGATCCCGCGCCGCCGTCACGGTGATCGTCTTCGCCTTAGTGTCCACGATCTTCACTGTTCCGGTCTTCTCATTGGCATAGACTGCCATGGTTGAGAACACCAGCACTGCCGCCAACATGATCATCCGCTTCTTCATCACATGACTCCTTCGTTACGGGACCGTTCATTTTTCCCGCGCAACATGGTCCCTTTCACGTTGCGTTCTTCGAACACCGGATGCCGTCATCCGCCTTTACCCTTTCTTTGTCAAAAACCGCTAAAAACTAACATGCAGCTGAAATTCATTCGCGCAGGCCGTCAACGCGCACAACTATTTCTGCTCCACTTGGTTATGCCATGCAAGACAAGCAACTCCGAGATTGCAAAGCTCACATAAATTTCTTCGGCTGCTCAGCGATCAGAGATCTCCGCCACAGGGCATTCCTCGACCTGTTACCTCTGGGCTTTGTTAGCCTCGGCCTTTTCAATGGTTCGTACGTCTATCCACACCAAGGAGCCTTCGTTTGACGTTACTCCCGTCACCTTGAAGTGCGTGCCAATACCTTCACCACCGCTGATTTGGTCGAGCGTCGCCGTGACACGGCTTTCAACATTTGTGCCCGGGCGCAGCCGGAAATGAACACCATCCTTCAGCAGGCGTGGCACAAAGTGCAAGGTGCGCTCCACCGGGCCGGCTAATTCGACGTGCGTACCGTTTTTAAACCGAGTCCACACCGCAGGCGCCTTGCCCTTTTCCACCGCGGCGAACTGCCCGGTCGCCACCGTAACCGCTTTGCCGACCGCTTTGCCGCCGGACACACCGGTCATGGCAACCTTCCCATTCACGACACTCAGGCCGGTGTCCTTCGATTCCACGCTCAGCACAAATTCCGTGCCCACCACCCGAACCTTCGCATGCGGGGTCGTCAACAACATGGGGCGTCCGTAGGACTGCTTGGCCACCTGCGCCATCAATGTCCCTGCATCCAATTTAATCCCCTTGGTCTGCCAGATCTTGTCGGCGATCAGTTCGCATTGTGCATCCTTTTCCAATCTCACCATGCTGCCGTCGGCATAGGCGTACTTGATATAGCTTTCGGCGCCGACCTTGACCGTGTCGCCCGGCTGCAACAGATCGCCAACCTTCAGCAATACCGATGAGGGCCCATTGATTTTCTGCGTCTGCCCCGTGACAGCCACCACCCGCCCCAAGACCGCCTGCTTAGCCAGGTACATGTTCAACCCAAACACGCACATCAGCAAGGCGGCCGCAGCAGCGGCCAGCGGCGCGACGAAACGCCGCCATTGGGTATGCTGAAAGACCAAGCGTTTTGCCGGCGCTTCGGTCGCCGCCTGAAACATGTCGTAGAGGTCCTGTTCTAACAGCGCGCGCTCGTAGAGTTCGCCGGCAACATCCGGATCTTCCACGCTCAACTGGAAGAGCATGGCTTCGTCTTCCGGCGTCGCCTGCCCATGCAGGTGCCGGTCGATCAACGCTTCCCGGTCCAATGGATTATTCATGGGTAAGGCACCCCACTTTGCCGGCAATACATTCGGCTAGCGCCTTGCGCCCGCGCGAAAGCGCCATGTTCACCGCTCCCACCTGCATTTCCAGGCGCTGGCCGATGGTTTTCGAATCGAGAACCTCCGCGTATTTCAGCCGGAAGATCTCGCGGATCCGGGCGGTCAAAACGAGCAGGCATTCTTTCAAGGCTTTTACGCGCATGACGGCAAAGTCAGGCTCGGCACAATGGCTCTCCCAGACCGAGGCATATTCATCCAGGCGCTCCAGCGCTTCTGCGTCCACGACCA
This sequence comes from uncultured bacterium, assembly GCA_903916675.1. GTDB lineage: Bacteria > Verrucomicrobiota > Kiritimatiellia > RFP12 > CAIWXQ01 > CAIWXQ01. Next base: position 2,960 of record CAIWXQ010000012.1, on the reverse strand, counting down.
CTGGCAACCGCTTCGCCTTGCGCCGATATTCGTGTGCGATGTTTTTGGCAATACCACGCAGCCAGGCACCGAGCGGACGCCGGCCATCGAATTTGTCCTGATTGCGTAGCGCCGTCAGAAAGACCTCCTGGGTCAGGTCCCTGGCCGCCTCGCGATCGCCAATAAGGGAATGCAGGTACGGCGAGAGCCACTGGCGATTCTGCTCAATCAGCGCTTCGGCCCAGGGTGAAGAAGATTCGCGGTCATGCATGGTGCACCTGCATCCAGTACGGTAGCCCTTACCCTATCTTTGCCAAAACCGGTGGAAATCTAACACGAAAGTTCAAAATCATTGAGCCATAGACGTGGTTTCACGGCTACTATGCTCTGCACAAACATCTTCGTGTTATCGGGGGCAGGTCGCATTTTCTACCAATTGATTCTCCATCTGAAGCAGCGCACGGTTCAGTCTGGGCACGGTTCGTCGCCGTTGTGCAGGTTCTCTTTCGGTCGATTTCTCAGGTCCTGAAGAACGGACATGATCTCCGTCCGGTACTCTTCGGGAGACTCCACATGGCCCCAGCCCTTTGACCCCTGAAAAATGCCGTCGTATGCTGAATCGTGGTACGTTTTAATCATGGGGGGAATATGCGCCCCATTCAGCATGGAATCCAGCACATTGGCCTCAACCATGTTGTCCAGCACTGCGATCTTCTTGAGCTCACCCATCCCTTGCCTCCAGCCAACGTCAGCCTTGATGCGCTGTGGTACATGCGGGTTTGCGAGTGCGACGGCGGCTGACACAGCCGCCGCTACACCTCGTGAAAAACCTGCGCCTCGAACACGGTGAAGGCGGCGCCTTCCTTCCAGGCATCGGCCGGCAGCCCTGCCTTGCGAGACAGGTGCGTGAGCGTGGTGGCGAGGTCCCACCCCTGCTCCGGCGCGACCTGCGGCAGAAAAACCGCACTGCGGCCTCGCTTGGCAATGGTCATGCCGTGCTTCCCCACGACGATATCGCGGTATGAGGCCACGGGCCGCGCCGGTGTCAGCGCCGAGATCTCGATCCGGATGTCCGGGGTCTCGCCGGATGTCACTGGAACGAACCGCGGGTCCTCCAACGCCGCGCTGACCGCACGGTCGCGCACCACCTGCCAAATCGCGCGGCGCGGCTCGATCTCGCCGATGCAGCCGCGCAGCTGGCCGCACAGGTGCAGGGTCACGAATCCGCCCATAGTCTGCTGCATCCCCGGCCGGATGCCCACGCCGGTCGCTTCCACAGCCGGCGCCCTGCCGTGGCGGACCGCGTGCTCCAGCGTGGCGCGCGCCAGCTTCAGCAACTGGCAGCAGTCCTCCTCATCCAGCGGGACGGTGTCCTCCACCCGAAGCCTGTCCGGCGGTTGCGGCGCGCGCCAGTCGGCGACGCAGATTGCCCCCAGGTAGCTGACCGAATTTTCCCAGTCGCCCAGCATGCGGCCGGAGGTGTCGTAGGCGACTTCCTGCACCTGCGCATCCTTCGGCAGCAACTCCAGCAGGATGGCAATGGAGTTGGCGCCGCAGACCGTCGCCTGCGTCTTCTGCAGCAGATCGTGGAACCCGGCGACATCGATTGCGGCCAGGCGCGCAAAAACCTGATGGTCCAGCGCGTCGATCTGCCGGGGCACGTCGCGCGCAAAGGGGACGTAGCCGTAATTCGGCCCGTAGTGCGTGAAATCGCTGCTGACGACCACCAGCGTGCGAGCGTCCAGCAGCGGACGCAGCAGACCGGCAAAACGCCGGCTCGATTGGGAATCCATCTGCCCGACCACGATGGGCACGACACGGATGCGCCCGCCCAGGAACGTCTGCAGCAGCGGCAGCTGGATCTGGTCGCTGTGCTCGTGCTGATGAGCCCGCGGATCGCACAGCACCTGCGGGGACGATCGCAGCGCGGCGACGAAGTCCGTGTCAACGGCCACCCTCCCCAGCGGCGTCTCAAGAAAGTCCGCATCCGGAACGCTGACTTTCCCGTGCATGCTGATGGAGTGCGTCGGGCCCAGGATCACCACCCGTTCGCAGGCATCCGGCACGAGCCGCGCGTAGACCTGGCAGGCGACCTTGCCCGAGTACTGGTAGCCGGCGTGCGGGACCACGACGGCGCAAACCCCCGCCACGGCCGCCGGGCGCGGCACCGGCACAAGGCCGCCGATCATCCGGCGCAGTTCGGCCGCGTCGGCGGGGAACCAGCGCCCTGCCAGCGGCGAGCGCATCACGTTCGTGGGCATTGGCGTTCCCTTCAGCGAACGTCGGGCAGGCTCAACGCGGGCTCGTCGACGTTCGCAATGCGGTTGCAGAAACGCGCCAGCACAAAAAGGAAATCCGCCAACCGGTTGAGGTAGGCGACAGCATCGAGCAGGGCCTTGGCCCCCTCGGCGTCGGCATTGCGCGCGAGCGCAACCAGGTCCCGCTCAATCCGCCGGCAGACGCTGCGCGCCACGTGCGTGACGGCAGCGGCGCGGCAGCCACCCGGGATCAGAAAGCCGTCCAGCGGCAGGAGTTCCGCCTCGAGGGCGCCGATCCAGCGCTCGATCCTGCCGCACTCCTTGCCCCCGACCGGACGGATCTGCGGGTGATTCTCCAGACAACCGTTCAACTGCGCCATCGCGCCCACGGCGAACAGTTCGCCCTGCACCTGGCGCACCTGCATGGCCAGCTCCGGCCGCTCGGGCGGCGCATCCACCGCCACCACCCCCAGCCAGGAGCAGAGTTCATCGATGTCGCCGCAGACGCGCACGCGGGGATCATCCTTCCAGACACGCTGCCCGCTCAGCAGCAGAGTACGTCCGTCGTCGCCATGTCGGGTGTTGGTTTGCATGGGAACCTGCCGGGTTGGGTGAGTCGCCAACGTACATTTAAATTGTATGCCGGCACCCACCCCTGCGCAACAAGATCCGGCAGTGTATCAAATTCGGGAAACGGCTCGCGGGGACGCTCGCCCTCCCGTT
>CAIWXQ010000011.1 GCA_903916675.1 uncultured bacterium | reverse complement strand
TAGTATGTTTCCGTCAGATTGTGGATCTGATGGTCGCGGGTTCGAGCCCCGTCTTTCGCCCCAATTTCTCCGACTGAGCCCCCGACTTAGCGTCGCTGGCTCACGCTTTTCGCCAGCTTCTCGAACTCCCCGCGCTCGTATTCGTTCAATTGGCTGATGTTCTTGCGCACTAGTTTGATGTTCTCCTGTGCCTGATTCAGATCGCCCTGGAGGTATTGGAGCCGCGCCGCAGACATCCGCAGGCGCATGTCGTTCGAGTTCCGAAGCAGCGCCTCGTGCATGGCGACTTGTGCCTCGGGCAGGCGATTCTGATCCATCAGAACCGCCGCCAGCGTCTCCCATGCGATGTAGAGCGAAGGCGCCTTGCCCGTGGCCTCGCGCGCCAAGCGTTCCGCCTCGGCAAAGCGGTGCACGCGGCGCAGGGTCTCGGCAAGGTCGTTGAGCGCGACCGGCAGGGGCTCAGACTCCACGCTTCGCCGCAGAAAGTCCTCGGCTTCGCCGTAGTCGCCGGACTGCAGGCGCAGGGAGCCGATCACGTAGTTGGCCAGCGCATGCCTCCGGTTGACGCGCAGCACGTCCTGAGCATGCTGTTCCGCCTGGGACTGGTCCGCCAGGGCAATGTCGAGCTGCAGGATCACGTCATTCAGCTTGGTCATACCGGGCTGCAGGGCACGGGCGCGGAGGAAGGCCTCGCGCGCAGCGCGGTAATTCTCCTTCTCTTTGCCGCTGGCCATGGCCAGTTGCGCCCGCACGATCTGCGCGAAGTACTGGTTCGGCGTTCCGGCGATCTTGTCCATCCGGTCGATCGTCTGCCCGACCTCCCGGAAGTATTGCTTCGGATCGCGCTGGGCCGCGCGCTCCACCGCCGCCTGCTGGAGTTGCGCCAGCGCCAGCATGCCCAGCGCCTGCAGGTTGTTGGCCTCTAGGTCCACCGTCTCCTGCAGCTGCATGCGCGCCTGCGCGAACGAAGCCGTGGCCGCCGCCACGTTCGTGGCAGCAAGCGCGTTCTCTCCAGCCGCCAGATGGATGGCCGCCCACTCCACGCCGAGCCGGTTCTGCGTCACACCGGTCTTCTGAATCTTCTCCAGCCAAGACTTGGCCTTCTCGAGGGATCCCGTACTCAACGCCAGCCGCGCCATGCCCTGCATAGCCTGCTGGTCTTGGGGATTCTTCTCGAGGATGCCGCGGTAAATCTCCTCGGTCCGGATGCGGTCGTCCTGCAGAAGGTAGATGGCCGCCTTGGTGCGCTCCAGCGAGATCTGGCTGTCGGGCGGGAGCAGGTCGACGGCCTTGCGCAGGCCAACCAGACTGGCGCCTGTCTGCCCAGAGAGCGCCCAGAGCCACCCCAGCCGGGCGAACAGTTCCGGCGAGCGCACATACCCGTAATAGCGCGAGAGCGAGTAGAGCGGATACTGGCGCTTGTTGTGCTCCAGAAACTCCTTCAGCTCTTTCTCGGCGGCCGTGGTGCGCGTCTCGTCCTTACCGCGGCGCGCCAGCTCGAACCGGTTGAAGAGCACGCTGATGTTGTCCGGATCGAGCTGACGAACACGCTGATAGACGAGGTCCGCGTCGTTCGTCCGTCCAGCCTCCTCCAAGAGCACACCCAGGTTATTCCCCGCAAAGCCCATCTGTCTCCGGAGCTGGTTGTTAAAGAAAGCGACCGGGTTCTGCGGGTCTGTCACGCGCGGCACAAGCTTCTCCATCCGGCCCCAAAACGCCAGATGATCGGCCACCAGCGCACCGAGGTCCAGCCGGGCCGGGTCGCGCGCACCGGAGAAAAACAACAGCTCCGGCACCGGCTGAAACTCCGCGCCGTACCAGAGATCCGGCACGCTAAAGATCGCCATCTTTCGCTGGACCTCCGGGTCGCTGGCCAGCCAATCCTGGAGGAATGGCAGGAGACCGAGCTTGAGCGTGTCGAGCATGCGGGCCTGGTTGTCGCCAAACATCTTCTCGGTATGGACGATCTGGGCCAGTCTCCGCTGGTAGGCCTTGTCGGTGTCCCGCGGCAGGCACAGCAGGTGTACGTTTTGACCGCGTTCACGGGCCAGAATCGCCACGTGATTGTCCAGCAAGCCATCCGTGACGAGCCATGTGCGACTGCCCAAGCGCTGCAGCAGTTCGCGCGCGCAGACATCGGCGCAGCGGCCCCGGTGTCCATCGGCCTCGATTCCGTTGACCACCGACGTCGCAACCACCAGCGCCGCGAACGGCCAGAGTAGGATCCGTCCCATCCAGTCGCCAGTTCGCCGCATCAGGATGGAACCCCGCTGGTCATGCCGATGGCGCCCCATCGACTGCAGCAGGTACCAGTAGGCCAGCAGATATCCGCACACTAGGGCCATCAGTGCATAGAACGCGACCGGCAGGAGCCCCTGCGCCTCCAGCAGCCGCCAGGGAGACCACGATGCGTTCAGCAGAACTGACGCCGCCAATACCGTCAGGAACAGGTGCAACAGGTAGTGGCTCCAGGTCCGTCCGTTGTTCAGTGCCCGCCGGGCGGCAAAGGAGACCGCCAACGCAGGCATGACCGACTGCAGCAACAACCAGACCCAGTTCAGGCGCGGAAATTCGCTGCGCACCTCATGGTATTGCTCGCGCCACATGGCTTTCAGCACATCCAGCCAGCCGGTGTAACCGTGCAGCACCGCATCCGGGGTGCGCAGAAAAAGAAAAGCGACCAGCGCATACACCCCGAGGCCGAGCAGGAACAAATGCGCCAGACCGAGCAGGTTCCCGTGCCCGAGATGGCGGCACCGCCAGAGCGACAGTAACGTGCCCACGCCGGCCGCTGGCGACAGGGTCAGGAAGAGCGGTGACTCGACAATCCCCACTCCGTAGCAGAAGACGAACAGCCAGATGTACGGTTGTCTGCCTGACCGGATGTACTGCGCCAGAAGACAAAACACCAGCAGCAACAACAACAGATCAAAGCTCTGATACTGCAACCGCGTGGCGGCGCTCCAAGCCGGCACGCTGAACGCAAAAGCCAATGCCGCGGTCACGGCCGCCAACATTGCAGCCCGGCTCCGCTGCCGGTCGTCGATGGGGTTGTCGAAGATCATTCCCCAGACAAAAAGCCTCGTCAGATGGCAGACCAACGACACGCTGAGCGCGCCGCACAGCGCACTGAACAGGTTTAACCGCAGCGGCGTCGCAAGGAAATGAAGGTTGCCGATCCCGGACGCAATCAAGGTCCAAAGCGGATGCGCCGGCACCACCCGCGGGTCGATCCCCAGACAGAGCGCCATCCATTGCGCCGACTGCCCCGGATAAATCCCTGGCGACAAGGTCAGCAGATACACCACAAACGCCACTGTGCCGCACAGCAGGGGCAGTTGCCACCCCAGCTGTCCGCCACGCCGATATGCTTCCCTGTTTTCCGCCATACCAACCTCGCCTCCGACACACTCGGTTGAAAAATTTGACTATACTGCCTCCTTTTGGCAGAGGCAATGTGGAATCGGGCGCTTGTGCGGTTCGTAATTCGATAGCCCGGTGTTACGATCACGTTGGGAACCGGGCGGATGCGGCCGGCCGATCCTTCCAGGTTCAGTAAACGATCCCCATGTCCACGAATTCGACCGGCAATCCGAAACGCCGGCGCAGCAGCCGTCCCACAGCCTGCACGCCGCATTTTTCCGTGGCGTAGTGTCCGGCAAAGACCGCGTTGAGATCTTCCTGACGCGCCAGATTGTAAGCGTACAGGTTCGACTCGCCCGTCACATAGACATCCAGCCCCAGTTCCGCAGCCTGGTCAATCTGGGACGCTCCGCCACCGGAGACGATCCCCACCGTCCGCACCGTGCGCCGGCCGAAGTCGAGCACGCGGACCTCGTTCCCCACCACTCGCGCAACCAGCTTTTGAAAGACTGTAAACAGCACCGGCTGCGGCAGCGCGCCGCACACGCCGATCATCTGCCCGTGATAGTCGAACGCCGGCCGACACGCGCGTAGTCCCAGCGCCCGCGCCAGACAGGCGTTGTTTCCCAGCTGCGGATGCGCGTCCAACGGCAGGTGGCAGGCCCAGAGCGCCAAGTCGTGTTTCAGAAGGAATGAAAGCAGCCGGTAGTTGAGCCCGGTGATCCGCTTGAGCGAGTCGCTCCAACTCAGGCCGTGGTGGCAAATCGCCAGGTCCGCGCCGCAAGCCGCCGCTTTCTCGAAAAACGGCAGCGTCGCGTCCACACCCACGCAGACCTTAGTCACACGCCCGGAATTCGCCACCTGCAGGCCGTTGTGCGAGTCGTCCTTGAATTTCGCGATGGCCAGCTCGCGGTCGAGAAAAGAGACAAGTTTGTCGAGTTGCATAAGGCTCCTTGTTGCGTCTTTGGCCATTCTATACCAGCTCCTCCACCACCGCGTCTGCTACTTCACGACCGCGCGCGGTCAGACGCCAGCCACCGTCCGGGGTCCGCTCCGTCACCCCCTGCCGCTCCAGGCGGGCCAGCGTCGCCTGCCATTCCGCCACGCGCGCCGCCGCGGCCGGATGCCGGCCGGCAAAGGCTTCCGGGTTGACGCCCTCCTGCAGCCGTACGCCGAACACCAGTCGCTCCTCGGCGTCCGCCGGAGGATCGTGCTCCTCCTCCGCACGCGGCGGCAGCAGGTCCCGCGCCACTTGTCGCGCATAGCCGGCCAGGTCGGCATCGTTCGTCCACCGGCGCAACCCGTCGCGCGAAGACGCGGAGGGCCCGAGCCCCAGATAATCCTCTCCCCGCCAGCACGCCAGATTGTGCCGGCACTCGCGGCCGGAGCGTGCATAGTTGGAGATCTCGTAGCGCGCCAGCCCGGCCACGGCCAGCGTCTCTTCCGCGATCTGCAGCGCCGTCAGCTGCGCCTCCGCATCCGGTAGCACGAGCGTGCCAGTCGCCACGTCGTGCGCCAGCGCGGTTCCCGCCTCCACGCTGAGCGCGTAGACCGACACGTGCGGGACTTGCAGCGACACAACCTGCGCCAGCGATTTTTGCCACAGCTCCGGTGACACGCCCGGCAGCCCGGCGATCAGATCCAGCCCGAGGTTCTCCATCCCCGCATCCCGGGCCGCCTCCACGGCGCGAACCACGTCGCGCGCCGTGTTGCGCCGCCCCAGCCCGCGCAGCACTTCGTCGTCAAAGCACTGCGCGCCGATGCTCAGGCGGTTCACGCCCAGTTCGCGCAGCGCGGCCACGAATCCGCGCGTCACGCCCGCCGGGTTCAGCTCCATCGTCCACTCTTCCACGCCGTCGAGCGCCAGGTTCTCGCGCAATCCGGACATCAGCTCCCGCAGACCGTTCTCGCCCAGCATCGCCGGCGTGCCGCCGCCGAAGTAAACCGTGCGCGGCGCTGAAAGCGGCGGCGTGGCGCCCGCAGCCTCTGCCAGCAGTCGCAGCTCGCGGCCCGGCAGCGGCGCGTAGAGTCGACGCGTCTCCTCGTCGGCCACGCCCGAATAAAACCCGCAATACCGGCACTTGCCGTCGCAGAACGGCACGTGCACGTAGAGGTGTTGCAGGGCGGCGCGCATGACAGATCCTTCTTGTCGCCACCTTGCCATACGCCGTCTAAAGCGTCAATCCTGCGCCCATCCCCACGCCCTGCCGTGATGGCTGCCCATGCCGAGAATAGGCGCCAGCGGCAGGACGCGCTGCCACTCTGCGGTTCATGACTGCAGTGTGGCAGAGCCGTCCCCGCTCTGCAAATGACCTTCGCGCCTCTGCTCTTTTGCGCGAAAACGAACCACCCCTACCCTGCACACAGCACCTCCGCGCTTGACGCCGGCGGCGCAGCAACGGAGACTGGCGACGTGAAGGAACGCCTCGACAACCTGGTGGTGGCGCGCGGGCTGGCGGAGAGCCGCGAACAGGCGCAGCGGCTGATCCTGGCCGGGCTGGTACGCGTCGGCGGGCATCCGGCCACCAAGGCGGGTCACAATTACCCGGACGATGTGGTCATCGAACGGGAGGCGTTGCCGCGCTTCGTCAGCCGCGGCGGCGAAAAGCTCGAGGGGGCCTTCGTGGCATTCCCCCTGGACGTGACTGGCAAGGATTGCCTGGACGTGGGTGCCTCCACCGGCGGGTTCACCGATTGCCTGCTGCAACACGGGGCAGCACGGGTGATTGCGCTCGACGTGGGGCACGATCAGCTTCACTGGAAAATCCGGCAGGACCCGCGCGTGACGGTGATCGAGGGGTTCAACGCCCGTTACCTGACTCCCACCGACATCCCCTTCCAGCCACAATTCGCTGTTGTGGACGTAGCCTTCATCTCGCTACAGTTGATTTTGCCGCCCTTGGCAGGGGTGCTGGCGACGGGCGCGGCGGTGGTCTCGCTGATCAAGCCGCAGTTCGAGGCCGGCCGTGGGCAGGCGCCGGGCGGGGTCGTGCGCGATCCGGCTGTGCACGAGGCGGTGGTGGCCAAGATCCGGGCCTTCGGCGAGGCGCAGGCAGGGTTGCAGTGGCAGGGGGTGGCTCCTTCTCCGCTGCCCGGGCCGGAGGGGAACTTGGAGTTTCTGGCGCACTGGAGAAGACGTTAGGAACCTGAATCCAGAATCTCGCATCTTGAATCACGAACCCCAGATCAGCACCCAAACGACGGAACTCTCCCATGAAACGCATCGGCCTGATCGTCAACCACGGCAAACCCATCGCCGCCAACATGGCGCGCACGCTGGGGGAGTTCACCCGCCGCCTGGGGATGAGCCTGCTGGCCGACGCCGAGACCGTGGCTGCTGCGGGGACCGGCGAGGTCTGCGCCGTGGAGGCTTTGCCGGGGCGCGTGGACGCCGTGATTGTGCTGGGCGGAGACGGCACCATGCTCAACACCGCCCACCGGCTGCGCGGGAGCGGCCTCCCACTGATGGGGATGAACCTCGGCGACCTGGGTTATCTGACGAGCGTCGAAGCCACGCGCATCGAGGAGGCGCTGGTCTGCCTGCGAGAAGGGCGCTTCACGATCAGCCAGCGCGCGGCGCTGGCGAGCGTGATCGAGCGCGCCAGCGGCGACCGCACGGTGATTGCCGACGCCCTCAATGACCTCGTGGTCAGCCGCGGCGCATCCGGACGGGCCGTGCGGCTGGAGTTGTCGCTCGACGGCATTTTCGTCACCACCCACGTCTGCGACGGCATCATTGTCTCGACCCCCACGGGAAGCACCGCCTATGCGCTTTCCGCCGGCGGACCGATCGTCATGCCCAACACAGCCGCGCTGGTGGTGGCGGTAATCTGTCCCCACACGCTCACCTCCCGGCCGCTGGTGGTGCCGGATTCCACAGTCGTGGCGATCCGCGTGGCGAAGTCCGCCGCGCCGCTGGTGGCATCCGTGGACGGCCAGATCGACATCCTGCTCGACCCCGGCGAGCGCGTTGAGGTGCGGCGTTCCCCCCGCGATGTCCCGGTGATCCACCTTCCCGATTATGACGGCTATTCGGTCCTTGACCGCAAGCTCGGCTGGGGAGGACGATAGGGTAGAGATCAGAGGGCAGTAATCAGAAGTCAGAGATCAGAGGTCAGTGTTCGATATCCCTCGGTTTCGGCTGGGCGGATGGAAAGGCCCGGCAACTTTCTTGCGCCTTTTTTAGAAACCCGCTTGACATCGCATCGGCATAGGTTTATTAGCGATACTTAACGAAAGGGCTTTCTGTCGGGCTTCCCGCGTTTCCGTCCGTCCGACGGACCGCGGCGCGGGAAAAAGTGCTTCACGAAGCGCTCCGACCTTGAATGAACGCGAGCGAACACAAGTTCCATCGCACTCGACCGTCCCTCGTGACGGACGCGGCCAAGCGCTTTTCTGCGCGCTTGGCCGTTGGCGCATTCGGACGCGGCGCCCAGCCCGCAACGCGTCCCTTCCATACAGGAGCATGACGTGAACGCTGCGTCGCAGCATCAACCCGAGGAGTCGTTCGTCTGCCTGGGAAACCAGGAAGACGAACCTCCGAGTCGTATTGGAACCTTTTTCTCTCCCCAGGCCACAGTGACGGACTTCCCGTCGCTGGGTGCCTCCCAGCCCGCCGAGCCCGCGCGGCACCGCGTCATGCGGATGAACCCCAAGTCGCGCGCCTTCCGCAAGGTCTTCTTTTCCGAGGCGACGGACGCCGACTGGGCCGACTGGCAGTGGCAGCTCCGCAACCGCATCCGCACCCTCGAACAGCTCCGCCGCATGCTCGCACTCTCCCCCGAGGAGGAGAAGGCGCTGGAACAGCACGGCGAGCTTCTGCCCGCTTCCGTCACACCGCACTACATGGGGCTTGTTTCTCCGCACGACCCCGAGCAGCCGATCCGCCGGACCGTAATCCCGACCGTCTATGAAATGGTCAAGTCTGCCGGTGAGGCGGAAGATCCGCTTGCCGAGGAAACGCAGAGCCCTGTCCCCGGCCTGATCCACCGTTATCCGGACCGCGTGCTGCTGCTCGCGACCGATTTCTGCTCGACCTACTGCCGCTATTGCACGCGCTCCCGCATCGTGGGCCAGGGCGGCTTTGGCCCTTCGCGGGAACGCCTCGAGGCCGCGTTCGACTACATTCGTCGCTCTCCGCAGGTGCGTGACGTGCTGGTCTCCGGCGGCGATCCGCTCACGCTGAGCGACGAGAAGCTGGAATGGCTCCTATCGAACCTACGCGCGATCCCCCATGTCGAGATCATCCGCATGGGCACCAAAGTGCCGGCCGTGCTGCCGCAGCGAATCACGCCGCAACTCGCCCGCATGCTCCGCAAGTACCACCCGGTCTGGATGAGCCTGCATTTTACCCACCCGGACGAATGCTGCTACGAGACCGAACGCGCCTGCGGCCTGCTGGCAGACGCCGGCATCCCGCTGGGATCACAGACTGTGCTGCTCAAGGGGGTCAACGACAGCCTTCCGGTCATGAAGTCGCTCGTGCATGGCCTGATGAAGATGCGCGTGCGGCCGTACTACCTCTACCAGTGCGACCCGATCGTTGGATCCGCCCACTTCCGCACGCCCGTGTCCAAGGGGGTGGAGATCATCCGCGGCCTGCGCGGTCACACCACCGGCTACGCGGTCCCGACCTACGTGATCGATGCCCCCGGCGGCGGCGGCAAGATCCCGATCATGCCGGACTTCGTCGCCGGCCGTGACGGCGACAACATCCTCCTCAGCAACTACGAGGGGAAAGCCTTCCAGTACCCGGACTGTACCGCAGAGTAGCTTGGGAGAACCGGCAGCAGCGCGGGTATTGCCGTTCGGCAGTGCCCGCGTTTTTGCTTCTCAACTTCGGAACCGCAGAATCCGGAAGTTGGCGACGCCAACAGCGCAAGGCCGCGGGGGTCACTGCCACCGGCATTCAACAGTCCACACTTGACCTGCGCGCTGTGGAAGGCTATCTCTTGGCCTCAACAACGCGACTGGAAACACCTGGCATGAACTCCCTCATTCTGCGGTTCTCGATTCGATATTCCGCAGTTTGATTGGATTGCCGGCCAGCGTCCGTTGCAGGAGCTTTTCCCATGCGCGTGTGGATCCTTCATCAGGCCATTCCGGCCGATGCCTCGCCCGACGAGCAGGACGTGCTCCAGCAGGTCGAGGCCGTCGGGCAGGCTCTGGTGCGACTAGGGCACCGCGTCGAGGTGCATCCCTGCACGCTGGACCTCGAATCGCTTGACGGTATGCTCAACCAGGTGCAGTCGGATCTGGTCTTCAACCTCGTCGAGGCTGTGGCCGGAGCCGGCCGCCTGATCTACCTCCCGCCGGCGCTGCTCGACGCCCGCCATCGCCCCTACACCGGCAGCTCCGCAGAGGCGCTTTTCCTGACCTCGCACAAGATCCTCGCCAAGGAGCGCATGCGCGAGGCGGACCTCCCCACGCCCATGTGGATGAGCGCAGGCCCGCGCCAGCAGGTCCGCAGCCGTGTACCAGAGGCGGCGGCGCCGTCTGCCCGCCCCGCTGGCGGGCGGCGCCGCACATGGCTGGTGAAATCCGTCTGGGAGCACGCCTCGCTCGGCATGGACGACACCTGCCTTGTGCGTGGCGCCACACCGGCCATGGCCGCCAACCGCCTGAGCGCCTTTGCCGAGCGCATGGGCGGCGAATGCTTTGCCGAGGAGTTCATCGACGGCCGCGAATTCAACATCGGGCTGCTGGCCGGACCGAACGGCCCCGAGGTTCTCCCGCCAGCGGAGATCGTATTCGACGGCTTCCCTGTCGACAAACCGCGCATCGTCGGCTACCGGGCCAAGTGGGCCACGGATTCCTTCGAGTATTGCCATACGACGCGCCGCTTCGCGGCCGACCCAGTTGACGCACCGCTGCTCGAGGAGATGAAGCGCCTGGCGCTCCAGTGCTGGGAGGTCTTTGGGCTGGCCGGCTACGCGCGCGTGGACTTCCGCGTGGACGCCGAGGGGAACCCGTGGATTCTCGAGGTCAACGCCAACCCCTGTCTCTCGCCCGACGCCGGCTTCGCCGCCATGATGGCGCAGGCGGGCGTGACCTTTGACCAGGCCGTAGAACGCATCCTGGCGGACGCGCAGACCCACGTCAGCCACTTCCGCCACGCCGCGGCCACACGCCGCAAGATGGTCCCCACCTCATCCGGCGCCACATCCGAGCGGCCGGCTGAACCGGTCGGCCGGTCCGAGCCGTTCGTCTTTCGTGACGAACTGGGCACCGCTGATCGCGATGCCATCCGCGCCCTTGCCCAGACCACCGGATTCTTCGATGCCGCCGAGGTGGAGATCGCCGTGGAACTGGTGGACGAACGCCTGAAGAAAGGGCGCGCCTCTGGCTACGAATTCGCGCTGGCCGAGTTGGACGGCCAGGTGGTTGGCTACACCTGCTTCGGCCTTATCCCCTGCACTGCCGCCAGCTACGACCTCTACTGGATCGCCGTGCGCTCCGGCATGCAGGGCAAGGGGCTCGGCCGCCTGCTGCTGGCCGAGACCGAGCGCCGCATCCGCAAGCTGGGTGGGACGCGCGTCTACGCCGAGACCTCCAGCCGGCCGCAGTATCTCAGCACGCGTGCGTTCTACGAACGCACTGGCTACCAGCTGGCCGAACTGCTGGAAGACTTCTACGCGCCCGGTGACGGCCGCGCCACATTCGTGAAGGTTTTGTAGCGTTCGACCAGTGGCAGCACCGCCCCAGCGCTGCAAAGAGGAACTGCCCGCGGTGGGACGCCGCTACCATCGATCATTCTGGCCTTCGCGTGCTTCCAGCAGCATCTGCAGCGCGGCATCGCAGGCTTGGGCGCAGATGGCGTCCCGGTCGCCGGCAAACTGACAGTGTTCCACGCGCACGCCACGCGGACCAGCGACGGCAATGAAGACGATACCGACCGGTTTCTCCGCCGTGCCGCCGTCAGGTCCGGCCACGCCGGTGATTGACGCAGCCAGCGTGGCCTGCAGCCGGCGCCGCGCGCCCTGCGCCATGGCCAGCGCGGTCTCTGCGCTCACGGCGCCGTACGCAGCCAGCGTGGCAGCCGACACGCCCAGCAGGTCGCACTTGACCTCGTTGTGGTAGGCGATCACACCGCCACGGAAAACGGCGGAGGCGCCGGGGACGGACGTCACGCGCGCGGCCAGCAGACCGCCGGTGCAGGATTCGGCCAGGGCGAGCGTATGGCTACGTTCCGTCAGGCGCGCCACAAGTTGGGCCACAGGTGTCATAAAATCAGGGATCTCCGGAAATCTGGAATGATTCGGGCATACGTCTGACGTGCCTGCTTTCCTGATTTCCAGATTCGAAGATCAGGCGGGAGGCGTGTTCCGTTTTTCCAATGCGGCGAGACGGGTTTCAAGTTCCGCGATGCGGGCCTTGAGCTTCTCGACCGTGCGCGGCACCGTGAGGCCAACGGCAAATTCCCGCTTAGGCATGGCAGGTGAGCCGAGCACGAACTCACCGGGCGGCACGTCCTTGCTGAGGCCGGCCTGGGGACCGACCTGCGCGCGGTCACCGATCTTGAGGTGCCCGGCGATGCCGGCCTGCGCCCAGATCATGCAGCCGGAACCGATCTGCGAACTGCCGGCGATGCCGCACTGGGCCACCAGCCCGGAAAGGTCACCGATCTGCACGTTGTGGGCCACTTGCACAAGGTTGTCGATCTTGACGTGATTGCCGATGCGCGTGCGGCCGAAGCGGGCACGGTCGATGGTTGTGTTCGCGCCGATCTCGACGTCGTGTCCGATCTCGACGATGCCGATCTGCGGAATCTTCACCACCGCAGGGTGGCCATCGTGGAACTCGACGTTGTAGCCATAGCCATCGCTTCCCACCACCACGCCGCAGTGCGCAATCAAGCGGTCGCCGATGCGGCATCCCTCACGGATGCTGACCTGCGGGTAGAGGTGGCAGTCGCAGCCAAGCGCGGCATCGCGGCCGACGTAGCACTGCGCCTCGATCACGCTGCGGTCGCCGACCACGGCGCCGTCCTCGATAACCGCGCAGGGGCCGACGAACACGTCGCGGCCGAGCTTCGCGCCAGGGGCGACCACGGCGGTCGGGTGCACGCCGGGTGCCCGCACCACGGGTTGCGGACCGAGGAGCGTCGCCAGTCCGGAAAAAGCCTTGTCCGGGTTGTCCACGCGGATCAGCGCACGGCAACTGTGCGCACCGTGCCAGTCGCGGCCGACCACCACGGCCGTGGCGGCGGTGCTGGCCATAAGCGATTCATAGCGGGAATTGGCGAGAAAGGAGACGTCACCCTCGCGCGCCTCGGCCAGCGCGGAAAGGGCGCGGATTTCGGCGTCTCCGGCGCCTTCGACGATGCCGCCGACACGGGCGGCCAGGGTGGCAGCAGTCCAGTTCATTTGGTCGGTGCGAGGGTGGCCGGCTTGGCCGCAGCAGGCGCTTCCGGGGCCTGCGCGCGGATCAGCGGGAAGGCGTCAACCGCGGCCGTCTTTTCCGCGGGGCGCGTCACGTTCATGCGCTTCAGGATGGCGTCGGTGATGTCGAGGGCCTTCTCGTTGTAGATCGCCTGTGCCGCCGGCAGGACCAGTTGGATCTTCTGCTCAGCAGCGTACTTTCCGATTGTGTCGCGCAGGTCCGCAATCACCTTCTTGAGCAGGCGGCCGTTCATCTCCGAAATCTGTTCCTGGCGCAACTGCATCTTCTCGTTGGCGTTGCGGTTGGCCGTCAGGACGGCCTCGTACGCCTTCTCGGCGCGCTCCTCCGCGGTCTTGCGGGCCTTGTCGCTAAGGGTTGGGTCCTGGGTCTCCTTGCGCGTCTTCTCGAAGTCCAGCTTCAGAGCCTCCAGCTTCTGCTGCAGCTCATCGTATTCCTCGCGCATGTCCTTGCGGGTCTGCTCACGTAACTTGTCGTCCGCGGCCGTGTTCGGATGCAGGCGCACGAGCTGCTCCAAGTCCACCACCGCCACAGTCTGCGCGCGGGCGGCAAGCGCGGCACAAATGAACACACAGGCTGCCAAGAGGCTGATTCGTTTCATGTCATTTCCTTACGTTGTGGGAAAACAGAACTATTTACTCAAATCCAATCCAGAAAGAGAAGGGCTGCCCGCGGGTGAGCTGGCTGTCCTTTTTGATCGGGAGGGCGTAGTCGAAGCGGATCGGGAAGCCGGGGATGTCGATGCGCAGGCCCGCACCGTAGGTCCAGCAGTAGTTCTTCAGTAGATTGGAAATGTCGTTGCTGTCGGGTGTAACGTTGCCCAGGTCCGAGAACGTCGCGATGCGCACAGCCTCGAAGATGGGAATGCTGTACTCGGCCGAAACCAGACCGAGCGTCGCGCCGCCTACGGGGTGCACTTCCGTCGGTGTGCCGGGGTAGACATCTACCGCCTTGGGACCGACCCATCGGTACTCGATGCCGCGCACGGTCTGCCCGCCGCCGAGGAAGAGGCGGTCATAAATCGGAATCTCCTGCCCGCCGTAGGAACTGACCGTCTCCCATCGTCCGCGCAGGCTCAGGATGTGGTCAGACACAGGATTAAACCAGTGGCGGTAGGACGCGCCGGTCTGGAAGATGTCGTTGTCCCCGCCCAGCAGGGAACCGGAGACGGCACCGAATACGTTGGCATACGTGCCGCGGTGCGGCACGAAGACCTGGTCGCGCGTATCGTACTCCCAGGACGCCTCCAGCCGGCTGTTCAGCGCGGAACTGGGCTCGTCGGAAAATTTATAAGGCGCGCCCGTGGAAGCCAAGTACAACTGGTTCGTGAGCTGGCTGTTCAGGGTGATCTGCTCCAGCGTGTAGCGCAGGCCAAACGCGCCGAACGGGACACCCGCGAGCTGGATCGGGTACCGAATGCCTACGTCGCCGCCGAGGTTCTGCTGGGTGTATTCGTCGTACTGGCGCTCCCGATAGTAGAGGTCGACCGTCAGCGCCATGGGTTTGTCGAGGAACCAGGGCTCGGTCCAGCCCAGTTCGTACGACTGGTGGTTCGAGCCAAACTCAATTGAGGCGCGGGCCTTCTGTCCGCCGCCGGTGAAGTCCGGCCAGTTGAGGATGTCGAAGTTGCCCTGCTGTACCTGCAGATAGCCAACCAGTTTGTCCACAGTGGAGTAGCCGCCGCCAATCATAAAGCTGCCGGTCCGCGCTTCTTCCACGGTGAAGATCAGGTCGCGGGAATCGGGCGCGTCCGGATTGGGCGGGATCGCGTGGCGCACCTGGTCCTTCTCAAAGAGGCCGAGGTTCTTGATGCGGTTCTCGTTCTGCTCGATCTTCACGCCATCCATGATATCGCCGGGGTTGAGCTGGATCTCGCGGCGGATCACCTTGTCCTGCGTGCGGGTGTTGCCGCGGATATCGATCTTGCGGACGTGCACCAGAGCCCCCTCCTGGACGGAGAACACAAGCGCGAGCCGGGTGGCGTCCTTGGCGTCGTCTGCCCGGGTGCTGACCGTGACCGCGGTGTCGATGTAGCCGCGCGCAGTGTAGTAGTCGCGCACGGACTTCGCTGCGGCGTCGATCTCCTTGCGCGCGGCGACATCGCCCGGCTTGAGGTTCTTGACGGCGTCGCGCACGGCGTTCTCCGGGAAGATCTTGACCCCCGTGACGGCCGCCGACGCAACCGTGTACTTTACACCCTCCGCTACGGGAAAGAGAATTTTGGCACGCTTGGGGTCGCTCGGCAGCGGCACAAACTGCGCGTCGCCGATCTGAACGTCGAGATAGCCAGCGTTCTGGTAGACCTCGGACGCCTGCCGGCGGGCCTTCACGAGTTGGTCCGAACTGTACGGCGAAGTGGTGAACCACCCCATCGGGTTCCACCAGGGATATTCGCCGAACGTAGCGCGAAGTTCCTTGTCGGAGAAACTCCGGTTCCCTTCAAAAATGTATTCATCGGGCTTGAGGCGGGGGCCTTCCGTGATCTGGACATGCACGCGCACCAGCCCCTTGCGCTGCCCGGGATCCGCAACCGGCTTCAGGGTTGCCTCGACCCGGGTCTCCGGAAAGTAGCGCTTCAGGTATTCGCGGCGGACCTTATTGCAGCGGTCGGCCAGGATCTGCTCGTCCGCCGGGGCGCCCTGCGGAAGCTCCAGCCAGTCTTCAACCTTGCTGTTGCTGAAATAATCCACGCCCACGATCTCGAGATCGCCGAACACGACGGGGCGGCGGGTGACGGTATAGATGACGCGCAGGCCGTCGGCCAGCGGCTCGACCGACACATCCGCCTTGGAAAAGCGCCGGGTCTCTACGAGCGCCGCCACGTCCTTGCTGACGTTCATCTGCAGGAAGGGGTCGCCGACGCGGGCCTGGATGACGGCGCGCACGTCGCCGTCGTCAGCCGAGAAGCCGTCGAGCGCCCGGACCTGAATCTCGCGGATCGTCTCGCCGGCGGCCTGCGCCAGTCCGGCCAACAGGGCGGCCAGGATTGCAACACGAATCGTTCGTACCATCATGACAGAAGCTCCTTGCTCATGCCTCGACATCGGCCGCCGACCCGCCCTCGCCGTCCGGAACAAGGTTGCCGTCGTCCCCGGCCCGGTTGTCCGCGCGATCGCAGAAGCGGGTCAGTTGATCGTTGAAGTTTAGCCTCACTTCGCCGGTCGGTCCATTGCGATGTTTGGCCACGTCCACAATCGCCAGGGTGGGGTCGTCGGACTCTTCGCTGCCCGGATACCGGCAGGGGCGGCGCAGGAGCAGCACGACGTCGGCGTCCTGCTCGATGGCGCCGGAATCACGCAGGTCGGAAAGCTTGGGCTTGGCGCTCTTGTCGCCACGCTGCTCAGGGGCGCGGCTAAGCTGGCTCAGGACCACCACCGGCAGCTTCAATTCCTTGGCCAGGGCCTTCAGGTTGGCGGAGACGGCGGCAGTCTCAAGCTGGCGCCCCTGGCGGGCCACCTCGCGGCAGTTCACAAGCTGGAGGTAGTCCACGATGATCAGCTCGATGTTCCACTTTTTCTTCAGGCGCCGGGCGCGGGCGCGCAGTTCCATAATGTCGAGCCCGCCGGTGTCATCCACGTAGACCGGCGCCTTGTTGAGTTCCGAGGCGGCACGCATCAGCTTCAGGTTGACCTCGCGGGGGTTGCCGATGCCGCTGTCGATCTGGAACGCCGGCACGCCGGCCATGCCGCAGAGCATGCGCAGCGCCAGCGACTCCTGCGCCATCTCAAGGCTGAAGACAGCCACCGGGTGCTGGCGGGCGTGGTCGCCCTTGAAGCGCTTGCCGGTCATGTCGCGGCCGAGCGCCACACACTCGGCGACGTTCATCGCCAGCGAGGTCTTTCCCATGGAGGGGCGCGCGGCCAGCACCGTCACCTCGCCGGGCCGCAGGCCGCGCAGCTTGCGGTCCAGGTTCTGCAGGCCGGTCGGAACGCCGGAAAATCCGCCGGGGCCGAGCTGAAAAAGACGGTCCACGTGGGCGATGGTGTCGCGGATCGTCTGCGTCCAAGAGGCCATCTGTCCGTGCTGGCGCTCGGTGATGTCGAGGAAGGCCTGCTCGGTCTGGCCGATGATGAGGTCCGCGGACTGGTTGCTCTCGAAGCAGGTGCGCTCGGCGGCGCGGGCACAGTCGATCACGGCGCGCAGCAGGTGCTTCTGCCGGACGATGTCGATGTAGTACTCGGCGTGCGCGGCCGTGGGGGTGGCATCCACCAACCCCTCGAGGAAGGCCGTGCCGCCGAGCGCATCGAGCCGTTCCGCGCTGCGCAGGCGTTCGACGGCGGTCAGCAGGTCGATCGCCATGCCGGCGCGCTGCATAGCCTGAAATTCGGCAAACAGGCGCCGGTGCGATTCGAAGTAGAAGGCCTCGGGGACGAGCCCCTCGCCCACGCACAAATCCATCACGCGGGACGAGTCCAGCAGAACGGCACCCAATACACCCTTTTCGGCCTCGGCGCTGTGCGGCGGAACCCGCACGGCGGGCGATCCGGCGCCATCGGCAGCCGTGCCTGACTGGGGCATAGGACTATTCCTTGACGATCCAGACCTTGAGCTGCACCGTAACTTCCGGATGCAGCCGGACCGGCACCTCGAACGTGCCGGTCTGCTTCAGATGCTCCGCCAGTTCCACCTGGGTGCGATCGATCGTCACGCCCTGGGTCTGGAGTGCGTCAACGATCTCCGCGGCCGAGATCGAGCCGTAGAGCTTCTCGCCATTGCTCGTCTTAGCGCGGATCGTGACCGAGGCGCCCTCCAGCTTGGCCGCCTTGGCATGGGCCTCCGCCAGCTGGATTTTCGCCAGTTCCGCGCGCTCCTTGCGCAGCTTCTCGAGCCGGCGCAGAGAGGCCGGCGTCACCTCGGCTGCGAACTCGCGCGGCAGCAGATAGTTGCGCGCGTAGCCCTCGCTCACCTTCACAACCTCGCCGGCCTTGCCCAATTCCGGCACATCCGCCATCAACAGCACTTCCGTCGCCATGATCTTTATCCTTTTCCGCGGGGCCCGGTGGCGGACTCCTGCGAACCAATCCTTGCCGAGCCTGCCCGGAACGGGAAACTAGGCCAGCAGCCCCATGTTGCGCGCACGGCGCACACCGCGCTTGATGTCGCGCTGTTGTGCGGACGTGACGCCCGTCAGCCGCGACGGGACGATCTTGCCGTATTCCGTGACAAAACGCCGCAGGAAGTCGACGTCGTTGCGGTCCACGATCACGTTCGGGTCCAGGTAGCGCGCCCGGCGGCGCGGCCCCGCGTTCTCCGACTTGTCCTTGTCACGATCCCTGTCTCGCTCTCGCCTCATCATTGCCATGTGCTTTTCCCGTGTTATCGCTTCTGTTCCATCGTTCGTGTCACGCTAAAACGGCAGATCGTCGGCATCCGCCGGTTCGACCGGCGCCGGCTCCTGGCCGACTGCCATGGGCGGCACGCCACTCGCCGCCGGCGGTCGCGGCGCAGCCGCGGAAGGCGCGCCGTCCTGCGCCTCGCCACGCTTCGGCGTGCCCAGAAACTTCACCGTGTCGCCCCGCACGCGCAGCTTGCTGCGCGCCTCGCCTTGCGGCGTCTTCCACTCGTCGTAGGTCAGCCGCCCCTCCACCAGCACGGGGCGTCCCTTGCCCAGGTACTGCTGGCAAAGTTCGGCCAGCTTGTTCCAGACCACCACATCCACGTAGCAGGTCACTTCCTTCGGCTGATTCGTCTGCCGGTCGCGGTAGGTCTCCGAGACCGCCAAGCGCATCTCCGCCACCTGCGCGCCCGAGGGGGTCTGTCGCATCTCGGGATCGCGGGTGAGGTTGCCCATCAGCACCACGCGGTTGAACGAAGCCATGACCCGCCTCTCTTCCCGGCCGGTCCCGGCCGCTGGTTACGCCTCGGCCGGCGCCGCTTCCACGCCACGAGCCGCCGCCGCTTCCGCGCGCGCCGCCAGCTTGACGTTCTGCTCGGCGATGGCCACCTCGCGGCGCTCGTCCACAACCTGCACCTGCACGCGGAACAGGTCCTCCATCAGATGATAGCGTTCGCGCAGCGTGGCCAGACTGGCCGGGTCCAGCTCAAAGCGGATCCGCACGTACACGCCATGGTCTCGCTTCTGCATCAGCCGCGCGAACGAGCGCTTGCCCAGCACCGCAGTGTCGAGGATTGTGCCCGACAGGCGCGTGATCTCGCCGCGAATCTTCTCGAGCGTCTTGTCGAGCAACTCGTCCTTTGCCGCACCGACAAAGATATACAGTCCGTCATACTTTCTCGCCATGGGTCTCACCAGCCTTAGTTCCCGGCCGCCGGTCCAGCAGGTTCCGCCTGCCAGCCGTTGAACCGGTTCATTGCTTCTGTCATCCCTCTCTCGGTCAGACACTCCACTGCATCCGCGGCCGCCTCAACCATGCGCCGCGCCGTCTCGCGCTGGGCCGGATCGAACCGCCCCAGCACATGTGCCACCAAATCGTCGTCCACCGCTCCTGCCCGCCGCCCCACGCCGAGGCGCACGCGCGCAACGGCCTCCGTCCCCACCGCTTCGATCACCGAAGCCAAGCCGCGGTGTCCGCCGCTGCCGCCCTCGGACCGGATGCGCAACCGGCCCAGCGGCAGATCGGCGTCGTCCAGCACCACCACCAGGTCCGCCGGCCCGCAGCCGTGGTAGCGCAGCACCGGCGCGACACTCGTCCCGCTCAGGTTCATGAAGGTCTGCGGCTGCACTAGCAACCAGGATTCGCCGCCGCGCTCGACCCGCGCCAGCCGCGCCTGAAACCTCGCACTGGACCGCCAATCCGCCGCCAACCGCTCGGCCAGCAGCGCCACCACGTCGAAGCCGACATTGTGTGGCGTGTCCTTGTACTCGGGCCCGGGGTTGCCCAATCCCGCAATCACCTTCACGTACCGCCTCAATACCGGCGCTACTTCTTCTCTGCGCCTTTCTTGTCGCCGCCCGCCGCCTTCGCGCCGACGGCCGGAGCCGCACCCTTCGCGCCGGTAGCCGGAGCCGCGCCCTTCTTGTCGCCACCCGCAGCCGGGGCGCCCTTCTTGTCGCCGGTGGCCGGGGTCGCGCCTTCCTCGCCATCTTCCTTCTTGCCCTTGATAATGACTTCGGGTTCGCCAGCCGCACCCTCAGTCGTCGCCGCTGCTTCCACGACCTCTTCCGCGGCCATGGCCACAATCGTCGCAACGGACACGTCGCCGTGCGTGATCGGCGTGTACTTGGCGTCCAGCTTCAGCTCCTTGACAGACAGCGACTGCCCCAGCTTAAGCGCGCTCACGTCCACCGTAAAGAACTCGACCATGTCGGCTGGCAGGCATTCGACCTCGACCTGGCGCAACGTCTGCTCGAGGATGCCGCCCTCGTTCTTGACGCCATCGGGCTCACCCGTGAGGCGCAGTCCGATAGAGACGCGCAGCTTGCGGGTAAGAGAGATCTCGCCGAAGTCGGCGTGGATAGCCTCCCCAGTCATGACGTCCGTCTGGACCTCGCGCAACAGCGCAGGAACGCTCTGACCGTCGAGCTCGACGGTCACCAGCAGCTGGTTGGCGCTGTGGTGGCGCAACATGTTCTCGAAATCGTGCGCGTTGACCTGCAGCATCGTCGTGCCGCCCGCAATGCGGTTCATGGCCGCAGGCACAATCCCCTTGCGGCGCAGGCGGCGCACGGCGCCCGACCCCTGCTCCTGGCGTGGTTCCGCCTTGATTCGAATCTCTTTGGACATGATGTCTTCCCTTTATCTTCCCGCCGCGCTACGCGAGCCGGAACAGCGAACTGACAGATTTGTCGTTGTGGATGCGTTGGATCGCCTCGCCCAGCAGGTCCGCCACCGAAAGCACCGTGACGGGGAACCCCTGCGGGTCGATCGGCGGGACCGTATCGGTCACCACCAGTTCCTTGATCGGAGAGGCCTTGAGGCGCTGCAGCCCCTGGTCGGTCAGCAGGCCGTGCGCCACCACGCCGCGCACGCTGGCCGCGCCGTGCTCCATGAGGATCCGCGCCGCCGCGCACAACGTGCCGCAGGTGGTGGTCAGGTCGTCCACCATCAGCACGTCACACCCAGCCACGTTGCCGACAATGCTGTAGGCGTTGACCTCGCTCGGACCGCGACGCTCCTTGGCCACGATCGCCAGGTCGGTGTCGAGCATCTGCGAGTAGGCGTAGGCCGCCTTCACGCCACCGGTGTCGGGCGAGACCACAAGCGGGTGCTTGAGATCCAGTTCGCGCACGTACTTCACCATCACGGGCGAGGTGTAGAGGTGGTCCACCGGAATGTCGAAGAAGCCCTGAATCTGCTGGGCGTGCAGGTCAACGGCCACCACGCGGTTCACACCCGAGGCCACCAGCAGGTTGGCGACGAGCTTGGCGGTGATCGGCACGCGCGGCTGATCCTTGCGGTCCTGGCGCGCGTAGCCGAAGTACGGCAGCACAGCCGTGATGCGCGCGGCCGAAGCACGGCGCATCGCGTCGATCATGATCAGCAGTTCCATCAGCATCTCGTTGGGCTGCCGGCAGGTCGACTGCACCACAAAGACGTCACCACCGCGGATGTTGTCGCGGATCTTGACGAAGGTCTCGCCGTCCGGAAAGCGCTGGATGTCGACAGCGCCCAGATCCGCGCCCAGATACGCTGCGATCTTGCCGGCCAACACGGGGTTGGATGTTCCGGCGAAGATCTTCATGTTCATGTGTTCCGCAACTGCCACAAACCGCTCCCGTGCTCGCCTCATCCGTCAAACTGGTTGCCCGACATGGATTCGAACCATGACTCAGGGCTCCAAAGGCCCGTGTGCTGCCATTACACCATCGGGCAGCGTCCTGGTCACTACACTCCAGACGCCGGCGCCCAGCTTCCGGCGCACGTCTTCCCCGTGGGCCTCGTCACGAACCAGCGCAAAGACCGACGCCCCGCTCCCAGACAGAAGTACCCCCAGCCCACCCGCGTCCCGCAGACACGCGGCAAGCCGAGCCGTTTCCGGGTACGCAGAGAACACACCCGGCTCCAGTCCGTTGAACAGGACCGCCGCGGCACCGTGAACATCGCCACTGCGGACCGAAGAGATGACATTATTATAGCTATCCGGCTCTCCCGTCAAGCCCCCTGTGCAGACGCAGATCCGGTAGGCGTGGCAGGTGGGCACAAAAACGCCGGGGTTGGCAATCACCAGCCAGAATCCGGGAACCGGCCGCGGCGCGTCTTCCAGAATCGGCGAGACCCTCTCGCCGCGCCCCGCCATGCAGACCGCCTTGCCATGCACCAGCGCCGGCACGTCGCTTCCGAGTTCGCCGCCCAGCGTTTGCAGTGCCGCGGTAGACAGCCCCAGCTCGGCCAGGTGGTTGAGTCCCGTCAGCACGGCCGCCGCATTGGCGCTGCCGCCCCCTAGCCCGCCGCCGATGGGAATGCGCTTGTGGATACGGATTCGGATCCCGGCCGGTCCGCCATGCCGCTCCTGCAGCAGCTTTGCCGCGCGGTACGCCAGATTGGCCTCCGGAGGGCCGATCCGGGAGAGGTCGACGCCAGAACCGGCCTCCACCGCCACATCGATTGCCGCGCCAGCCAGAGTCAGCTCGACACGATCAGCCAAAGCCACCGGCACAACCACGCTGCGAATCTCATGGTAGCCGTCCAGACGCTTGCCCAGGATCTCCAGCGAAAGGTTGATCTTTGCCGGGGCATCCAGCACCAACGTTCTGGCGGCGGCAGACATGCGCGGCGGTATAGCACAGCGCCCGCAAGGGGGTCAAGGAAGGACGACGGCAAACAAAAAAGCCGCTCGCGCACCGCGCGGCGGCCTTTTGTCCGGGGAACGTGCCGGAATTGGTGGAGGTAGAGGGAGTTGAACCCTCGACCTCTTGAATGCCATTCAAGCGCTCTAGCCAACTGAGCTATACCCCCACAATAGGGGCACGTTCCACAAAGAGGGGCGATTTATATCATGCCGACGTCGCTGGCGTCAATCCGCCCGCAGTTCCCGCATTGCCTTGCCCGCACCTGTGTATTATCTTGGCAATCTCACATGCCACGAACGCCCATCAAACGCTACGAACGCTTCGAACGCTATCTGCTGCGTCTGATCCAGCATCCCGGCGCAGACCAGGGGCATCCGTGGCCCGTCCGCCTGCTCCTGCTGGTCCTGAAAGGCTCCTCCCACCTGTTCCGTGCCGCGGTGCAGTTTCGCCTGTGCCTCTATGAGATCGGCATCCTGCAGCGCTATCCGCTGGGATGCCAAGTCATCAGCGTCGGCAATATCACGGTCGGCGGCACCGGCAAAACCCCCGTGGTCGAGGCCTTCGCGCGCGAGCTCCAGCAGGCCGGCCGCAAGGTCGCCATCCTCAGCCGCGGCTACCGCAAGAAGGAGCTGCCGTGGTATGAACGCCTCTTCCGCGAGCAGCTCGCACACCCGCGCGTGGTCAGCGACGGTCACCACGTGCTGCTCGACAGCGAGATGGGCGGCGATGAACCCTACATGCTCGCTGTGAACCTCCCCGGCGTGGTCGTGCTCGTAGACCGCAACCGCGTCAAGAGCGGCCGCTACGCCGTGCGCAAGTTCGGCTGCGACACACTGGTGCTCGATGACGGCTTCCAGTACCAGAAGCTCAAGCACCGTCTGGAACTGGTGCTCGTGGACTGTACCAACCCATTCGGCAACACAAACCTCCTGCCCCGCGGCGTCCTGCGCGAGCCCGTGAAAAACCTGCGACGCGCCAACTTCATCTTCCTCACCAAGTCCGACGGCCGCACCGAGGAGCTGCGCCAGCGCGTCACCGAACTCTGTCCCGGTGCGGAGATCATCGAGTGCCGCCACGAGCCGCGCGGCCTGCGCAACGCCTTCACCGCCGCGCAGCAGCCGCTCGCGTTCCTGCAGGACCTGCCGGTCCTGGCCCTCTCGGGCATCGCCGCGCCCCAAAGCTTCGAGAATTCCCTGCGCAACATGGGCGCGCGGGTCATCGAAAGCGAGCGCTTTGCCGACCATCACCGCTTCGTCGCGCAGGAGATCATCGACGCCGTCAATCGCGCCGACGAGATCGGCGCCCGGGCCGTGATCTGCACCGAAAAGGACGCCGTGCGCCTGCCGCGCCTCGAGAACCCCGCCGTGCCGATCTACTATCTGCGCGTAGACATCGAGATCCTCCGCGGCGCCGAAAACTTCGCCCAGGCCGTGGCCCACATCTGCTTCCGGAGCGGGCGCGAGGGGAAGAAGACGGCATCGAAAGAGTGAACCGCCAGCATGTCGAAGGATATATCCCGCCTCCCTGCAGCCCTTCACGATTCTGCGGTTCGATATTCGATATTCTGCGGTTTCATTCGATGTGCCTCCACTGACAAATGACCACTGACTCTTCATCCTCCCCCGCCGAAGCCGCACCGATCCTGCGCGCCACGTCCGTGGTCGGCGGCATGACGTGGCTCAGCCGCCTCGCCGGCCTGCCGCGCGAGATGCTGATGGCCTGGCTCTTCGGCGCCGGCCTGGCCAAGTCGGCTTTCAACATCGCCTTCCGCATCCCCAACCTCTTCCGGCGCCTCTTTGGCGAAGGCGCGCTTTCCGCCGCATTTATCCCGATCTTCACTGAGATTCACGAGCGCGACGGCCCGGAAGCCGCCAACCGGCTCGCCAGCCACGTGGCCGGCCTGTTGGTCGCCGTGTTGAGCGCTGTCACCGCCGCCGGCATTCTGCTCGCGCTCGCGCTGCAACACTGGTGGTTCGCGCCGGACAGCCGCTGGGCAGCCATCCTTCCCATGCTGCGCATCATGCTGCCCTATGCGCCGCTGATCTGCCTCGCCGCGCTGATCATGGGGATGCTCAACGCGCTACGCTCGTTCGCCGTCCCTGCGTTCGCACCGGTCTTCCTGAACCTGACCATGATCGCCGCCATGCTCGGTGTCTGGTGGTTCGTGCCGGGCGAGGCACTCGCGCGCATCCGTGTGGTCGCCTGGTCCGTGCTGTTCGCCGGCGTCATCCAGATCGTGGTGCAACTCCCGGAACTCCGCCGGCGCGGCCTGCGCCTGCGCTTTCGCCTAGACTGGCGGCGCGACGAAGCGCTGCGCCGCATCCTGCGCAACATGGCGCCCGTGATGCTCGGCGCCTCGGTTTTCCAGATCAACGTAGCCGTAGATGACTTCATCGCCATGTGGGCCGCACCCTGGGCGCCCGCCATCCTCGGATATGCGGAGACCATCGCCTACCTGCCGCTGGGACTCTTCGGCACCGCGCTCGGCACCGTGCTCCTGCCGACTTTCTCACGGCAGGTGGCGCGCAACGAATCGGCCGCTCTGCGCGTCACCGTTGAGCAGTCGCTCCGCCATGCCATCCTGATCTCCGCACCCGCCGCGGTGGCCATGGCCGTGCTGGCCCTTCCCGCCGTAGAGGTGGTTTATCTTCACGGAAAATTCACGTCGCAGGACGCAATCTGGACCATGCGCGCGCTGGCAGCCTTCGCCCCCGGGGTCGTGTTCTTCAGCATCCAGCGGGTGCTGACGCCCGCGTTCTACGCGCTCAAGGACACCCGTACGCCGACCCGCGTGGCGATCTGGGGCGTGGCCCTGAACCTCGCGCTGAATATTCTCTTCGTGCTCACCTGGCCGCAGGGGTGGAAGCACGTCGGCCTGATCGCCTCCACCGTACTCGTCAGCCTGATCAACAGCCTGGCGCTCTGGCACGAACTCCATCGCCAGACCGGCGCGCCGAAACTGCGCGCCATCCTGCCGACCGTCGCCGGCGTGTGCGTCGCGATGCTCGGCATGGCGCTCGCGGCGTGGGAATCCTATCTCTGGCTCGTGGCCGGGCTCCGCCACGCGATCCACATCGCCAAACTGCTGCAACTGACCGCGCTCGCCGGCGCCGGGCTCGCTTCCGGTGGCGTCTACCTGCTGCTCGTCCACCTCCTCTGCCCTGCGGCCCTGCGCAACGCGATCGCTGACTTCCGGCATCGGAAAAAGCCGGATGACCAGAGGTCAGAGGCCAGAGGTCAGAAGTCTTCTGGATTCTGAATCCTGAATTCCATTTTTTGCCCCGCACAAAAAAAGGTCATGGACAAGAAAAAACGCATACTCATCTCCTGCGGCGGCACCGGTGGTCATGTCTTCCCGGGGCTGGCCACGGCGCAGGTGCTGCAGCAGTGTGGTCACACGCCGGAGCTCTGGATCTCCGGCCGCCGCAGCGTAGAGACTGAAACGCTCCGCGGTTGGAACGGGCCTATCTTCCGCACCGGCGCACGGCCGCTCACTCCGGTCAATCTGCCGGCTTTCCTTGTCACGCTTTGGCGCGTGTGGCGCACGATGCGGCGCGCGCGGCCGGACGTCGTGCTCGCCATGGGGTGCTACTCCAGCGTGGCGCCTGTATTGGTGGCGCGGTGGCTCGGAATCCCCGTGGTGCTGCACGAGGCCAACGCCGTTCCCGGCAAGGCGGTTGTGTTCCTTGCGCGCTTCGCCCGCGTCACGGCACTCAGCTTTGCCGCCAGCGCCGCCCATCTCCCCAGCCGCCGCACAGCCGTCACCGGCATGCCGGTGCGCACGGAACTGGCGGGGCAGTTGCCAATGGAAGGTCCTGCGCCTGCCAACGGCGGGGCCGGTGGTTCCGCCCTATCCGGCTCAACCACAGCCCCCAAAGCGGCGTTCACCGTCCTCATTACCGGCGGCAGCCTGGGCGCACATACGGTCAACGAGCTGGTCTGCGAAACGCTCCTCGATTTGCACCGCCGCGGCGCTGGCATTCGCGCCATCCACCAGTGCGGTCCGGCTGAGGAAGCTGCCCTGCGCACCCGTTACACCGTGGCCGGGGCCGACGTGCAGGTACACGCCTTCCTGCGCGAGATGGGGCGCGCCTATGCCAGCGCTGACATCGCCATCTGTCGCGCCGGCGCCGCCACCTGCTTCGAGCTCTGCCTCTGCGGCGTGCCGGCGATCCTGATCCCGCTGCCCACGGCCGTGCGCGGCCATCAGCGGCTCAACGCTGAGGCCCTGGTGCAGTCCGGCGGCGCGCTGCTGCGCCTGCAGCCGGAGCTGACGCCCGCCACGCTGGCGACCGACATCGAGGCGCTCCGCAGCGACCCCGCCCGCCGCGCCGCCATGCGCCAGGCCCTGCGGCAACTTGCCTGCCCTGACGCCGCCGCGAAGCTGGCCGACCTGACGCTGGAAACGGCTTCGCAGCAGTAACGAGGGGCGGGACACAGAGAACACAGAGGGGCGATGATTACACTGAGGACCCGGGCCGCGTGTTGCACACAGCCAAAACCCTCTGTGGGCTCTGTCTGCTCTGCGCCCACACCCGTCAGCCTCCGGCAGGCGGGACGCCTGCACTACTCCCTCGGTGCCCTCATCTCCCCTCTATGCCCTCTGTATCCACACCCGCCTGCCTGCCCTGAGCCATGCGCCCTGCGCCCTTGACGCCGCTGCCGCGGGTCGGTAGGATGCCAGCCGTTTTTCTTCGAACCGCGAAGGATTCCCCATGTACGACGCATCCGACCTACGCAAGGGACTGAAGATCGAGATCGACGGCCAGCCATGGATCGTCACCGATTTTGACTTCAGCAAGCCGGGCAAGGGACAGGCGATCTACAACTGCAAGCTGAAGAACATGCTCAGCGGATCGTCCATGAGCCGCAGCTTCCGCTCGAACGACAAGTTCGAGAAGCCCGAGTTGAGCCAGCGTCCGTTGCGATTCTCCTATACGGAGGGGAACACCTACATCTTCACGAACGAGAACTTCGAGGAAGTGCGCGTCAGCGAGGCGGTGCTCGGCCAGCAGCGTTTCTTCCTGGCCGACGACATGGCGTGCGACGCCCTCTTTTACAACGAACTGGTCATCGAGATGACCCTGCCGGTTTTCGTGGAGCGCAAGATCGTGAAATGCGAACCGGGCGCGCGCGGTAACACCGCTTCCGGCAAGGTCATGAAGCCTGCCACGCTCGCGGGCGGATTCGAGCTCTCCGTGCCGCTCTTCGTCAACGAGGGCGACATCGTGCGCGTGGACACCCGCAGCGGCGAGTACGTCGACCGCGTGCGGTCGTGATTCTGCCCGCAGCTTAGTAATCTGCGAAGACAAATCTGTAGCCGCAAAGAGTAGGGCGCGGCGTCCTCGCCGCAGCCCCAACATTCCCAGCGTTCGTCTCTTCCTTCTCTTGGGCTCGGCGCGAGGACGCGCCGGCCTACTCGTCCGGCGGCGTGTCCCTCCTTTGCCAAGGCTCCGGAGGACAAGCCGGCGACCCCGCTACTCCCGTCATCGGGAATCCGTTCCCCGCATCATTGACACGCGGCAAAGAACGGAAGTAACCTTGCCGCGTCGGTTGCCGGCACGTGATTGCTATCAAAGTGCCGGGCATCCTGTATAAAGTGCCGGGCATCCTGTATGGAGTCCGAAATCACGTTGTGCAATGAAGAGAAGAAGAGGAAGACAATGCGCCTGGCAAAGTCATGGGGGTGTGCGGTTGCCATGGCGACCATGTTATCCGGCTGCATGTCCGATGCCGATCGCGCCGTGGAAACAAAGTTGAAGGCGGTAATCATTCCTGAAACCGTGTTTGTGGATGCACATATCTGGGACATCATGCAGTTCTATAATGCACCCATAGCCGATGGCCCGATAGACCCCGCCACAGAGACGATTCTTGTTCTCCCACTACCTGCCAGAGACAAGATTCCACAGGTCACATTCACGGCTCAACAACTGTCCCTCTACGACTCGATCAAGACCATGGCAAAGTTGACAGGACTCAAGTTCGAGATCAAACATGGCCGTGCTTGGCTGATATACGAAGACTGAAATGCACAACCAAGGCCTGGTGCGGATCGCCGCCAGCGCTGGGCCACTCGGAGTTACAGACCAAGAAGGCGGCGGCCGCACAGGCCCGACGTTCGCCTGATGAATCATGAAGGATCAGACCAGAGATAATCTGCGTTGCCTCGCTGCGGTCGCTTGCCTTCTTGTGGTCCCGTTTGGCGAGTTTGCAGTCCAGAGCACATGGCTCCCCTCGTGGCCGGGGTGGATTCCGATCGTTCTCTTCGTCGTGCTCATCCCGGTTGCGTTGTACGCTTTCAACTCACGGCGGTCCGTCCAGATTGACCAGGTCGCCTTCGATGATGTCTCCGTCACGCGCACGTTGCCGGACGGCAAGATCGAAACGGTGCGTTGGGAGGACTTGCAGGAAGTCGGTATCGTGACAACGGACGGAGGCCCGGCACAGGAAGACGTGTACTGGATGCTGGTCGGCAGCGCTGGCGGTTGCGCGGTCTCTGGAAGTGCTCAGGGAATCAAAGAATTGCTGACACGATTCCAGCAACTACCCGGATTCGACAATGAAACTGTCATCAAGGCGATGGGGTCAACCAGCAACAATAGGTTCATCTGCTGGAAGCGAAACTCAGAGGAGCGATAATAACCGGGACGAACAAGAGGCGGAAGATGATGAGAAAGATTATAGTTTTCATTGGCGTTGCCTTTTGCAATATAGCCCATGCAGGCGGTCTTGTTTGTGTTGATTCAATCACGACAAACGACACGTGGCGGGCAAACACAACTGGGGCAACGACTGCGAGCATATTCACTGTCTCGATTGATGGGCATTCTCCGCAGGCAATCACAACGACCCGGTGCGGCGTCTTCACAAATCTCGACGTATCATCTGAACACCTCGTGCGAATCGCGAGAGACGGAAAGCCGGATGCATCGTTCAAGTTCAGTTTCCAAAAGGAAGGGGTGGAACACCTCCGGCTCTGGTACAACACCTTCTACGGGACATGGCAACTGTGGAAACCAGGCCGGAAACACCAGTGTGAGTATTTGAAATGAGGAATATCCGACCAAGCGTCGCAGGCTATCGGCGCGCAGAGCACGCCTCAGCCTGAACGCTGACGTCCGGCGATTCCGCAATGGACCCGCGCAACGCACCTGCCGTATGCTGAATGACGCATGGACTTGACCGCGCCAGCGATTCTCCGGACCGAGGCCATTGCGCTGCGCATCAACCCCTTCTCGCGCACATCGCATGTGGTCACATGGCTCTCGCCAGAACACGGCCGCATCGCAACCGTGGTAAAGGGCGCCTGCCGCCCCAAGAGCGCGTTCCTCGGCCAGTACGACCTTTTCGCCACCTGCGAGCTTCTCTTCTACCGCCGCGATCACAACGGCGCACATGCCATCCGGGAGTGCTCGCCGCTCGAACCGCGCGACGAACTGCGCGACGACTGGCGGCGCGTCACCACGGCCAGTTACTATTGCGACCTGCTGTCGCGTGTCGCGCAGCCCGGACAGGAGTCGGCCGACATCTATCGCCTGCTGGGCTCGGCGCTTGACCGGCTGCGCCAGTCCCCTCCCGACGCCGAAGGCATCCTGCGGTTCGAACTGAAACTCCTCCAGCACCTGGGGCTTCTGCCACACCTCGACCTCTGCCCCACCTGCCACACGCCAGAGCACCCCTGGCTGCGCTTCGCCCTCGCCTCCGGCCGCGCCTGCTGCCGCCACACCGCCGCGCTGATGCCCACCGAGCCGACCGTCACCCTGCACCGCGATGTGGCCGGGCATCTCCGCAGCCTGGCCGGTCGGGAACCGGAGACTGCCCCGCATCTTTCGCTTGGTTCGCGCCGGTTTCTTGGTATATTCATGCGTTGTCACCTCGATACGCCCCCGGCACCGCGCCGGCTGGCATTTGAGTTGCTCGAAACAGCGCCCGCTTTGTTCGGGGCTGCAACAGGAGAAGCACGATGATGCCGCGAATGCTCCGCATGGGAATCCTTCTGACCGGCGTGATGCTGGTTCTGGCCTCTGGCTGCAACCGCAAGATCAAGCCGTTCGCTCCAGGCGTCACCTACAAGCCCAACGACGTCGCCGTGCGCGTGGACGGCCAAAAGATGACCTGGGACCAGATGGAGAAGCGCGCCCGCAACTATCTGCAGGACGAGGTCAACTCCAAGACGCTCGTCATCCCGCCGGGCAGCGAGGAGAAGGCGATGGAGTTCTATCGCCGCAAGGCCTTGGTGCTGTTCGTGAATAAGACCGTCATGCTCGAGGACGCCCGGGCGCGCGGCATCACGGTTTCGCCCGCCGACCGCCAGAAGTTCGTCGCAGAGATGGAGACGCTGCTCAAGGAGCGCAAGCTCGCCTCCTCGCTCGACGAATTCTTCCAGAAGTCTCCTCTCGGCGAGAAGGAGACCCGCCGCGAGTTCGAGGACGGACTGATCGTGGACAAGTTTATCCAGCAGGGGGTGCGCGACAAGGTCGTCGTCACAGACGCCGACCGCGAGGCTCTCGCCAAGGAAGTCATCGCCAAGCGCCAAGCAGCCCGCCAGAAGGCCGACACTCTGCGAGCGCAACTGCTGGTCAAGGGTGCTGACTTCAACGCCGTGCTGGAGAAGGAAAAAACCTCTCCGGACAAGCTCGTTATCAGCGGCGACCTCGGCGAGGTCGTACGCGGTCGCGTCGGCGACAAGCAAATCGAGGACGCCATCTTCGGCCAGAAGCTCAACGAGATCGGACCCATTCTGGACACGCCCCGCGGCTTCATGCTGTTCCGCGTGACGTCGCGCACCGCGGCCAAGCCCGCGGTCGGCGCCTCGCCCGCCCAGCTGGAGACCGCCCATGCCGTCTTCTTCAACGTCCGCACGCCCCCGCTGCTTAAGGGGAAGGACATGGACCGCGTGATCCAGTCGCGCAAGTTCGACAAGGACCTGAACGACCTGCTCAAGTCGCTCCGCGCCAAGGCCAAGATCGAGACGATCTACAAGGATCTGGTCTTCTAAGCACCCCGCCACGGACGGCACTCAGCCAAACGGCGGCCGGAAATCCGGCCGCCGTTTTCTTTTCCAGCGCACGCAACACGAAGGAAAACCGTCAGGAGCCCGGGTGCGCGTACTTCAGCCCCTGCTTACAGAGCGGGCAGGCGTCCGGCGCCCAGACCTGCGGCGACATCTGCAGCAGGCTGAAGGTCGGGTAGTCGAACTTTGCCATGCCCGCACTGCGGTCCACCAGCACCGCCACGGCCACGACTTCCGCGCCCGCGGCACGGACAATGTCAATCGTCTCCTGCACACGGCCACCGCGCGTGATCACGTCCTCCGCCACCACGTAGCGCTCGCCCGGCTGGATCGTGAAGCGCCGCATCGCGAGCAGGCCGTCCTGCTTCTCCGCGAAGATCGAGCGCACGTCCAGGGCGCGCGCCACCTCGTGTCCAACAATCAGCCCGCCCAGCGCCGGCGCAATCACGCCGTCAATCCGCGCCGCGCCCAGCGCCGGCCGCATGCGCCGGACCAACTCCCCACAAAGTTTCTCCGCCGCGCGGGGGTAGCGCAGCACGTTGGCGCACTGAAAAAAACGGTCGCTGTGCAGCTTGGAACGCAGCTCGTAATGCCCGCTCAACAGCGCGCCCGTCTCCTCCAGAAGCGACAGGATGTCTTTATCGGTCATGTAGTTCTCCTTGGAACGAAGTCAAGGTGCAGGTTGTAAGATGCAGGACGGGATGCAAGATTCAGGATGCAGGATATCTGCCATCTGCAGGGGGTGTGGCGTGCAAAATTAAGAGGGATCGTTCGCACGCCTCTGTTCCTGTTCCGCCATTCTGATTCCCGCATCCCGAATCCCTCATCCAAATCCACGCCCCCTCATCGATCCAACCGGATATGCTGGCGCTGGTAGGTCGGGATGTCGAGATCCTCGCCTTTGATGACGGTCTTCTCAACGCCTGCGTCGCCGAACTTACCGCGGCCGACCCGCAACTTGCCGTCGCTCTTCCCCTCCGCGCGGCCGAGCAGATCGCTGCCCTGTTCGCCGGCCACGGCCGCAAGGCGGCGGTCGGACGGCACCCACTGCTCGAACGCCAGGGCGACCAGTTCGATCCGCCCCTCGAACGCCGGATCCATGGCCACACCCATTTCGAGGTGGACATCTTTGCGGCAGACGGCGCGCAGGCGATCCATGATCTCGCCAACCTCCGCCAGCCGCAAATCCGGGCCGGCCAGGATCCCGAGCGCCAACGCGCGCGCGCCGGCCAGCGCCTCGCCTCGCCGCAGCAACGCCGCGCGCCCCAGCCCGACGACGGCCTCCGCAGCGCGGTCCGCGCCGGCGGCGGAGGAGGAACCGAAGCGCGCCGTGCCCGCGCTAGACAGAAGCTGCTGCAGGTGCGCGGGATCAAACCCGATGTAGCCGGGCGTCAGCAGCAGACGCCAGAGCAGGCAGAGCCCGCTAGCCAAGGTGGCGTCCGCCCGACGGATGGCCTCCGGCAGTGCGGCCTGTTCGAGTCCGTCGTACAGCTCGTCCAGCGGCGCCAACACCAGCGTGTCTGCGCCCTGTTCCAGAAACGGCCGGTCGCGCTCCGCGATCTGCCGCCGCTC
Source organism: uncultured bacterium (assembly GCA_903916675.1). Classification (GTDB taxonomy): domain Bacteria; phylum Verrucomicrobiota; class Kiritimatiellia; order RFP12; family CAIWXQ01; genus CAIWXQ01. The sequence goes on along the minus strand of CAIWXQ010000011.1, from coordinate 18,699 downwards.
CGGGCCCTCAAAGGCAAATGGCAGCGTCGCGAAGCAAAGGACGGTCTTCCCCTCGGCGCGCAACGCCTGCAGAATCACGGGCACGGCGCCACCGCCGGTTCCGCCGCCGAGGCAGGCGACCAGCACGACGATGCGCGCGTCCTTGAGCTGGGAGAGGATGTGCGACAGGTCGTCCTGCGCCGCCAGCCGGCCGTTGGAATGCACGCCGCCGGCACCCTGCCGGTTGAGGCGCGTGGCGCCGAACAGGTGGCCGCGCAGTCCGGCGAGCGCGCGGATGGCAACCTCGTCCGTGTCGAACACGAGCACTTCCATCCCCTCGCCGTACATGCGGCGCGCGGCAGCGGCCATGCGGCATCCACCGCCGCCGACACCCACCAAGATCAGACCCGACACACCGTTGCTCATCGCCCGAAGCCCTTCTTGAGTTTGTCGACCAGCGAAATCATCGGCCCCGATGCGGTGTCCGCGTCGCGCATCTGCGCGTTGCGGATCAGCAGCCCCGACACGGTCGCCAGGGCTGCCGGCCGGAGGCGGTCGTCGCGCAGATTCTCGATGTATTGTGGCAACGGCTCGCCGATCTGCGCGCGCATACCGAAGACGCGCGCTGCCAGTTCGTCGAGCTGCGGCAGGTAGGCGCCGCCGCCGGTGAAGACCAGCCCCGCGCCCGCATGCCGCAACTCGGGGCCGACCTGGTCGCGCACCAAACCGAGCGTTTCGCGCAGGCGCGCCTCGATGACCGTGTGCAGCGCCTTGACGCTGATCGAACGCGCCGCCGCAGCCACCACGCTGGCGGGCAGCTCGATCCGCCGCGCGCTGCGCTGTGGGTCAATGACCGCGCAACCGTCGCTGAGCTTGAGCTCCTCGGCCTTGTTCACGGGGAGCGAGAACGCCTGGGCGATGTCGTTGGTCACGTGGTCGCCGCCTACGCCGAACGAGCCGACCGACACGATCACGTTGTTGCGGTAGACGACGTAGTTGGTGGTGCCGCCGCCGAGGTCGACCAGCGCCACGCCGTGGCCGCGCTGCTCGGGTGTCAGCACGGCCGAGGCCGCGGCCAGCGCGCTGAAGTTGATGCCGCGCATGTCGATCGTCCGCTCCCGGAGCAGGTCCTGAGCGTCGTCCAGCCGGGCGCGCTGGCCGTGGATGAAGAGCATCGCCAACTGCAACTGCTTGCCGCGCATCCCTACGGGATTGGGGAGGTTGTCCATGTCGTCCAGCCGGTAGAACTGCGGGATCGTGTGCAGCATGGCGCGTTCGCCGGATGGCTGCGTCTCGCGGGCCAGCTCGCGGATCTCCTCGAGGTCGTCGCGCGTGACCTTGCCGTCGGTCGCGCGCACCGGCAGCCGCCCCTCGCCCGGCGTGGCGGCAATGTGCGACCCCGAGACCGCCAGCAGCACCTCGCCCACGGTCACGTCCGCGGCGTCCTCGGCCTGCTTCAGCGCCGACGCCAGTCCTGCCGACGCCTGCTTTGGCTCGATGATCAACCCCTTACGCACGCCGGCGGTGCGGGCGATCCCCTTGCCGAGCACGCGCACGCGCCCGCCTTCCATGGCCTCGCCGATCAGCACCACCGTATTGGATGTGCCGATCTCCAGAACCGCCACGATTGACCTGGCCATAACCTTATTGTCCTCAGTACGGGGAGAAAATCCGGTTGTCGTCCGGCACGGTCGCGTCCCACACCTGCCGCTGGGGGGCCAGCGCCATGGCCTGCAGCAGCCGCTTGAGCCGCCGAGACAACGTCTCGCGCGCCTCGTCGCTGCCGTTGGGCGCGTCCATCCCCTTCCACCAGAGCCGGACCTGCCGGTGGTCGCGCAGTGTGAGATTCAGGTAGTCTGTGTGCGAGACATCCACCGCCGCCACAGGCAGGGCCATATCCGGCCGCTGGATCGCAGCCAGCAGGTGCACTGCCGCCAGCCCCATGCCGTCGAGCCGCCCGCCGGTCTGCACCGGAATCCCCTCGAAGCCGTCGATCCGCGGCAGGTGGTCCACACCGGCGTTGCGCGGAAAAACCATGCCGTCCGCGTCGACCACCAATTCGTCGTTCTTGCTGCGGATGCGGCCGATCGGCTCGCGCTCCACAATGCGCACATCCAGACGGGAGGGAAGACGTCGCGTAATCGTGACACTACGGATTCCCGGGTACTGTAACAATCTCTCATGCACCTCTTCGATGTCGGGACCGAACAGAAAAACCGGCTTGGTGGTGTTGAAAGATTCTTTGAAATTGGGGTTAAGGATCAACCCGCGTATCAAGCCGTCAGAGACCATCTCGCCGCTGACGATGGAGAGGTCGCGCAGCAGAAACTGCGGATTGTGGCGGAAATGGAAGTAGTAGAAGAGCCCGGCTGCCGTCAAAAGCAGCGCCGACAGTACGCCGGCCATGATCCAGCGTTCGCGCCCCGTGCTTTCGCGGCGGCGCGGCACATTGGCGTGCAGCCATTCGGCGTCGACGGGTTTGCGCCGGCGTCGACGGAAGGAGCTCGTAAAACTGGGCCAATGCCACGCCATCGTCTACCGCCCCCCGCCCGGATCGCAACGGGCCAGCGACAGAATACGGTCGCAGAGCTGCGGGAAGTCGATCCCGGCCCTAGCCGCGGCCTTGGGCAGCAGGCTCGTGGGCGTGAAGCCCGGGATCGTGTTGATCTCGAGCACGAACGGCCGTCCGTCCGGCAGCACGCGGAAGTCCACCCGCCCCATCCCACGACACCCCACGACGCGGAAGGCGGCCAGCGCCAGGTCGCGGCAGGTCTTCGTGAGCGCGTCGATCGCCGGCCCCTCGGGGAAGATATACTGGCTCACGCCCCTGGTGTACTTGGCCTTGAAGTCGTACCAGCCGTCCGGCGGCCGGATTTCGATCACGGGGAAGGCCTCCTCTCCGACGATCCCCACGGTCCATTCGCGCCCCGGCAGGTAGGTCTCCACCAGCACCTCGCCGGCGGCGTCGTGGTTGCGCGCCTCGGCCAGGGCTGCGGGAAAGTCGGCGGGCGCTATCACGCGGGAGATCCCCACACTCGAGCCGTCGCGAGGCGGCTTCACCACCACGGGGAGCGGCAGGTGCGTTCGGTCCGCGCCGCGCGGGAGCACCTCGAATTCGGCCGTCGGGATGCCGGCCTCCAGGAGCCGCCGCTTGGTCGCGATCTTGCACATGGCCATGCGGCTGGCAGCCGCGCCGGAGCCGGTGTACGGGATGCGCAGCGCGTCGAGGTCCGCCTGCACGCCGCCGTTCTCGCCGTAGCCGCCGTGCAGCGCGACAAAAGCCGCATCCATGCCGTCGAGCCGGCCGGTTACACTCTCGTGGTCCAAGATCACCGGCGTGGTCCGATACCCTGCCGCGCGCAACCCCTCGACGACCGCATGGCCGGACGTGAGCGAAATCTCGCGCTCGCTCGAACACCCGCCCATCAGCACGCCAACATTCCAGAATCGCATACCGTCACTATACTGCGCCACGCCAGAGGGTTCAAACACGGAAAACGGAACGATCTGGGTTCTGATTGCCGACCCGGACGTGGCAACTATCGGATTGCCCGGCGCATGGTTCCATGCTATCTAAAGCAGCGCGCATCGCCGGAAGGATTTGGCCGCTCCCGCGGGTTGGCCGGCCGCGCAGGCCGCGAGGTTTTTCGTGTATCTGAAGTCCCTGGAAATCAACGGATTCAAGAGCTTCGCCGACCGCACCCGTCTGCTGTTCGAACCTGGCATGGTCGCCATCGTCGGCCCGAACGGATGCGGCAAGAGCAACGTCTCCGACGCCATCCGCTGGGTCCTCGGCGAGCAGCGTCCCACCGCCCTGCGCTGCGGCAAGATGCAGGATGTGGTCTTCAGCGGCACCGACAACCGCAAGCCGCTGGGCATGTCCGAGGTCAGCATCACCTTTGCCGACTGCGAAGGAATCCTGACCACCGAGTTCGACGAGGTCACCATCACCCGCCGCGTCTTCCGCACCGGCGAGGGGCAATACTTCCTCAACAAGAATCCCTGCCGCCTGCGCGATGTGCATCGCCTCTTCATGGGCACCGGCATCGGCACCACCAGCTACTCGGTGATGGCCCAGGGGCAGATCGATGTCATCCTCTCCTCGCGGCCCGAGGACCGCCGTGCCATCTTCGAAGAGGCCGCCGGCATCACCAAGTTCAAGGCCGACCGCAAGGAGGCGCTGCGCAAGCTCGAGCAGACCGAGGCTAACCTGCTGCGCCTGGCCGATGTCATCCGCGAGGTCAAGCGCCAGATCGGCTCGCTCCAGCGCCAGGCCGGCAAGGCCCGCCGCTACCGCGAGCTGCGCGACGAGCTGCGCGGCCTCGATCTGTTCGTCACGCGCCGCCGCCTCGCAGCTCTCGATGTCCGCGTCCGCGAGCTCGACGCCGAAACCATCCAGCTCGCCGCCACGCTCGCCGCGCGCCAGGCCGACGTCGCCGTCGGCGAGAAGGCCACCGCCGCCATCCATGCGCGCACCCTCCAGGCCGAGCACGAGATCGGTCGCCTCACGCAGTCCGCCGCCCAGGCCGACGCCACCCTCGCTCGCGCCCAAGAAGTCGTGCGCGTCAACGAGCAGCGCATCGCGGAGTATCGCGAGTGGTCCGTCCGCGACACGCGCGAGATTTCCGCCACCCGCGAACAGATCGCCACCCTCCAGTCGCAGCAAACCGAATTCCTGAAACGTCAGGCGCAACTGCGTGCGGAACGCGAGACCGCCGCCGCCACCCTCCGGACCGCCCAGGCGCAGTACGAGGAGCATTACCAATCCGTGGAGCAGGCCCGTGCCGATGTCCAGCGCCTGCGCGGCGAGGCCGTGGACCGCGAGCGCCGCGCCGCCACCATCCAGAATCAGCTCTCCGCTTTGGAAACGCGCCAGCGCGAAATCCTCATCCAGCGCGAGCGCCTTTCGGCTGAACACGCCCAGCTCGCCCACGCGCTCGCGCTCGTGGCCAGCACGCGCAACGAAGTGCAGCTCCAGCTCGACCTACGCGCGCAGGACGTCTCCACGCATGAATCCCGCCTGCAGACGATCGAGACCGAGCGCGCCGCCATCGCCGCAGAACTGCTCAAGCTGCAGGACGAGTCGAGCCGCCTGCAGTCGCAGGCGGCTGCGCGCCGCGCCCAGCTTGACCTGCTTTCGGACCGCGAAGAGACTGCCGGCGAATACCTCGAGGGCTCCCGCCAGCTCCTCGACCCCGCCAATCCGCTGCGCGTCGACCCTGCCGCTGTGCTCGGTTCGCTGGCAGACCAGTTGACCGTCCCGCCGGACCTCCGCCTCGCTGTCGAGGCCGCTCTGCGCGCCTGGCTCGACGCCGTGGTCGTGCGTGATGCCGACGCTGCCCGCGCCCTGATCGGCGCCCTGCTGCAGAACAGTCGCCAGCTTGCCGCCCGCCTCGTTATCGCCACCGGACCGCAACCCGCGGCGCCAACCTGCCCTGCCGGCCTCCAGCCGCTGCTGGGCCGGTTGCAGGTCGCCCCCGCATTCGCTCCTGCTGCGGCGCGGTTGCTGGGAAATGTGTTTCTGGCCGAGACGCCAGCTGAAGTGCCGAACCCGCTGCCGACGGGTGTCACGGTCGTCACGCGCACCGGCGCCGTCTTCCACGCCCACGGCTGCGTCGAGGTCTGGATCCCCGACCGCGCGGTCTCCAGCCCGCTCGCCCGGCGCATGCTCATCGCCGATGGCACCACACAACTCGAGCAGATCGATCGCGACCTGATCACCGTTCGCGCCCGCCTTGAGGAACGCCGGGCGCGCGCATCAGAATTGGCCGCAGCCGTGGTCGATGCCCGCCGCGCCTGCGACGAGGTCCGCCGCCAGGCCGCCCACAAGGAGGGCGAGCTCCAGACCGTCGCGCGCGATGCCGACCGCGCCCAGCAGCGGCTGGACGTAGTGACGCACGAACTGCAGGAGCTCAATCTTTCCACGCGCGAGGACGACGAGCGCAAGCGCACCTGGTCTGTCGAACTGCAGGAGCTCAACGCCACACGCGGCACACTGGTCGAATCCGTCGCCGCCCGCTCCGAGGAACTCCGCGTGCTGGAAGGCGCCTTCGGCGCGCGCAACACCGCTCTCACCGAGGCGCGCATCCGCGATTCGGCCGTCGCCCAGCAATGCGAGCACGCCGCCTCGCAGGCCGAAGCCGTGGCCGTGCGTCTGGCTGAGCTCGACCGTACGCTCGCCGGCCGCAGCCAGGGCGTGCAGTCGTACGACGAGGGCATCCAACGCCTCACCACTGAGAATGCCGATCTCGCCGGCCGGCTCGACGCCATGCGCGACGAAGCCGCCGGCTTCCACGAACAGGCCAAGGCTGCCCGCCAGGCCCGCGCCACCACGGCCCGCGAACTCGAACAGGCCGATGCTCAACTCGCCGAGCATCGCCAGGCGCTCGAGACCGACCGCACCCGCAAGGCCGCCGCCGACGTCGAACTGGCCGAGTGCCGCATGCGCCGCCAGAACCAATTTGACCGCGTCGGCACGGAATACAGCCTCTCCCCCGCGCAACTCGTGGCCGAGCCAGACCCCACCTGGCCCAACGCCCAGCCGCCCGCCCTCGAGGAGGCCGATGCGCGCATGACCCAGCTCAACGCCTCCATCCATGAGATGGGCCCGGTGAATCTCGTTGCCATCGAGGAATACAAGGAGCTTGAGGAGCGCCATGCCTTCCTGCACGCGCAGGAGGCTGACCTGATCAAGTCCAAGGACCAGATCCTGGACCTGATCCGCATGATCAACAAGAAGACCTCGGAATTGTTCCGGACCACGTTCGATCAGGCCAACGTCAACTTCGAGCGCATGTTCGCCCGCCTGTTCAATGGCGGCACTGCCAAACTCGTGCTACTTGAGAACGCCGAAGACCCGCTCGAGTGCGGCATCGACATCATTGCCCGGCCGCCCGGCAAGCGTCTGCAGTCCATCTCGCTGCTCTCCGGCGGCGAGCGCACCATGACCGCCGTGGCGCTGCTCTTCGCGATCTTCCTGATCAAGCCTGCGCCGTTCTGCATGCTGGACGAGCTTGACGCCGCGCTGGATGACTCCAACATCGGCCGGTTTGTGCAGCAGCTCAAGGACTTCCTTGTCCACTCGCAGTTCCTGATCATCACGCACAACCAGCAGACCATTGCCAGCGCCGACATCGTCTACGGCGTCACCATGCCCGAGAAGGGCATCTCCAAGATCGTCTCCATGCGCCTGAAGGAGATCGGCGTGCGCGAGCTGGCCATTGAGCCGTCGCCCGAGGTGGCAGTCGCACCACCCTCCGACGCGCCGCCGCCCAAGCGCAGCCGCCGGAAGGCCGCGGCATCTGACGGGTCGGGTCCGTCGGACAAGCCAGATTCGTCCGATGCTACGGACGCCCCCCTTCCCGCGCCATGATCCCACCTGCTTCAGCGTTGCTGGAGGTCGCACGGCAGGCCGCGCGGCGAGCCGGCGAACATGTCCTCGCGCAGCTTGACCGGCGCAACGACACTGATCGAATCCTACGCCACGACATCAAGCACAAGCTCGACCGTGAGGCACAGGATGTCGCCTTCGCCGCGATCCGTACCACCCGCCCGGACGACGCCATCCTGGGCGAGGAGACAGCGGACGCCGCCCTCCCCGCCACGGACGTGCGCTGGGTGATCGACCCGATCGACGGCACCATCAACTTCACCCATGGCCTGCCGTTCTGGTGTTGCTGTGTGGCGGCACAGGTTCGTGAAGAGGCCGTGGCCGGCGTCGTCTTTGCGCCGGAATTGAGCCTGATGTTCGAGGCGCACGCCGATGGCCCTGCGCTGTGCAACGGCCGGCTGCTGCATGTCTCGGAGACGAGTCGGCTGGATCAGGCCCTGATTCACACCGGCGCGGACAAGAATGACGGCAGCGGCGCTTCATTCCGCTTTTTTACCCGCATCGCTGAGGTCGCCCAGCGCCCGCGCATCATGGGCTCTGCCGCGCTTGACATCTGCTGGGTCGCAGCCGGCTGCACCGACGCCTATTTCGAGCCGGGCGTCTATCTCTGGGACACCGCCGCCGCCAGCGTCATCCTCACCCGCGCCGGCGGACGAGGCGAAATCCTCCGCCACGCGCCGGGGTACAAGATGGCCTTCCTCGCCACCAATGGTCGCATCCACGACCCGCTGCGCGAAGCCATCCGGCCGCTGCTGTAATAAAATCGGCCTGATTGCTCCGATCAGGCCGATTTTATTACGGATCCACAATCGCGCCGTTGCTCTTGATTACTTTCCGATACCAGTGCGCGGAATCCTTCAGCGTACGCACCTGCGTCTGGTAGTCCACATGGATCATCCCGAAGCGTTGCTTGTACCCTTCGGCCCATTCGAAGTTGTCCATCGCAGACCAGTGGAAATAACCCTTCACCGGAACGCCATCCTGAATGACGCGGCGCAACTCCGAGAGGTATCGCTCCGTGAAGTCGATCCGCATGGCATCATGCACGCAGCCGCCCAGGCTGACCCAATCCATGCTCGACAGGCCATTCTCCGTGATCACGATCGGACACTTGTAGCGTTCGTAGATAAACCGCGGCCCCCAGTACAGTGCGGACGGCGTAATCTTCCAATGGAAAAGCGTCTGCGGTCTTCCTGGCAAGGCGGGAACCATTTCATATGGCGCGGTCTTCGTCGCACGAATCATCCGGGCGTTGTAGATGTTCATCCCAAAGAAATCCATGGGCTGGCGGATCAGTTCCATGTCGCCCGGGTGAACCCTGGGCGACATGTTGCCGACTTGGCGCAGGCCATCCTCTGGATAGTGTCCGAAGAAAATTGGATCCGCCCACCAGGAAAAACTCCACAAATCACGGCATTCATTGGTAAAGGCCCTGGCCGAGCGCACATCTGCGGGCTTGCTGGTGGCAGGTGCTCCGATGATCCCGCAGGGCGCCCAGCCAACCACCGGCTTCCGTCGCGCGTGGGCACGGATCACCTGCGCCGCGTGGCCGTGCGCCAGGAGCACATGGTGCGCAGCCGTCAGGACCTCGTGCTTGCCCAATTTGTCACCCGGCGCGTGTATTCCGGTTTCGAGTCCCTGTGAAATAAAGCAGGTCGGCTCATTCAGCGTCATCCAGTGCGTGACGCGATCCGAGAGCTTCTCCACGACCACCCGCGCGTAGTCGCCGAACCACGCCGCGCTGTCGCGGTTAAGCCAGCCGCCGCGCAAATAGAGCTCGTGCGGGAAGTCCCAGTGGAACAGGGTAACCCACGGATCAATTCCCGCTGCCAGCAGGCCATCCACCAGCCGGTCATAGAAGGCAAGCCCCTTCGGGTTCACCGCGCCAACGCCGGCCGGAATCACGCGCGGCCAGGAGACGGACATCCGGTAGGCCTGCAGGCCCATCCGCTTCATCAGGCGGATATCCTCCTTCCACCGGTGGTAATGGTCGCAGGCCTCGTCGCCCGTGTGCCCCTCATAGACGCGCCCCGGCTGGCGACAGAACATGTCCCAGGTCGAAAGACCTTTGCCGTCCTCGCGCGCCGCGCCTTCGATCTGGTAGGCCGCCGTGGCCGCCCCCCAGGTAAAATCGCTTGGAAACCGCAGATCTGTCCGTTTCATGCGTCTATCCTTTCAGTCCCGTCATGGAGATCCCCTCGATGAAGCTGCGCTGCGCCAGCAGGAAGAGCACGACCACCGGCAGGATCACCAGCGTGCTGGCAGCCATCAGGTAGTGCCACTCCGTCCCGCCGCTCTGGCTCTGGTAGCATTGCAGGCCGAGCGCCAGGGTGAAATCCTTCTGGTCCGTCAAGTAGAGCAGCGGCCCGAGGAAGTCGTTCCAGGTCCCCAGGAACGTGAAGAGCCCCACCACCACCAGCGCTGGCCGGCAGAGGGGCAGGATGATCTGCCAGAAGATGCGAAATTCGCTGCAGCCGTCGATGCGCGCAGCCTCCGAGAGATCCTGCGGGATCGTGCGGAAGAACTGCCGCAGCAGGAAAACATTGAACGCCCCGGCGCAGAATGACCCCACCCAGAGCGGCTGCAGCGTACCGATCCAGCCCATGGCCCGGAAGAGCGAGTAGAGCGGCACCATCACCACCGGGAATGGGATCATCATGGTCCCCAGCGCCACGAGAAAGACGTGGTCGCGCCCGCGCCAGTCCACCCGCGCAAAACCGTAGGCTGCCAGCGCGCTGGAGAGCACCGCGCCGATCGTGTTCAGGATGCAGAGCAGCAGCGTGTTTGCCAGGTAGCGCGGAAAGTTGCGCATGGCACGGATCGCACCGCCAAAATTTTCCCAGCGCGGCGCCACGCGCGCAGCAACTTGCTCCGCCGGCATTGCTTCCGACCGGCCGTTGTCCGCCTCGTGCACCAGCACCCACGGCTTGTCCACGGCAGCAGGAATTTCCTGCGCCACGCTCATTGCCACGCCGGGGCCGAAAGAGCCGACTGGCCGCCAACGGCCGCCAGACACCTCGCTGGCAGGCACCACGAACGGCGCGCCGCTGCTGTTGTCGCGCACCAGCAGGCTCGGCGCCGTGATCGCCGTGTCGCCGCGCCGCACCTCCACGCGCCGCCCCTCGCGCTCGATGGAGTAGGCCTTCGGCAGCCACTGCGGCGGCAGGGTCATGGTCTGCTCCACCGGCTTGAGCGCCGTGGAGAGCATCCAGATCATCGGCAGCAGGAAGAACGCCGCGCCAAGCAGCAGCAGGAGATAGGCAATGATTCGGGCTGTGCGGGAGAGTCGCATGCGTTTCACGTCATTATGCCCGAGCGCATCCAGCCTGACAAGGTTCGCCGGTCGGCGGACAGTAATCCGCGCGGGGTGCTTATTGGTCACAACAAGCGGATCAGTATCGAATTCTGCTGCCGCAACTGGACCCGTAACAGGGACTGTTCAGATCACAACACCGCCTACGGCAACCCTATTCGTACCCGATAAATACGCGTCGGCGCGTCGTTGGTGTCGATGAGCGATAAGGCACTGCCATTGCCGGGAACAGGGACCGCATCCGCCAGATTTGTCCATACGCCATCGACCAAATTGGTGGTGCATTCGAGCGCATACAATCGGCTGAGAGAAGTAACGGTAAAAGAGACCTCGCTGCCCGGAAGCTGGTTTGCAATGCCGCTGATAACAAACGCGGACGCCGGGTTGGTCGGGTCCAGATCGGCAATATATTTGAACAGGTTGTTCTGGCCAGTTCCGCTGGCATCGTCCTGTGCGCGGGAACGATCAATCGCCTGGCCGGTCAGATGCCCGAAGTGATTCCACATCCACAAATCGGGCACCCCATCAGCATCTGTATCCCACTGCGGCAGGATGGCCTCATAGGCACCCATGTCCACCACACCGTGGATGATTCGTGGCCTGCCGTCCAAATCGGTTGCCGTGAGCATCCAGTTCTGGTTCGTACCGCTATCGATGCAGGGAGAATTGGTCGCCAAGTGGAAGTCGTTGGCAGTTGGGTTGATAAACGCGGGGTCATCCGAGATGTTGCCCGTACCGCTTGTCGGCAACGGCGTGGTGCAACTGTTATTGAGCGTGCAGGAACCACCATAGTTCGGTCCTGTTGCCGCCGAGTTGCTATAAACGATGCAATTTACCAATGTACTGGAATGTACGCCGCCACCGGAGCCCGTGGGATCGGAAACATTATTGCCGACCACCGTGCAGTTTGTCAGCTTTGCGAAATCAGCTCCTCCGCCAACATATGTGGCTGAATTCCCGATTAAAACACAGTTTTCCGCTGTCCCTCCATTTATTCCACCACCACCACCGCCGGGACAGGAATTCCCAACCAAACGACAGTTGATCAAATTACAGGTATAAGCGCCACCGCCTGTATTGTTCGTCAGCATGCAATCAACCAAGCGGGCCGAATGGGCTCCGCCACCGCTACTGCCGGTGTTTCCTGCCAGGAGACAATGCGTCACGATGCCACCGGAAACGCCGCCACCTTGGTCAGCTGAATTGCTCATCACCGTGCATGCCGCCAGATTATCGGCCCAAGATCCGCCACCTTCGCTAGAATAGCTATATGCTAACGCTGAGTTTCCGATATAGGTACAGTTTGAGACGTCGCTACCAGCTGATCCGCCACCGCTTCCATGCACAATATTTCCGGTCAGTGTACAGTTCATAAGTGTTGCACAAAAAACGCCACCTCCGTGATAGTAACTTCGATTGCTTGTTATTATGCAGTTGAACAACGTGCTTAAATTGGCACCGCCGCCACCCCAGCCACCACCCGACAGTTGGGCAGAATTACCCGAAAGCGTACAACTGCTTAATGCTCCATAGTCCGCTCCACCGCCAGCGTAGTTCGCCTGGTTGCCCGTCACCATGCAGTTGCTCAAAACTGCGCCAAGTGCGTAAACACCGCCACCGGACTTATCCAGCACATAATCCCCATTCGTTGCCGTAGCACCGTTGGTTAGCGTCAGACCCACCAGAGTCGCATTTACACCCAAGTAGGCACAGCGCACCGCGGATGGGCCAAGCGGTTGCTGCCCTGCAACAATAGTTACGTCCGGGCCATTCACGCTTTGCACCATGATCTCGTTTGTCACCACGATCCGATTGGTCAGGATTCCTCCCGGTGTTACCCGCCCACCCGTGGAATAGACGCCATTACTCACAAGCACAGTGGCGCCGGGCAGAATACAGACATCGACGGCGTCCTGGATGTTCGAAGCCGCTGTTGCCCATGACAGATATGGCGAAACAGGTGTTGGGTTGCCTTGCGCCACATAATGCGTTTCCTCCACGACATGTATGATGGTTGTCGTTGTAATCCCTGCCGGATATGTCTCGTTAAACGCTGTCAGCACTACCGGATAGTCACCTGCAACATTCCAAGCATGCAAAGGAAGCGGCTGGTTTGTGACACTCGTCCCGTCGCCAAAATCCCACATGCTCTGGGTGGTGCACCCTTGGATGTTGGCCACGAAGGCAACTCCATGCCGAGTAGCAACAGTGGTCAGACCTGCTTGGATCGCCACCGCCAGTTCCCCCGTTCTGCCACCAGGAATATATTGATCACATCCCATGCTGGGTGGGTTCGCCCAAGTTTTTCCATCCAAATCGAAAGGCAGGCAACCTGTATAGACTCCGCTGGCAGTACAGGGCGATCCAGCCGCAAGGTGTGTCAGACTCGCCAGCACGGGTTCTGCCGTGACGTTCCCTGGGCCGTCCAGAATTGGCGTGGTGCAATTATACGCACACGCGGGGCTAGGCATTGGCGCGGGCCAGCTTTTCGTGTCCGAGCCGGACACGTTTGGTTCCATCCCCCACGATGTGTTGTAAAAGACAATGCAGTTTGTCATTGCGGCTGCGCATGTCCCGCCGCCCACCCATTGGTTTGCGCGGTTACCAACAACCGTGCAGTTATTCAACACGCCTCCGTAACATCCACCACCTGCGCCGGCGGTCGTGTTGAGCACCACCGCGCATCCATTCAGGATGCTGTTCATGGATGCACCGCCATAACCGCTTGCCGTGTTTGCCGACAAAACGCACTGATTCAGGGTGCCTCCGTATACGGCCCCACCCGACGCGTCATTTCCCGTTGTCAATGTCGCGCCCTGGGTCAGGGTGAATCCGGTCAGTGATGCCAAACTGCTCAGATAGGCACACCGCACAGCAGATGGACCGTTTGGCCCCTGTCCCTGGATCACGGTGACGGCTGCGCCGTTTACACTCTGAACCGTGATCGCGTTGGTGACGACAATCCGATTGGACAACGTGCCACCGGGCGTAACGCGACTGCCAGACGTATAAACACCGTTGGTAACCAGAATCAGATCGCCGGATCTCGCCGCATCCACGGCACTTTGGATGTTCTGAAAGGCCGTTGCCCAATTTGTGCCGGGGCCATTGGCCGGACTGTTCGTCCACACATAGTAGATGTTTGCGCAGACACTTGGTGGGGCGCTAGCCATTGCCAGCAACACCAAAACGAGCGAGACGCGTGTAAGGTTGTTCGTCTTCATCTGAAATTTTCTATTTGCCACGTTAGGCGGTGATTCGGGCTGTGCGGGAGAGTCGCATGCGTTTCACGCTCGCTGTCGGGCATTATGCCCGAGTGGTCCCGGCCTGACAAGGATCGCAGACGACCATGACAAGACCGGGGTGTACATTGTTAGCCCTGATAACCCTGTTCGGGATTGCCTCGCCGGGACGGCGCTGCCGCCTAGCGGGAAACGGTTGTTGAACCACACATGCGACGAAATGCGACAAATAAAAGGTTGGAATCCTGTCGCACGAAATTCACAACATATTGTCCTGCAATATGTTGTGAATGATACGTGCGCGCAACAACCTTCCTGTCTGTCGCGCACATTTTCCGTCTTTCTTCTGGGAGTAAAACAGAGCCCGTGGGCAGAGATCAGAGGTCGGCAAACGACGTATGACTGCCGGGCTGGCAGACTGCTTCGACTTTGTCCACGGTGTGGACAACCTCCACGGCCACTCCAAGGGCGAAACCGGTCGCCGCTTGATGCAGCGCATCTCATGCCCACCCGCGCACATACTGTTGCCCTTGAAACACGCGAAATGCGCGAAAGCGGGGCCGCAAGGGATTCCGGGCCGTCACCGTTGGCGGCGAGCCCCTGGCGATCTGCGACGGATCGTTGGCGGCGCGCCTCGGGAGGCGCGCGCAGCTGTATTTCAGCAATATTCGCCTCCATACGCCGACGCTGTGCGCGTTTACAAGTACAAGGGCACCTTGACGTTGAGATTCTCTTCGTGTAATGAATTTTTCCAGCAAGTCGTAAACTCCGTCATTCTGGACGATTGATGAACCCAAAAACCTGCTACGACTGGAAACCGCTGCTGCTCGACCACGCGTCCATCGAAGCCCTGCAATCGCCGGCATACCGTCACTTCATCTTCGATGCTGCCATCGCCCCTGGCTGCCGCCTGCTGTTGGCGCGGCACCAACGTTGCCCGGCCTGGCCGTTTGTCGAGACCAAGTTCAATCCCAATACAGGCCGCGACCTGCCAGCCGAAAGCTACAACCTGGTCTTTGCCTGGTTCCTGGGGCGCGGCAGCGAAGCGCTGGACGACCATTTGCACGAGTTGGACCGGATCGAATCACTGACGTCATCCGAACGACGTGCCATCCGCCACCTGTTCACGGAATGGGTCTCCAACATGACGCAGGCCATTGTCCGGATTGCGGATCTGCATCACGACCGCATCCCTTTTCGCGTCAACCGCGACCTGCAGGCGGTGGACGCCAAAGGGCAGCCGGCGCAGCCGGACCCGACGCGCGTCGGCGCGGGCGACATCTTCTGCGCCAAAGGACTGTTATCCAATCAGGATCCCGCCGTGCAACAAAGAGCATTTGCGCTGCTCCAGCGCGCCGCAGGACTGGTCCGCAGCAATCACGACGAGGTGGAACAGACGGCGCCGCCGCCGGGGCGCGGCCACGGCATGCGCATGCTGATGCAGGGTGCGGGCTCGTGCTTCGCACGCAAGGCGTTTGACCCGGCCGTGCGCAGTGCCGCGCTGGACATGGCGGCTGGATTTTTGGGCGAAGTGCTGCAAGCCCATTATAATCCGTCTACCGCCGTCTTTGCGGAGTATGTCGATCCGGCATCCGGCAACCAGTTGCCGATCCTTGATCCCGGACACGCCAACGAACTGGTCGGCTTGGGGCTTGGCATGATCGAACAACTGGAGCGCTCACCACTGGCGCAGAAGCATGCCGGACTCATTGCCTGCGCCCGCCGCGAACTGCCGCGCCTGCTGCTGAAATCAACGGAGTTGGGGTACAATTCGCGCCACCCGGGCCTGTACAAGACCGTGGACAGTCGCACCGGCGCACCCCTCAACAGCGACATGCCGTGGTGGAACCTGCCCGAGACCATGCGCGCCGCGGTGCGTGCCTGCACAGTGGCAGAAACCGCATCAATCCGGACTCAGTGCCTAGAACTCTTCCGTCTCTGCCACAACGCCTATTTCAGCCACTACCCGAACCGGGCTAACATGCTCTTCCCGTTTCAGACGCGCGATGGCAAAACAGGGCATGTGCTCGACGTCGTACCGGCTGTGCCCGAAGGCGACCCGCTCTACCACGCCAACGGCGCTTTCCTCGACATGCTGGCCGTCCTCGAGCGCATATCCCAAGGCGGGCGTGAGCCCGCACCGTAATGAAACCGCAGCGTAACAGTCGTTCGACAAACCGGGCAGCCGGATCGACGGCCACCCTTTTGAGACCAGCCGCTTGATTGGTCCATCACGAGGCTGGCAGCGTGGGCGCCGGTTTCAGTAGAAGGGCGAGTGTGGGATGTCAGTGCTGAGGTTCGGTGAGTTTTCGAGTCGTATCCTCCGGCACTTGGTTGGCTGCTTTCTTTGAGACAATTTGATTCACGCGTTCCTCGATCAAACCAAAGACATCGGTCAACTCCTTGTCTGGCTTCGCTGGGTTCCTGAGTCTTTGATCTTGGCCCACATCCTCTCCATCGACGTTATGCGTCACGAGAAGATCGTAGGTGCCGCCGGCCAAAGTCGTGAACGCGCCATATCCCGTTCCACCGGGTCCAAAACCCAGGACTGTGAAATAAACTTTGCGACCGTCCGGTCTTGTTTGGATGGCAATGCCCAGATGCCGACCCGTTGAGATGGCCTTCAACTTGTCCATCTGCTGGGCGATGACCGCCTCCATTTGCTTACGTTTGTCACGAAAGATTGACCCCCCGGGAAAAAGTGCGATGCTGTATGAGTGTAGCGTCTGCGTCTTGCTGGAGTAGTCGTACTCCCAAAGGGGATCGCCAAATGGATTAGATTCACGTTCCTTCTCCGGCTTCGGTAGTTCACGGCATTCGAGGGTGACTGGCTTGTCAAAGCGTAACCAGTCTGCCAGTGTACCGGGTGGGATGGGAGCGTCACCGCCGTTTGATGTGACCGCAGTCGAGCAGATGTCGATAGCCCGCAACGTAGCAGCTGGGTTTTCAGCATCTGTACCATTCTCAACTCTTATCACATCCACACTTCTGAGTACTATAGAGACCCTATGGTCGTTCATTTCTACCACAGGTTTTGGTTTGAAAGTCATCCGCACTTGTCTGGAGACGTAGTTGGTGACAGATGGCGCATTAGTGACACTTGCGTAGAATAAACCCCATCGACCGTTCATGCGGGCCACGACGCCGTAGCCGGCGTTAGCGGTTGGCAGCGCGACCAATATTGACTCCGCTGTGATCAAGACACCGTTCGTTGTTGATGTTACTACGTAGTCGTTGGCGGGCTCGTTGGTATCTATTGCGGCTGCTCTTCTGGCCACAAGAAGGAGGCAAATGACCGCGAAATAGAATGCTGTTCTCATATGGGTTTCCCTTGCCAACGTGATTTCGGATCCCTCTAGGTTACCTGGCACTTTGTTCGCAATCACGCGCCGCAGGCCAACGGGGCAAGGTTACTTTCGATCTTTAACTTGTGTCAACGGTGATAGAAGCGGGCGGAACGCCCGCGTTCCTAGACATTGCTACCACGGAGAGGCGTGGCACGTGCGAGTGCGCGAGCCGTGCCACGCCCGACCCGGCCACCGAGCGCGGGGGCCATTGGGGGATTGGCTAAGCGGCGCTGTGGCAGCCGGCAACCGGCAGGGATGGAACGAGCAGGGATTGGGGGACTGGTGCGCCGCCGTGGTGCCGGCTATCCGCATCCCGCTTGCGCTGCGTCGCCGGCTCTCCTAGGATGACCCGCATGCCCGCCTATTGCCACATTGTCTGGGACTGGAACGGCACGTTGCTGGACGACGTCCAAGCCTCAGTGAACGCCATCAACCGACTGCTTGAAGTCCGTGCCCTGCCGAGCACTGACATCCCCCGCTACCGCGAACTTTTCGGATTCCCCGTCCGCAACTACTACACAGCCCTGGGCTTCCGCCTGGAAGAGGAGAATTGGGACCTCCTCGCCCGCACCTATCACGATCTCTATCTGGCTGAACCGTCGATCCGCCTGCATGACGGTGCGACGCCCGTGCTGCGCTTCTGCCGCGAGGCCGGTTTGGGGCTTTCGGTCCTTTCGGCAGCTGAACAATCCATCCTCGAACGCATGCTGGCAGATGCCGGGCTGGCAGACTGCTTCGATTTTGTCCACGGCGTGGACAACCTCCACGGCCACTCCAAGGTCGAGACCGGCCGCCGGCTGATGCAGCGCATCCCCTGCCCACCCACAGAAATACTGTTCGTCGGCGACACATTGCACGATCTGGAAGTCGCCCATGAGCTCGGCTGTCGCTGCGTACTCATCGCCCAGGGGCACCAGAGCCACGCCCGCCTCCTCGCCGCCGGCGCTCCGGTGCTGTCGTGCCTCGCGGACCTTCCAGGTTTTCTGCAATCTGAGACGGAGAGGAAATAAGCTGCCCTGCCGCTGCACCCGTCTTGCGGACCCTGCCACAAGCGGATATAGTTGACGCCATAGATGGCGTCACACGAGGCGCGTTTCCTTATGCTGCCACACATCATCGATTTCTCCCTGCGCAACCGGGTCCTCGTCGCCGTGGCGACCCTCGGGCTGGTTGGCGGTGGCTTGTACGCGCTGCGGCACACCCCGCTGGACGCCATCCCCGACCTGTCGGACACGCAGGTGATCGTCTACACCGAGTGGCCGGGCCAGGCCCCGCAAATCGTGCAGGACCAGCTCACCTACCCGATCACAGCCAAGATGCTCTCTGTCCCGCGCGCCAAGGCTGTGCGCGGCTACTCATACTACGGCTTCTCGTTCGTCTACGTGATCTTCGAGGACGGCACAGACATCTACTGGGCGCGCAGCCGCG